>JBBSMQ010000037.1:0-36857 GCA_038233075.1 Acidimicrobiales bacterium
CCCCGGCGAAGAGGACCACGCCCAGGATCTCCCCGTCGCGGCCGTACTCGCGGGCCACGCTGAGGCCCAACGCGTCCTCCCAGAAGCGTCGTGACCGGTCCAGGTCGCGGCACCGGAAGATCGTTCGCATCGACAGCACGTGATGATGTACTTGTTCATCGTCCCGGTGGCCTTCGGCTTGGCCAACTACCTGGTGCCGCTGCAGATCGGGGCTCGGGAGATGGCCTTCCCCCGGCTCAACGCGCTCGGATACTGGCTGTTCCTGTTCGGTGGGCTCGCCATGGTCTCGGGCTTCCTCACCGCCGACGGCCCCGCCGCCTTCGGATGGACAGGCTACGCCCCGTTGTCGGAGGCCATCCGCAGCCCGGCCATCGGCCACGACCTGTGGCTGGTGGCCATCGTCCTCACCGGCACGGGAACGATCCTGGCCGCGCTCAACGTGGTCGCCACCACCCTGGCCATGCGGGCGCCGGCATGTCGATGTTCCGGATGCCGATCTTCACCTGGAACATGCTCGTCACCAGCGTCCTGGTCCTGATCGCCTTCCCGATCCTCACCTCAGCGTCGTTGATGATGCTGGCCGACCGGGTGCTCGATAGCGAGGATGCGCTCCGTCGCGTCCAGCCCCTGGCCTTCGCGGATCTGGAAGTCGTCCAGGGCGTCACGGGAGGCGCCGAGCTCGACGAAGTCGAACCGGCGGCGGATCGCGTAGTCGATGATCGAGATCGACCGGTCCGCGGTGTTCATGGTCGCAGGACCTTGAGGTTCTCCGGGATAGTCAGGAACGGGTTGCCGTCGACCGCGTAGGGGGTGCGGACAGTCTCACCCCGGTACTCGACCGAAGTGGCTGCTGCGGCAGGCGCGCGAGCTCGAGGGGTCCGGAGTGGGGCAGCCCCGGCACACCAACCTGCGTCGCGCGACCTCGGCCGCGCACTCAGGGTCACTGTCCGCTGATCGGACGTAGCCTGGCAGCCCGATGGCTGAGTCGGTGGTCAGGGGACGGCGCGAGCAGCTTCGCCAGCTCGCTCCAAAGTTCCATACGCGAACGTCAGCTGGTGGGCCGGCGCGGACGCCGTTTGCTGTGCTCGCCAGCTTCATCGGGACGGCCTATCCGAAGCTCGACGCCTTCGTGGGAGCAGTCGCGAACGGTGGGCCTCAGCCAGCGCTCGGTGAGCCTCATCAGACGGGGATCGCGGTCGGCCCTCTCTCAGCCGAGACAGCCCGGTACATCTTCGTCGGGACGACCCAAGTCGGATCTGCCGGACTTGCTCGAGGTGCTCCCCCGTCCGGGTGGGGACTGAACGCGCTGTCTGTCGCCCCGGAGGGGAGTGATCTCGGGGCTCGCTGGCGCGCGCGCCAGGGCCGGCCGCGGCCCGAGACGGTGCGCCGGTAGCGTCCGGCCATGGACGAACGCACACTCGGGGAGCTGGTGGAGCGGCTGGACGCGCAGCAGGTGGGGGGCGTCAGCATCGGCTGGGTGGACAACAACGGCATCGTCCGGTCGCGGATGGTGCCGCTCAGCGGTCTGGCCGCCGCCGCCGAGCGCGGGGTGGGCGTGACCGCGGTGTTCGCCGTCTTCGACTCCCACGACGGCATCACCTTCGCCCACGAGGGCCTCTCCACGCCCAGCGGTGACGTGCGGCTGGTGGCGGTGCCCGATTCGGTGCGCGCCCTCGCCGGTCAACCCGGCCTGGCCTGGGCGGCGGGTCGGCAGCTGGCGGCCGACGGATCGCCGTGGCCCTACGACCAGCGCTCGGTGCTCGAGCGCCAGATCGCGGCCGCCGCGGACGCCGGGTTCGAGGTGCGCGCCGGCCAGGAGATCGAGATGGTGCTGTCGAGGGAGGGGGAGGAGGATGTGATCCCGGCACACCGCGGTCCGGCCTACTCCGCCAACGCACTGCACGACGTCGACGGGTTCGTCCGCCAGCTCTTCGTCGACCTCGACGCCAACGGGGTCGAGATCGGCCAGCTGCACGCGGAGTACGGCGAGGCGCAGGTCGAGGTGTCGCTGGCGGCCCAGGACCCGGTGGCGCTGTGCGACACCCAGGTGCTGGTGCGCCAGACGGTGCACGCCGCGGCTCGCGCCCACGGCCTGCGGGCCAGCTTCGCGCCGGTCACCACTGCCGCCGGTGCCGGTAACGGGTGGCACCTGCACACCTCGCTGGTGCGCGACGGCAACAACGCGCTGACCGGGGATGGGCCGCACGGTCTCTCCGAGACCGGCCGGGGCTACCTGGCCGGTCTGCTACGCGAGCTGCCGGGCATCGTGGCCGTCACCGCACCCAGCACGGGCTCGCTGCTGCGACGTCGTCCGCACTACTGGGCCGGGGCCTACGGCTTCTGGGGGGTCGAGAACCGCGAGGCCGCGCTGCGGCTGGTCCCGGCCTCAGCCCTGCTGGGACCGGACCACACCAACGTCGAGCTCAAGGCCAGCGACGCCTCGGCGAACCCCTACCTCGCCCTGGCCGTCGTCATCGCCGCCGGCCTCGCCGGCGTGGCCGACGGGGCGCCGTTGCCGGAGCCGGTCCAGGACGACGTCGGCACCTGGGACCAGGCCCGCCGGGAGGCGGCCGGCATCGCCGCGCTGTCGACCACCCACGAGGAGCAGCGCACCTACCTGGTGGCTAGCGGCCTGGTGCGCGACGTCCTCGGGCCGGACCTGCTCGGTGCGTTCGTGGCCTGTCGCGACGCCGACGCGACGTGGGCCGAGGGCAAGGACGTCGAGGAGATCGTGGCGTCGCTGCGATGGCAGTACTGACCCTTCCCGGCGCCGACGCCGTCCTGGCCGCCCAGGCCGCGACGCTGCCCCAGCCCGACCATCTGTGCGGTCCCTTCGCCGCTCACGCCGCCCTGCACGCGGTCCAAGCTCCCTCCGAGGCCCCGACGATGGTCCGCATCGCGGCGGCATCCGGGACCACGATCTGGCCGCACGACGTCGCCGGAAGCCGGCCCGCCGGGACGCCGTGGGACCGCACCGGCTGGGACCGCCTGCCCGTTGCTCCCGACCCCGAGGCGAGTGGGACCGACGCCGCCGGCCTGGCTGACGGGGTCGCGGCGGTCACCCGCGGTTCGGTGGCGGTGGTGCCGGCCTCGGGCGTGGGCGCCGGCGCCGACTCCCTGGGAGCCCTGCTGGTGGGCATCGCCGGGTCCGAGGTGCCGATCGGGGTGGTGGCCAACCTGCGGACCGGCGCCCTCGATCCCGACACCGACTGGGACGTCGGGCACTTCGTGGTGCTGTGGGCGGTCGACGTCGCCGGGTCCCACGGTGGTCGCGCCGCGGTCGCCGACGCCTACCGGGAGGTCGGCGCGCCCGGTGAGCCGCCCGGCTGTCGGTGGGTGCCGCTCGCGCTCCTCGCCGACGCGATCGGTGCCGCGCCCGGGCGGGGCCTCCTGCTGATGGTGCGCGCCGACGAGGTGGCCACGGTCACCGGCTTGGTGACCGCCGCTGGCCTCGAGTCGACGATCTGGTCCACCTGATCGCCTCCGAGCAAAGGGCCCCGGTCCGCGGCACCCAGGCCATCGATGTCCGGTCGCTCGGACCATCGGACGGGCCGCCACTGACGCCTAGATCGGCCTCTCCTGGCCTTGTCGGTCCTGTTGCTGCCGGGTTGGGCGACCGGTTGGATCAGCCGTCGTCGAAGAGCTCCAGCAGGTCGCGCTTGACCACCTTGTCGGTGCTGGTGCGGGGGAGCTCGTCTCGCACCAGGATCTCCTGGGGCACCTTGTAGTCGCTGAGCCGGTCGCCGGCGTGGGCCGCGATCGCCTCGGGGTCGAGGTCGCAGCCCGGTGTTGGGCGCACCACCGCGACCGGGGTCGCGCCCTTGCGGGCGTCGGGCTTGCCCAGCACGGCGGCCTCGGCCACGTCGGGGTGGTCCTCGAGGACCCGCTCCACCTCCCGGGCGAACACCGAGTACCCGCCGTGCTTGATCACGTCCTTCTTCCGGCCTGTCAGCGCGAAGGAGCGGCGTCCGGTCATGCGGGCCAGGTCGCCGGTGCGCAGCCAGCCCTCGGCGTCGAGGGTGCGCTCGCTCTCGGCGTCGTTGCCGTGGTAGCCGCGCATGGTGTCCGGTCCCCGGACGGCCAGCTCGCCGACCTCACCATCGGCCACGGGCTGGCCCTCGTCGTCGAGGATCTGCACCTCGTTGGATCCCTGCGGGCGCAGTGACCCGGTCCCGGGGAGGTCGAACGGCGCCAGCACCCGGGTCGCGACCCCGCCGCCGAGCTCGACCATGCCGTAGCCGTCGACGAACGTGGACTTCACCCGGCGTCCGCCGGGCAGGGTGAGGGTGGAGCCGTAGGACTGGAACGCCTCGGCCACCTCGTCGGGGAGAGCGTCTGCGGCCGACGACCACACCCTGACCGAGGACAGGTCGCGCTCGGCCGCACCGGCCTCCTCCATCATGCGGTACATCGCCGGCACCCCGACGAACATCATGGCCCGGGTCTCCTCGATGCGGTCGAGGGTGTCAGGGGGACGGAAGCGCGGCACCAGGTGGACCGGCATGCCCATGACGGCCATGCGCACCAGCAGTGAGAACCCGGCGATGTGGGCGACCGGCAGCGGTGACACGCACCCTCGCTGCACCAGCGGTCCCGGCACGAGCAGCGATCCGGGGCCGACGTCGCGAACCAGAGCACGATGGCTGAGCTCGGCCCCCTTGGGCGCGCCGGTGGTGCCCGACGTGTAGAAGAGCACCGCCGTCGCGGCGCGATCGACTGCGACCGCCGATCCCCCGGAGGCTGGCCCGCGGGCCACCAGCTCGTTCCAGTCGTCGATGCGATGGGTGGCTCCGGAGTCGTCGGCGACGTGGGCGACCTCGTCGTTCGTCATCTTGGGGTTGACCGGCACCGCCACCGCTCCTGCTCGGGTCACGGCCACCGTGGCGAGGAAGAGTCGGTAGCCGTTGGGCTCGGCCACCAGCACCCGCTCGCCGGGTGCCACCTCCTCGCCCAGCACCGCCGCGGCGCGGGACACGGCGTCGGCCGCCTCGTCGATGGTGATCCGCCACCCGTCGGGCTCGGTGGCCAGCAGGCGACCGGGACGGACGGCGGCCAGCGACCCCAGCAGCGACCCGAGGGTCAGGTCGTCGGTCCGGGCGAGGGCCAGGCGGGCGGTGAGCAACATCGGTCTCCTGCAGGGTGGGAACGGCCCCGGCGTCGGCCACCACGGCCTGTCGGTGTCGACGCCCCGGCCGGGGACGGCGGAGTGTACCCAGGCCCGGTCCAAGGATCCCGGCCGCGCGAGGATCGAGCTCGTGATCGGTCGAGCAGCGCGGACCCCCGGACCCCGACCGCGGTCGGATCCGTGGTCCAGCACGGTCCCGCGGCACACGTCGGATCGGGGCTGTCGGCGGTGAGGCGGCTCACCGGTCAGGACGCCCAGTTCCTCTACGCCGAGACCCCCTCCCAGCACATGCACACCCTCAAGATCGCGGTGGCCGACGTCACCGGGACGGTGGGCGGGTACTCCTACGAGACCTTCCGTCGGGTCGTGGCCGAGCGCCTGCACCTGCTGCCCGAGCTGCGCCAGCGGGTCCTGTGGGCTCCGCTGCGCGTAGGTCACCCGTGGTGGGTCGACGACCCCGACTTCGACCTCGACCGCCACCTTCGCCGGGCAAGGGTGGCGTCACCGGGTGACCAGGCTGCGCTCGATGCGCTCGTCTCGGACATCGCCAGCGAGCCGCTCACGGCCGATCACCCGCTCTGGGAGGTGTGGGTGGCCGAGGGCCTGGCCGACGGACGGGTGGCCTTCATCACCAAGATCCACCACTGCGTGGCCGACGGTGGGCGGGCCGCGGCGATGCTCGCCACCATGACCTCCACCGATCCAGCCGAGGTCGATCCGCCGCCGCCGACCGAGCCGTGGGCGCCGGGCCCTCTGCCCACACGTGCCCAGCGCCTGCGGGCCAGCGCCCGGGTCGTGGCCGACATCACCACCCGGCCGTCATCAGGGTCGGGAGGTCGGGCGGCGTGGCGCCCCCCGAGTGGTTGCCGACCACGAGGAACGGCCCCTCGTCGGGCAGGCGTGCGAAGCCGCGCACCTCGGGTCGGAACCAGCGCACGTAGGTCTCGAGGACGGGCTGTGCTCGGCGGACGAAGCCCGGGTCGCGCCGTGCCCCCACCGGATCGTGCTCCTGCTCCACCCGGGTGACGCTACCCCGGCCCCCGGCCCCCGGGCCCGGCCGAGCGCTGGTCAGCGGCCCCCAGGGACGGTGAAGTCGCGGTCCGGGTCCGAGGGAGGGGCGGGCCAGGGCTTGCCGTCCGGGGGCTGGTACCCGCTGGATGTGATGCCCTCCATGACGTGGGCCATGTTGAGCAGGTCCTCCTCGTAGCGGAACTTGCCGTCGCTGGCGTAGAGCAGGGTGGAGACGCCGGACTGGACGTGGTCCTCGCCATCGGTGCCGGGGATGACCTGGCGCCACTTGACCACCACCGTGTCGCCGTCGATCAGGTAGAAGTCGGTCGGGAAGGTCCAGCCCTCGAGGCCGGCCATGGCCTCGCCGAACACGGTGCGGCGCATCTCCTCCAGGCCCTCGCAGCGTCCCCAGGCCGGGTCGATGAACACGGCGTCATCGGTGAAGTGGGGGGCCAGGTCGGCCCAGGAGCCGTCGCCGGCGTCGATGCGGTCTCGGGTGGCGAGGTAGGCGGTGACGGCCGCCTCGACCTCGTCGCGACTGTGGCTCACGGGGCCCTCCCGGGGCTCGGTGGATCAGGGGGCGGACCGGTGCTACCAGACCCCGGCGCCGGGCGCAGCCGCTCGGCCTCTCAGTCGAGCACCACCGGCCCCACGTTGGCCGGGATCGGACCGAACACCTCCTCCAGATCCCGAGGGGCCACGTGCTCGGTGGTGAGCACCGCCCGGTCCATGCGGTCGAGGCGGAACCAGCGGCCCGCTCGGCGGCGCCGGCCCCAGCCGAGCAGGAACCAGCGCCCCCTGTCCAGGGCGTAGGTGAGGGGTTCGACCGGTCGACGCTCGGTGGACCGACCGTCGCGGTCGGTGTAGTCGATGATGACCACCACCTGGTCGCGGATGGCCTCGTCCACCACCCGGGCCGCGGCCGGCCGGGCCGGACGTCTCCCGACGTCAGTGTGCTCGGCGTCCCCGTCCACCCGGCGCGCCGGGTCGGTCCGCGGCGCCGGGTCGGTTCGATCCGCGTCCACCCGGCGCGCCGGGTCGGTCCGGTGCGCCGATCCGGTTCGGTCCGGGGAGTCGGCTCGGTGGGTCTGGTCGGTTCGGTGCGCCGGGTCGGTGCGGTGGGTCTGGTCGGTCCGGTTCGACGAGTCGGCTTGATGTTGCGGTCCGGTCCGGTCGGTCCGGTACCAGATCCGACCCCCCAGCGCTGCGGCCGACTCCCGGTCCTCGGGGCGCATGGCGCCGAGCACCTTGGTCAGCGCCGCCCGCCCGTCGGGCGCGAAGGGGAGGTCCGGGCCCAGCGCCAGCGACACGGCGATGGCGGTCGCCTCCCGGGGCGAGAAGGTCAGAGGTGGAAGGGTGGTGGTGGGGTCGAGGGCGTAGCCGCCGCCCGGCCCGGCGGTGGCCCAGATCGGGACCCCCGCCTCCTGGAGGGCGGTGATGTCGCGCTTGATCGTCCGGGGGGCCACCTCGAAGTGCCGGGCCAGCGCGGCACCGGTCCGCCCCCGGGGCCCGGCCCGGCGCAGCTCCTCGGTGAGGGCATAGAGGCGGTCGGTGCGGTTCACACGGCTCATCTCCATTCGCCGAGAGACGGTGACAGGACGGTGTCACCGGGAGGGGTGCACGGTACGCCCATGACCCCTGCACCCGCCCCCACCCACCTCGTCGAGCTCCCCGACGGCCGCTCCCTCGCGGTCGATGAGACCGGTCCCGCCGACGGCCCCGCCGTCGTCCTGCTCCACTCCTCTCCCGGGTCCCGAGTCTTCGACCCCGACCCGGAGGCGACGACCGCCGCTGGGGTGCGCCTCGTGACCCTGGACCGGTCGGGCTACGGGGCGTCGTCGCCCGTGCTGGCGTCCACCGTGCCGGCCGTGGGTGCCTGCGCCGACGACGTGGCCGCTGCCCTCGACCACCTCGGCGTGGACGAGGCCGCGGTGGCCGGGTGGTCAGCCGGGGGCCGGGTCGCGGCGGGGGTGGCGGCCCGTCACCCGGCCCGGGTGCGCGCCCTGGCGCTGATCGGCACCCCGTCACCTGCCGACGACACGTGGATCCCACCCGAGCACCAGGCGATGCTCGATCCGCTCCGCGCCGAGCCGACCACGGCCACCGCCCGCCTCACCGACATCCTGGCCCAGTTCCTCGATGACCCGGAGGCCGGGTTCGCCGCCAACACCGGTGACGCCGACCAGCCCTTGCTCGCCGACCCCGATGTCCACGCCCGGGTGCTGGCCATGTACACCGAGGCCCTGCGCACCGGACCCGGTGGCGTCGCCGCCGACATCGTCGCCGACCAGATCGCCGACTGGGGGTACGACCCGGCCTCGGTCGGCGCGCCGGTCCACATCTTCGACAGCCAGGACGACTTCATCGGGCCGAGCCACGGAGACTGGTGGGCCGAGACGATGGTCGACACCACCATCCATCGCACCTCAGGTGTCGGCCACCTGCTGATCGTCACCCAGTGGGCCGAGGTCCTCGCCGCACTCGGCCACCCACCCCGCTGACCGGATCGCACCGCCGTTGCGGCCCATCTCCGATCTGCTCCCTAGGAGACACCTGGTGCCCTCAGCACTGCGGGTTGCGGGGTGTCGGTGGGAGGCTGTCGACATCGACCACTCCCGCCCTGTCCATCGCTCGCCGGTCGCGTCCGCCGCCGAGGCCCGTCCCCGGGTGGCCTCCACCAAGGGGCGGGGGCGGATGACCGACCGCAAGCGTCAGGTCTTCGCCACCCTCGGGCCCCGGCTCGGGCTGGAGCTCGGCGAGCGGCCGCTGGGCCCGCAGCTCGACGCCGCATTCGGGCGGCGTGCTCCCCGTCTGCTCGACGTCGGCATCGGCGCGGGCGAGGCCACCGTCGCCTGGGCCCGGGCCCATCCCGACCACGACGTGCTCGCCGTCGAGCTGCACCGGCCCAGCCTGGTGGCGGCGCTGACCGCGGTGGACCACGCCGGACTGAGGTCGGTGCGGGTGGCGGACCTCGACGTGCGAGCCGCCCTCGACTGGGCCGAGCCCGGTGCCGTCGACCACCTGCGCCTCCTGTTCCCCGACCCCTGGCCCAAGCGCCGGCACCACCACCGTCGTCTCGTCGACAGCGCCTTCGTGGCTCGCGGCGGCGACGTGCTCCCCACGGGGGGAACCCTCCACCTGGCGACCGACTGGGTGGACTACGCCGCCGAGGTGCGCGCCCTGATCGCCGCCGACGGGCGCTTCGTCCTCGACGACGGACCGCCGCCGCCCCGACCGCTCACCCCCTACGAGCGGGTCGGGCTCGCCGCCGGCCGGCCGGTCACCGACGTCGTCGCCATCCGGCGCTGAGAGGCCGACAGCCGACGATCGTGGGGCCGGGCCGTCCCCCTCAGGGCGCGGTCCAGGGGAGGCTCGGGAGGTCCCGGGGCCCGCGGTCGAGGAGGCTGACGAGGTCGGCCGCGGCCACCGGGCGGCCGGACCAGGCGTCCACCCCCACGTTGATCTGACGGTCCTGCTGGCGCCAGGTGTCATGGACGTGGCCATGGAGCAGCCAGGTCCCGTCGTCGACGGGACGGTGGGACTCGAAGCGGTCCTCAGCGTGGCTGTCCCCCCGGTAGGGGAAGTGCGAGAGGCGGATCGTGCGGCCATCGAGCTCCAGCTCGGCCCAGTCGTCGATGGTGGTGAAGCCGACCTCCTGGTAGCGGTCGCGCCACTCGTCGATGCGACGGCGGTCGTGGTGGCCGTCCCAACATCGGTCGTGGTTGCCGGCGACGAGGCGCTTGGTCCCCGCCAGCCGGGTGACGTGGGCCAGTGAGCGATCGATGAGGCCCAGGGCCACGTCGCCCAGCACCCAGACCGCGTCATTCGGTGCGACCACCTCGTTCCAACGGGCCACGAGGGCCTCGTCCATCTCGTGCACACCCTCGTCGGTGTCGGGGAAGGGCCGACCGCAGTACCGGCTGATGTTGCGGTGACCGAAGTGGAGGTCCGAGGTGAACCAGACGGTCATGGGGCCTCCTCTCGTCGGCGACCCCACGGTACGGCCCGTCGCCCTCAGGTCGGGATCAGGGGCTCCTCGGCCGGTGAGGCGACCGAGCGCGCCTCGGCCACGGTGGTGAGGCCAACGCCCGCCACCAGCACGACCCCACCCACCACCACCAGCGGCGCCGGGACCTCGTCGAAGAGCACCAGCCCGCCCACGCCCGCGAGGAGGGGTTCGAGGAGGATGGCCACCGACACCAGTGTGGGGCCGAGCCACCGGACCGACCACGTGAACGAGGTGTGGCCGATCATCTGGGGCACGAGGGCCAGGCCGATGGCGGCCGCCCAGAAGCCGATGGGGTAGGGCCCGTGGCCCGGTGCGGCGGCGAGGGCCAGCGGCGCCACGACCAACGTGCCCACCGCCGTGACCACCGGGGTCCACTGCCAGAGCCCCAGGCCCCGCTGTTGCACGGACTGGCCGAGCAGCAGGTGCCCGGCGAAGGTGATGGCCGCCACCAGGGCGAGGACGGCGCCCAGCGGGGGGTTGCTGCCGACGTTGCCTCCACCCGAGCCGAAGGCCACCAGCGCGCCGCCCGCCACCGCCACCGCGATGCCGAGCGCGGCGCGCCCCGAGGGCCGCTCCCCCCGGAAACACAGCAGCAGGGCGACCCAGATGGGAACGGTGGTGACCAGGGTGACGCTGACGGCGATGGAGGTGAAGGCGAGCGAGGGCAACCAGGTCGCGAAGTGGAGCCCGAGCAGGAGCCCGGCCAGGAGGGTGCGGCCGCGCGTCCCCGGCGGGAGGGGGCGGCGGCGACACCGTGTCGCGCGCGTCGCGCCCGTGACGGTGGAGGTCACGCCCATGCGGACCGCCGCGAGCAGCAGACCGCCGCCGAGGGTGCCGCCGCCGGTGGTCTGGAACGCGGCCCGGGTGAACAGGGCTCCGGTCGAGACCGTCACCACGCCGGTGCCGAGCACGGCTGCGAGCACCAGTGGACGGGGCGGCGCGGTCACGGGCGGCATCGCTGGTGTTGGGCTCGGTTCGTCAGTAGGAGCCCGGCCACCCCGCCGACGGTACCGGCCGCCCCACCATCGATCCCCTGGCGTGGGGGCCGGCGCAGGGGGCGGGCCCGCCGGCCGACCGCCGGGAGCTTCCTGCGGTGGACCTGTAGCATCGGTGTCGTCTGGAGAGGTGCCGGAGTCAGGCCGATCGGGCCTCCCTGCTAAGGAGGTGACGGGTCACACCGTCCGTGGGTTCAAATCCCACCCTCTCCGCCCACGAGCCGGGTCCCCCCAGGGGCCCGGCTCTCGTGGTCTTCCGGTCGGGTCAGGGATCGCTCGACCCCGCTCCCTGCCCGGGCGCGTGGCCGGCCGGTGACGCGGGCCGGGTGGTCGACCGGTCACAGGACGGGCCCAGTGGGACCGTGACCGCCTTCATGACATCGGGGGTTGCCTTTCGTAACCACTTCGTCATATCTTGACGCCCAGCCGCATCGGGGTGCCCACCCCTCCGAGCACTGCCGCTCATCGGGCTCCGGCCCGTTGCCCTCCGGGCTGGTGGTCGGACGCGGACCCTCGACCAAGGAACGTCATCTCGTGAAGCGCATCCTGCCCCTCCTGCTCATCGTCGGCCTCGTGCTCGGGGCGACCGGCTGCTCGCCGGAGGCGACCTCCCGGGACGCCATCCGCAAGTGGTTCCCGTCCTGGGCCGAGGACAAGGCCATGCGGGTCGCCCACTGCGAGTCTCGCCTCCAGCCCGATGCCGTCAGCCCCGGCCGCGGCAACTGGGGCCTGTTCCAGATCAACCGGGCCACCTGGGAACGCACCGTGAACGGCATGGGCTACAGCTGGGGCCAGACCCTGGATCCCTACATCAACTCGAAGATCGCGCTCTACATCTTCCACAACGTGCACGGCAACAGCTGGAGCGCCTGGGGCTGTCGCAACGCCTGACCGGCCCAGCACGTCTGGATCTTCCCGACCGGGGCGGCGCTGCTTGGCGCCGCCCCGGTTGCGCGCCTGGCCCGGGACGACGTCGTGGCGGTCGTGGGTACCCTGCGCCGATGCCGGGGCCTCCGCCCGCCCACCCGACCGACCGGTAGGTAGACAGCCTACCGACCAGTAGGTAGGCTGTTGTTCATGCCATCCAACGTCGCCCTGGTCACCGAGCTCACACCCACGCTGGAGACCCTGGTCGATCGCCATCTGCGGGCGAGCAAGGAGTGGTTCCCCCACGAGCTGGTGCCGTGGGAGCGGGGCGAGGCGGCCACCGCCGGACGCGACTGGGATGCCGCCGAGCACCCGTTGCCCGACGCCGTGCGCAGCTCGCTGTTCGTGAACCTGCTCACCGAGGACAACCTGCCGTACTACTTCGCCACCATCGACGGGGTGTTCGGCGCCGACGACGCCTGGGGCACGTGGGCCCGGCGCTGGACGGCGGAGGAGGGACGGCACTCGATCGTGCTTCGCGACTACCTCACCATTGCCGGCCTGGTCGATCCGGTGGCTCTGGAGCGGGCGCGCATGCACCAGGTGTCCCACGGCGAGGTGCCGATACCGGCGACGGCGCTCGACACCCTCGTCTACGTCGCCCTGCAGGAGCTGGCCACCCGCATCGCCCACCGGGCGACGGGCAAGCTGATCGACGACCGGGCCGGCTACGAGGTGATGGCCCGGGTGGCCGCCGACGAGAACCTCCACCACCTGCTGTACCGGGACCTGGTGACCGCAGCCATCGAGCTCGCGCCCTCGGCCGCAGTGGAGGCCATCGAGCGCCAGGTGACCGAGTTCGAGATGCCGGGGACCGGGATCGTCGACTTTGAGGCCCACGCCCTCGCCATCGCCAAGGCCGGCATCTACGACCTGCAGATCCACCACGAGCAGATCCTCGTCCCGGTCGTCCTGCGCCACTGGGGCGTCGAAGGCCTCGAGGGGCTCACCCCCGAGGCTGAGGCGGCCCGGGTCCGTCTGCTGCGCCGGATCGACCGCATCGGGCGCGCCGGGCGGCGCCTGGCCGACCGCTGGATCGAGTCCGGGGCCCGCGAGGGTGCCGGTTCGTGTGCCGACGAAGGCGCCACCACGATCGCTGAACCCGCAATGGTCTGAGGGTCCATTCGGCGGGCTCGGCGCCCTCGGTCGGCAGCGGTCGATCCGATCGGGACGGACGAGCGGCCGGCGGTGGGCCGAGGCTTGACGCGGCCCTGGGGTCGGCCGCGGGCTCCCGGTCCCTAGTGTGCCGACATGAGCACGGAGAAGCGGCCCCTCAGCCCCTGGGTCCGCATCGGCGGAGTCCTCCTCGCGCTGGTGCTCTTCGTGCCGGTGGTGGCGGGTGCGTTGGCCGTCGCGGGCGGCGTCCAGGGCGGAGTCATCGCCGGCCTCGGCTTCGTCCTCTTCTTCGGCGGCATCATCGCGCTGCTGGCCGTCATCCGGCGTCGCAACGACGCCCAGCGAGCGCACGATCGCCAGTGGGGCCCTCGCCCCCGCCCGCCCGGCTGAGGCCTGCGCCCCGCCGCCCGAGCATCGGGGTGGAGGGGGAGGAGAGGCGAGGGGTAAGGTCCTGACTCCTGCGCTTGTAGCTCAATTGGATAGAGCATCTGACTACGGATCAGAAGGTTGGGGGTTCGAGTCCCTCCAAGCGCGCTGAAGTCCCTGGTCACAGCGTTGTGACCGAACTTCCGGCAGGAACTTCCCCCTCCTTGGCAATCCCTTGGCACTCCCGACGGCCTAGTAGGCCCGAGGAGGCCACCATGCGAGGACACCTGCAGGCCCGCGGCGACAGCTGGCGGATCAAGGTCTACGTCGGGCGATCGGCCGACGGGACCAAACGCTACGTGGAGCGCACCATCCACGGCCGACGGGCCGAGGCCGAGCGGGAGCTGGCCCGCCTGGTCGTCGAGGTCGACGAGGGTCGCCACGCCGCCGCAGCACCGATGACCTTTGGTGAGCTGCTCGACCGGTGGCTCAAGGTGAAGGCCCTGGCCGTCGAGCCCAAGACGCTGGAGAGCTACGAGTGGGTCGCCCGCACCTACTTGCGCCCGGCCCTGGCCGACCGGAAGCTGGCTGCGCTGCGACCCATGGAGCTCGACACGCTCTACGCGGACCTGCACGGACGGGGGCTGTCTCCTCGGACGGTGCGGATCTGCCACACCGTCGTGCGCCAGGCCCTCGAGCAGGCCCGACGGTGGGGCCTGATCGCACGGAACCCGGCCGTCGATGCCACCCCGCCGCCGCAGCGCCGCCGCGAGATCGACCCGCCCACCGTCGATCAGGTGCGGATGCTGATCGAGGCGGCCCGGGCCGAGGACCCGGCCTTCGCCACCTACCTGTGGGTCCTGGCTGCCACCGGCTGCCGGCGGGGTGAGGGCTGCGCCTTGCGGTGGACCGACGTCGACCTCGACCGGGGCGAGGTGGCCATCCGCCGCTCGATCTCCCAGGTGGGCGACACGGTGCGGGAGAAGGACACCAAGACCCACCAGGGCCGGCGGGTGGCCCTGGACGAGGCGACCGTGGCCGTGCTGCGGGAGCACCGGCTGCGGATGCGGGAGCGGGCCTTGGAATTGGGGGTGCCCCTCGCCGACGATGCCCACCTGTTTGCCGATCTCGACGGCCGTCCGTGGCGTCCGGACGTGTGCACCAACCGCTTCGGTCGGCTGCGGTGCCGGGTGGGCCTGGCGGGGGTGCGCCTGCACGACCTGCGCCACTTCGTGGCCACCGCTCTCGGCAACGGCGGGCTGCCCATCGCCACCATCAGCGCCCGCCTCGGCCACCGAGACAAGGCCACCACCCTGAACCTGTACACCCACGCCATCCCGGCCACCGACCAGCTCGCCGCCGCCTACCTCGGCGGCCTCCTGGCCGGCGAACCATCGTCCGCCGCCGAGCGGCGGTAGTCACGCTCAGCGAGTCGGGACCCGACAGATCCAGTCGCCACACGTTTGCAGGTTCCCCTCCGGGAAACCTGCCGGACCGCCCGCCAGCCTGTTCTGACACCCAGCGTGGTGGACAGGGCGGACGGCCCGAAGGCGCTTGCGTCACGATCGGCCGCGACGAACCGACCCGCTCGGCGGCCTTAGGTAGGCATGACAGCTGACCACCCCCTCACCCTCACCGTCGAGCAGGCCGGCAAGGTCCTCGGTGTTGGCCGCTCCACCGCCTACGAGCTCGTCCGCTCCGGCGACCTCAAGGCCATCCGCCTGCGCCGCCGCATCGTGATCCCCGTCGCCCACCTCGCCGACCGCCTCGGCGTCACCCAGGCCGACGTGCGCGCGTCGGCACAGGAGACTGGTCTGACGCGTCGCCTCAATCAGTCCGGATCACGGCCCAAGGCTGCGAGACGCTCGATGAGTCGAGCGGCGGACGAGCAGCCAAGCCTGTTCTGAACTCAGGTGTGGGTCAGAGCCGCTGGTGCCGCTGTCGGGCGGCACCAGCGCCCTCAACCTGCTGCTCGCCTTCGTCATCTTGACCATGCTCTGGACCAGGCGGAACGCGGCCTTCTACCCGGCCAACAGCTGACGGGAGGCCTCCACACAGGGTGGCTCCGCCTCTCCCCGTCGGCGCGCGCACCGCGCCGTGACAGCCTCAGTGACGGGCACGAACCGACGCCGGCCACGACGGCTCCTCCGAGCCTGTGGGTTGATGCGCTTCGACCCCTGGAAGCGCGTCGATCGAGAGGGCATGATGTTGGTCGTGGCAGGGGCGGGGGCGCTCGATCTATCGCCGGATGGGCAGCAACCGGACGACTCGTGGGGACGTGACACCGGTCGGCTGTCCGCCCTCACCGTCGTGCTGCCACTGCGACCGGGCGGCCTCCTGTGGCTCGGGCTCTGGCTCCGCCTCCTCCGTCACCTCCCCCAGCGCACACCCCTCCCACGAGAGGGGCTGAGCCGGCGCTGGGCGGTGGGCCAGCTCGACCGCTTGCGCTTCGTCGCCGCCATCCGCTGGTCGCTCCTACCTCCGCTGTCACCCGAAGGGCGGCGTTGGCTCGGCCTCCGGGCTACGGCCGACGCCCGGTGGCAGCTCCTCTTCGAATCCAACTTCGACGGGGACTGGGATGACTACCTCGACGTGTTCGGAGCCGTGATGGCAGTGCCGATCCGAAGCATCGTGGGGGTGGGACGCGGGTTTCCGGGCCTCGGCGACATCACCCTCTTCAAGGACTACACCAAGTCCCACGATCACGAGCCGGAGCACTACGCATGCGCATACGGCGACATGACCTCGGGGGACGTCTACCAGGCGATGGTCGCGCGAGAGGGCTCGCGGGCCCGGTACCGGGCCTTCCGGAACGGCTACGGACGTCACCGGCCCCGCTGGACGACGCTGTTCATGCCCATCAGGGAGGGCAGGACAGCTGCCGCCGTCCGGGCGGCAAGAGCCCTGGCTCCCGAGGGTGCAGACGAAGTGGACTGGGTCACCGAGACCGCGGCGCAGTGGGACGCCATCGTCGATCCGACGCCACTGCTGCTGCGAACAGGCACGGTCCACTTCGCCCGGGCGGTGGTGGTCGAGCGCCCGTCCGGATCCTGGCTCCTGCTGACCTTCACCCACGACGACTCCACCGACGAGCTGCTGGCGGGCCTCGTGGCCGCCGATGCGGCCGTCGGACCTCAGCCGCGGGACGACGGCCCGAACGCCTCACCGATCCGCCGCCTGGTCGAGTGCTGTCGAGGAGTGCCGGCACCGTCGCAGCCAACGTGGGATGACACCGCTCTCGTCGCCCACCTGAGGAGCGCGGTGCCCCCCCGGTCGACGCACTTCATGGCCTACTGCGGCTACAGCGGGATGACCGTCGCCGAGATCCAGTCGCTCCGCGGAGTCGGTCCGCCCGGATGGCCTGCGCGGGAGACCGAGACGTGATCGATCTCAGCGAGGTGCAGAGCCTCATCGTCCGACCCCGGGCGGCCTCACAGGTCGACATCGCCTTCCTGCGGTGCTCGACCCGCAGCGAGCTGATCGAGGTGCTCGCCGCGGTGGCCGACGTCGTCGACGTGGGCCAAGGCTCGGACCCCACCCGACCGGCGCTGAACATCGCCCTCACGGTCCAAGGCGTGGCCCTGGCCGGCGCGGACGACCGCACCTTGGCCGCCATGTCCCCGGCCTTCGTCGCCGGCATGCGTGCGGCTGCGGGCCGCCTCGGCGACGAAGAAGCGAGCGGGCCCGACCACTGGGTTGCTCCCTTCGCGACCGGCAGCCCGGCCGTTCACCTTGCGCTGCTCGGCATCGGACCGCAGGCCACGGACCCCGAGGGTGATCCCGATGAGCGCGTCCCATCCGATTGGTGTGGCCTGGAAGCAGCTGTCGATGAGCACGGCGTCGCAACCTGGAGCGGCCAACGTCGCTCCGGCGGCCGCGAGCCGTTCGGGTTCCGTGACGGCATCTCCACGCCCGTCATCCAGGGGACCGGCCTGGCGATGGCACCCGGCAACGGTGTGTGGGACGACGTAGCCCGGAGCTGGCGTCCGGTGCGTGCGGGGGAGGCGCTCCTTGGCCATGTCGACGAGGGCGGAGCTGTGTCCGGACGCAGGGACGCGGCCTGGTTGGAGCGAGGTGGCAGCTACCTGGTGCTGCGGCGCCTCCAGCAGCACACACAGGCGTTCCGGGACAGCTGCCAGGCCGTCGGCGACCGATTCGGACTCCGACCCGAGGAGGTGGCGGCCAGCATCGTCGGCCGTCGTTGCGACGGGAGCGCCCTCGGCCAGACCGCGGGGGAGGCACCTGACAACGACTTCCTCTACCGGGACGGAAGCCCCCCGAGGGAACGAGCGGCACCGTCGAGCCACATCCGCCGCTCGAACCCTCGCGACGACATCGAAGCGGCGGCCAGCACGGTGCCGCGTCACATGATGTTCCGGCGGGGCCTGCCCTACGGCCCGGAGGAGGACGACGGCGAGGAGGGGCTTCTCTTCATGGTCGTGTGCGCCGACATCCGCCGCCAGTTCGAGTTCGTCCAGAGCCGATGGCTCCAGGACGGCAACCGGTTCGGACTCGGACACGAGCGCGACGGCCTGACCGGGCAACGCCCGGCCGAGGGCAGCCCCCAGCCTCCGCCCACGAAGGTGAGCATCGCCGACAGCAACGGCGAGCGGCTGGTGCAAGGCGGCATGCCCCAGTTCGTGACGACCAGGGGCGGGGAGTACCTCTTCCTCCCGAGCCGCTCCGCCCTGGGGCGCCTGGCCGGGCCGGGTCGACGGTGAGCCCAACCCCGAGACGCATGGCCCGCTGGGGCTCCCTGCCGGGTCCGGTCGCCCGTCTGGCGGGGAAGGCTCTGGGGTTCCGCCAGGTCCTGTTCACGCCGGCGGCGGTGGACGCCGCCCTCAGCCACGACGAGGTGATCGTGCCGTACGGGCCCCGCAGCGACATGCTCGGACTCAGCGGGTTCCCGCTCGCCCTGGATGGCGACGACCACGAGACGGCCCGGGCTCACCTGGCGGCGACCATCGACGCAACCGGTGCCGCTCACGACCAGGGCGTCGTCCGGGCCGGTGAGGTCGCCCGCCGAGTGGTCGACGGTGCACAGGGGCGACTCGACGTGGTGGAGGACCTGATCGAACCCGCTCTCCAGGCGTGGGTGGAGACCTGGTTCGGCCTGCCTGGGCTCGGACCTGACCTGCACCAGGCCGGTCAGGCGATCATGCACGCGATCTTCCTGAACCCGAAGACACCGCGCGGCACCACCGACCCCAGAGCCCTCGTGTGGTCCCGAGCGGTCACGGCTCGGGTAGAGACGGCCATCGCCGGCGCGCAACCCCTCCACCCGCTGCCGGGCGACCTGACGCTGATCCAGCGGCTCGAGAAGGATCCTCCCCCCGAGTCGTCGGGTCTCTCGGCCGTCCTCGGCCTCACCGTCGGGCCCCTCGCGCTCGGTTCGATGGCGATGGCCAACGCGATCGACGAGATCCTCGATGACCGGACCATCGACCACGTGGCGGATGCCGCCGCCGGCGGCCGCCTCTTCCGCACCGCACTCGGTCGCCGACCTCCGCTGCCCGGCCTCCCTCGCGCTTGCCCTCGCGACCTCACGGTGCAGGGTGCCGACCACGTCAGCCATCACCTTCCGGAGGGCCCGTTCCTCGCCGCGACACAGGTGGCGGCCCGCCTGGACCATGCCGGTGACCCGGCGGAGTGGGCCTTCGGCGCCGGACCGCACGCGTGCATGGGAGCCGGGTTGATCACTGAGGTCGCCGGTGGGGTCCTCGCCGCTCTCGCTCTCCGTCGGCCCCGCCGCATCCCGGGCCCCAGAGGGCGGATGGCCCAGGCGGCGGCACCTTCGGGGGTCCGGGAGTGGACGTTCCCGGGGTCACTGCTGGTGTCCGTGGACGGCTAGGACTCGGTGCGGGCGATGATGCCCCGGATCAGTCGTACCGTCTCGGAGGCGTCCTCCTCCGGCAACCAGTGCCCGGCCCCCTCCACCGTCTCGACTGCGACCTCGTCCGGGTGCGAGCGACGGCAGAACACCTCCCGCCGCGCGATGGGCTCGTGCTCACCCAGCACGACCTGGGCGAGCACCTGGAGCCGCGGCTCGCGCCGGCGCCGCAACGCCGCGGGGATGTCGTGGGTGGCGAGGCGGCGGTACAGCGCCTGGGTGGCCGACGGGCTGACGCCACGTGAGAGGCGGTCGAGGTAGCTGTCCATGGCCATGGCCCCTTCCGGTGTGGACCAGATCGGTCTGGTGGTGGACTGGGTCACCATCCAACGGGCGATGCCGGACCGCCTGCTGGCGACATCGCCGGCCAGGGCCATGGGGCCGATGTAGGCCAGCCGGGCACCTTTTGTCAGGAAGGGACCGAAGGAGAACCACGGGGGCATGACCGCCAGGCCGCTCACCGTGGCCACCCGCTCCGGGTGGTCGAGAGCGGTCCGGAATGCGATCCACCCGCCCCAGTCGTGGCCGACGAGGTGGGCCGTGTCGCCGCCGCTGTGGTCGAGGGCGGCCACCACATCGGCGGCAAGGCCACCGGTGGTGGTGCGCGGGTTGGCCCATGGGTCGGGTAGGGACCAGCCGAATCCTCGGGTGTCGGGGATGACCACCCGGTGGTCGACGGCCAGTGCCGTCATCACGTGGCGCCACGCCCACCAGTGCTGGGGCCAACCGTGGACCAGGCTGACGACGGGCGCGTCGGATGGTCCAGCCGTCACGATGTGCTGGACGCCCCACGGGCGGGAACACCAGTGGTGCGCCACGGCCACGTCCAGCCGCTCATCGAGCGTCGGGCCCGGTGCCGGCGCGCATCCGGCGCAGGCTCGGCTCACGGCATCGGCCCGGCTCGCGCCGGTCGCCCCGTCGCGTCCGCCAGCTGGGTGTGGGCGTCGACGAAGGTCCCCAGCAGGCCCTCGCCCCAACCGAGGACGATCTGCTGGTCTCCGAACGGTTCCAAGCGGCGAAGGATGTCGGGAGCCGGGCCCGTCACGGCGGCCCGAGCCATGGCCCGAGCCGCCAGCGCCAGGGTGCAGGGGTAGTGGCGGCACGAGGTGGCCTCGATGTCGCGCCACGGCTCGAGCGCGATCAGCTCCTCGGTCGCCTGATCCTGGCGACCGGCGTGGTGGAGCAGGTCGAGGCGATAGAGCTCTGCCACGGTGCGGTCGGCCGGACCGGCGCGGGTGTCGGCCACCACTTCGCGCACCGTGTCCACCATGGCCAGCGCAAGGTCGTACTCACCGCGTTCCCGGGCCAGGAGGATGTGTTGCGTGCCGGAGTACGCCCAGCCCGCCAGGGGATGCTTCGCGATCCGGTCCTGGCGGGCGACGCAGTCAGCCAGCTCGTCGATCTCCCCCTCGGCGAGCGCCAGGGTGCCCCTCCACCTCCACACGTCGGCCTCATACATCCACGAGGCCGTCTGGGCCGCCACTCCTTCCAGCTCATCCACCGATCGACGAACGGCGTCGCGGTCGCCAGTCGCCAGCTCGGCCATGGCTCGGACCCGGAGCCCCCGGCCCAGGTCGCGAAGCGAGTCGGTCGCGCGGGCCCGCCCGACCAGGTCCTCGGCACCGGCCAGACGTCGGTCGACATCGGGCTCGTCGAGGAGCGCCAGGGCCTCGGCGAACGCCAGCTCGGCCTTGAGCGCCGGCGGGCAGGGTGAGGGGAGGGAGCGTCGAGCCGCATCCACGGCCGCATGGGCGTCCTCGATCACCGATCCCCACGTTGCGTGGTGATACGCGGCCGCCACGCGGAGGCGGGCGATGAGTAGAGGCTCCTTGACGTCGGCCAGCAATGCGTCGATGAGGCCGATCGATTCAGGGTCAGGGCCGAAGCCGGCGCCCACCGTCGAGTGCAGCACGGCCGCGTCCACCAGTGTCGCGTGAGATGCCGGCAGGCCGTCTGCGAGCGCGTCACGAATGACTCCGCCGGCGGTGAGCTTGGCTGCCGAGATGTCACCGGACCGCCACTGCGCGTCGGCCCAGGCGACGCGCTGGGCCGCTTGACGCCCCACCGGGGCGCAGTGGCTCGCGCTTTCGTACCAGCGCGCCGCATCGGCGAAGGCCCCGCGGCGGGCGGTTTCGGACCCTGCCCTCGCGAGTGCGCTGCTGGCCACCTCCGCCCCGAGGAGCGGTCCGGCGCCGTCGGCGTGGTGAGCAAGGGCGGTTGCCCCGGCACCCCCCTCGGTGAGGAGGTCGAACGCACCCGCGTGGAGGACCTGGAGTCGCCCCTTGGGTGCGGACTCGACGACCGCAGCGCGAAACGCGGCGTGAGTGAACCGGGGCCCCGCATCGCTGTCCCTGAGCAGGCCCACGCGGGCCAGGTCGTCGAGTGCGATGGCGACGGTTGCTGGCGGCGCACCGATGAGGCCGGCCAGCACGTCCGGTTCGGCGGCCTCACCCAGCACCGCGGTGGCCTCGACCACCGGCACGGCGTGCGAGCCGGCCTCGGTGAGACGACGGGCGACGATGGAGCGTGCCGTCTCGGGCACTCGGGCCCGCATCACATCAGTCGCCAGGCCCCGCCGACCCTCGGACATCGCCCCCACGGCGTCGGCGACGAACAGCGGAACGCCACTGGTGACCTCGAGCAAACGAGCGGCGGTCTCGCGGCGCTGATCGCCCCCGACCTCGGGGGCGTGACCGCCGAGCATCTCTGCGATCTCATCGACGGTCAGGGGAACGAGGTCCAGGACGAGGCACCCGCCCCGGGCCACGGCGTCGGCGAGGTGGACGGCGGGGCGACCGACCGTGATGTCGCCCGCCCGCCAGGCGCCCACCACCAAGAGAGGAAGCCCCTCGGTCTCGGCGAGCACGTGCAGCAGCAGGCTGATGGTCCCGTCGTCCGCCCAGTGGAGGTCGTCGAGCACGATGACGACGGGGCCGTGGTCGGTCGCGGCGCGTAGGCGGTCCACCGTGTCGGAGAAGAGACGGACGCGCCTTGCTTCGGCGGACTCGAGGTCGATCCCTGACGCCAGGAAGTCGATCACATCGTCAGCGCCCAGCTGCTCGAGGATCTTGGTCCACGGTCCGAAGGGCACGGCGACGTGCTGCCGGCACCGGCCGACCAGGACGCTGGATCCGGTCGCCGGATCGGCGACGAAGGTGGCGATCAGGCTGGACTTCCCGAGACCCTCCTCACCGCGCGCGGCCACGAGTCCCGGGCCCTGTCCCACCCTTGTGGCGACCAGCGCCGCCTGCATCGACCGGCGCTCCTCGAGTCGCCCGACGAGAAGGGTGGGGGCGATCAGCCGAGGCGGTGACGCCGGCCGTCGCGCCGGACGGGGGGATGCCGATTCCCGGGCGTCGTCCTCGAGGAGGACCCGGTCCTGGTCCTTCAAGCCGGGCCCGGGGCTGAGGCCGACATCGGCGAGCTGGTGGCGGGCACGCTCGTAGGCGCGCAGAGCGTCGGCCCGGCGGCCGCTGCCGTTCAGCGCGGTCATGAGGTGAACCCACAGCCGCTCCCGGAGGGGGTGCTGGCGGACGAGCGCCTCGAGCTCGGGGACAGAGGCCGCATGGAGACCGCTGTCGAGCTCGGCGGCGAGACGGATCTCGATCCCTTCCATGCGGGCCTCGTCGAGGCGTGCGGTGGCGGCGGCGGCGAAGGGCACATCACCCACGTCGGCCAGTGCCGGGCCCCGCCAGAGATCCTCGGCGCGACAGAGCAGGTCGATGGCCTGGCCGAGATCCCCGCGGTCCGCGGCGGCGCGGCCGGCACTGACCTGGCGCTCGAAGCGGTCGGCATCGACGACGCCCGGGTCGACGTCGAGCAGGTAGCCGCCGCCCGCGGTCACGACCACATCGGCGGGCAGCACGGCCCGCAGGCGCGAGATGTGAACCTGAACGACCTTTCGCGCCGCTCCCGGTGGCTCGTGCCAGAGGCCGTCCACGAGCGCCGCCTGGGTCACGACGGCGCCGGGGGTAAGGGCGAGACGGGTCAGGACGGCACGCCGTTGGGCTCCACCCAGGTCGAGGGCGACCCCGCCGGCATGGGCGGTCACCGGCCCCAGGAGGCCGATGTCGGTCAACTCGTCACCCATGGCCCGCCCCCTCCCATGCGTTTACCCAGCGACAACCATATCGCAGCCCCGTCATCGGAGTCTTGTCCTCATGCATCACGGGGGGGACGACGCCGGTCGGCCGAGGGGCGGGAGGAGGTCTCTCGGCCGCCCGCAGCGGATCGTCGTCGTCGACGATGACGAGGTGCAACGGGCCGGCCTCGTCGCCAGCTTGACCGCAGATGCCGAGGTCGGCGCGGTCGAGACCGACACGATCGCATCCGCCCTGGGGCGCAGCGGGTGGGCGGGTGTCGACGCCGTCGTCGTGCACCTGTTCACACCGGCGCGGCGAGGCGACCAGCTCGCCGGGATCGCCGTGGTGGAGCGCGTTCGGCGCGCGCAGGTCTCCCGGCCGCCGCGAGTCGTGGCTCTGTGCGGCATCGCTCAGGACGATCCGGCCCGGGTCCGCGCCCGCGAGGCGGGCGCGACCGAGTACCACAACCGGCTGTGGGATCCGAGCGCCTCCGCCGTCTGCGGCGCCCTGCTGCGTCCGTGCTGCGACTTCGTCCCTGCGCCGAGCCGGCCCCAGGACCTGGTGCCCCTCGGCATCACAAACCGCAGCCGGGTCAATGCCGCCGTGGCCGCGGCCTACACCGAGGCCCTTGTGCCCGACGCAGGGTGGGTCGGCCCACGCGGCCGCGACCGGGACGCCCGCCGGGCGCGGTTCAACCTCGCGGCCCGGCTCCAGCCGGTCGGAGGAGATGGCCTCGAACCCGAACGTGACCAGACCCTGCCCTCGCTCCGCCAGATCCAACGCCTCGTCACCTGGGCGACCCGTCCGGTCGAGCTCCCGATGCCGGACCGGCGACACCCGCACCACCCGGAGGAGATGCCATGACCCCACCCACCACATCGACGCGCTTGGGCACTCCGGAACGCACACCCACCTCTCGTACCGTCTGGTCCCGTTCGGGGGAACCGCTGCGGGAGGGATCCGAAGCATGGTTGCACGCAGTGGGGCGAGCGGGACGTCCGTTGGCCCGTGCCATGCCGTGGCTGGCCCTGACGGGGCTCAACGCGGCGATCCTGGCGCACCTCGCCACGAACCAACCGACCGCCAGCACCACCAGGCCCGAACCCGCCTCCCCGGATGCGGACGAGCCCGAACCAGCCATCGACCTGGTGCCCGACCCGTTCACCCGGCGGCGGGGGGTGTGGCGGGTGGATGTGCGGCGCCGATCGGCCCGGATCTTCGGCGTTGTCGGCCAGGTTCCCCGACCGGTCGCCGTCGCCCTGGAGAGCAGCGGGCGGGACGGCTGGACAAACGGAACGCAGGAGGAGCGCTGCCAGGACACCCTCGACATCTGCGAAGACGACTCGGTCCCGACCGAAGGCTCCGCCCGGTCTGCCTACGCCCGCACCGTCGAGGTGCGGGTGAAGAAGCTGTTCCGCAAGGACGACACCAGGCGGGACTCGGCCCTCGCCCTGCTCAAAGGCGAGGGCGACGACCCACCCACCCGCAGCGCGGTGCAAGAGGCGCTCGGCCACCTGCACGACGGCTGGTCCGGCCTGCGGCGCTCGCAGCGCACACGCCGGAACCGGGCCATCGGCCTCGCCCTGATGTTCGCCGTGCTCACCGTCGGCGGCGCCTGGCTGTTGCAGGGCGACGTCGGCGGCCTGACGCTCAGCAGCTCTGCGCAGGACCAAGGCGACGCCTCGGCGGAGGACGAGGAGCCGGCACCGAACGCATGGGTGATCGCCGGCGTGGGCCTGTCAGGAGCGGCGGTGTCCCTCGTGGCCATGAGCACCCGGGCGCCGGGGCTCACCCGCGTGCCCGGAGCGTGGTTGGCGCAGTCGGCGCTGAAGCTCACCTCAGGCGCCCTCTTCGCCCTCGTCGGGTCCTGGCTGATCCAGACCGGGTTCCTGGTCGAGTCCGGCTCGCCCCCCACCGGGAGGCTCATCGCGCTGGCGCTCCTGTTCGGCTACAGCCAAGACGCCATCACCAAGCGCCTGGACCAGAAGCTGGCCAGCACGAAAGCACCGGCCACCGGCTCCGACGCCACGGCCGATGCCGCTCCCTGATCGCATGTTCCCGACCCCGAGAGGAGGTGACCCCCATGACCACCACCACCAAGGTGTCCGCCGGCGCCATCCGCGCCGGCAAGTAGCGAGCCGCCCTGTCCTGTCCCGCCGGCCCCCGAGCGGAGATGATGCCGATGCGCACCACCACACCGATCGTGGCCGGCGGGCGCAGGGCGCACTGAGCCCAGGGTCACACGCAGGCGGCCACCGCACCGGATCACCGGTGGGGTGGCCGTCGCCGCGCCCCCACGGCGGGGGGCGATGACCCGCCCCCGGTTCCTCGCCCCTGAGGTCGTCCAGGTGTCGGCCACCGACTGTGGGCCGGCCGTGCTGACCTCGGCGCTCCGCGGCCACCGCATCGCGGTCGACACCACCTCCCTGCGCGACCGGTGCCACACCGACGTCGACGGCACCGCGGTGACCACCCTCCAGACCCTCGCTCTGGAGGAGGGCCTCGACGCCGACCAGGTCGTGGTGCCCCTCGACCACGTCACCCGGGCCGACGCAACCAACCTGCCGGCCCTCGCCGTCACCGTCCTGCCCGACGGTCTCACCCATCTGATCCTGGTGTGGCGCACCCTCGGACCCTTCGCCCAGGTGATGGACCCGGCGGTGGGTCGCCGGTGGGTACGGGAGACCACCCTGCGCCGCAGCCTGCTGGTCCACCGCGAGGCCGTCCCTGCGGGCGCGTGGCGCGACTACGCCGCCTCGGAGCCGCACCTCCGCATCCTCCGAGGCCGTCTGGCCGACTTGGGTCTCACCGACGACACGATCGCCGCCCGGGTCGAGGCCGCCGAGGCCGACCCAGGGTGGCGGGGCCTGGCCCGCCTCGATGCCGCCGCCCGCGCCGTCGCCGCCCTGGCCGCGCGGCGGGCCGCGGCCCCCCGCGACCGCCTCGCTGCACTCGATGCGCTGCTGAGCCGGGATGCGCCCGACATGGACCTGCCCGACCGCCTGTGGCCGGTCCTCCCCGTCCACGGTGACTCGGAGCGGGTCGGGCTCCAGGGTGCGGTGCTGGTGAAGCTGCCGGCGCCGACCGAAGCAGCCGGGGCGGCGGTCGGGGACGCGCCGCTGGCCTCCGCCGCGCCGGTCTCTGAGGGCGACGATCCACCGTCCCGGGCGCTCTGGGCGCTGGCACGGCGCTCCGGACCGCATCGGGTCGGCCTCGGGCTGGGCCTGGCGGCCGCCGCCGGCCTCGCCGCGGTGGCCGAGGCCGTCGTCCTGCGGACGGCGGTCGACAGCCCCGGCTCCGCCCCCATAGCCGCCATCCTGGGCGTGGCGCTGGTCACCGCGGTCCTCGCCGCGCTGGTCCAGGTCGTCGGCCGGGGCGTGGGCCGCTCCATGGAGATCACCCTCCGCCGGGGTCTCGCGGCGCGGCTGCCGACGGTGGCCGACCGGTTCGTCGCCACCCGCCCTCGCTCCGACCTCACCGCCCGGGCCCACGCCCTGCACCGCATCGCCGAGGTGTCGGACCGGGTGGTGCTGGTCGCGCTGAGCGCCACCCAGGCACTGGCCGCTGCGGTGGTCGTCGTGACCACCGTGCCCAGGGCCCTCCCGGGTGTGCTCGTCCTCCTCGGGGCACCGCTGCTGGTGACCCTGGCGGCCCAGCCCGGCGCGGTCGAGCGCGAGCTGCGGGCCCGCACCCTCGCCGGCACCGTGGCCGCCGCCCTGGTCGATGCCACCGATGGGTTCGACGCGCTGCGGGCGCATCGGGCCCGGCCGGCCCTGACCCAGCGGGCCGACAGCACGCTGGGCTCGTGGCGGTCGGCGACCCGCGCCCGGAACCGGTGGGCGGCGGCCACGACCGGCGCGGCCCGGTTGGGCGGACTGGCCGGCGGGTTCGCCGTCCTGGCCGCCATCGATGCGGCTGACCTGCCCCCCGCCTCGGCCTTGCTCGCCGGGTTCCTCGCCGTGTTGGCCGCCCTCAACCTGGACGCTGCGACCGCAGCGGTCCGCTCCCTGCCGGCCGGCGTCGCCACCGCCGCCCGGCTGTTGGAGCCGCTCCACGCACCGCAGGAGCCGCCGAGTGCGTCGTCCTTGGACCCCGGCGCCGGGGTGGCGATCCGGGTGCGCGACCTGGACGTCGAGGCGGGCGGCATCCCGGTGCTGACGGGCGTCGATCTGACGGTGGAGCCCGGTCAGCACGTCGCTGTGGTCGGGCGGTCCGGGGCGGGCAAGTCCTCGCTGCTCGCCGTGCTCCTCGGCCTGGTCGAGCCGGCGGGCGGCTCGGTTGAGGTGGATGGCCGTCCCCTGGAGGAGGTGCGCCAGGACCTCCGGCGGGTCACCGCGTGGATCGACCCGGGGACCTCGGTGTGGGACCGGAGCCTGAGCGCCAACATCACCTACGGTCAGCCCGGGATCGACGGCGATGGTGTTGCCGAGGCGGCGGACGCCGCCGGACTCGGCCCGGTCGTGGCCGCTCGCGACGGGTGTCTCGATGCGCCGGCTGGCCGGGCTGGCCACCACCTCTCCGGTGGCGAGGGAGAGCGGCTGCGCATCGCCCGGTCGCTGGCTCGCCGCGACGTGCGCCTGGTGGTCGGCGACGAGGCCCTGCGGGGTCTGGACCGTCCCGCCCGGGCGAGCCTGCTCGATGCCTGTCGCCACCGCTGGCCCGGCGCGACCGTGGTGTGGGCCACCCACGACCTGGCTGCGGCGGCGACCTTCGACCTGGTCGCCGTGGTCGAGGACGGGCGCGTGGTCGAGGTCGGCCGGCCGGGCGACCTGGGCCCGGGCTCCGCGTTCGCACGTCTCACCGCCGCCGAGGCCCACCTGACCGAGGGCCATTGGGCCGACGATGGCTGGGCCTCGGTGGAGGTGGCCGATGGCCGGGTGCGGCGGCGGAGCTTCGCTCCCGTCTCAGGAGCGGCGGGCGCGGGCTCGGCCGACCTGGCCGGGTTGGGGTGCGATCCCCCTTCGGCGGCCTCGGTTCCGACTGACGAAGGGAGCGCGGCCGACCTCGTCTGCGTCACCCACGCTGTTGGGTCGGAGGGCGATCCCTCTCCGGAGGTCTCCATCGCGACCGCCGACGGGAGCGCGGCGGCCGCCCTGTGGCGCTCGGCCGAGGCGGAGCAGGAGCGGGTGATCCCGGTGCGAGGTCGCCTCCGGACCCGGATCGCCGCACGACGCCACCGGGTGGTCGGCATCACCGACGACGACCGGCTGGTGCCGGCCGGGCACTCCGGTGCGGACCTCGGCGAGGCCGGGGTCGACGACACCTACCTCCTCGACCTACCGCTGCGGCCCGGCCGACGGACGGAGGCCCTCGATGCCCTCGGTCGCGGCGGGGACGGGGTCGTCCACTCCTGGGCCCTCGTTCCCCGCGGCCGGAGCACTCGCCGGGAGCTGGCGGGCGCCGGGGTGCCCGTGCAGATCGCGGTGGCCGGTCTGCTCTCCGTTGTCGCGGTCGTCGCCACCACCGCCGGCTTCGCCGTCGTCGGCCGGGTCGCCTTCGGCGACGAAGGCTGGGCCGGGCCATGGGTGATCGCCGGGCTGGTGGCGGCCGTCGCCCTCGCCGGGCACGTCGTCGTGGCCGGGGAGGCCGCCACTGCGGCGGGCACGGTGGTGCGCCGCCGCCTGCTCGACGCCACCAGCCGGGATGCTGACACCGGGGCCGAGGACCCGATGGCCACCGTCCTGGAGGTGGATGCCCTCGACCGGGCGGCCGTCGGGGCCGGGCTCCTGTGCACCGAGGGCGCCATCGAGGTCGCGGTGGCCGCCATCGTGCTGATGGCCGCCGGTGACGGTGTGGTCCCGGGCCTGGTGCTCGCCGTGGTCGTGGTGGCCATGATCGAGGCCGGACGGCGGATCCTGCGCGCTCAGACGGCCCTCTCGCGGCTGCGGCGCCGCATCTCGACGGCGACGTCCGAGGCGCTGCTCGGCCACCGGACCCGGCTGGTGCAGGCCGACCCCCGCCACGACGAGCACGGCGCCCTCAGCGACCTCTCGTCCCACCTCGGCGCCCAGCGTGCCCTGGACCGCTGGTCCACGGTGGCGGGAGCGGTGGTCCCGGGCGTCTGGCAGGTCGGTGGGCTGGCCCTCGTCCTGGTCACCGGGCCGTCGTCGGCGCCCAGATTGGCGGCGTTGCTCGGTGGGGTGCTGCTCGCGACCGATGGGCTCCAGGTCGTGGGCACCTCCTTCCGAGAGGCTGCGGAGGGGATCGTCGTGGCCCGGGGCCTCGGCCCGTCGCTCGGGTCCGGGACCGACCCGACCCCGCGCGCCGTCGACGAGGCCCCCCCAGGATCGGCACCATCGACGCCGGGTGGAGCTGGGCCGCTCGTCTCCCTCGAACGGGCGACGATCGCGGCCGGGTCGAGGACTGACCGACGCCTGGTCCTGGGCGACGTCTCGCTCGCCGTCCGCGCCGGGGACCGCCTGTTGGTCACCGGCCCGTCGGGCAGCGGCAAGTCGACGCTGGTCGAGACGCTCGCCGGGTTGCGCGCCCCGACCAGCGGGGAGCGCCACCTCGGGGACGCAGGAGGTGACGCCCGACCGGCCCGAGTCGTGGCGGTCCCCCGGCTCGAACGCAACCATCTGTTCACCGGCACGGTGGCCTACAACGTGCTGATGGGACGGGGCTGGCCGGCGACAGCGGCCGAGGAGGACATGGCCGAGGACCTCTGCCGGGCCATGGGACTGGGCCCGCTCATCGACCGCATGCCGAGCGGCATGGCCCAGGTCCTCGGCGAGATCGGGTGGCGGCTGTCCCACGGCGAACGAAGCCGACTCCTCGTCGCCCGAGCCCTCGCCCAGGAGCCCGACGTCCTCCTGCTCGACGAGAGCTTCGGTGCCCTCGACGCCGAGTCGCTGCGCTCCTGCGTCAAGGCGGTGGTCGACCGCTGCTCGACGGTCGTCCTTGTGACCCACCTCTGATGCGGGTCTTCGTGAGCTCAGCGAGAGTGATGGTGGCGTGGCTCAAGGCGGTGCCTGTCGATTTGGCCGGCGCAGTGTGACCAGCGCCAGGCGGAACGGATCGGCCTGGGAGCTTGGTCTGATAGTCGCTTCTCCATCCCTGAGGCGGAGGTGACCCTCCTGGATCACAACGCACGAAGCCGGCACGCACCATGTGCGACGTCACCTTCTGCGGCTGTTCGCCAAGTGCCAAATAACGGGCGCGCGGCCTCACAGCCCCTTGCTGTCGTCGTAGGCTCAGTGGGTGTCCGATGTAGGAACGACGCCGTTGCGGGAGTTCGTCGACGCTCACCGCGAGGAGATCAAGGCGATCGTGGCGCGTCATCACGGCCATTCGGTGGCGGTCTTCGGTTCGGTCGCTCGCGGGGACGAGGCGCGAGGTAGCGACATCGACTTTCTCGTCGAGCTGGCTCCCGGGGCCCGGCCCTTCGAGCTCCTCGCGCTCGGGGCCGCGCTCGAGGCTGCACTCGGCGTGAAGGTCGATGTGGGCACCCCTGAGTCACTGCGTCCTCGGCTCCGTGGTGAGGTGCTGGCCGAGGCCGTCGCCCTGTGAGTCGCCAGGACGCGTCCCGTCTCGCTGACGTCGTCGAGGCAATCGAAGCGATCCACGACCACCTGACCATGGGAGACCTCACCGAGGGCCTGGTCTACGACGCCGTCCGGGTGCGGCTCATCGAGATCGGGGAAGCCGTCAAGGGCATCAGCCCCGACCTCCTCGACACGGAGCCCGACATCCCGTGGACGGCCATCGCCCGGATGCGGGACCACCTGACCCACCGCTACTTCGACACCGACCACTCGATCGTGGCCGACGTGGTGGACAACGAGCTGGACCCGCTCCTGAGCGCCGTTCGGTCGCTCGCGGCGCGCCTGACCGACTGGTCGTAGAGGACGGATGGCCATGCAGCGCATCTCCGTCGATCCCGCTCGGATGGGCGGTCTACCCACCGTCCGAGACACGCGGGTGACCGTCGGGATGGTCCTCGGCCAGCTCGCCGCGGGACGGACAGTTGACGACCTCCTCGGCGATTACCCGTACCTCGACCGGGAGGACCTCCGCGCCGCGCTTCGCTACGGCGCTGCGATCGTGAACGGCCGACTCCCGTGAGCCCGTCCCCTCCGACGAGACGCCAGGCCTTGGCAATCCCTTTGGCAATCCACGGGCCGATATCGGGCCGGATCTGGCAGCACGTGCCGGATCCCGTACCCCACCTGACCTGGTAGAACAGCACTCGACACCATCAGACGGACCCGTCGGGATACGGATCAGAAGGTTGGGGGTTCGAGTCCCTCCAAGCGCGCCAGCCAGATGTGCAGGTCAGAGGCGACAACGGTGGAGTACCGGGCCATGTGGGGCGTCGGGCATCCCTACATCTGTCCCTACATGGGCCGACCGGATGGCCATGGCATCGACGCGAGGGTCCGGGACGAGGCGCGAGCGGCGGCCGGGGGTGTGGGAGATCCGTGTCGCGGCGGGGACCGATCCGGTGACGGGCCGGACGCTGCAGCGGTCGGTGAGCTTCCACGGCGACGAGGCCGCCGCGGACGCGTACCAGCGCGACCTGGCCGACCAGTACCGGGCCCGCCGCTCGGTGGCCCGCGCCGCCCCGCACCTCACGGTGGGCGAGCTGCTGGAGCGGTGGCTGGAGGCCGACCACCCGTGGAGGCCCTCGACCCGCATCGGGTACCGGTCGAACGTGCGGCTGCTGCGCGCCGAGACCATCGCCGGCGAGCGGGTGGTATCGCTCACTCCGACGCAGGTCCGGGCCGCGATGGCCCGCTGGCAGGCGGAAGGGACCACGACCAGCGCCGCCGTGGCCCGGTTCCGGGTGCTGCGCTCGGCGATCGGCTGGGCCTACGACGAGCGGATCATCGACCACCATCCCATCCGGAACATGCGCGGCCCGACCCGCTCCGAGCCACGCCGGCCCCTGCACCCCGACGAGGTCCGTCGCCTCCTGGGCACCGCGGAGTCAAGGGTGCTGGTCGCGGGGGCCAACGACGACGGGACACCCCGTGCTCTTCGGCACCGCCAGGCGGCCGAGCAGGACCTGCTGTGCGTTCGGCTCGCCGCGGATTCCGGTGCCCGTCGAGGTGAGCTCGCCGCCCTGCGCTTCGACGACCTCACCGGGCGGGTGCTCCAGATCCGCCGCTCGGTATCCGGAGACGAGATCACCCTCCCCAAGTCGGGCAGGCCCCGCACCTTGACCCTCGGCACCCAGACCGCCGCGCTATGGCACACCCTGGAGGCCGACTGGCGCCAGCGTGGCGGGGGCTCGCTCGACGGGCCGTGGCTGTTCGCCCGCGACACCAACCACCGCCACCGGCTCACCGCAGCGGTGTTCGACCGCCGCTTCCGGGCCATCCGCGATGAGGCCGGCGTCCCGACTGCGTCGCTGCACCGGTTCCGTCACAGCGTCGCCACCTTCCTCGTCGCCCGCGGCGAGGTCCTCCAAGCCCAGGCCCGACTCGGCCACGCGGACCCCTCCACGACGCTGCGCGAGTACGCGTACGCCCTCCCCGGCACCGACGCTGAGGTGGCTGACGCCCTCGACCGGCACCTCGACGAGGCCATCACCGGTGACACCAGCCTCGGAGAGGCTCGGCGCTCCGTGGGGAGCCAGGGTGAACCGGATACCTCTCCGGCGCGCCCGGAACGAGACTGAAGCTATGGCGCCTTTCGTATCCGGCCCCTCGGGCCTTGGGCCTGGGGCTCCGCCATTGAAGAACACTGGTGCCTTCCCCTCATTCTCATACCTCGACCACACAGGTGGCTCGTAGTGACCACGAGCAGCGGCCGACGACTGCGGTGCGGTGCGATTACTCGCCGGGGTCGTGGACGAGGAGCTCGACGGGGCCCCCGTCGGGGTAGTTGACGACGATGTGCATTTCGCCGCCGGTCGCGTGCACGAACCGCTGCAGGGTCGACAGCAGCATGTCGCTGCGGTGCTCGAGGCGGGACACCTCGGACTGGTCCATGTCAAGCAGCTCACCAATGGTCGACTGGGTCAGAGCCCGGGCTTGGCGGAGTCGGCGGAGGGTGGCCTGACGGCTGCTGATCTCGGCCAGGACGACATCATGGCGTGCCTTCGCTCGGGGCTTCGTCTCGAGCAGCGCCTTGAACCGCTCGTGCGCCGTTCCGGCTCGTGCCCATTCCTCGTCGGTGATGGTGGCGTCCGTGGCCTTGGCGTCGTCGGTGGGGATGGTGGGGGTGCTCATCGGTTGCCTCGCTTCACGATTGGGGAGGTGTCGGGATGGTGGCGGCAGTGCTGGTCGAGTCGATGTTCGGCTTCGGCGAGGTTCGCTGGGTACCAGCTGTTGCCGAGCCTGGTCTTGTCGCCGCCCAGGAGGGCCACGGCGACCTCGCCACCAGCAGCGGTACGACAGACCGCGTAGAGGATGCGGAGCACGGGCGGGCCGACGGCGTAGGGCGTGGCAGCCGTCGGTGGAACCCGCCGCAGGGCGTGCATGTCATAGCGGGAGGTCACGACCGGGTGAGACTCCTCACGGCCCTCATCGTCGAGTTCACGACCGTGGATCTCGAGTGCGCTCAGCAACGCCATCACCTCTCCGAAGATCTCCTCGTCAGCCTCGGCCAGCTCGGTCAACCACCGCTCGAACAGCGGGTGGTAGCGGACATCCATCAGAATGCACTCTACCGCATATGCGTTCAGATGCATCCCACGGCAGCTGATCGCTGCGTGGGTCCCTCGTTCGATCATCCCGGACCCGCGCTGGCCCGATCGACGCACTGCCAGGATGGCGTTCGACGTCACCGCTGCCGGTCGGTCTCTCGGCCCTCTCTGGTCGACCCGACTCGCTCCTCGGCCCGGCGGGTTGGTGCTGGCCCGGCTCGCGGACACTGGCCTCGAAGGCGATGGGTGCGGGTCATCGAGCGGCGGTGGTGTTGGTGGGCCGCCCTCGACGGTGCGCGGCTGGTTCCGCCGTTTCGCCGCCAACGCCGACGCGATCCGATTGTGGTTCACCGTCCTGGCCCACAACCTGGACCCGATGTTGGCGCCGGTGGCGCCGGTGGCGCCGACGGGGACACCGTCGGGTGACGCCGTCGAGGCGGTCGCGGTGGCGGCGCGGGCGGCGGCGTTGCGGCTCGGCACGATGGCGCCGTGGTCGTTCGCGTCTTCGGCGAGTGGCGGGCGGCTTCTTTCCCAACACGGGTTGCCCCTGGGCGGCGGCTGTTTGAGCGGCCAGTGTCCCGAGTTCTGCTGCTCGAGGCGCCAGGAGGCCCGATGCAAGACCGCCGCCGAGACGTGGCGTTGTTCCGCTACTCGTTGATCCGCGAGGCCGCCGACCCGGCGTTGACGAAAGCCGAGCGTGGCCGGCTGGTCCGCGCCCTGGCCGCCCGCGACCACACCGGTCATCGGGGCGAGCGGGTCCGGGCTGGAGCGGCCAGCTCGTCGACCTGGCGCTGCGTCCACGGGTCGGTGGTGACGCCCTCCATGCGCCCGGCGAGCGCGGCGGCCACGATGCCGCTGAGGTGGGCGTACACGTCGCGGACGGCCCACCCGGGACAGGCCGGCTCTGCGGCGGCCGCCGACTCGTCGCTGAGCGTCGAGCCGAGCTCGACCAAGCGCTCCCTGCCCTCGCGTTACAACGCGTCGATGCGCACGTCGCGATCTTGTCCTGTCGGGCGCGGCTCTGTCGGGGTCCTGCGCCCACGAGTGCCGGCTCGGGACGTACGTGCCCGTCGCGCTCAGCGCTCGGCTTCGCGGGCGAGCTCGACCGCTCGGGTCGGCGATCCCGTCCACGGCTCGCCGTGGCCGGGGAGGAGGAGCCCGGCGTCGAGCCCCTCGAGCTCGGCGAGGGAGGACCTGGCCTGCTGCGGATCGTCGTTGAGGCTCGGCGGCATGAGGCGCGGGCCGCGCGCCCGCGATAGCGGGTCCATGGTGACCAGCTCGTCACCGGAGAAAACTGCGCCGCGATTGGCGAGGTGGAAGGCGCTGTGACCTTCGGTGTGGCCGGGGACGAAGACGGCGCGAGGCGTGCCAGGGACGTCGAGCAGGTCGCCGTCGTCGAACGGCAGCAGGTCGGTCACCCACGTGGGGGTGAGGAAGCCACGCCGGACAGCGTGGACGACGAAGCCGAACGCGCCGGGGCGCCACAGGCTCGGCAGCAGTCGTGGCACGAGGGCGAACGACGATCCGCCCTTCCGCTCGCCTCTCAAGCGCGGCAGCTCGTGACGATGGGCCCGCAGCGGGAGACCGGTCGCCTCGTGGATGTCGTGGGCCGCGCCCATGTGGTCGCCGTGGCCGTGCGTCAGGAGGATCGCCCGGATGTCCTCGACTCGGCGGTCGATCGAGGTGATCGCACGCTCGATCTGCGGCCAGCTGCGGGGCCAGGCGGTGTCGACCACGGTGAGCTCGCCGCCGTCGTCGATGAGGTACCAGTTGACGATGCCGTCACCGAAGCGGTGGATGCGATCCCCGACGAGGTCGTGCCGCATGTCCTTCATCGGTGGGTGTGGCTGACGACGCTGCTGGGAGAGGCTTCGCCGACGAGGCTGTCCAGCACCCGGCGAGCACGTCCGGGGGCGACGACCTCGGCCCCTCGCCCGCCGGGGAGGAGCGAGGCGGCGAGTCCGATGCCGCTCGACGCACCGAAGACGACGATGACCGGCTGTTCGAGTCGCTCGTGCTGCACGGTTCCTCCTGGCATCGGGTGAGAAGGACCGGTCGGGGTGGATGGCGAGGCGGTCGCCGCCCCTCGACGAAGCGATGCGCTCATGACCGCAGCGTAGACTCCGCCTATGCTCGGTCGACACATGCTGTGCGCTGCAGTCGCTGACTGTGCAACACCGCGAGGAATAGTCAAGACCTGTGGATCGGGTTCCTGCGTTGATCAGGCGGCGTCCTTCCGGTTCTGGTCGTTGCGTTCGATGATCACCCCCTTCTCGAAGCGGGCTCCGGCTCGGACGAGGGCGACGAGGTGCGGGCCGTTGACGGCCCGCCCCCGGTCCTGGGCGGACTCGATGAGCTCGAAGGCCATTGCCAACCCGGCGGCCCGGGAGCCGGGGCCCTTGGTGACCTTGGTGCGAAGCCGGACGGTGGCGAAGGTGGACTCGATGGGGTTGGTGGTCTTGAGGTGGCCCCAGTGCTCGGCCGGGAAGTCGTAGAACGCCAGCAGCTCGTCCTGGTCGTCGACGATCTTGGCGACGGCCTTGGGCCACTTGGCCCCGAACGACTTGGCGAACGCGGTGATGGCGGTCTCGGCGTGGTCGCGGTCCTCGGCGTCGCGGATCTCGGCCAACATCCGCTTCGCCGTGGGCTGCGCGGAGGTGGGCAGGGCGTTGAGGACGTTGGCCACCTTGTGCACCCAGCACCGCTGGGATCGGGTCTCGGCGAACACGTCGGCCAACGCGCCCC
>JBBSMQ010000038.1:0-33382 GCA_038233075.1 Acidimicrobiales bacterium
AACCCAGGTAAGGTTCTTCGCGTTGCCTCGAATTAAGCAACATGCTCCGCTGCTTGTGCGGGCCCCCGACAATTCCTTAGAGTGTTAGCCTTGCGGCCGTACTCCCCAGGCGGGGCACTTAATGCGTTAGCTACGGCACGGAACCCGTCGATAGGGTCCCACACCTAGTGCCCAACGTTTACGGCGTGGACTACCAGGGTATCTAATCCTGTTTGCTCCCCACGCTTTCGCTCCTCAGCGTCAGTTCCGGCCCAGAACACCGCCTTCGCCACTGGTGTTCCTCCTGATATCTGCGCATTTCACCGCTACACCAGGAATTCCGTGTTCCCCTGCCGGTCTCAAGCCATAGCAGTATCGAATGGCGTTTCCAGGTTGAGCCTGGAATTTTCACATCCGACTTGCCAAGCCGCCTACGAGCCCTTTACGCCCAATAAATCCGGACAACGCTTGTCCCCTACGTGTTACCGCGGCTGCTGGCACGTAGTTGGCCGGGACTTCTTCTGTGGGTACCGTCATTTTCGTCCCCACTGAAAGGGGTTTACGACCCGAAGGCCTTCATCCCCCACGCGGCGTTGCTGCGTCAGGCTTTCGCCCATTGCGCAAGATTCCTAACTGCTGCCTCCCGTAGGAGTCTGGGCCGTGTCTCAGTCCCAGTGTGGCTGATCGTCCTCTCAGACCAGCTACCCGTCGATGCCTTGGTGGGCCGTTACCCCGCCAACAAGCTGATAGGCCGCGAGGCCCTCCCGAAGCACAAAAGCCTTTCCTCTGGTGGTCATGCGACCTCCAGGGGACATCCGGTATTAGCTCTCCTTTCGGAGGGTTATCCCGGTCTTCGGGGCAGGTTCCTCACGTGTTACTCACCCGTTCGCCACTAGGTCGTCGCCGGTGTTGCCACCGGGTGGACCTCGTTCGACTTGCATGTCTTAGGCACGCCGCCAGCGGTCGTCCTGAGCCAGGATCAAACTCTCCGTCAAGATCTCTGCCCGCCCACACGAGGTGGGCCGGCCTTCGATCGGTAAACGCAGAGCCGGACGAGGCCTGACGCCTCATGTGTCCGACTGGCACCAGGAACAGACTGACTTCGTCTTGTCCGTTTCTTGATGCATTGAATTGACAGATCCTGCGACGCCGATGCCGAGGCATCGAGGTCCCAGGTCCGCACTCGCTTGCGTCCTCTGTTCTGTTTTCAAGGAGCACCCTGCTCCCGAAGGAGCCGCTCACGGCAGTCGCCCCGTAGGGGACGGTGGTACCGGGTGTACCCGTCGGAGCGGCCGAACCGTTCCGATGGGCGACTGATCAAGGTACCGCTGGACTCCCGGGGCGTCAACCCCGTCGGTCCTGGTTCCTCGCGGTCCCCACGGACCTGATGGTCCGGGGGCGGTTGCGCAAACTACCGACCGCGGCCGCGAGCGCCAAATCGCCGGCGCCGCGGGGCCGCCGAGCCTGCTCAGCGGCGGGCCACGACCATGGCGTAGGCGCGCTTGCCCCGGCGGACCAGCGCGTAGCGCCCGTGGAGGAGGTCGGTCGGGCCGACGAGCCGGTCCTGCTCCTGGCGGGCGCCGTTCAGGTACACGCCCCCCTGGTCGAGCGCCCGGCGTGCCTCGCTCGAGGTGCGGACCAGGCCGGTGGCCACCAGGACGGAGGTCACCGCGGGGGCGTCGTCCGGATCGAGGCCGCTGGTGGGGACCTCCCGGGACGCGACCTCGAGGGCCGAGGCGGAGGCCGTCGTCGGATCCGCTCCGAAGAGGACGGCAGAGGCCTCGGCGGCGGCGGCCCACGCCGACTCGCCGTGGACCAGGGTGGTGACCTCGCGGGCCAGGCGCTGGTGGGCGATCCGGGCACCGGGGTCGGCGGCGTGGTCGGCCACCAGGACGTCGACCTCGTCGATGGCGAGCAGCGTGAACCAGAGGAGCTGGCGGCGCAGGTCGGTGTCATCGACCTGCATGAAGTGCTGGAATAGCTGGTAGGGAGTGGTGCGGTCACCGTCGAGCCACACCCGTCCGCCGGTGCTCTTGCCCAGCTTGGCGCCGTCGGGTCCGGTGAGCAGCGGCCAGCACAGCGCGTGGACAGCGTGGCGGTCGACCCGTCGCACCAGGTCGACCCCGGAGACGATGTTGCCCCACTGGTCGCTGCCTCCGACCTGCAGCTCGCAGGCCCGGCTGCGATGCAGGTGGAGGTAGTCGCGGGCCTGGAGCAGCATGTAGGAGAACTCGGTGAAGGACAGGCCCTGGTCGCTGTCGAGCCGGGCTCGGACCGAGTCGCGAGCCACCATCTGGTTCACGGTGACGTGGCGACCGACCTCCCGCAGGAAGTCGATGAGGGTGAGGTCCTCGGTCCACTCCCGGTTGTCCACGAAGGAGGCACCGCGGCTGCCGTCGGGGTCGACGACCCTCGCGGTCTGACCCGAGATGGCGGCGGCGTTGGCGGCGAGGGTGACGTCGTCGAGGAGGTTCCGTTCGTCGGAGCGCCCCGACGGGTCGCCGATGAGGCCGGTGGCCCCTCCGGCCAACCCGATCACGCGGTGGCCGGCATCGGCCAGACGACGCAGCACCAGCAGGCCGATGAGGTTGCCGATGTGGAGGCTGTCGGCGGTGGGATCGAGGCCGAGGTAGACGGTGACAGGGCTCGCCGCCAGGCGCTCGGCCAGCGCGCCACGGTCGGTGGTGAGGTGGACGAGGCCGCGGGCCTCGAGGTCGGCGAGCACGGCGGTCGTCACGTGCCCCAGTCTGCTCGGCGCGACGAGCCGGGCCGGTCCTCGATGGCCGGGTGGACTCCGTGGTCTGCCCGGGGCGAGGCTGGCCCGGTGCCCACCCCCTCCCCGCCGATCCCCGACAGGCCCGACGGCGCCGGCGGGGCGTCGTCCCCCGGCGAGGAGGACGCGCCGCCCCCGTCGGGGACGACGCCGTGGCGGGTGTTCGGGGTGGTGGGGCTGCTGGCCATGGCCCTGTTCTGGCTGTGGATCTTCTCCGGGGCAGCCCGGAGGGAGAACCCCGATCGCCTGTCGGATCGGGCCTGGGTGGAGCGGGCCGAGGCGTCCTGCGCCGCCACCATGGCCCGGGTGGACGAGCGATCGACCGACGCGGGCCGCCAGGACCAGGCCGCCCGGGCCGACGCCATCGATGCGTCGACGGGAGATCTCCGGGCCCTGCTCGGTGACCTGGCCCAACCCCCGCCCGATGACGAGGGCGATCGGGAGCTGGTCGATGCCTGGCTGGCCGACTGGGAGCAGCTGTTGGGGGACCGCGACACCTATGCCGATGCCGTGCGGGTCAACCCCGACGCCCGGTTCCTGACCGAGGAGAAGTTCAACGACCCCCTCGATCGGGTGATCGAGATCTTCGCCAACGTCAACGACATGCCCTCCTGCGGCCCCGCCGGCGACGTGGCCTGATCGTTCGGGCCGACCACCTCCGCGCCCACCGACCTGCGACGCCCCACCAGCGCGGCCGCTGACCACCGTCGCGGGACGCGTTGGCTCAGGGCGGCCGCCTCTCGAGCGTCGCCGCGACCGCGTGACCCCGGGCCACGAGGCGCCGGGTGCTGACATCGGCGTCGACGGCGTCGAGATCGGCTGCCTCACGCACCCAGCGGGCGCCGGTGGACTCCGCGTTGGGGACCGGCCGCGACCCGGACCGGGCCAGCAGGAGGAAGCGCACGTCGTGGTGGATGTGGAAGGAGCCGTCCGGGTAGGCGACGTCGTGCACGTCGAGGTCCACCGCCGGCAGCACGGGGACCAGGGCGGCCAGCCCCGTCTCCTCGGTGGCCTCCCGGAGTGCGGCGGCCAGCAGGTTGCCGTCGCCATCGACGTGTCCCCCCGGCTGGAACCACCGACCCAGCTTGCGGTGGCGGAGCAACAGCGCACCCTGGTCGGGGTCGACGACGACGGCGGAGGCGGTGAGGTGGTCGGGTCGACTGGCCCGAGCCAGGGGGTCGGCCGACGCCGCACAGAGCGCCAGCACCCGGGCCCGCACCGGCTCCAGGGCCGGCGCGATGCGGGCCGCAGCCACCAGGGTGGTGGCCAGGTCCCGGTCGCCCGGACGGTGCCGGGTGCGGGGGTCGGTCCGGTCCAGCACCTCCCACCGTGTCGTGGGGCCAGGGCCCTCGTCGCTCACTGGTCTCCGGTCACGTCACCACCCGCGCTGTCCTCGGCCTCCGAACCCCGAAACCGCAGTGATGAGAGACCGCATGCGACCGGGAGCACTGCCGTTTCCCCATGGCGGCCCGACCTCGGGTGCCATCGGCGGCGAAGGAGACGCGCGCGCTCACCGAGGCCGGCCCGACACGTGGGGGTCGCCAGCCTGGTACCAGCGCCACGGCAGCTCGACACCCCGGGAGAGACCGATGCGCGGGCTGCGACAGGGGGGACCGTCAGGGACGGTGCCATCATCGGCCAGCCAGACATCGCGATCGGCGGTGACCAGGTCGGCCCCGCCGAAGGAGCCGTCGAGGCCCAGGGCCTGGGTGAGCTTGGCCGGCCCCGATGTCAGATCCCGATCCCGCCGGACCTGGGGGCGGGCGGCGCGCATGACCTCGATGCCGCTCACCGGGGCCACCGCCCGCAGCAGCACCGCCCCGGCCGTGCCCTCGTCGTGGCACACCACGTTGGCGCACCAGTGCATCCCGTAGCTGAAGTACACGTAGAGGTGGCCGGGCGGGCCGAACATGATCTGGGTGCGGGGAGTGGGGCCCCGGAAGGCATGGCTGCCCGGATCGTCGGAGCCGGCGTAGGCCTCGACCTCCACGATCCGGCCCGACCGGTCGTCGTGGACGAGGAGCTGTCCGATGAGGTCGGGGGCCACCCGCCGGGGATCACGCCGGTAGAACGAGCGCGGCACGCGCCGACCCCGGTCCACCTCACGAGGGGGCTGGCGCGCCGACGGTCGCCCACCACGCCGTGCCCGAGCCCGAGATCCGGGCCGCGGGCCGCTCGGGCGCGGTCACCAGCACCGCCCGGCCCTCGCCCACCTCGATGGCCTCGTCACCGACGTCGACGACACCTCCGCCCCCCAGCACGAGGACCAGGGCCGGACCCTCCGGGGCCGCGGCCAGGGCCACCGGGTCGGGACCGAGCGCCACGGAGTGCAGCGCCAGCTCGGGCACACCGGGCGCGTAGGTGGTGTGCCCGTCCCCGGCCACCTCGCCCGGCAGGTGCACGGGACCGGTGCCGGGAGGGGCGAGCAACCGCAGGAGCTCCTCACGGTCGACGTGCTTGGGCGTGAGGCCCCCTCGGACCACATTGTCGGACGCGCCCATGAGCTCGACCCCCGCCCCCTCCAGGTAGAGGTGGGGGACTCCGGCCGGGAGGAAGAGGCCCTCGCCCGGGGCCATCAGGCGCAGGTCGAGCAGCAGCGGGCAGAGGGCGGTGGGATCGCCCGGGTAGGCCCGGGCCAGGGCCGCCACCCACCGTCCCTCGGGCCCCTCACCGGGTTTCCACGCCGTCGCCGCGGTGGCCAGCGCAGCCCGCTCCTCGTCAGGGGCGGACAGCAGGTGGATCAGCCCGGCGCGGGCGTCGGGCTCGCCCTCGACCCGGCGGCGGAGCGCGGCGACCGCGTGGTCGGCGGCCAGGGGGGCGAGGGCCGCAGCGGCGGAGGCGCCGGTCCGGAACCCGGCCATGACCCAGGTGGGGGCGAGGGCGACGAGGACCTCCGGCTTGGCCCGCGGGTCGCGGTAGCTCCGGCGCGGGTGGTCGCGAGGCAGTCCCTCATCCTCCTCCCGCCGGAAGCCCGCCTCGGCCTGCTCCCGGGTGGGGTGGAGCTGGATGCTGAGGGGGGCGCCGATGGCCAGCACCTTGAGCAGGAACGGCAGCCGGTCGCCGGCGCGCGCCGCCACCTCGGCGCCGAGCAGGGCCACGGGGTCCTCGGCCACCACCTCGTGCAGAGCCCGCCGGTCGTCGGTCACCGACGGTCCCTCCGGGTGGGCACCGACCCAGAGCTCGGCCTCGGCTCCGCCCGTCGGGGGGGTGCCGACCAGCCGGGCCACCCCGTCGACTGCCCCCCAGGCGTAGTCCTTCACGGAGTTGGTGAGGGCGAGCACGGCGGCCGACCCTAGTGGTGACGACCGGAGGTGACCCGCCTGCCATCGCTGACATCGATGCTGGTCAGCGGCCTACCGAGCGGGACCTCCGACAGCACACCCCCCGCAGCCGCCCCCCGACGAGGCGACGGACCGAGGGCCAGCACGCAGTGGGCCATGGGTCCATGATGAGGCTCCGCCACCCGAGGAGACCCCATGAAGGTCCTGTACACCGCCACCGCCCACGCCACCGGCGATGGGCGCAACGGCCACGCCACCACCGACGACGGCCAGGTCGACCTGGACCTGCAGCTCCCGGAGGAGCTGGGCGGTCCCGGCGGGGCCACCAACCCCGAGCAGCTCTTCGCCATGGGCTACGCGGCCTGCTTCCAGTCCGCCCTGAAGACGGTGGCGGGCAAGGACAAGGCGTCGGTCGAGGGCAGCGCCGTCTCGGCCAGCGTGGGGATCGGCAGCACCGACGGCGGCGGCTTCGGCCTCACCGTCGAGCTCGACGTCGACCTGCCCAACCTGGAGGGCCAGGCGGCCGAGGACCTCGTCGCCCGGGCCCACGAGGTGTGCCCGTACTCCAACGCCACCCGGGGCAACATCGACGTCACCCTCTCGGTCATCCCCTGACCCACCGTCTGACCGATGGCGCCACGGCACCGGCCGTGGCGCCATCCGCTCGGGGGGCGCGGCCAGACTCCGGCGGTGACCGCCCGCACCTATCGCAACCTGCCCCTGGTCGCGGCGTGCGCCGCGGCCGGGGCCGGGTTCGTGGTCCTCTTCCTGCTCCTGGTCCTGGCCGACAGGGGCGCCTCGCCGCGCGGGGGCTCGGCCACCGAGCTCTACGTCATCGCCCTGGTCGTCGCCATCGTGCTGCTGCGGGGGACCCGGCTGCGGGTCCGGGTGGACGAGGTCGGGGTCACCGCCTTCACCCTGGTCCGCACCCAGCGGGTGGGGTGGGACGACCTGGCCGGCGCGGTGGCCGACCGACGCGGGCTGGTGCTGCTGCGAGCCTCCGGTCCTCCCGTGCTGGTGCAGAGCCTCGGTCGGAGCGTCCTGGCCCGGCGGCTGCGCGCGGGGGCCCAGGGACCCGATGTGGCCGCAGCTCTGAACGACGAGGTCCACCGGCGCGCGGCCTGACCACCGGCTCGCCCACCGCGACCGGTGATCGGTCTGCACGCGAGCGTGCGGATCGATCAGGTACCGGGCCGTCAGCCCAAGATGGCGTCGCAGTCGGCCTTCTCGCCCAGGAAGCCGGTGCGGAAGGCGTCGGAGCGCTCGAACGGGGAGCCGCTGTCCTCGCCGGGGTCGTCGAAGGCGAGGAAGGAGACGACGGCCTCGTCGAGGTCGCCCGCCGACAGCCGGATCGGGGTCTGCTGGTCGCGCAGACCGAGGAACAGGTCACCGGCGTAGAGGCCGGTGAGGCAGTCGGCGTTCAGCGACGACTCGCGGCCGTTCTCCGTGAGCCCGTCACGGACCTGGGCGCGAAGGCCCACTGGCGGGCCACCTCGGCGCCGACGGCGAAGTCGCCGATGTCCTGGAGGGTGGGCACCAGGCCGGTGGCATCGGCCTGCACGTTGTCGTCGTCGACGCAGTAGAAGATGGCGAACTCGGCCTCGTCCTCGCTGAGCGAGGTGTCGCCGCAGGCGACCTCGTCGGTGGCCGGGTCGAAGAAGACCAGCTCGTCGACCGGGTCCCACTCCTTGCCCTCGTCGCTGAACAACCCGGCGTAGAAGTCCTCCAGGTCCGGCACCAGCAGGTCGAGCAGCTCGTCGGGGGGGAGGTCGCCACCGGTGGCGGCGTCGCCGCCGTCGAAGGTCTGCTCGGTCACCACCGGGGCCTCGTCGCCGTAGGCGGCACACCGCTCGGCCGTCGAACAGGCCATCGGAGAGAGCCGAGACCCGGTCGAAGCCCGAACCGTGGGCCCGAGGGTCGTTGGGGTCAGAGCCCGGGGCGTCGCGCACCGCGATCTGGCCGGCCACGGCCAGATCCAGCTCGCCGAGGTCGGCGTCGAAGGCGTCGCTGCCGCGGTCGGCCACGTCGGCGATCCACGCGCCGGCGAAGCAGTCGGCCTGAAGCTCGGTGATGACCGCCGGCAGGGTCTCGAAGTCGCCCGTCCGGCCCTGGACCGCGTGACCCATCTCGTGGGCCATGACGATGGCGGCCCCGAACTCGCTGAAGGCATCGATGAAGGGGGCGACCAACGCCTCGCGATCCCACGCGACAAGATCCGCCTCGGCGCAGTAGAACGCGTTCATGGCGACGTCGTCGTAGCTGGTGAGGCCCGGACAGGGAGGCAGATCCTCGGCGGGGGTGTCGGGCCCGTAGCTCCAGAAGCCGCCTGAGATCTCGGGGAACTCCTCGCCGTAGACGTCGGGGTAGGTCCGGGACCAGAAGTCCTGCACCGACAGGCCGGCGGCGAGCATCACGTCGTCGGCGCTGTTGGAACCGCCGGCGTCGCCCATCACCGACGCGTCGTCGGTGGGGGTGATGGGCGAGTCGATGCCGGGGTCCACGGGGTCCATCTGCCCGCCCCGGCCCGCACCGCCGGAGGTCGCGCCGCCGCGCGACGGCGCGTCCTGGCTGTCGCGCACCACGGGGTGGGCTCACCGGAGCCGCTGCCGCACGCCGCCAGCGCCACCACCAGGACCATCCCGGCGACCGCCCGACGTCGCTTGCCCATCTCGGCGGTCTCCTCGATCGTCCACCCAGCACCGCGTCCTCGCCGCCAGGGCCGCAGGCGCGGCCCCAGGAGTATGGTTCGTGGCTCGGGCGCGCGGAACCCCGGGCCGCCGGGGACGCCTCCCCCACGGCGCGCCGTTGCGGCGGCGTGCCCATCCGATCGGCTGGGGCCGGACCGAACCTCCCTACCATCGGGTGATGCCCGACGCTCCGGTGACCGCGCCACCCGACCTGGCCGGCCCCCTGCCTCCGGGCGACGACCCCGAGGCGGTGATCGACGCGGTGGTGGGCTGGGTGGAGGCCCGGGGCATGACCCTGTACCCGGCCCAGGAGGAGGCCCTGCTGGAGCTGGTGGGCGGCGCCCACGTGATCGTCAACACGCCGACCGGCTCGGGCAAGAGCCTGATCGCGGCCGCCGCCCACCTCGCCGCCCTGGCCGACGGACGCCGCAGCTTCTACACCGCGCCCATCAAGGCCCTGGTGTCGGAGAAGTTCTTCGAGCTGTCGGCCACCTTCGGGGCCGACCGGGTCGGCATGATGACCGGCGACGCGGCCGTCAACCACGAGGCCCCGATCATCTGCTGCACGGCCGAGGTGCTGGCCAACATGGCCCTGCGATGGGGTCGCCACGCCCCTGTCGACCAGGTGGTGATGGACGAGTTCCACTACATCGCCGATCCCGACCGGGGCTGGGCCTGGCAGGTCCCCCTGCTCGAGCTGGTCGACGTGCAGCACGTGCTGATGTCGGCCACCCTGGGCGACACGTCCCGGTACTCCGAGGACCTCGAGGCGCGCACCGGTCGACCGGTGGCGGTGGTCCGCTCCGCCACCCGGCCCGTGCCCCTGGTCCACGAGTTCCGCACCGACCCCCTGACCGAGGTGCTCCAGGAGCTTCTGGAGACAGGTGGGGCGCCGGCCTACGTGGTCCACTTCACCCAGGCCGCCGCCGCCGAGCGGGCCCAGGCCCTGACCAGCCTGAAGCTCTGCACCCGCGAGGAGAAGGACGCCATCGCCGACGCCATCGGCGACTTCCGCTTCGCCGCCGGCTTCGGTCGCACGCTGTTGCGCTTCGTGCGCCACGGCGTCGGTGTCCACCACGCCGGGATGCTCCCCAAGTACCGGCGGCTGGTCGAGCGTCTGGCCCAGGCCGGCCTGCTCAAGGTCATCTGCGGCACCGACACGCTGGGCGTGGGCATCAACGTGCCCATCCGCACCGTGGTCCTGACGTCGCTCTCGAAGTACGACGGCTCCTCGACCCGCCTGCTGTCGGCCCGCGAGTTCCACCAGATCGGCGGCCGGGCCGGTCGGGCCGGCTTCGACACCCAGGGCACCGTCGTGGTGATGGCCCCCGAGCACGCCATCGAGAACGCCAAGGCGGCGGCCAAGGCCGAGGCCAAGACCCAGGCCGACGGCAAGAAGCGGAAGGTGACGAAGAAGAAGCCGCCCGAGGGCATGGTCTCCTGGGGCGAGCCCACCTTCGCGCGCCTGGTCGCGGCCGAGCCCGAGCCCCTCACCTCCAGCCTGGCCGTCACCCACTCCATGCTCATCAACGTGCTCGACCGCCCCGGCGACGGGCGCGCCGCCCTCCGTCACCTGATCACCACCAGCTACGAGCCCGAGGCCCAGCAGGAGGCCCACCTGGCCCGCGCCGCCGAGATCGAGCGGGCCCTCATCGACGGCGGCGTGGTGGAGGAGCTGGACGAGCCCGACGAGCGGGGTCGGACGGTGCGGGTCACCGTCGAGCTCCAGCCCAGCTTCGCCCTCGACCAGCCCCTCTCCCCGTTCGCCATCGCCGCCCTCGACCTGCTCGACCCGGAGAGCCCGACCCACGCCCTCGACGTGGTCTCGATCATCGAGGCGGTGCTGGAGGACCCCCGCCCCGTGATCCAGGCCCAGGTGCGCGCGGCGCGAGGCGAGGCCATCGGACGCATGAAGGCCGAGGGCCTCGACTACGAGGCGCGCATGGCCGAGCTGGAGGACGTCACCCACCCGAAGCCCCTGGCCGAGCTGCTCGAGCCCATGTTCGACGTGTACCGGGGCAACCACCCGTGGGTGGCCGACACCCCGCTGCGACCGAAGTCGGTGGTGCGGGAGATGTACGAGCGGGCCATGGGCTTCAGCGACTACGTGCGCCACCACCAGCTGGCCCGGGTCGAGGGCATCGTGCTGCGCTACCTGAGCAGCGCCTACCGGGCCCTCGTCAAGACCGTCCCCGAGGACGCCAAGACCACCGAGCTCGTCGACATCACCGAGTGGCTGGGCGAGATCGTCCGCCAGACCGACTCCAGCCTCCTCGACGAGTGGCAGGCCCTCCGCCACCCCGAGGACGCGCCCGCCGAGGACGGTCGGACGCCCGTCGAGGTGCCCCCGCCGCCGTTCACGGCCAACCGGCGGGCGTTCACGATGGCAGTCCGCAACGCCCTGTTCCGCCGGGTGGAGCTGGCCGCGGCGCAGCGCTGGACCGCGTTGGGCGAGCTCGATGGCGACGACGGGTGGACCGCGGAGCGTTGGTACCAGGCCCTGACGCCGTACTTCGCGGAGTACGCGTCGATCGCCATCGATGGCGACGCCCGCAGCGCGGCGCTGCTGGTCATCGACGAGCACCCTGACCGCTGGGATGTGCGCCAGGTGCTGGCCGACCCCGAGGGCCACCACGGGTGGGCGATCCGGGCCACCGTCGACCTGGCCGCCTCGAACGCCGAGGGCGAGGCCGTGGTGGTCGTGGAGGACGTCGCCGAGGCCTGACCGGCCCCATCGTCCCTCTCACCAGGGCACTTGACGGTCGTGTTGCGGCCCCATGACGGGGGCTGTCATATTGACGCATCCCCTGACCCGAGGACGGCTACTCCCCGTGCTTTTTGTTCACTCCCCTCGATCATCCGCCTCCGCTCGGGGGGACACCGCCATCGCCCGCCCGTCGCGGTGGCGACGCTCCGCCCTGGTGGGCGCGGTGGTGCTCTGCCTCGTCGCCGCCGGCTGCACCCCCCGGATCCTCGACCCCACGGGCGAGAGGACCTCCACCGCCGCCCTCGACACCTTCACCGCCTCCAACCACCCGAGAGAGCGCCGGGCCGACGACGGGGTGGTGCGGATCATGCGCGGGCAGGGCCGGACCAAGATCGGCTACATGTCCTTCCCCGTCTCTCGCCCCGACGGGACCCGGCTCGACGGCACCCTGTTCCTCACCCCCCGCGGGAGCGGCGCCGCCGTGTTCGTGCGCGCCACCGCTCCCTTCTCCGATGCCACGACCCACGTCTCGCGACCCCGCCTCGGGGCCGAGGTGGGACGGCTGGGCCGGACCGTGGCCGGCGCCCCGCAGCTGGTCGGGTTGAGGGACGTCAGGGTCGAGGCCGGTCGCGTCAACCTCGCGCTCACCACCTCCAGCCCCACCGAGCTGCAGATCGTCTCCCGCGAGGGGGCGGTGAGGTCCAGGCACCCCGAGCGTGTCCCCACCCTGGTGATCGCATCGAGCGCACCGCGGACCCCGCCCCGAGCCTCGGGCGCACCCCTGGCCCCGCCGCGAGCACGGAGCGCGCCACCGTCACCGGCGCCATCGGCCTGGCAGCTGACCTTCAGCGATGAGTTCAACGGGTCGAGCGTGGACCCGCGGAAGTGGAAGGTCTACGACCAGAGCAACGGCGACTCGGTCGAGTCGCCCAAGTCCACGACGTGTCCCCGGGCCGACAACGTCTCGGTCGGCGGGGGCATCCTCCGGATGCGCACCCAGAAGGCCAACGGGAGCTGCTCGGGCGGCCAGGCCCAGTCCGGCGCCGGGATGAGCACCTTTGGCCGCTTCGGCCAGGCCGGTGGCCGCTTCGTCGCCCGGGGGCGCTGGACCCACCCCGGCAACTACCTCTGGGGCGGCTTCTGGACCCACGGAGAGATCAAGGGCCGCTCGAACCCGAGCGAGATCGACATCTGGGAGTACATCGGCAAGGACAGCCAGCCCTACACCCGCATGTACAAGCCGGCGATCCACTACAACCACACCTGCGGCTACGCGTGCGGCCTGCAGCACCTCTCCCAGCAGGACTACGACGTCACCGCCTGGCACACCTACGCCGTCGAGTGGGAGCCGACCAACCCCGCGGACCCGTCCACCATGCAGATCCGCTTCTACCTCGACGATCGCCAGATCGCCCTGTTCGACAAGCAGGGCACCTGGCGGGTGAACCCGGATGGGACCAAGGTCCTCGAGATCTCCGGCGGCTGGCGGAACCCCGCCGGCGCCTTCCCCACGCCCTTCGGTCTGGACCGACCCCACCAGGTCACCCTGTCGGCCTGGGTCGGCGCCAAGGGTGTCTCCGACGCCACCGTCGCGGCCGGGTACCGCCCCGCCGGCGACCACGCCGACCTCGAGATCGACTACGTGCGCGTCTACCAGCGCCGCTGAGGGGCCTCAGTCTGAGCCCCTCACCAGCGACCGCAGAGATCGACTACGTGCGCGTCGACCAGCGCCGCTGAGGGGCCTCAGGCCAGGCCGAGTCGGGCCAGCTGCTCGTCGGGGGCCTCGACCTCCTCCAACGCCGTGCGCAGGAGGTCGACCATGTCGGCCTCGCCCCGCTCCCCCACCCGGTTCTCGGCCTCGTCGGGATCGACGGTGAGGTCGTAGAGGTGGTGGTCGTCGAGGTTGCGGGACTCGGCGACCCACATGGGCAGGCGGTCTCCCGGGGCGAAGGGCTGGCGCAGGACCGGGATGTCCGAGCCGGGCATGGTGTCGAGGTAGGCCCGGTGGTCGGGCGGCGGCAGGCCCTCGACCCCCTCGATGTGGAGGGGCATGGTCGACCACCGGTTCGACCACATGGACAGGGGGAAGCCGTCCCCGCTGGGAGCACGGGCGTACTTGCGGTCGCCGTCGGTGATCTGGACCCACTTGCCGAACACGCCGCCGATGGCCCAGTCCCGGATCGCCGACGTCGAGCCGTCGAGGAGCGGGACGATCGATCGCCCGTGGGTGCGGTGGGGGACCTCGATGGAGAAGGCGTCGGCGATGGTGGCGAACAGGTCGACGTTGGTGGTGAGGGCGTCGCACGTGCCGCCACGCTCCACGCCCGGCCACGACACGAGCAGGGGCGTGTGGCCGAGGGGCTCGAAGTGCGGCACGGAGGGCTTGCCCCAGATGTCGCGACCCCGGCGTTCCTCGCCCAGGTGGTGGCCGTGGTCGGTGCACACGATGAGGGCGGTGCTCTCCCACAGCCTCTGCTCATCGAAGGCGTCGAGGACACGGCCGAACCAGTGGTCGATCATCGAGAGCTTGGCCCCATAGTTGGCGCGGATGTGGCGCCCCTCGGCCTCGGTGAGGGTGCCCTCGCTGATGGCCCCGTCGGTGTAGGGCGGCCAGATGAGGGCCTCGTCGGGCCGATCGCCGTCCTGGTAGGTGTCGGCCCACCGGGCCGGGGTGTCGAAGGGCTCGTGGGGGTCGAACTCGTCGACGAAGAGGAACCAGCCGTCGGGGTGGTGCGGGGTCGCGTCTCGCAGCCAGCTCGCGGCAGCAGACATGGTCCGGGGCCCGGGGAAGTCCTCCTCGGCGCGGAAGTGGGTGCGGCTGGTGTCGTAGGCCTTGGTGAGCCCGGCGAAGCCGTACCGACGCTCGTAGAACCAGCGGGCCGGAGCGGCCGGACGGGCCGGTGTACCGATCCACGACGGGTCGGCCCAGGTGCGCCAGGGGTCGCCCTCGTGACCTCGGAGGTAGTCCCAGCCCCGGAAGTCGGTGTGGTAGTTCTCGCCGCCGGTCTCGAACAGGTGGGGGTGGTCGGTCACCAGCTGGGTCACCACCCCTGCGTCCTCCAGGTGGGCGGTCAGGGGCCTCTCCCACAGCTCGATCGATCCCCAGCACCGCCACAGGAAGTCCAGGGCACCGCAGAGGATGTCGTGGCGGGCGGGCATGCAGGGCAGCGACCCGGTGACGTGACGGGTGAACCGGGTGGCACGGTCCGCGGCGAAGCGGTCCAGGTTCGGGGTGGCGAACTCCTCGCCGCCGTAGCTGCCGAGCATGTGGCGGTTGAGCGAGTCGAGCAGTACCACCGCGACGTTCTGCGGAGCGGTCACGACCGCGGACGGTACCCGAGCGCGGCACCGACGGCACGGGACTCGTGCCGTCGGTCTCCGCTCCTACCCGAGCCACGACGCACCACCAGGGAACCCCGTCATCCGGCGCTGTGCTGCTGTGCCGTCGTCCCGGCCGGCCGGTACCGTGCCCGGGACCCAGCAGCGGAACGGAGGGTGCGACGTGCTCATCGCCGGCATCGACGTCGGAGGGACGAACATCGGCGTGGGCCTGGTCGAGGACGACCACGAGGTGCGCGAGCGGGGCAAGGGACCGACGCCGCTGGAGAGCCCGGAGGCGATCGTCGCCGCCATCATCGAGCTGGTCGACGACCTGGGCGAGGAGCCCGACGCGCTGGGACTGGGCATCCCCGGCGTCATCCGGGGCGACGAGGTCCTCGAGGTGCCGAACCTGGCCGGGTGGGATGAGACCTTCGACGTCGTGGGGGCGCTCGAGGACCACTTCTCGGCACCGGTCGCGCTGGCCAACGACGCCAACGTGGGCCTGATCGGTGAGTGGGTCGCCGGCGCCGCGGTCGGCCACGACGACGTGCTCGGCGTGTGGATGGGCACCGGCATCGGAGGCGGCCTCATCCTGGGCGGGCGACCGCACTACGGCGTGCGCGGCGCCGCCGGCGAGATCGGCCACATCATCACCCAGCACGCCGGCGCCCTGTGCACGTGCGGCCGCCGGGGGTGCGTGGAGGCCTACGCCGGCCGCCGGTCGATGGCGTCCACCGCCGCCGCCATGGTCGAGGCCGGACGCCACACCTCACTGTTCGACATCCAGGAAGAAGAGGGCAAGCCCCGTCCTACCTCGAAGGTGTGGGCCCGGGCCCTCGACGAGGACGACGAGCTGGCGACCCAGCTGTTCGACCTGGCCGTCGAGATCCTGGGCGTGGGCATCGCTTCGGTGATCAACCTCCTCGATGTGGGCCTGGTGGTGGTCGGCGGCGGGATGGCCGAGAAGATGGGCCAGGACCTGGCCGACCGCCTGTCCGCCCAGGCCCACCCGTCGATCCTCCACCCCAGCCCCGGGCTGGAGTTCGTGGTGGCCGAGCTGGGCGACGACTCGGGCATCGTCGGCGCCGCCGAGCTGGGCCGGGCCAAGCTGCTGGAACACTGACGCGTCGGCGCACCGGCCGCAGCCGCGCCGAACGCCGGGCCCGGTCCGGGCCGGCGGGTCAGACGTCGCTCACCGGCGGAGGCCGGTGGGGCTCGTCGGCTAGGCCGATGGCCGCGCCATCCGCCTCGCTCTCCGCCAGGCCCAGCCACCGCACCAGGGGCAGGGCGGTGAGGCCGTAGAGGGTGACGGTGGCCACGATGACGAGGAACGTGGCCGGCAGCAGCTTGTCGGCATCGGTGACCCCGGCCGCGGCCAGCGGTGCGGCGAAGGTCGCCGCTGTCGACGCGGCCACGATGCCCCGCGGGTCCATCCACGCGATGAAGGCCTTCTCGGCCCGGGTGAGCGATGTGCGGGCCGTGGCCACGACCGCGACGAGGGGCTGGACCAGGAGGACGAGCCCGACGACCAGCGCGAGGGAGGGACCCAGCACCTCGCCCTCGGCGCGGGCCGACACCGTCGCCGAGATGGAGATGAACAGCAGCCCGATCACCAGCTGCACGACGGTGCTGAAGAACCGCCGGTCCTCCGGCATCCGGATGCTGGGCAGGTTGGCCAGGGCCACCCCCATGACGATGGCGGCGAGGAGACCGGTGTCGTCCCGGTAGACGTCGCACAGGGCGGCGATCCCGATCACGGGCCACGATGGCCTTGGTGGCCAGCGTGCCCTTGAGGTCGATCCTCGTGAGGACGAGCCACAGGACGGCCACCCCGATCGCGCCACCGGCGACACCCTCGCCCCCCTCGGTCTGGGCCATCATCGTCGCCCGGGCCGAACCGGACGGGAAGCGTTGCCGTCCCCGCCGGGTTCGCTCTGCGGGCCACGCCACCCACAGGAGCTCCCTTGACCACTGCATTCGTCCTCTCCGGGGGGGCCAGCCTGGGCGCCATCCAGGTCGGGATGCTCCAGGCCCTGAGCGCCGAGGGCGTCCGGCCCGACCTGATCGTCGGCGCCTCGGTGGGCGCCGTCAACGGCGCCTGGGTGGCCGGCGATCCCTCACCCGAGAGCATGGACCGCCTGGCCACGCTGTGGGCCCGCATCGACCGCAACGACGTCTTCCCCCTCCAGCCGTTTCGTGGTCTGCTCGGCTTCCTGGGCCGCCAGCAGTCGCTCATCTCCGACTCGGGGCTGCGCCGACTGGTCCGGGAGAACCTCACCTTCGACCGGTTGGAGGAGGCTCCCATCCCGTTCCACACCGTCGTCGTCGATGTCCTGTCCGGCCGCGACGTCCGACTCTCGGGCGGCGATGCCACCGATGCCATCGTCGCCAGCGCCGCCATCCCCGGTGTGTTCCCACCGGTGGTGATCGACGGGCGTCCCTACATGGACGGCGGGGTCGTCAACAACACCCCCATCTCGGCCGCCCACGAGCTGGGTGCCGATGAGATCTGGGTGCTCCCCGCGGGCTATGCGTGTGCCCTCAGCGAGGCCCCCGAGAGCACCCTGGGCATGGCCCTCCACGGTCTCAACCTGCTGGTGCAGCACCGTCTGGCGGCCGACGTCGCCCGCTACGAGCCGCTGGTCGACCTCCGGGTCGTGCCGCCGCTGTGCCCGGTCACGGTCTCGCCTGCCGACTTCAGCCAGGCCGCCGACCTGGTCGAGCGAGCGCGCCAGGCCACCGAGCAGTGGTTGACCGATCCCGACAGTCGCGAGGTCGACCAGCCCCTGATGCTGGTGGAGCACGGCCACGAATGACGGCACTGCCCGGGGGGTGGGCCCGGCGGTGGGCCTCCGGACACCGGTAGGTGGGCGGTGCGCTTTCCCGACCAGGTCCAGCGGGCGGCACCCATCGCCGGGACCGCACAGAACACCCCGCACGACTTCCTCTACACCCAGACCCTGAACGAGGCCATCTGGTCGGATCCGGGGTGGAGCGCAGGCGAGTACTCCTCCGCCGCCGATGTCGAGGAGGGGCTCAAGCGCCACGCCCACATCTGGGGCGTGGTGGGCTTCTCCACCGAGTTCTGGAAGCAGGAGACGTGGAGGGGCCTGGAGTTCGACTCGATGGATGCCTTCCTGAGCGGCTTCCTCGAGCCCTACTTCACCGCCATGGACCCCAACGACCTGCTCACCATGGCCTGCAAGTGGCAGCGGGGCGACGTGGCCCGCCACACGGGCGGGGACCTGGCCGCCGCCCTCGGGAGGATCACGGCCAAGACCTTCGTGATGCCGATCGTCGACACCCACCTGAGCGAGCTGCTGGCCACCGCGGTCTAGATCACCGGTCGGCCGCGCCGCCGGTTCGCGTCGCACGGCGGTCGACACCACGCCTCGTCGACGCCCTCGTCGCCGGGGGTGTCGCGGCGGTCGCCCAGCCCACGGCTACCCTCCGCCCCGGTGCACGGCCTCCCGAGTCTCCCCGACCGCACCACGCATGTCTCCCTCTGAGCCGTTCGGGCCCTCGACCGCCCTGGGCATCGCCGACCTCGGTCTGGTGGGCGACACCCGCACCGCAGCCCTCGTGGGGCCCGGCGGCACCGTCGACTGGCTCTGCCTGCCCCGGTTCGATCGCGAGCCCGTGTTCGGCGCGCTGGTCGGAGGCCCGGACGCCGGCGTCTTCACGGTGGCGCCGGCGGGTGAGCGGTGGAATCTCGCCGACCGTCGCTACCGCACGCGCTCGGCCATCCTCGAGACCACATGGTCGGTCCCGTCGGGGGAGGTGGTCCTCACCGAGGGCATGCTTCCCGAGGTGCAGGGTCGGCTCCTGCCCTCCACCCTCTTCGTGCGCCGGGTCGAGGCCCGCGGCGCTCCGGTCGAGCTGACGGTCACCTACCGGCCCCGCACCCGCGTCGCCGGCCGCGACAGACGGGTCAGCCAACGTCATGGGGCGTTGACCGCGACCTGGGGCGGACTCGCGGTCGGGCTGACCAGCACGCTCGGACCCGAGCTGGTCCCTGACGACCCGGTGACCGTCACGGTCGAGCCCGACGCGCCGCTCGTGCTCGTCCTGACCGTGGCCGAGGCCGAGCCGCTCGTCCACGTCGAGCCCGATGCGGCCTGGGAGCTGCTCGAGGAGGCCGACCGTTGGTGGCACGGTTGGTGCGACGGCATCGGGGAGAGCAACGGGTTCCAGGACGCGGTGATCCGCAGTGCGATCACCCTCCGGCTGCTGACGTACGCGCCGTCGGGGGCACCGGTGGCCGCCCCCACCACCTCGCTCCCCGAGGAGATCGGCGGCGGACGCAACTGGGACTACCGCTTCGCCTGGGCTCGTGACGCCAGCATCGGCATGTCGGCCTTCCTCGGTCTCGGACGTACCAATGAGGCCCACGCCTTCCTCTACTGGCTGCTGCACGCGGGCCGGCTCAGCCGTCCCAACCTGAAGTGCATGTTCACCCTCGATGGGACGAGGGTGAACAACGAGACGGTCGTGGAGGGCTGGCCCGGCTTCCGCGACAGCCCTCCGGTCCGGGTCGGGAACTCGGCCGCCGACCAGCATCAGCTCGATGCCTACGGTTGGGTCGTCGACGCGGCCTGGAACTACACCCAGGCGGGAGGGACGCTGTTCAACGAGCTGTGGCGGATGGTCGCGGGCCTCACCGACGCGGTGGCGGACCGCTGGTCAGACCCCGACGCCGGCATCTGGGAGGTGCGCGGCCCCGAACGCCACTACGTCCACTCCAAGCTCATGGCCTGGCTGGCCCTCGACCGCGCCGTGCGGATGGCGGGCGGGCAGCGCATCCGATCGAGCCGGCTGCAGCGCTGGTGCCGCGAACGGGACCGGCTGACCCAGGAGCTGCGCACCGAGGGGGTGGATCACGAACGGAACCGCTACCGCCGCTCCTACGGTGCCGACGATCTTGACGCCGCCGTGCTGCTGCTGCCGGTGGTCGGCTTCGAGGAACCGGAGTCCCCCATCGTGGCCCACACCATCGATGCCATCGCCGAGGAGCTCAGTGCCGGGGGGCCGCTCCTGTACCGGTACCCACCGGGCGCCGACGGCCTCGAAGGTGGTGAGGGCGCCTTCCTGGTCTGCTCGTTCTGGTGGGCCCAGGCCCTGGCGACCTCGGGGCGGACGGACGAGGCCCGCGCCCTGCTCGACGACCTGATCGGGCTGGCCACCCCCATCGGCCTGTTCGGAGAGGAGGTCGATCCGTCCACCGGCGATCACCTGGGCAACTTCCCCCTGGCGTTCAGCCATGCCACCTTCCTGCAGGCCGTGTCGAGCCTCGACCAGCCCGGAGCGAAACCCACCGGATCCTGAGGGCTCCGGTCAGCCCCCGACGATGAGGCTCAGCACCCAACCCAGCACCGCTCCATAGACGAGGTGGGCGAGCAGCGTGACGAGGGGTGTCTGCGGCCCGTAGTTCAGAGCCAGGAGGCCGGGTGGCTCCAGCAGGGTGTCGGCTCCGGGACCCGACCGGGGCGACCCCATGCGCGGGTGCACCCCGGCGAGCAGCGGCACGAACAGCACCAGCGACACCAGGCCGAGGAAGCCGCCGAAGAGCAGGCCGGACCACCACGTCGCCCAGCCCATCAGCGCGAAGACGACGGTGTAGATCAGTGCGAACACGAGACCGTTCACGATGTGGAGGGCGAACCCGACGACCCGGGCCCGATCGGGGTCGGCGACGAAGGTGGTGCCCAGCAGCAGCGGCACGTCCATCCGGGTCCACCCCGCGAGCTGCGCCGCGATCAGCACCCCGGTGAGGAGGATGGTGCCGATGACGGCCACGCCGACCAGCGACGGCCAGTCGGTGTTCAGCATCGTCGTGAGCTCGTCCATGGTCATGTGGTCGTCACCTCTCCACGCCCGGACCGAGCGTACGGGCCGGGTGCCGGCTTCTCTCGTCGCGACCCCCACATCGACCGTAGGCTCGTCGGGTGAGCAGCCCCGATCCGGACCGTCCCCTCGACCTGACCGTGTTCGGAGCGACCAGCTTCGTCGGGCAGCTCCTCTGCTCCTACCTGGTCGACCGCCACGGCACCGATGGTCCCCTTCGCTGGGCCATCGCCGGACGCAACGAGGACAAGCTCCGGCGGGTCGCCGCCGACACCGGCGCCGACGTGGTGCGGGTCGTGGCCGACGCCGCCGATGCCGACGCCCTGGAGGATCTGGTCCGCGGCACCCGTGCGGTCGTCTCGACCGTCGGCCCCTACGCGCAACACGGATCCGAGCTGGTGGCCGCCTGCGCCGGTGCCGGCACCGACTACTGCGACCTCACCGGTGAGCCCCAGTGGATGCAACGGATGATCGATGCTCACCACGATGCGGCCGCGGCCAGCGGGGCGCGCATCGTGCACAGCTGCGGGTTCGACTCGATCCCGTCGGACGTGGGGGTGTGGTTCACCCAGCAGCAGGCCCACGCCGCGTTCGGGACGCACTGCACGAGCATCGCCATGCGGGTCCGGTCCATGAAGGGGGGCGCCAGCGGAGGCACCATCGCCAGCGCCATGAACGTGCTCGACGAGGTGGCGCGCGATCCGGCCGTGCGCGAGGTGCTGACCAACCCCTACGCCCTCGCCCCAGCGGGACAGCGCGAGGGGGTGCGCCAACCCAATGTCACCGTGCCGAAGAGGGACGGGGCCTCCGGCCAGTGGCTGGCCCCCTTCGTGATGGCATCGATCAACACCCGGGTCGTGCATCGCAGCCACGCCCTGCTCGGGAGGCCCTGGGGGGACGACTTCCTCTACGACGAAGCGATGCTGATGGGGACGGGCCCGGTGGGAGCGGCCAAGGCATCCGCCGTCGCCGGTGGGGTCGGCGGGTTCGTCGGGGCGGCCGCCATCGGCCCCGTCCGCTCCCTGCTCAACCGCTACGTGCTGCCGAAGCCGGGGACCGGACCGTCGCCCGAGGCCCAGGAGAGGGGCTCGTTCGACATCCGCTTCTTCGGCCGGACCGACCAGGGCCAGATGATCGAGACGAGGGTCACCGGTGATCGCGACCCGGGCTACGGCTCCACCGCCAAGATGCTGGGCGAGGCCGCCACCACGTTGCTGGACCGGGACCGATCCGATGTCAGCGGAGGTTTCCACACCCCCGCCACCGCCCTCGCCCCCGCGCTGGTGGATCGCTTGGTCGACCATGCCGGCCTCACGTTCTCGGTCGTGGAGTAGCGGCTGCGCACCCACGCCCCACCGGCACCACTCCCCCGCCGTGTGTCCCCGCCTTCCCCGACCCCCCGGTCCGCGTCGGACGGAGGATCCCTGGCACCGCCCTGCCCCCCGGCCATCATGGCCATCACTCGCCACCCACCGACCCCGACCTCACCACCTTCGCCGGGTAGGCCCCGAGACACCATGTCGTCGCCCCCGCTCCCACCACCCCGAGGACCCCTCAGCGAGAGCCTCGTCGCGCACTGGACGGGCGGCGGACCCCCGGGCATCGACGTGGCGCCCGGCATCGATCCGTTGATCGACGACGACCTGCACCTGGCGCTCTGGTGCTGCTACCAGCTGCACTACCGCGGCTTCGACGGCATCGAGGACGAGCGGGAGTGGGACCTCGCGACCCTTGCGCTGAGGGATCGTCTGGAGCGCTCCTTCGAGTCGGCCCTGCGCGCCGAGCACCTACCGGACCTGCTGCCCGACGAGCCGGCCGCCGCCCTCAGGGTCATCGAGACCTGGGACACTCCGCCTCTGTCGGTGTCGCTCGAGACCGACGGGACGATCGAGCAGCTTCGCGAGTTCGCCGTCCACCGCTCCGCGTACCAGCTGAAGGAGGCCGATCCCCACACCTGGGCCATCCCCCGTCTCACCGGGCCGGGCCGGTCGGCCATGATCGAGATCCAGGCCGACGAGTACGGGCGGGGGTCCCCCGGCCAGTCCCACGCCGAGCTCTACGCCGCCGCCCTGACCGAGCTCGGTCTGTGCCCTGACCTCGGCCACGACATCGATCGCCTTCCCGGCGTCACGCTGGCCACCGACAACCTGGTCTCGATGTTCGGCCTGCACCGTCGGCTCCGGGGCGCCCTGGTCGGTCACCTGGCCCTGTTCGAGATGTGCTCGGTCGCGCCCATGACGCGCTACCTGACCGCAGCTCAGCGGTTCGGCGACCTGCCCGCCCTGGAACGCTTCTACGAGGTCCACACCGAGGTCGACGGGCGCCACGGTGCGCTGGCCCTCGACCACCTGGTGGCCGGCGTCGTCACCTCCGAGCCCCACCTGGCGGCCGAGGTGATCTTTGGGGCCGCGGCGCTGAGCCGCGTCGAGGCCCGCTTCGCCCGTCATGTCCTTGGTTCGTGGGCCGAGGGCCGGTCCTCGCTCCGCACCGCGGCCGATGCCCGTGGCGTCGCGCTCGGCGAGGCGGACCGGAGGACCGCCTGACCCAGGATCGCAGCACCTACCTGTCTCCTGAGGGGTAGCGGATGGCCGATCCGTCGTTCGGCTGGCGGTCGATGGTGGAGGAGCGAAGCCGGTGACCGGTGAGCCTCCCGAACCCTCGATGGTGCTCGCAGGTGTGTCCCCAGCGGCCCGTCGGATGTGGATCCTCGAGCAGCTCGACCCCGGTCCCGGCCTCCACGTCCAGACATCGCTGCGGATCGGCGGCCCCTTGGAGCGCGCCGCGGTGCGGGACGCCCTCGACGCGCTGGCTCGTCGGCATCAAGCCGTCCGCACGCGCTTCCCCACCTCCGGGCGTGTCGTGCGACCGGTGGTCGATGACGCGATCGAGCTGCCGCTCGCGGCGGTCACCGTGAGCGACGACGGCCGCGATCCCGGCGACCCGGAAGAGGCGTTGCGCGCCCTCGCCATCGCCCAGTCGCGGCGGAGCTTCGACCTCGACCGCGGGCCGCTGGCCCGTGCCCTGCTGGTGCAGCTGGGCCCCGATGAGCACCACCTGATGTTGCTGTGCCATCACACCGTCGTGGATCGGTGGGCGGCGAGCGAGCTGGCCCGCGACCTCATCGGGCTGCTCTGTGGTCCCGACGCGGCCGTGGTCCCGCCCCCCTCGCCCTCGGCGCCCCGATCGGGCCCCATTGAGCCGACCCGCACCGGGGACGGTCTGGCGGCGAGCGACCGGGCCCGACTGATCCGGTACTGGAGCGACCGCCTGGCCGGGGGGCCGGTGTCGCTCGACCTCCCCACCGATCGCGCCCGACCGGCGCGCTGCCGCCACATCGGGGCATCCAGCCACGCCACGTTGGACCCGGCCCCGTTCGAGGCCCTCTCGCGCCGGGCCCGAGAGGCGGGCACCACCCGCTTCACCGCCGTGCTGGCGGCATGGACCGTGGTCCTGCACCGGTTGACGGCGGTCGACGACCTCGTCGTCGGCACCCACCTCGCCATGCACGAGCCGTCGGGGCACCCGCGCCCGATCGGCTGCGACATGAACACGGTGCCGCTGCGCGTCGATGTGGGCGGCGACCCGTCGTTCCGACGCCTGCTCTCGCGCGCTCGCGACACCGTGGACGGCGCGCTGACGCATGCCGAGCTCCCCTTCGACGTGCTCGTCGAGCACGTCGGGGTGGGGCGCGACGCGGAATCCGTGCTTCCAGGTCGACTACTCGTACTGGGGCACGCCGGAGCCCCGCGGCTCGGCCGGTCCGCGGGCCGTCAAGAGCATGCCCCTCGACCTCGGCACCTCCCTGTTGGAGCTGGGTCTGGCGGTCAGCCCGACCGCAACAGGGGGGTTGGACCTCCGGGTGGACGTGGACGTGGATCTCTTCGACCCGGACACCGCTCGTTCTCTGGTCCGTCAGGTCCGCGCCGTGCTCGTAGCCGCGGTGGACGGACCTGGACCGACCTCCCGCTGAGCGAGCTGTCGGCGGTCGACCACGACCAGGGTCAGACGGTCGAGAGCCCGGCGGACTGGCTGGTGGCCGACCTCGCCGTCCTGTCCGCCGGCGGCGGGTTCGTGCCGCTCGATCCGGGCCTCCCGGCTCCCCGGCGCCGTGCTGCGATCGACCTCGCCGACATCCCCCTCGTGATCACGCCCCACGTCGACGGGCCCCCGTGGGGTGAGGCCGAGAGCGTTCCCCTCGCCGTCCTCGAGCGCGCCGGCGCCGCCGACCCCTCGGCGACTGGGGACATGGGCCCGGCCCCGTCACCCGAGGACCCGGCCTACGTGGTGCTCACCTCGGGCTCGGCCGGACTGCCCAAGGCCGTCCTCGTCACGGTGGCCAACCTGGCCGCGAGCAACGCCGCCCACCTGGAGCGCTACCCGGAGCCCATGGGCGCCATGGTGTGCGTCCACGAGCCCGTTCGACGCCTGGATCGGCATGGTGCTGTGGACCTTGTCCGCCGGTGGCGCCCTCGTCGCCCCCGACGACGACCAGCGCCGCGATCCTCGGCGCATCGGCGCACTGGTGGCCGAGACCTCGACCACCCACGTCGTGTGCCTCCCGACCTACTGGCGCCTGGTGCTCGACCACTGCCCGAGCGAGCAGCTGGCCACGGTCCGGATCGTGGTCATCGGCGCCGAGGCCTGCCCCCGGGGGCTGGCTCGCCAACACGACGAGGTCCTCGGCCGGCGAGCCGGCCTGCACAACGAGTACGGCCCCACCGAGACCACCGTCTGGTGCACCGCCCACCAGCTGGGAGCAGACGACGAACGGTTCCCTGTCCCCATCGGGCGACCCGTCGCCGGATCGCGGTCCTACGTCGTGGACGGGGCCCTCCGACTGGTCGCCCCGGGGATGGGGGGCGACCTGCTCATCGGCGGTCCCAACGTGTCCGCCGGCTACCTCGGTCGCCCTGACCTCACGGCCGCGTCCTTCGTGGCCGACCCCTTCGTCCCCGGCCAACGGGCCTACCGGACCGGAGACCGGGTCCGCTGGCTGCCCGACGGCACCCTGCAGTTCCTCGGCCGGGACGACGACCAGCTGAAGCTCCGAGGACGGCGCATCGAGCTGGGCGACGTCGAGGCCGCCCTGACCGCGCACCCAGGGGTCCACGATGCGGCCGCCGCCGTGGTCAGCGGTCCGGCCTCGCCGCTGCTGACAGCCTGGGTCAGCGGGTCGGTCGGCCCGACCGATGTCGCCGACGTCGTCGAGGTGGCGGGAACCCACCTCGCCTCGTGGATGATCCCCGCTCAGGTCACGGTCGTCGATCAGCTGCCGCGGACCGACAACGGCAAGGTCGACCGTCGTGCTCTGGTGCAGGGGTGGGCCCCACCCGAACGAGCGCCGGACCCCATGCGACCGGAACGGGAGCCGACGGACACGGAGCGGCGCCTCCGGGAGCTCTGGCGACGAATGTTGGGCCAGGACGCCATCGCCCTGACCGACGACTTCTTCGCCCTCGGTGGCCACTCCCTCCTGGCGGTGGAGCTGTTCGCCTCGATCGAGGCGATCTTCGGCCAGGACCTCCCCCTGTCGACGCTGCTCGACCACCCCACGGTGGCCATGCTGGCCGCCCACCTCGACGAGCACCGGTCGCCCACCTGGTCGACCACGATCGTGCTTGACGGCGATCACGATCACCCAGGATCCGACGGTCTCCCCGACGGAGCGGCAGGCAGGCCGCCACTGTTCTGCGTGCACGGCGCCGGGGGCAACATCCTGCGGCTACGCGACCTAGCCGCGCACCTGGCCTCCGTCCGGCCGTTCCACGCCATCCAGTCCCACGGCCTCGACGGGCGAGCCCTTCCGTTCGCGCGGATCGAGGACATGGCCGCTGAGTACCTGCTCGCGGTCCGCCAGGTGCAACCGCGTGGGCCCCACCTTTTGGGCGGCTTCTCGTTGGGCGGGGTCGTCGCCTTTGAGATGGCCTGCCAGTCGCGGGCGGGCGACGGAGTCACATCGACGGTCGTCCTCATCGACTCCGCCCCGCCGGGATGGCCCGCGGGCCGGGCTCGGCCCCGCCGAGGGCCGGAGCAAGCCCCCTCCCGGCGCCTCGCCCGCGTGGCGATCGACGAGGCCCGGCTGCGCGTGGGGCTGCGGATCCCCGTGCACCGTCGTCCCGCGTACCTGCTGCGCACCGGCCGCCGGCTGTTCCGCTCCTACCAGCCGTCCACGGTCTACGACGGGCCCGTGCTCCTGGTGCTCCCCGGCGACGACCCCGAGGTCGCCGACGCCTGGCGTTCGTTCGCGCCGCGGCTGGAGGTCGTCGTCGTTCGCCCACAACGCCATGAAGCAGGCCGGGCTGCGTCGCGCCGCCGACATCGCGCCCTTCGACCTGCGGCGCGTCGGCATCTACGCCGGCATCGCGGTGGCGACCCTCGTGCTGTGGGGCTTCGCCGCTCTCACGTCCCGAGGCCTCGTCATCGACGTGGCCGCCATCGGGGTGACCGGTCTGGTGCTGCTCGTCGTCAGCCGCCAGCGTCTCGACCTCGGCCGACACTTCCCGGAGATCGCTCGCCTGCCCAAGGTCGGCCGCTACCTGGTGGAGGCCAAGCACCGCCACTAGTCGGCCCGACAGGATGCACGGTGCCGCCGGTGTCAGGTGTCGAAGGGGCGCAGGTCCACCACGTCGGAGCCCGGAGGGTCGAGGACCTCCGCCAGATCACCGCTGCTCGCCCACGACGCCAGGGTCCGGGGTCGGGAGGGGCGACGGCGCGAGGAACCGGAGCGCCGAAGATCGGGTCCCTCGGCCCGAAGGGTGACGGCCATGTGAGATCCGCCCCGCCGGGTGAGGACGACCTTCAGGGCCTGCTCGTCGACCTCGATCACCCCTTGGTCCCAGCGCCGCAGCAGGCGCGTCCGACCGGGACCCCCGGCAAGGCCGAGGGGACCGCCGCCCACCACGTCGCCGACGCGCCGCTGGCGGCGCAGCAGACCACCGACGAGGACCTCGTCCACCACAGCCGTCCCCCCATCATCCGGCTCGCGGGCGGTGGTGGACGCGGCGGCCTGGTGCAGCAACCAGAGCGACACCGTCTCCCTGCGTTCGCGCGGCGCCGCGTCGGTCACCCCGAGCACCTGGAACAGCCGCGCCGTCGTCCGGACCCGTCCCCGCGGAGGGGCGACGGGGTCCTCGCCCAGCTCCTCGATGAACGTCTGCATGACCAGAGACCTTTGTGGAGGACGGGTGGCTCACGAGGGGTCGACCTCCGTCGGCAGACTAGGTCGCGAGCGTGGCCAGGGCGACCCTGACTGTGCTGCGCAACGGCTCGACCACCGAGGGCGTTGGAGCATCAATCGCCCACCCTTCTTGCTCACCAACGGACGGGTCACACCTGTCCCTGCGACTGACGAGCACGGGCTGTGCCCCTGGCACCCGGTGCCGGCCCCGACGCATCCGCGTCTGCCGGCGCGTGGCAGGGTGACCCCGATGCCCCGGATCGAGGCGACCACGCGGGTCGACGTCGGCGTCGATGCCGCCTTCGCCGTCTCGCAGAGCCAGCAGGACGTGCGCTACGCCTGGGACCCCTTCGTGCGGGAGCAGCGGTTGCTCGACGGGGCCGCCCGTCCGGCGCGTGGCGTGCGCACCCGCACCACGTCGCGGCATCGTCTCACGATGGTGAGCGAGTACACCTCGTTCCGGGCGCCGCACCAGGTGGGCATGAAGATGGTGGAGGGGCCCTGGTTCTTCTCGGCCTTCGGCGGGGGTTGGTCGTTCAGGGAGCTGGCCCCGGACTCGACCGAGGCCGTGTGGCGCTACACCTTCACCATCCGCCCGAGCTGGTTGGCGCCGCTCGCCGGTCGCATCGGTCGGGTCGTGCTCCAGCGCGACATCGAGCGCCGCCTCGCCGGCTTCGCCAGGGCATGCGCCGACCCCGACCTGGTCGCCCGAGCCGAGGCCCAGCTGGCGGGCTGATGGCCGGTGAGGGCTGGATGGTGGCGTCGCCGCTGGTCACGAGGGCGTCGCGAGACGGTCGTCGAAGCATCGAGAGTGGACGCCCGAAGCGCCGGGGGAGCAGGAGCTCGCGGGCCAGCTGCTCGTCCCAGGCCCGGCGGTCCCCGACCGACGTCAGTGGGTCTTCGCGGCTGAGCTGCTCGAGCTCCTCCACCAGCACGGCGTTGCGGTGACGCTCGGCCTCGAGGGCCGCCTGGGTGACGTGCTGTCGGTAGCGCGTTCGCTCCCGATACACCTGGGCGGCGATGGCCATCGCGAAGGCGGTGCCCATGTAGAAAACGATCAGTGTGACCTGCTGCCCGTCGATGCCCGGGTTCGCCCCGACCGAGAAGGCTGCGATGGCCACCGTGGTGGCGGCGCCCAGCGCGACCGTCATCCACCAGCGCCAGACCAGAAGGAACCCGGTGGCGTAGACAGCGAGGGACAGGCCCAGCACGTAGGCCTCGAGCTGATCGCCCGTGCGGGGGACCATCCAGGCGACGCTGATCTCAACGAGGGCGACGGTCAGCAGCGACAGCTGCTCGGGCCAGCGGCGACCTGTGCGCGGCCACCAGAGCGCAGCACAGGCCAGGACGATGGCGATCTCGGCGATCGCCCTGACGACGAGGAACTCCTGCGCCTACTGCGGGACGAGGACGGAGTCGAAGACGGCCCAGATCGGGAGGGCGACCAGCCCCACGATGCCGGCGACCAGCGTGCTGTCCCGCGTCTCGATGCGCTGTTGAACGCGGAAGTCGGCCATCGTCGACCACGTGGCATCGTCACCGCGGAGCGGCAGCTGGTGGTCGGGTCCCACCCCCCTCACATCGGCCGATCTGGAGCGAACCTGAACCGCCCCGGTCCCCGACGACGACTCGTCAGCGAGGGGCTCACCGGTCGGCGCCCGCTGGGGTTGCCCTGCGTCGGTGGACCCCCGTTCGGGGCATGCCGCATGCGACGAGCTCGACAGCGGGCCCGCCTCGCCGCTCGCTCGGCCGGGCCAGTCCGCCGCCCACTGCGGCCGAGGCATCGACTCGGTCTGCCCACAGGCCTGGTGGTCGGCCTCCCCGACTCGACAGCTGTGGTGAGCGAGCAATGACGATGCACCATCGTCTACGACCTCGCCCAGCTCGCCCGGCTCTGGGTACCGATCGACGACGACTTCGACCAGGCCCGGCTCGGCTGGCGACCCGCCGACCGGCCAGCACGACTACGACTCGTCGCCGACGCCTACGGACTGGACCGGAACGGTCGGACGGAGCTGCTCACCGCCATGAACGATGCCATCAACCGCATCGAAGCAGCCGTCCGACGCAGCGTCGACGCCGGTGACCCGAGCTTCATCGCCTTGTGGAACCGGACCGGTGGCCGCGACCATCACGACCGCCGGCGCCGCTGGTGGACCACCCACCACGACCAGTTCGCCGCCGCCCTCCTGTGACGCGCATCCCTTGCGCACGACAGGCGCGCCCCTGGGTTGCATCCGTGCGGCGCTGGCCGAGGCAGACCCGGCGCTCAGGGCGCAGGTCTACGCCGAGATGGGCCTCACCCTTACCTATCACCCGGACCGCTCGACCGTCGTGGCCGAGCTCGACCCCTCCGCCGCCGTGGGGTTCGATTCGTGTCGCAGGGGGAACTTGAACTCCCGGCTGAGATGTCATCACCCGTATCGGACTGTCCCCGTTTGTCCTGGTCAGACCCGGTTTTCTTGTCATCACGGTGTCATCAGATGTCGCCCCGTACCGGCCCGTCTCGGCCTGTCTTTCGGAGAAGTGCTGACACGTTGATGACAAGCGACGCTCCCCCCCGCACAACTCCTGCCTCCGACACGATGTGTCGTCCTCCCCTTGACCCTCAGGGCGGACCGTCCTGTTCGGCCAACCCGTCGATGAGTCGACGGACCGCAGCCGCCAAGGGCGGGAGGTCGGTGTCGTCGGTGGCAGCCACGACGCTGTGGGCCGTGTCGAAGTAGCGATGGGTCAGGTGGTCGCGCATGCGAGCGATGTCCTGCCAGGGAACGTCGACCTCGCGGGCGAGCAGCTCGCCGTCGATGTCCTTGATGGCCTCGCCGATCTCGATCAGCCGGACCCGGACGGCGTCGAACACGAGCTCGTCGTCGATCGTCCCCCGACCCAGGTGGGACGTGATGGCGTTTCGTGGCGACGATCACGTCGTCGAGGCGTTGGCGGTCACTCCTCACAGCGGGATCGCCTCCGCGAGCACCTGGGACTCGATGCCGGACTTGAGACTCGATGCGGGAACGATGTCGACGGGCCGGCCGAGCAGCCCGCGAGCTCACGCTCGAGGCCGGCCAGGCCCACCAGGCCGACGTCCGGCGAGAGGTCCACGAGCAGGTCGATGTCACTGTCCTCGGTGTCGTCGCCGCGTGCCACACTGCCGAACACGCGCAGGTTGGATGCTCCTCGCCGTCCTGCGGTCGTGGTCAGGGCCCGCCGGTGGCGGCGCAGCCGGCGCCCCATCGGGGTGTCGGGCAACCCACGGCCTGCGTCGGCCTGGGGAACCACCTCGACCCGCAGGTGGTGGCCTGTGGCCTCGACCAGCTTGGACAGCGTCGCCAGGCCGGGTTCGCGATGACCCCGCTCGTAGGCGCTGATGACTGGTTGCGACACACCGGCCCGGCGGGCCAGCTCCGACCGCGACATCTGTCATTAGATGGTGCCCCGTACCAGCCCGCATCGGCCTGTTCATCGGAGAAGTGAGCGAACTGATGACAAGCGAAGTGTCCGGGCCACATCCCCTCGTGGTCGCTCGCGTGTGGGTGGGTGTGCTCTCACGGTCGATCGCCCAGGGGACTCGAGGACGCGTCACGCCCACCGGCGCAGGAGGGCCTGCTCGGCTGCGATGACCGCAGGGTGCCCGGCGCCGATCTCCTCGCTGTCGACAAGGTCTAGGCCGTCGATCGCCCCGCCGGACGGGGCGCACCAGAGCCCGAGCGACGCCCACTCGGGGCTGTAGTAGGACCACCAAGAGATCCCGGCCCACGTGCCCTCGGCGAAGGCCACCGCAGCCCACTGCTGGGTGGTCGGCCGATCTCGGGTCACGACCCGGGAGGGCCGGATCTTGCGGCGAACGAGAGCGAGGGGGTCGTCCAAGTCGAGCACCGGCCGACCGGTCAGCTCGAAGGTCGCCAGCCTGCGGGTGAAGCCCCGAGGGTGCTCGGTCAGGTAGTCACCCCAGACCGCCATCGCCCCGAACGCTTCTGCCACCGCACCGGCGGCAGAGTCCGACAGGTACAGCGTGTCGTACATCTCCGGGTTGTCGATCCGGTGGGCGCCGCTGGAGGCAGGGACATAGCCCGGGTGGTACGGCTCGCCTTCAGCCGCGCCGGAGTAGATCGGGCTGATGCGGTACAGCTGCATCGTGGTCTAGACGACGGCGCCGACCTCGAGGGCGGACAGCGCCGGCTCGACGGCGGGCCCACCAAAGGAGACCAACACGCCGGCAGGGGTGGCGCCGTTGAGATGTGGGTTCGGACTGGACAGCCAGACCTGGGCCTGCCGAGCGGTGAGGACCTCCGACAGGCGCGACGAGAGGTACTCCAGGTCGAGCAACCGCTTCACGACCGGCGCCGAGGGACGCTCCCGGCCTTGGCGCCACCGAGTCGGCTGAGACTTCGCCACGCCGACCAGACCAGCCAGCCCGGTGACCCCGTAGGTGTCGATCAGGCGATCGACCTTCTCCTCGACGCCGGACCCGAACCCCTCGGGAGAGATCCGGCGGGGGGCGAAAGAAGCGACCATGAGCCCAGACTACAGACCGAACCGGACCCTGCCCAACAAAATGTGTTGGGAGTGTACGAACCTGTCCCCGTGCCCGTGAGGTGACGTTGCCGACCGAGTCGTCGGCCCCAGCCCGGCCCGCTTCAGCGATGAGCGTCGCACGACAGGCCTGCGAACGAGCGCTGGGCTCGTCTGGACACCGGCGGGATGCTCCTCAGGACTGAGGTCTTCTCGACGTCGCGCCACGGTGGCCCTCTCGCCCACTCCACCGTACTCTGGCCTCGCCTGCAGGGGTGTCGTCTGCCGGAGTCAGCGCGACCGAGCCCGCGCACCGCGCATGGGCGAACCGAAGCTGGTCCGGGCACACGGTCGCTCTCGACCTACCTCCGTACGGCCCCATCCGGCAAACCGGCGGAACTCCAGAGTGGACAGACAGGGTCGCCCGCCGAGACGTCCCCGATCCCTTCCAGTGTCGGAGGACCGAGTGGTCCGCTACCTACACGGGGCCTCCGCACGTCCGCGACCCTCTGGTTGTGAGCGGCACGGTCAGCCAGCGGAGGTGAGGGTCCGGGGGTCGGGTCGCATCGGAACGCGCCGTCAGATGGCCGCCATCTCATCCAACAAGAGCCCCATGGGGACGCTCGCGAACCTGATGGACGAGTCGGCCACACCGAAGGGAATCACCAAATTCGACCCGACCTGCACGGCTCCGCAGGAGTACACGACGTTGGGAACGTAGCCGTCGCGCTCGTCTGGTTGCGGGCGCAGCAGTGGATGCGACAGCTCGGCGACGACCCGCGTCGGGTCGTCCAGGTCGAGCAGACACGCACCGATCGAATAGGTCCGCATCGGCCCCACGCCATGGGTGAGCACCAGCCAACCGATCGGGGTCTCGATGGGGGACCCACAGTTCCCGATCTGGATTGCGCTGTGCAGGGCCGGACGGCCGGCGACCAGACGCTGGATCGGACTCGGGACCGGCCAGTGCCGAACGTCGTCGGTGAACGCCACCCCGTTGGTGGCGCCGTCGTGACGTGAGAGCGCGGCGTAGCGGCCGCCGATGCGTCGAGGGAACAGCGCCAGTCCCTTGTTCCTCGCTCCGGGGCCCTGCAGGGGCGA
>JBBSMQ010000039.1:0-32681 GCA_038233075.1 Acidimicrobiales bacterium
TACGACGCGCTCCTCCGCCCCGCCGACGGCCGCGGCTTGTCACCGAATAGGCGTATAAGATTCACCTGCTCATCCGCGGCGCGCTCGCCGATGCGCTGCGCCGGGGTCTGGTCACCCGCAACGTTGCCCTGGTCGCGCGGGCACCCAAGCAGCGGTCACTGCAGAAGATCGAGGGCCGCGCCTGGACAGAAGACCAGCTCCGCCAGTTCCTGCGCACGGCTGCTGGCCACCGGTTCTTCCCCATCTACTGGCTCACCGCCATGACCGGGATGCGCCGCAACGAGGTCCTTGGCCTCAAGTGGCCCGATATCGACGTCGACAAGAAGCGGCTCCACCTCAACCGCGGACTCGTTGCCGTCGGCTACGAAGTGCACCAGACGCGCGGCAAGACCAAGACCTCCCGGCGCAGCATCGACCTCGACCCGACCACCCTCGCCGTCCTCCAAGGCTGGCGTGCCTACCAGGCCGCCGAGCTCGCCGCGGTCGGCATCGACACCAGTGACGAATGGGTCTTCACCGACGGAGACGGCGAACCGTTGCACCCTCACGCCGTCTACCAAGCCTTCAAGCGGATCGTGCACAACGCAGCGATCCCGGCCATCCGCTTCCATGACCTTCGCCACACCCACGGCACCCTGCTCATCAAGGAAGGCATCCCCGTCAAGGTCGTGAGCGAGCGCCTCGGCCACGCCAACATCGCCTTCACCATGCAGACCTACCAACACGTCCTACCCGGCATGCAAGCCGACGCCGCCCGCACCAGTGAACGGCTCACACGGCCTGTTCCACCGGCCGAAACCAAGACGGTGGAACGCCGGAGGAACCCCCGGAGGAACACCGCCTGACCCGGTAGAACGCCCGACCAACGACGAAGGCCCAGGCCTGTGACCTGGGCCTTCAGTCATTCGTTGGTGGCGGGGGCAGGATTTGAACCTGCGACCTTCGGGTTATGAGCCCGACGAGCTACCAGACTGCTCCACCCCGCGGCGGACCATGGACTGTACCGAGCCGCGCCGCTCGGTGCCAACCGCTTCGGCGTCCGGCGTGGCCCGCCAGGCCCAGGCCGCCAGACCCGCCAGCGCAACGGTCCAGGCCACCTGGAGGGCCCCCGCGGTGGGACCCCCGTCGCGGTTGTCGGGCAGGGTGCGTCGCCATGCCCCCACAAGGGGGTTGGCCCAGCGATCGACATCGATGATCAACGCCCAGCCCGCGAAGGCCTCCTGCCAGAGCAGCGTCGCCCACAAGGCCATGCCCGCCACTCCCAGGGCGGCGACCACGAGCAGGGCGCGCCGGCCCATCCTGTCGACCCACCAGGCCGTGGCCAGGACCGCACAGGGGAGCACGACCACCACCTGGCGGCCCGGCCACCAGACGCCGTGCATGGTGAGGGCGACGAACGTGGCGTTGAGCCACCCGGCAAGGAGGGGCACCAAGAGCACGCCCCAGCCGTCGGAGCGGCGCCGCACCAGGCCACCCAGCGCGGCAACTGCGACCAGGACGACGGGGCCCCACGCCGCCAGGCCGAAGTCGCGGTCGACCAGCAGGCCGACCAGTCGCTGGGAGCGGCCCAGGTAGTCGGCGTCGACGCCCACCACGTCGAGCTCGCCGCCGACGAAGTGGTCACCGGCGGCGTAGACCGTCCATCCGCCGTACCAGAGCCGGTGAAGTGCGAGGTAGGCGATGCCGGCGCCAACCAGACCCACCGCCGGCACCGCCGCCCGCCGGGCGAGGACGCGGAGGTCAGCTCCCATCGCCGCAGCCCGGTGGTCCTGCTCATGGGCCGGGTTCTCTGGACGGCTGACGCCCGCTGGGGCGGTCAGGCGTCCAAAGCTCGTGGGAGCGGCCGCTGCACCGCCACCAGACGACGGCTCATCGGTCACGTTCCTTGGACGGGTGATACCCAATGGGGCGTTCAGGCGTCCAACGTTCGACCCCGCCCGACGGTCGCCGGCCCGAGCGACGCCCGCGGCCGAGCGGTGGAGATGGTCCCGCTCGCCTCGGACGCGTCGGTGGCCCCGGGTCGACGGTCTCGGCCGAGCGAGCGCGTCGGCGGGGACGACGAGGCGCCAGATCAGGGTGGCCGCGAGGGCCATGGCCACCGGTGCGTACTTCACGCCCAGCCAGGGCAGGGCTACGACCGCCACCACGGCGAGGGCCACGCCACCCCGACGCAGAGGCCCGGTGATGGCTGCGACAGCCACCGCAACCGCGAGGGCGGCCGGAAGCTCCGGGTACACCTGGGTGGCGTAGGCCGCCAGCGGGGGCGACAGAGCGAAGGCGGCCACCACCACCCCGGCCGGCAGGGCCCGCACGCCGAAGCGGCGCACGGCCACCCACACCAGCAGCCCCGCCAGCACCCCGCCCAGCAGGGCCAGGAACGCCTTGGCGCCAGACGCTCCGGCGACAGCGACGGGCACGGCCAGCAGCACCGGCAGCAAGGGGTCGTGGGGGGAGACCTCGCGACCGTCGGCGAAGGGCTGGGTCTGGGTCGGGAGCTCGCTCTCGTGGAAGTCCCGCCATCGCCCAGCGGCGAGCTCGTCGGAGATGTCGAGCGAGCCGTCCTCGGCCAGCGAGGTGGCCGTCAGGAGGTACTGCGGCTCATCAGCAGTGGTCCGAGCGCCAACCGTCGCTCGGACCGGGATCCCCAGCGCCCCCCATGCGGCGACGACGAGGCCGACGACCACGGCCACGATGCCCAATGACGGACTCGACCGGTGCGCGGGCCTCGGGCGGTCGGCCGACGCGAGGAGGCGGCCCATGGATCTGGAGGGTACGACCTCCACTCATCGTGTGTAAAGTGTGCCTTACATGACGACAGGCCCTCCGACGAGCAACCGCACGGACGACCAGCCCCGACCCGTCGTCCTCGTGCTCCCTGCCTTCGACGAGGAGACGACCGTCGGGTTCGTGGTGCGGCGCGCACCGGCCGAAGTCGACGGTCACCCCGTCCGCGTGATCGTCGTCGACGACGGCTCCACCGATGCCACTGCGACCCGCGCGCAGGCGGCCGGGGCACAGATCGAGACCCTGCCCGGGAACCAGGGCCTGGGCGCTGCCGTCCGCCACGGGCTGACGGCGGCGGTGGCGCTCGATCCGGCGGCCGTGGCCTTCTGCGACGCTGATGGGGAGTACGCACCTGAGGAGCTGGACGACCTGGTTCGCCCCGTCCTGGCCGGGAGGGCCGACTACGTCATCGGGTCGCGGTTCCTCGGCGGCCCCCGACGGATGCGCGTTCACCGCCACCTCGGCAACCGGGTCCTCACCCTCGGTCTCCGGGCCCTCGCCCGCGTACCGCTCACCGACGGCCAGAGCGGCTATCGCGCCCTCTCCCCCGTCGCCGCCCGGTCCGCCGCGATCATCCACGACTACAACTACGCCCAGGTGCTCACGCTGGACCTGCTGGCCAAGGGCTTTCGCTACGCCGAGGTGTCGATCTCCTACCGCTTTCGCCTGCAGGGCACGTCGTTCATCTCCCTGCCCACCTACCTACGCCGGGTGGGCCCGGCCGTGCGAGCGCAGCTGCGCGCCCACCCAACCCGTCGACCTGTCCGGGTCGTCGCCGACGCCAACCCGCTCCCCTCCTGACCTGGCCGACGACGTCAGTCCAGCCGGCCGCGCTCGGGTCCACCCCGAACCTGCGGCCGACATCGGCGGCCTGACCCGACCTGAGCCCGCAGGTTGCATGGGAGAGGCGGGGCGTCGCCGGGTGCCGATCAGTCCTCGACGACGTGGGTGCGGAAGCGGGCCAGGGCGGCAGACCACGCCTCCTCGTCCCAGCCACGGTCGGCACCCGCTCCGACGGTCGAGCTCCCGAGGGCCGAGGCTGCGGCCCAGCCCATGGCCAGGGCGTGGTGGGTGTTGTCGGGGACGAAGAGGCCCTGCCGGCCCAGGGTGACCAGCCGAGGCTGATCGGCCAGCCACATCTCGACGCGGGAGAGGTCCCACGCGAAGCCCGGGTGGTAGATCGGGTACACGCGAGGCAGGCGCCGGACCTCGGTGGCGACGGGGGTGGCATCGGGCAGGCCCAGCCGGGCGAGGCTGTCGGCCACCTGTCCGCCGAGGTCGGCGGGCTCGGCGGTCCAGGTGGCATCGCCCACCGTGCAGGGGACCTCGGCGCACAGCACCGTCACGTCGGCCGGGTCCGATGGGTCGTCGCGGTAGTTGCGGGGCTCGCTCAGGCGGGCCATCGGTACATCCAGGTCGGGGAAGTAGTGGGCATCGAACTCGGTCCAGCGCTGCCGGTCGAGGACGAGGTAGACGAGCACCAACCCCCGGTGGGCCAGCCCGTCGGCCGCGAGGGCCACGTCGATCGGTGGCCTCGGCGTGGTCATCCGGGCCAGCGCGGTCAGAGGCAGGGTGGACAGCACCCGGTCGGCCTCGACGACACGGTCCGCGGTGGTCACCTGCACGCGGTCGGGGCCAGGGGCGACCGCGGCGACCGCGGTGCCCAACCGGAGGGTGGCCCCGGCGTCGACAGCGGCATCGGCCAGCACCTCACTGATGCGGCCGAACCCGCCCTGCGGATAGAGGAAGGTGCGGCCCCGGCCGTCGCGGCGATGGACGAGGCGCCGCGCCACATCCGCCGGTCCGGAGGCACTGACGCGACGGCGAGCGAGGTCGCCGGCCAGCCGGTCCGGGGGGACGCCCCAGATCTTGCGGATGTAGGGGTCGTAGAAGGCACCGGCGACGGTGGGACCCAGCCCGGCACTCACCACGTCGGCGAAGGTGTCGCCCCGGGCCCGACGCCACGGCGCAGCGGCGGCGTCCAGGGCAGCTCCGGCGGCGACCCGAGGCGGCAGACGGGTCAGCAGCTCGGTGCTGCGCAGGGGGAACGACAGCCAGCGCCCGGCCAGGTTGATGCGCCCGTGCCGGGGCCGCTCCTGGAGGTCGTCGCCCAGCAGGGTTCGCAGCGCCGACAGGACCGCCGGGGCGGTCGAGCGGTGCAGTCGGTGACTGCCGAGGTCGACGCGCAGGCCGGCCAAGGTGGTGCTGGCGGCCATCCCCCCTACGTGGTCAGCCGCCTCCAGCACGGTGACCTCGTGGCCGGCCCGAGCCGCCCGCCAGGCCGTCGCCAACCCGGCCGGCCCCGCCCCTAGCACCACCACCTCGGTCATCGACGGCCCTCGACGTCGCAGGACACAGGACGTCCCCGAGCCTCACCGGCCACCACGTCGCGGCTCCACAAGCTCGACCGAGGGGCCGTCGTCAACCTGCGACCCAGGCGACCATGGTGGTGGTGGGCGTGGCCAGGTCGGTGATCACGAGCCGGCCGGTCACGCCATCGCCCTCCACTGCGAGCGTCCGGGTCGAGTCCAGGCTGGCGGGGTCGGCGGCGACGGTGTAGCCGGCGCCGGCGAGGGCCTGCTCGTAGAAGGCGGCGACGTCCTCGACCGCCGCGGGGACCTCGAGGCCGATGGGGCTGGGCCGGGCCCCCTCCGGCGTCGGGAAGTCCTCGGGGATGGGGTCGAGGACATCACCGCCGGGGAGCGTGCCGTCGGGAAGGGTGCCGTCGGGCTCGGTGGTGGACCCGGGACCGGCGCCGGTGGACGGTGGCGGGAGCGTCGGGCTCCGCGCCGCCGTCGACCCGGGGCCCCCGCCCACGCTGCCGGGACCCCCGCCCACGCTGGTGGCCGCCGTCGACGAGCGGGTCGGGCCCGCCGCACCTTCGCCGCCATCGCGGGTCACCAGGAACACCCCCACCCCCGTTGCCACCAGGGCGACCACGACCACGGCGGCGAGGGCGACGACCGCTCCGCCCGGGGGCGGGCCGTAGCCGCCGGCCGGAGGGTAGGGGGTGGGCGGGATGGCCTGGGTCGGGTCCGAGGAGCCGGGCGAGGGGGGTGGGTTGGTCATGGGTCCTCGGACGGTGACGGGGAAGGCCGAGCGGCCTCGGTCAGCATGACATCCACGCGAACCCGGCCAGGGGTCTCGGGGAGGGGGACCACCACCCGGTGAGGGCCCCCCGCTCGACGTCGGTCAGGTCGACGTCGCGGCCTCGGCGCCCGCCACCACCATGGCCGCCGGCAGGGGACGGGAGTGCACGACGCTCAGCAGCTTGGTGGCCCGGGTGAGGGCGACGTACAGCGACCGCATCCCCTGGGGCTCCTCGTCGAGCACCAGGGTGGGCTCCACCACCACGGTCGCGTCGAGCTCGAGGCCCTTCACCATCCCCACGGGGACGATTGTCACCTGCTGGGACAGGCCCTGGGACGGGGCCACCCCGTGGTCGACACCGGCCGCCGACAGGGCGCGGCTGAGATCATCGAGGAGGGAGCCGGGGCACACCACCCCCAGGTTCCCCGTCCCGACCGACGCCAGCTCGTCGGCCGTGAGCTTGGCGGCGCGGCCGGCGAGATCCTCCTCGGGGCCCACCGCGACGAGCCGCGGCGGCCGGCCGTCGTGGCGGACCGACTGCGGCGGGGTGATCTCCGGCGCGGCGTCGGCCAGCACCCGGGCGGCCAGGTCCATGTTGGGCCCGGGGATGCGGTAGCCGACGGTGAGCTCGGCCCGACGGGCCGGCCGACGCGCCGGCAGCAGGTCGAGGATCTCGTCCCACGAGGCGTGGGCCCAGGCGCCGGTCGACTGGGCGATGTCGCCCACCACGGTCATGGACCCGTTCAGCGACCGCCGGGTCAGCATGCGCAGCTGCATCGGGGAGAGGTCCTGGGCCTCGTCCACGATGATGTGGCCGTAGGTGCGGACCTCGTCGGACTCACCGTGGCGGCGCGCCCTCGGGGTGGCGCCCAGGAGCGAGCGGGCCTCATCGAGGAGGGGGACGTCGTCAACGGTCCACACCACGTCCTCGACCGACTCGGCGCGAGGGCGGACCAGCGACGCGACCTCGTCGCCGGTCAGGTGGCGGCGACCGGCCAGCTCGAGCAGAGCGCGGGAACCGAAGAGGTCGTGGAGCAGCTGGGCGGGGGTGAGCACCGGCCACATCCGCTCCAGCGCCTCGCGGACCTCGGGCGTGCGCTGCAACCGGCTGCGGACCTCGGTCGGGTCGAGCGGGGTGCGACCGCTGTCGGCCAGGGTGTCGTACAGCGCCTGCTCCACGAAGCGTCGCCCCCCGTTGTGATGGCGGGCTCGACGGCGGGCGTTGGCCACGATCCGCTCGGACTGCGGAACGGTGACGCGCAGGCGGGTCAGGCCGTAGCCCACGGTCAGGTCGCGGCGCAACGGGCGCTTCCGGTCGCGGACGGCCTTGGCCAGCACCTTCACCATCCGGGCATCGCCCTTGACCCGCGCCGTCTGCGCCTCGTCGCGACCCCGCACCCCGACGGTGTCGACCAGGTCGGCGAGCACCGCCAGCGCCACCCCGGCCTCGCCGAGCGAGGGCAGCACCTGCTCGATGTAGCCGAGGAACAGCCGGTTGGGCCCGACCACCAGCACTCCCTGGTCCTCCAGCGGAAACCGATGGGTGTAGAGCAGGTACGCGGCCCGGTGCAGCGCCACCACCGTCTTGCCCGTCCCGGGCCCGCCCTGCACGACGAGGACGCCGGGCATCGGGGCCCGGATGATCTCGTCCTGCTCCCCCTGGATGGTGGCGACGATGTCGCCCAGACGCCCCGAGCGGGCCGTCTCCAGGGCCGCGATCAGCGCACCGTGACCGGTGATCCCATCGTCGCGGCCGAGGCCCAGGGCCCGATCACCGAACAGCTCGTCCTCGATCCCGAGCAGGCGCGAGCCGCGGGTGGCGAAGTGGCGGCGCCGGGCCAGGCCCATCGGCGCACGTCCGGTGGCCCGGTAGAAGGGCTCGGCCACCGGAGCCCGCCAGTCGACGACCACGACCTCCTGGTTGGCATCGGACACGGCCACGCGACCGATGTAGAAGGCCTCGCCGCCACCCGGAGCGTCCGGCGGGCGTACGCCGTCGCCCGAGGACTTGGTCCCGTTGGTGGTCGGCGTCCCGGCGTCGGCCGACACCGCCCGGTGACCGTTGGCCTGCGGGGCGGGGTGCCCGACCCGGTGCCCGTTGCCGGCGACCGTCCCTCCCTCCGGGGGGCTCACCCGCTCCGGGGAGCTCGCCTCGGGCTCGGTGTCGATGCGCCCGAAGCAGAGCGTGGCGTCGCCCAGCTCCAGCTGTCCGAGACGCTGGGCGATGCTGTCGTAGATCACCTCCCGCTCGAAGCGCGCCTGCTCGGTCCCCCCTTGACCGACCTCGACCATGGTCTGCAGGCTGCTGGCCCGCTCCCGCGCCGCGAGCAGGCACTCGTAGGCGAAGTCGATGTAGGCCTGCTCGGCCTCGAGCTCCGGGTGCAGGATGGCTCCCCAGGTCCGTCGCGGACCTGCGCCGATGGCACAGGCGAGGGCTGGACATCGTAGTGGCTGCACCGGTGCCACGACTCGGCGCCCGATCGGATGCCCTCCGGGGACGGCCGGTACCCTCGCCGCCGTGGCCGTACCCCTCGACGCTCCCTTCCTCCGCGCGTGTCGGGGCGAGCCGGGGCCCACGGTGCCGATCTGGTTCATGCGCCAGGCCGGTCGCTCGCTCCCCGAGTACCGGGAGGTGCGGGGTGAGGGCAGCATCCTCGACGCCATCCGCATCCCCGACGTGGCCACCGAGATCACCCTGCAGCCCGTGCGGCGCTACGGCGTCGACGCCGCCATCCTCTACTCCGACATCGTGACCCCGGTGGCCGCCATCGGCTTCGGCGTCGACATCACCCCCGGCGTCGGCCCCGTGGTCGACCGCCCGTTCGCCTCGGCCGACGACCTGACCCGCCTGCGGCCCCTCGAGCCCGACCTCGACCTCCCCTACGTGCTGGAGACGGTGGCCAACCTGGTGCCCGAGCTGGGTGACGTCCCCCTCATCGGCTTCGCCGGCGCTCCTTTCACCGTCGCCAGCTACCTCGTCGAGGGTGCCCCGACCCGCACTTGGACCCGCACCAAGGCCCTCATGCACACCGACCCCGGACTGTGGGAGGCGCTGGTCGACCGCCTCGCCGACCAGGCGCTGGCCAGCCTCCGGGCCCAGGTGGCGGCGGGGGCGTCGGCGGTGCAGCTGTTCGACTCGTGGGCCGGGGCGCTGACCCCCGCGGACTACGAGCGCTTCGTCCTGCCCGCCAGCGCCAAAGTGCTGGCCGGCGTGGCCGACCTGGGCGTGCCCCGCATCCACTTCGGCGTCGCCACCGGCGAGCTGCTCGGCCTCATGCAGCGGGCCGGGGCCGACGTCGTCGGGGTGGACTGGCGGGTCCCGCTCGATGCCGCCCGGGACCGCCTCGGCCCCGACGCGGTCCTCCAGGGCAACCTCGACCCGGCCCTGGTCGTGGCCGGTCACGACCCCGCCGCCGCCGGCGCCCGAGACGTGCTGGCGCGCAACGACGGCAACCCCGGGCACATCTTCAACCTGGGCCACGGGGTCCTCCCCGAGACCGACCCCGAGGTGCTCGCGCATCTGGTGGAGCTGGTCCACGAGGAGGGCCGGGCCGACGACCAGCCGTCGCTGCTCGGCACCGCCGCCCCCTCATGAGGGCGGTCGGCGTTGTGGTGATGGCCTACGGGACGCCGGCCGCACCCGAGGACATCGAGCCGTACTACACCCACATCCGCCGCGGCCGACCCCCCGAGCCCGAGCAGCTGACCGACCTGACCCGCCGCTACCAGGCCCTGGGTGGCACCTCCTCGCTGGCCCGGCGCACCGCCGACCAGGTCGCCGCCATCGCCGCCGCGCTGGACGAGCGAGCGCCCAGTCGCTTCCGCGTGGTCCTGGGCCAGAAGCACGCAGCGCCGTTCGTGGAGGACGCGGCCGCGACCCTCGCGGCCGACGGGGTCGACCGGGCGGTGGGTCTGGTGCTGGCTCCGCACTACTCCGGGTTCAGCGTCGGCGTCTACCAGGGTCGCCTGGAGGAGGCAGTGACGGGCCACGGTGGTCGTCACCGCGCCATCGACTCATGGGCCGAAGAGCCCGCCTGGCTCGACTTCAGCTCCCAGGCGGTGACCACGGCCCTGGCCGACATGCCGGCGGCCACCAAGGTGCTGTTCACCGCCCACAGCCTTCCGGAGCGGGTCCTGGTCGACGACCCCTACCCCGCCCAGCTGGCCACCAGCGCCCGGGCAATCGCCCGTCGGGCGGGTCTGGCCCCGTGGGCGGGCTGGGGGCTGGCCTGGCAGAGTGCCGGGCGCACCCCTGAGCCGTGGCGCGGTCCCGACATCCTCCAGGTCCTCCGCGACCTGGCCGCCACTGGTCGGGCCGAGGGTGTCCTCGTCTGCCCCCAAGGCTTCGTCACCGATCACCTAGAGGTGGGCTACGACCTCGACATCGAGGCCCAGTGCGTCGCCGATGAGCTGGGGCTGGTCTTCTCCCGCACCCGCACCGTGGACGCCGACCCGGCGGTGATGGGCGCCCTCGCCGACCGGGTGGTCGCCGCCGCCGACGCCCTCGGCGCCTGAGGCTTTCCGTGCGCGTCCTGGTCGCCGGCGGGGGGATCGCTGGCCTGGCCGCGACCCTGCGCCTGGTCGAGGGGGGTGCCGACGTCACCCTCGTCGAGCCCTCGGACCGCCTCGGCGGGATGATCCGCACCTCGCCGTTCGCGGGACGCCCCGTCGACGAGGGCGCCGACGCCTTCCTCATCCGGACCCCGGCCGCACTCGACCTGGCCCGGCGCGTGGGGCTGGGTGACGACCTCGTCCACCCGGCCCGACGCCAGGCCCTGGTGTGGCACGGCGACGACCTCCACCCGCTGCCACCCCAGGTCCTGGGGGTGCCGATCGACCTCCACGCCCTCGCCGAGTCCGAGCTGCTGACCGATGACGGCCTGGACCGCGCCCGCACCGACCTCTCGACCCCGGCCACCCCCCTCCCCGACCACGATGTGACGATCGACGAGGCCCTGGCGCCCCGGCTGGGCCCCGAGGTCATGGCCCGCCTGGTCGATCCGCTGGTCGGGGGGATCAACGCCGGCTCGACGGCCCGACAGAGCCTGGCCGCGGTCACCCCGCAGCTCGACCGGGCCCGTCGCGACACCACCCACCCCAGCCTCATCGAGGCGTGCCGGGCCCAGGTGGCCGCGGGCCGACGGGCAGGCTCAGATCCCGATGCCCCGATCTTCGCCGCCCCCGCGGGTGGCATGAGCCGCCTCCCCGCGGCGGTGGCGGCCGCGGCTGGGGCCACCGGACGCCTCGAGGTCCGCCTGGGCGTCGGCCTGGTCCACCTGGAGCCGGGCCCCACGGCGACCCTGACCAGTGGCGACGCCCTCACCGTCGACGCGGTGGTGGTGGCCACGCCCGGACACGCCGCCGCCGAGGTCCTCCGTGACCTGGCCCCCCGTGCCGCGACCCACCTGGCCGCGGTCGAGCACGTGTCGGTCGCGTTCATGCGGGTCGCGGTCCTTCCCGGCGCGATCGGTCGGTCGGTCGAGGGCAGTGGGGTGCTCGTGCCCCGCGCCGAGGGGAGGGCGGTCACCGCCTGCTCCTGGGCGTCGTCCAAGTGGGATCACCTGGCGCCGGAGCGGGGTGACGGCACCGTCGTGATCCGAGCCGCGGTCGGCCGCGACGACGACCAGGCGGCCCTCGGCCTCGATGACGCCGACCTGGCCGCCCTCGTGGTGGATGACCTCACCGCCCTGCTCGCCCTCACCGACAGTCCCACCGAGGTCGAGGTGGCGCGCTGGCCCCAGGCCTTCCCGCAGTACCGCCCCGGCCACCTCGACCGGGTGGCCGAGGTCGAGGCCGCCCTCGCCGCCGCCGCCCCCACCGTGGCCGTAGCCGGCATGCACCTGCGAGGCGTGGGTATCCCCGCCTCGGTGGCCAGCGCCGAGGCCGCGGCGGCCCGGGTGCTCGCGGCGCACGATCCCTGACCCGCGACCCGGGCTGCGCCGACGTCCGGACCCCGCCGGTCCACCATCCGGTCGCCGCGGCGGCCGCGACCGGGTGGCGCCCGGCCCCGTGGTCCCGCCCTCTCGACGGTGGACCTAACCATCCGGTGACGGTCGAGACGCAGGCGCTCCCCCGGCGACGCGGGACACCTACCCTCGGCTACTCCACACCCTGAGGCCCCCATGAGCCCCCCGCGAGACAGCCAGCCCGAGACGCCCGCCGAGGGACGCGCACGGAAGCCATGGCTCATCGGAGGTGGGGTGCTGGGACTGCTCGTCATCGGGTTCCTGGCCTTCGGGGTGTTCGGCGTGCACACGCTGTTCATCGACGAGAAGGTCGACGAGGAGGGCTTCGAGTTCGCGTCCGGTGCGGTGGCGCCCGACGACGGCGCCGCGCCCTCCACGCCGAGCACTGAGCCCGAAGCCACCGAACCGGCCCCCGCGCCCTCGACTGCTCCCGCCCCGGTCGACTCCGGGCCCGAGGCCGAGGCCGTTCCTGAGGCCGAGGTCCCCGAGACGACGGCACCTCCGACCACGCCTCCTCCTCCCCCACCCACCGAGCCGGCCATCCGCCTGGTCGCACGGGGCGGCTTCTCCCCCGAGAACCACTCCGGCCGGGGCACGACGCACATCTACACCGACGGCAACCAGGCGGTGGTCCGCTTCGAGGACGACTTCGCCACCGAGAACGGCCCCGACCTCTACGCCGTGGTCTACGTCGGGGGCGAGCGCATCGAGCTGGGCCAGCTCAAGGGCAACCAGGGGAGCCAGAACTACGAGATCCCCGCCGACGTGGACCCCGAGGCGATCGAGGCCGTGTCGGTCTGGTGCAAGCGCTTCGACTCGACCTTCACCACCGCCACCGTGGCCTGAGCGCAGCGGGACGCAAGCGACCGGCACCGGCGCTTCGCCGGTCCCGCCAGCGAATGAGGATCTGGTGGTCGGGTTCGGCGCTGGCCGTGGAGCAGACTCCCCCCGATGACCGAGCAGACCGCTCCCTCTCCGGGCTCCGTTTCCGGCCGGGACTCCGGGGCCGGCGTCGTCTCCGAGGAACGCAGCGACGTAGGTGCGAGCGGGCGGGACCGATCGTCACCGCTCGCTCGGGCCGGGCGTCCTGCCGCCGCCCTGATCGCCGGCCTCCTCCTCGCCTTCTCCCTCCCACCGTGGGGCTGGTGGCCCCTGGCCTTCGTGGGCATCGCCCTGCTCGACCGGTCGCTCGATGGCGCCGGCGCCGGGGCCCGGTTCCGGCGGGCCTGGCTCACCGGCTTCGGCCTGCTGGCCCCGTCGACGGCGTGGATGTACGCCTTCACCCCGCCGGGCTACGTGGTCGAGGTGCTCGGCTTCGCCTGCTTCCTCGGCGTCGCGGGGGTCGCGGTGCCATCGACTCGGTGGCGCTGGGTGGCCCTGCCCGGGGCGTGGGTGCTCTTCGAAGCGGTCAAGGGGCGCTGGCCCTTCGGCGGCGTCCCTCTCTCCGAGCTGGCCGTGGGCCAGGTCGCGGGCCCCCTGGCGGGGACGGCCCGCGTGGGCGGGGTCCTGCTCGTCGGTCTGCTGACGGTGGTCGGCGGCGTGGCCCTGAGCGCGGCGTCCCAGCGGGCCTGGCGCCCGGCCGCGGCCGGCCTGCTCGTCGTGGTCGCGGTGGTGGGCGCGGCCGCCCTCGCCCCCCGCGGGCAGGAGACCGACCGGGTCATCAGCGTGGCCTACGTGCAGGGCGGGGGCGAGCAGGGCACGGTGGACGCCGAGACCGACGACCGCGAGGTGTTCCTGGCCCACCTGGATGCCTCCGCCGCCGTCCCGGTGGGCACCGATCTCACGGTGTGGCCCGAGAACGTGGTGAACGTGGATGGCGCCCTCGCCGACGCCATCGAGGGCCAGGAGCTGGCCGACCTGGCCCGCCGCCTCGACACCACCCTGGTGGTGGGGGCGGTGGAGGGCGAGGGCCCGGACCGGTTCCGCAACTCGTCCATCGTCTACGACCGGGACGGGACGGTGATCGGCCGCTACGAGAAGGTCCGCCGGGTCCCCTTCGGGGAGTACGTCCCGGGCCGGGACGTGCTCGAGGGTCTGGCCGGCGACGCCCTGCCGTCCAAGGACGCCATCGCCGGCACGGAGACCAACACCCTCGACACGCCGGCGGGACGGGTCGGCATCCTGATCTCCTGGGAGGTGTTCTTCGGCGACCGGGGCCGGGATGCCATCAACGGTCGCGGCCAGGTCGGGGAGCTCCTGCTCAACCCCACCAACGGGTCGAGCTACCCCGGCACCCAGGTGCAGACCCAGCAGGTCGGCTTCAGCCGGCTGCGGGCCATCGAGACGGGCCGGTGGGAGGTCCAGGCCGCGCCGACGGGGTTCAGCGCCTTCGTCTCCCCATCGGGCGACGTGCACCAGCGCAGCGCGGTGAGCGAGCGGCGGGTCGAGGAGCGGGCCATCCCCCTGCGGGAGGGGCGCACGCTCTATCTGCGATGGGGGGTGTGGCCCACCATCGTCCTGGCCGTCGCCCTGCTCATCGCCGCCCGTGCTGTCCCCGAGGTCCGGTCCCGCCGGTCGACGGCCCGGCCCACACCCGCCTCGACGGAGACCTGACCCCGCGCCGCACCTCTTCGACTGGGTGCGACGAGGGTCAGACCTCGAGGAGGAGGGTGACGGGCCCGTCGTTGACCAGGGCGACATCCATGTCGGCCCGGAACCGGCCGGTGGCCACGTCGGCGCCGTGGGCGCGGAGGTTGGCCACCACCGCGTCGACCAGCGGCTCGGCGTGCTCGGGACGAGCGGCGTCGACCCACGACGGTCGCCGGCCCCGGCGGGTGTCGCCGTCGAGGGTGAACTGCGAGACGACGAGCACCTGGCCACCCGCCGTCGCGACGGGGGCGTCCATCCGGGTCTCGGGATCGGCCGGGTCGGCGAAGATCCGCAGGTGCCAGAGCTTGTCGGCCAGGCGCTCGGCCTCGGCGACGCCGTCGGTGTGGGTGACCCCCACGAAGGCACACAGCCCGGCACCGATGGCGCCCACCTCCTCACCGGCCACGGTGACCGCAGCCGACCGCACCCGCTGGACCAGCGCCCTCACGGTCGCCTGCGACGCCGCACGACTGCCATCGCCCCAGCGTAGGAAGATCGCCGTCGGACCTCGCGGGGCCGCGGACCTCGACTCCGCCTGACCGGCGGTCGGGTCCGCCCGGTCCAGGTGGGAGGCTGCGCCCATGGCACCAGATGCCCTCGCTCCGGCCGCCACCCGTCCGGCTCCCCAGCCCCATGCCGCCTCCTCCCCTTCGGGTGTCACCACCCCACCGATCGGGGCCGACACCGATCGCCGCCGGTCCGACCTGCGGCGCATGAAGCGCACCGCCACGGGCTTCCTCCTGGCCGCCACCGCGGTGTTCCTCGTGACCCGGATCCTGGAGGAGGGCACGCCCTGGCTCGGGTTCGTCCGGGCCACCGCGGAGGCAGCCATGGTCGGCGCGGTGGCCGACTGGTTCGCGGTCACGGCCCTGTTCCGGCACCCGCTCGGGCTGCCCATCCCCCACACCGCCATCATCCCGTCGCGCAAGGACGACATCGGCCGGGGCTTGGGCACCTTCGTCCAGGAGAACTTCCTCACTCGATCGGTCGTCGAGGAGCGCCTGGCCAACGTCTCGCTGGGAGCACGGCTCGGTGCCTGGCTGGCCGAGCCGGCCCACGCAGACCAGGTGGCGGACCAGGCCGCCGGCGTGCTCCGGTCCACCCTCGACACCCTCCGCGACGACGATGTGCAGGACGCGCTGGAGACGGCGATCGCCCAGCGGGTGCGGGCCATCGAGGCCGGTCCGGTGCTGGCCCGGGGGATCGACCTGGCCGTGGCCGACGGCCGCCACCAGGAGGTCCTGTCGGTCGTGCTGGGCAAGGTGGCCGAGGCGGTCGACGAGAACGAGGACCTGCTCCGGCGCCGGCTGGAGGAGGAGACGCCCCGCTGGCTCCCGAGCCGGGTCGACGACCGCATCTTCACCCGGGTCCACAAGGGTGTGCAGCGCTTCCTGCGTGAGGTGGCCGAAGACCCGGACCACCCGATGCGGGGGACCCTCGACGACAGGGTGCGGCGGCTGTCCGACGACCTGGCCCGCTCCCCTGCCATGCGGGCCCGGGCCGATCAGCTGAAGGAGGAGCTGCTCGACCACCCGGCCCTGCGCCAGTGGTCGGCGACGATGTGGGCCGACCTCAAGGAGGCCCTGCTCGACCACGCGGCCGACCCCGACTCCGACCTGCGTCGTCGCCTGGCCGAGACGGTGCGCTCCCTCGGCGCCCGGCTGCGCGACGACCCGACGCTGCAGCGGCGGGTCGACACGTGGGTGACCACCACCGCGGTCGAGGTGGTGGAGCGGTCGCGGGGCGAGGTGAGCGAGGTCATCGCCTCGACCGTCGCTCGCTGGGACCCCGGCGAGGCCACGAACCGCATCGAGCTCCAGGTGGGCCGCGACCTCCAGTTCATCCGCATCAACGGGACGGTGGTGGGCGGGCTGGTCGGCCTTCTGATCTACGGCGTGGGCCGGCTGATCGGGTGAACCAGGCCCCGCCGGGCGACGCCGCCTCGTGCCCACCTCGGCTCGGGCGGCCACACGTTTGACCGGGTGGTCGACCAGGGGGAAGGCTGGCCCGCTCATGGCGACCGACGACCGACCGCTGCGGATCGCCCTGCTCACCTACCGGGGCAAGCCCCACATCGGGGGCCAGGGGATCTACATCCGGCACCTGGCCAAGGCGCTGGTCGATCTCGGGCACCACGTCGAGGTGTTCTCGGGCCAGCCCTACCCGGAGGTCGATGAGCGGGTGCCGCTGCACCGCCTCGCCAGCCTCGACATCTACAACGACTACTTCCCGATGCGCATGCCGGGGGTCTGGGAGCTGAAGAGCCTGGCCGACTGGGTCGAGGCCAGTGCCTTCTCCTCCGGCACCTTCCCCGAACCGCTGGCCTTCTCCGTGCGGGCCTTCCAGGCCGTCAACGCTCGCCGCGACGAGTTCGACCTCGTCCACGACAACCAGAGCCTGGGCTGGGGCGTCCTCGCGCTGCAGCGCGTCGCCGGCCTACCGGTGATCGCCACCATCCACCACCCGATCACCGTCGATCGGCAGCTGGAGATCGCCCACGCCACCAGCCTCTTCAAGCGCCTCACGCTGTCACGGTGGTACGGCTTCACCCGGATGCAGACCGAGGTGGCCCGGCGGCTGAAGCGGGTCATCACCGTGTCCTCCAACTCCTTCGAGGACATCGCACGGGACCACAAGGTCGACCGCGACCGCATGCACGTCGTCCCCGTCGGCGTCGACCCCGCCCTCTTCCGGCCGCTGCCGGAGGTGGCCCGGCGACCGGGGCACCTCATCACCACCGCCAGCGCCGACGTGGCCATGAAGGGCCTGAGCTACCTGCTGGAGGCCCTGGCCAAGCTGCGGGTCGAGCGGCCCGAGCTCCACCTCACCGTGATCGGACGGAAGAAGGAGGGCGGTCGATCGGCCGACACCATCGACCGGTTGGGCCTCACCGACCAGGTCGAGTTCGTCACCGGCGTCACCGACCGGCGCATCGTCGAGCTCTACAACGAGGCCGAGCTGGCCGTCGTGCCCTCGCTCTACGAGGGCTTCTCACTGCCGGCCATCGAGGCCATGAGCTGCGGGACCCCGGTGGTGGCCACGACCGGCGGCGCCCTCCCCGAGGTGGTGGGTGCCGACGGCGACACCGCCCTCCTCGTCGAGCCCGGCGACAGCGAAGCCCTGGCCGCCAAGATCGTGTGGGCCCTCGACCGCCCCGACCTGCGTGAGTCCATCGGGTCGGCGGGACGGGCCCGGGTCGAGTCGCAGTGGAGCTGGCGCAACACCGCGACCCGGACCGTCGAGCAGTACCGCGTCCTCCTAGCCGAGGACCGTTGAGCGGTGCCGGCACACGACACACCCCGTCGCGACCCATCGCAGGGTGACGACGCCGTGCTGACCGTCGACACCGAGCATCCTCAGCCCGTGACCGACCCGCCCGACCCCGGGGTTGACGCGCCGTGCTGACCGTGGACTACGAACGGTTGGGGCTGGAGCCGGGTCACCTCGTCCTCGACATGGGCGCGGGCGCCGGCCGCCACGCCTTCGAGGCCTTCAAGCGGGGCGCGCGCGTCGTCGCCCTCGACCACGGCTTCGACGAGCTGCCCGAGGTGCGCACCCTCCTCGGTGCCCTGCCCTCCGGCGGGGTGCAGCTCGGCACCGCGGTGAACGGCGATGGCACCTGCCTGCCCTTCCCCGACGCCACCTTCGACCGCATCATCTGCTCGGAGGTCCTCGAGCACATCCCCGACGAGGCCGCCGCCCTCCGGGAGCTGCGCCGCGTGCTGAAGGACGACGGCGTCCTCGCGGCCACGGTCCCCTCCCACCTGCCCGAGGTGGTGTGCTGGAAGCTCTCCGACGAGTACCACGCCCCCTACGTCGAGGGCGGCCACATCCGGATCTTCACCGAAGCCGGTCTGCGCCAGAGCCTGCGCGACGCCGGGTTCCGCCCCGGCGACAGCCACCGCGCCCACGCCCTGCACTCGCCCTACTGGTGGCTCAAGTGCGCGGTGGGGCCGACCAACGACGACCACCCCCTCGTGCGCGCCTACCACCGCCTGCTCGTGTGGGACATCACCAAGGCCCCGCGCCCCACCCGGTGGGCCGAGAGGGTGCTCGACCCGGTGCTGGGCAAGAGCCTCGTCGTCTACGCCCGCCCTCGCCTCCGACGCAGCACCCCGCCGGAGACCGTCGCGGACACCGTCAGCCCGGCCGATGCCAGCCTCGCCGCCGAGGTCCTGGTGTGACGGCCCGGCACCCCACCCCTGGCGTCGTCGGCCTGGTCACCTCCGGCCAGGTGCAGGAGACAGTCGACGCCATCGCCGAGTGGCAGCTCCCCAGCGGGATGGTGCCGTGGTTCCCCGGCGGTCACGCCGACCCCTGGAACCACGTGGAGGCCGCCATGGCCCTGGCCCTCGGCGGACGGATCACCGAGGCCGAGGCCGCCTACCAGTGGCTCGTCGACCTCCAACGACCCGACGGGTCCTGGCACCAGTACTACCTGGAGGACGGTGTCGAGCAGGACAAGCTCGACGCCAACGTCATCGCCTACGTCGCCACCGGCGCGTGGCACCACTGGCTGCTGACCGGTGACCGGGGCTTCCTCGAGGCCCTCTGGCCGGTGGTGGAGAGCGCCATCGGCTTCGTGCTCGACCTCCAGACCGAGCGAGGCGAGATCCTCTGGGCCCGCCACGCCGACGGCACGCCCTGGTCCTTCGCCCTGCTCACCGGATCATCGAGCATCTGCCACAGCCTCCGGTGCGCGGCGGCCATCGCTGACGAGCTCGGTCACGAGCGTCCCGGCTGGCTCGCCGCCGCCAGCCGCCTGGCCCACCTCATCCAGACCGAGCCCGACGCCTTCGCCCCCAAGCACCGCTGGGCCATGGACTGGTACTACCCGGTGCTCTGCGGCGCCCTCACCGGCGAGCTCGGGCGCGACCGACTGGCCAAGCGCCGAGACGCCTTCTTCATGGAGGACCGGGGCGTGCGCTGCGTCTCGGATCGACCCTGGGTCACCGTGGCCGAGACCTGCGAGTGCGCCATGGCCTACCTGGCCGCCGGCGACCGGGCCACCGCCCACGCCCTGTTCGGCTGGGCCCAGCAGTACCGCGAGCCCGGCGGCCGCTACTGGACGGGGACGGTGTTCCCCGAGGCGGTCCACTACCCCGGCGGCGAGCAGTCGACCTACACCGCCGCCGCGCTGATCCTCGCCGCCGACGCCCTCGACGGCTCCGGGCCCGCCTCGTCGCTCTTCGTCGACCACGACGCCCTCCTGCCGGCACTGACGGTGCCGGCATGATCACTTCGTCATCGTTCGCTCGCTGACGCTCGCTCCACTCCGACGAGCCGGTCGTGCTCGCTGCGCTCGCCCTTAGGCTCGCCGACCAGCAAGCTGGACCGGCTCGCTTCCCTTGGGGGCTGCGCCCCCAGACCCCAGCGGCTGCGCCGGGCTCTGCATCGACCACGAGTGATCGACCCATTCCGCAGCCGACGTTCGCGGCCAAACCACACACACTCTGTGCTGCTTCCTCCTCGCCGCCAGACCCCCAGCGGCCACGCCGGGCTCTGCATCGACGATGGGCGATCGACTCACTCGTCTCCGGTGCTCGCGGCCGACCACATCGGCAGCGCGCTGACGGTCCGGCCGAGACGCTCACAACCCTGGTCGCGTCAGTCCGCTGGCCACCATCTCGGCTGATGAGGTCGGAGGGTTCACTGGGTGCCTCCGTCCTCTGTCATGGTGGGCCTGGTGCGACATGACGGTTGACGGGGAAGGGGCCGCGATCGGCCGGCGGGTGGCGCTGGTGGCGTCGGACCTGGACGGAACGCTGCTGGCGCCGCCGCACGCTCGACGGCTGGCCGGGCAGAGCGGGGACACACCTGGCGGCGGCCCGGGCGGCCTGTCGGAGCGGACCAAGGCCACCCTCGATCGGATGCGGGGTCGGGGCATCGACCTGGTGGCGGTCACCGGACGGCCGCCCCGGTGGGTCGTGGACCTCGACCTGGGCCCGGGTCTGGCCATCTGCTCCAACGGTGCCCTCGTGGTCGACCTGGCCACCGGCGAGGTGGTGACCGAGCACACCCTCAGCCCCGAAGCCGGGGCGGAGGTCGTGGCCCGGCTCCAGGCTCTGCATCCCGACGGGATGATGGCCGTCGAGTTCGCCGACGGGGTGGGCATGGAGGCGGCCTGGCACGAACGAGTGCCCCGGGGGGCGGCGCAGTCCGTCGGACCGGCCCACGAGCTGGTGGCCCACCCTGCGGCCAAGATCCTGCTCAAGGTGCCCGGCACCGAGGGCGACGCCTACATCGACGCCGCCACCGAAGCCATAGGCGACCTGGGGGAGGTCACCGCGTCCGGCGGCCTCCAGCTGGTCGAGGTATCGGCCCCGGGGGTCACCAAGGCCACCACCCTGGCCGCTCTGTGCGAGGAGCGCGGCATCTCCTCGGAGCGGGTCGTGGCCTTCGGCGACGCCCGCAACGACCTGGCCATGCTGGCCTGGGCCGGCACCGGCGTGGCCGTGGCCGACGCCCACCCCTCGGTGGTCGAGGCGGCCGACGAGGTCACCGCCACCAACGCGGAGGACGGCGTCGCCGCCTGGATCGAACGCCACCTCCTCTGACCCCTTCTCGCGATGGATACGACACGCATCTGTGTCGGATCCATCGCGAGAACGAGGCGAGGGCGAGGGCGAGCGGCTCAGGCCGCCCAGCGCCCGCAGCTGCCATGTGGCCACGAGCGAGTGCTGCTGGGCGGCCAGTTCGTCGATGGTCGTGTCGAGCCTCATCGCTCCATGCTGCCGACCCCCTGTGACAGCGAGGCCGAGAGTGGCCCCTTCCCCCTTCTCGCGACGGCGCCGATACGAATGTGTGTCGCTTCCGTCGCGAGAACGGGGGGTGGGGGTTGGGTAGTTTCGCACCATGTCGTTTCCCGGAGCCATCGCCCAGACCACGCCGGACAAGGCCGCCATCGTCATGGCCGGCACCGGCGACCAGCTCACCTACGCCGAGCTGGACGAACGGGCCACCAGGCTGGCCAATGTGCTCGCCGCCCTCGGCCTGGGCCCCGGCGACCACGTCGCCTTCTGCATCGAGAACCAACTGCGGTTCCTCGAGGTGGCCTGGGGCTGCCACTACGCCGGGCTCTACTACACGGCGGCCAGCACCCGGCTCACGCCGTCGGAGCTGAGCTACATCATCGACGACTGCGGGGCGGCGGCGTTCATCTCCTCTCACGCCCTCGCCGACCTGGCGGCCGGCACCATCGTCGACACGCCGAAGGTGACCGCCCGGCTCATGCTCGACGGCACCGTCGAGGGCTTCGACAGCTACGAGGCGGCCGTCGATGCGGCCTCCCCTGATCCCGCCCCCGACCGGGAGGAGGGCATGGACATGCTCTACTCCTCGGGCACCACGGGCCGGCCCAAGGGCGTGAAGGTGCCCCGCCCCGAAGCGCCGCTCGGCACCAAGCCCGCCCTCAGCCTGGTGGCCGAGGGCCTGCTCGGCTGGGGTCCGGACATGACCTACCTGAACCCGGCGCCGCTGTACCACGCCGCCCCGCTGCGCTTCACCATGGGCGTCCACCGGGTCGGCGGCACCGCGGTGGTGATGGAGCACTTCGACCCTTCCGAGGCGCTCCGGCTCATCGAGGAGCACCGCATCACCCACAGCCAATGGGTGCCCACCATGTTCATCCGCATGCTCAAGCTGCCCGAGGAGGAGCGTCAGGACCGGGACGTCTCGTCCATGGAGGTCATGTTCCACGCCGCCGCCCCCTGCCCGATCGAGGTCAAGCGCCGGATGATCGACTGGTTCGGACCGGTCATCCACGAGTACTACGCGGGCACCGAGGGCAACGGCTTCGTCTACTGCAACAGCGAGGACTGGCTGGCCCACCCCGGCACCGTGGGCCGCAACCTGCTGGGCGGGCTCCACATCACCGATGACGACGGCAAGGAGCTGCCCCTGGGCGAGCCCGGCACCATCTGGTTCGAGAGCGAGGCCACCTTCCGGTACCACAACGACCCGGAGAAGACCGCGGCCTCCCGCCACCCGCAGGGGTGGAGCACGCTCGGCGACGTGGGCCGGCTCGACGAGGACGGCTTCCTCTACCTCACCGACCGCAAGGCGTACATGATCATCACCGGCGGGGTGAACGTGTACCCGCAGGAGGCGGAGAACGCCATGGCACTGCACCCCCAGGTGGCCGACGTGGCCGTCTTCGGGGTGCCCGACGACGACTTCGGCGAGGCGGTCAAGGCCGTCGTCCAGCCGGCCGACATGGCCGACGCCGGGCCCGACCTCGAACGTGAGCTCATCGCCTACTGCCGGGAGCGCCTGGCCGACGTGAAGTGCCCCCGCACCGTCGACTTCCGTCCCGACCTGCCCCGCCACCCCACCGGGAAGCTCTACAAGCGCCTGCTGAAGGATGAGTACTGGGAAGCCGCCGGCCGCTCCATCTGACCCGACAGCTCAGGTCGGGGCCCACCTCCCGAGGGCTCAGGTCAGGAGGCGACGCCGGGCCCGGATCGAGTAGCTCACCGGGAAGGCGGGGAGGTCGTCAGGGAAGCGGTAGAGGCCGTCGTCCCCTCGGTGCAGCCAGGGCGTGGGCGCCGGGGTGGCGTCGAACTCGTGGACCAGCTCGATCTCCAGGCCGACCCCCAGCAGAGACGAGATCACCTCGGAGAGGGCGTGCACCCGCTCCCAGCCTGCGCTCTGCTCGAGGGGCTGGTCGGGGGCGGCGTAGCTGACCCGGCCGGGCTCGTCCCATCGCTCGAAGGCCGCGCCGATGGCGCGCTGCGTGACCGTCCGGCCGTCCTCGACGAGCGCACCCACATGGGGTGCAGCTCGTAGAGGTAGAGGACCCCGCCCGCTCGCAGCAGGGCGTGCACCACCCCGGCCCACCGATCCAGGTCAGGCAGCCATCCGAGGGCACCGACGCCGGTGTAGACGACGTCGAAGGTGCGGTGGCCGAGGGCAGCAGGGGCGTCGTCGACATCGGCCTCCACCCACTCCACGTCCAGCCCGCAGGCGGTGGAGAGCTCGGCTGCGGCCCGCAGCGCCGTGGGCGAGAAGTCGAGGCCCACGACCCGTGCCCCCCGTCGCGCCCACCCGACCGAATCGGTCCCGATGTGGCATTGGAGGTGGACCAGGTCGAGGCCGTCGACGGCGCCCTCGGTGGCCCTCGACGCGTTGGCCGACGACGCCCGCCCCTGGATCGAGGCCGCCGATCCCGACTACCCGGTCGTGGTCGACACCGCCCACGTCACCGCCGAGCGCTACGGCATCACCAACGTGCCCAGCGTGGTGTGGGTCGACGAGGACGGCACGGTGGTCAAGGCGCCCACCATCGCCCCCGGCGACGACCAGTTCGCCGACCTCACCGAGATCGACTCGGCCACCCACCACGACGCGCTGCGGCGCTGGGTGCGCGAGGGCGAGGTCCCCGACGGCCCGGCCACCCCCGTCCGCTCCCCCGAGGAGCAGCGGGCCCTCGCCGAGCGCCGGCTCGGGGCCTGGCTCCACGGCGAGGGCCACCCCGACGCGGCGGCCGCCCACCTGGCCCGGGCCGTGGAGCTGGCACCGTGGGACTGGACGATCCGCCGCGGTGGCATCGCCCTCCGCGCGACGACGACCCGTTCCTGGGCGAGGAGTTCCTCGCCTTCTGGGAGGAGTGGGACGCCGCCGGCCGACCCGGCTACACGCCCACGGCGTGACCCCGGCGCCACCGCAGACCGTCGCCGCGCTGGTGCGGCTGGGATCGATCAGGGCGTCGGGCCCCGCGTAAGATCCGGGGCCGTGGCCGATGCCTCGCTCGATCCCGAGGTCCGGGCCCACGCCTTGGCGGCACGGGGCTTCATGCCTCCCGACGAGGGCGACGCCCTTTACACCGCGGCCCTGGAGGCCGGGGCGGCGGTGCCCGGCGCCCCCTTCGCGGAGGTCGGGTCCTACTGCGGCCGCTCCACCATCTGGCTCGCAGCCGCGGCCCGGGCCTGTCGCACCACCCTGCTCGCCGTCGACCACCACCGGGGCTCGGAGGAGAACCAGGCAAGCTGGGAGCACCACGAGCCCGACCTGGTCGACGCCGAGATCGGGCGCATGGACACCCTGCCCTGGTTCCGCCGGGCCGTGTTCGACGCCGGGTTGGAGGACCACGTGGTGGCGGCCGTGGGCCAGTCACCAGCCGTGGCCCGCATCTGGTCCACGCCCCTGGCCCTGTGCTTCATCGACGGTGGCCACGGCCGGGAGCCGGCCCGGCGCGACTACGAGGGCTGGGCCGGCCACGTGGCCCCCGGCGGCACCCTGGCCATCCACGACGTCTTCCCCGACCCCGCCGACGGGGGTCGCCCTCCCTACGAGGAGATCTACCGGCCCGCCCTGATGTCGGGTCGCTTCACCGAGCGGAGCGCGACAGGCTCGCTGCGCATCCTCACCCGCACCGCCTGAGCGACCGAGACGAGGGGGCTCAGACCTCGGAGGCCTCGGCGCGGGCCTCGACCACGGCCTCCTCGCGCTCGTAGTCCGCGTCGTAGGGGGTGTGCTGGTCGCCGCCGAACATGATCTTGTCGAGGAAGATGTACTTCAGCACCCAGAGCACACCGAAGCCGGCGATGGTGGCCGCCATCACCGACACGGTGTGGAGGGTGGTGTCGGGCGTGGTGGCCTCGGCCGCCACGTAGACGGCCGCCGTGGACAGGCCCCACCCCGCCACGGTGAACACCCAGAAGGGGATGACCTCGCGCCGCATGTGGGCCCGACCGGACTTGCCCCACACCCAGTACTTGTTGAGCAGGAAGGCGGGGATCGAGATGAGCATGGTGGCCGCGAGGTTCGACGGGACCGGCTGCCAGTCGAGGACCTGGAAGAAGAACAGCAGGAAGGCCTGGGTGCCGAGGATCCCGATGCCGGAGGTGGCTGCGTAGCGGATCATCCGCCGTCCGGCATCGGTGCGACTGTGCTCGAGCAGCCCGCGAGGAGTCAGGATCACGAGGCGTGAACCTAGCGCCGGAACCACTCCTAACAGTAGCCGGGCCCCTGAGAGCGCCCGTGCCAGGATGGCTCGGTGCAGCAGACCGCGGTGGACCAGCTCGTCGAGGTCCTCGACCTGGAGGTCATCGAGGTCAACATCTTACGAGGTCGACCGCATCCGCGACGGCCGCTCGTTCACCACCCGCCGCGTGGTCGCCGTCCAGCACGGGCGGCCCATCTTCAACCTCTCGGCGTCGTTCCACGTGCCCGAGGAGGGCTTCGACCACCAGGACCCCCCGCCGCCCGACACCCCGGACCCCGAGAGCCTGCCCGACTTCGCCAGCCGCTGGCGGCCGCTGTTGGGCGAGGACGATGTCGACTGGCTGGACCGGCCCCGACCGATCGACATCCGCCACGTGGACTGGATCCCCCAGGTCGAGCGCCAGCCCCTCCCGCCCCACAGCCGGGTCTGGCTCCGCGCCGACGGGGCTCTGCCCGACGATCCCGTCCTCCACACCTGCGTGGTGACCTACGCCTCGGACATGACCCTGCTCGACACCACCCTGCTCCCCCATGGACGCTCGTTCGTCGAGCAGGACGTGATGATGGCCAGCCTCGATCACGCCATGTGGTTCCACCGGCCGTTCCGGGCCGATGACTGGCTCCTCTACGTCCAGGACACGCCCTCGGCCTCCGGGGGGCGGGGTCTGGCCCGGGGCCTGTTCTTCGACCGGGCCGGGGTCCTCGTCGCCTCGGTGGTGCAGGAGGGGTTGATCCGCCCCTGGCACCCGCCCGACACCCGCTGACGCCAGGGCCTGAGGCGTCCGCGACCCCACGGCCCACGGCCTGACCCCGTCGGGCGAGCCGCGGGTGCGATGCTGCGGCGTCGGCCCGCGCGCCGATCCCCGCCGCCGACCCCACGAGACCCGTGCGTCCCCCAGCTCCCGCCTCGTCCGCGCGCCGCACCCGGCGCCTCCTCACCGCCAGCACCGCCCTCGTGGTGCTCCTCGCCGCCTGCGGGGCCGACGAACCCGCCGGCACCGGTCAGGAGGTCGAGGGCCGGGCCCCCACCACCACGGCCCGGTCCGACGCCCCGTCCACCACCACGACCACGCGTCCGACCTCCGATGCGCCCAAGAGCGCAGCCGAGACCACCGCTCCCCCACCGGTGGAGACCACGGAGGAGGCGCCGGCCGACGAGCCGGGGCCTCTGGCCGAGGTGGCGGTGGCCCTCACCCCGGTGGCCTCGGTCGATGGTCCCACCAAGCTCGTCGCCCGGCCCGGCACCGACCGGCTGTACGTGGCGACGCAGGGCGGACAGGTCCTGGTGGTGGACCCGGCGGCCGGAGCCGACGCCCGCCCCGAGGTGGCCCTCGACCTCACCGACGTCACCCAGTCCGGAGGGGAACGGGGCCTGCTGGGCCTGGCCTTCTCGCCCGACGGCTCGACCCTGTACGTGCACCACAGCGGCACCCGGGGGGAGACCCGCGTGGCCAGCTACGCGGTGGCCGGCGACACCGTCGACGCCGGCTCGCGCACCGACCTCCTGGAGGTCGACCAGCCCTTCGGCAACCACAACGGGGGCGAGATCCTCGTCGACGACGCCGGCCTGTTGTGGATCGGGCTCGGTGACGGGGGCAGCGGTGGCGATCCCGGCGACCGGGCCCAGGACCCCAATGTGCTGCTCGGCAAGGTGCTGCGCATCGACCCCACCAACCCGTCGGGTGCGCAGCCCTACGGCATCCCGGCCGACAACCCCTTCGCCTCCGGCGGCGGACGCCCGGAGGTGGCACTGACCGGCGTGCGCAACCCGTGGCGCATGCGCTTCGACCAGGCGACCGGCGACCTCTGGATCGCCGATGTGGGCCAGGACGAGGTCGAGGAGATCGACCGCATCCCGGCCGGCGACATCTTGGGCACCAACCTGGGTTGGAGTCGCTTCGAGGGGACGACGACCTTCAACGACAGCCGCGAGGTCCGCAATGGTCCTGCCCTCGGTCCGGTGTTCGAGATGACCCACGGAGACGGCTGGTGCTCGGTCAGCGGCGGTCCCGTGTACCGGGGCGCGGCCATCCCCGACCTCGACGGGGCCTACCTCTTCGGCGACTTCTGCAAGCCGGGGCTGAACGCCATCCGCCTCGACGACGCCGGGGTGACGACCGAGTCAGCGGTGCTCGACGACGCCGTGGGCCAGGTCGTCTCCATCGACACCGGAGCCGACGGTGAGCTCTACGTCGTGTCCCTTGACGGCACCATCTCCCGGGTCGACCCTGCCGCCTGACGCCCCGAGCGCTCAGCCGGTCAGTCGGCCGATCAGCCGGGCGGATGGGCGGATGGGCGGATGGTCAGGGATCGGAGCCGAGACCGACCTGGATCTGGGAGCCTTCTCGACCCCGACGCACCTCGATGCCTGTGGTGATGCGCTCTCGCAGGCCCGGTACGTGGCTGATGACGCCCACCATGCGGCCTCCGGCTCGGAGCCGGTCGAGCTCGTCGAGCGCCAGGTGCAGGGCATCGGGGTCGAGGGTGCCGAAGCCCTCGTCGATGAAGAGGACATCGAGGTTGACCCCGCCACTGCGCTCGGCGACCACGTCGGCCACGCCGAGAGCGAGGGCGAGTGACGCCTGGAAGGTCTCACCGCCGGAGAGGGAGGTGACCTCTCGCTCCTGGTCGTTGTGGGCGTCGTGGACCCTGAGGTCGAGCCCGGAGCGGGCTCCGTGGCTCGCGCCGGTGTGGACGCGCAGCTGGTAGCGCTGGTCGGTCATGACCGCCAGGCGCCGGTTGGCCCGGTCGCAGATGGTGGCGAAGTGGGCCGCCAGCACCCAGCGCTGGAGCGACACGCGGTCGCCGGTGCGCCCGGAGCAGATCTCGGCCAGACGCCGACGCACGGCGTGCTCGGCCTCGGCCACGGCCAGGGCCGCCGCCGCGGCGTGGTGCTCGGCCGCCAGCTCGTCGACCAGACGGGCCGCTGAGCCCAGCCGGACCCGGGCCTCGACCAGGGCCCGCGACCAGGCCTCGGCGGTGGTGGCGGCGGCCTCCGCCTCGCTCGGGTCCGGCGCCTCGGCCGGGAGATCGGCCAGAGAGGGGTGCGCCAGCTCGGTGACGACTCGCGCCCCGTCGGCCTCCCAACGCTCGATGCTCTCGGCCAGGGCCGCGGCCTCAGCGTCGGGAAGGGCGGCTCCCCGAGCCGCGTCGGCGTCGACGAAGCCCGCGTCGGCCACGGCCGCCGCGGCCGCGGCGGCGGCCTGGGCGGCCCGAGCCTCGGCCTCCCCTGCGGTCGTCCGCGCCCGGCCCAGGAGGGCGAGCGCGTCCGACAGAGCGGTGAGCCCGGCGGCGGCTCGGCGGGCCGAGGACGGGTCCGCCCCCGGGCCCAGCACGGCCTCGGCGACCTGGGACGCCTCGGCCCCTTGAACGCGCTGGCCCTCGACGCCGGCTTCCAGACGGGTGGCCCTTGCGGAGTCGGTCTGGGCCAGGCGACGAGCCTCGGCCACGGCGGCCACCAGCGCGTCCACCGCCGCCTCTCGTTCGGGTCCGGCCGCGACCTCGTCCTCCGCACGGGTCAGGCCGGCGCGCGCCTCTCCCAGGCGACCGTTGATGCGGGCGGGATCGGAGGCGGCATCGCCGGCGTCGACGCGGGCGTGCTCCCGGGCGGCAACGGCCCGATCGAGCTCGGAGGCGGCCGCGTCCCTCTGCCCGGTGGCCGCCTCGACGGCGGTCTCGGCCACGTCGACCTCGGCACGGGTGGGCGCCCCCGGGACCGGGCGGGCCGGGCGGGGGTGGCCCTCGGAGCCGCACACTGGACAGGCCTCGCCCTCGTCCAGGCCCGCCGCCAGCTCGGCCGCGATGCCGTCGAGCACGGCCTCCCGGGCATCGACGAGGGCCTCGCGTGCATCGGTCTCGGCGTCGCGCCGGTTGGCCAGGTGGGCCCGGGCCTCGTCCACGGCGGCATCGGCGGCGGGCAGGCGGCGCGCCGCTGCGCTCCAGCGGGCGAGGAGCGTGACCTGTTCCCGCCATCCCCCGACCTGGGCGGTGGCGGCGGTCGTGGCCCCCACCGCAGTCCGGGCCGCCACCAGGTTGCGCTCCAGCTCCTCGGCGGCGGCCGCGAAGCGCGTGGCGCTGACCCGGCGGGCCTCGGCCTCGGTGGTGGCCTCCTCGGCGGCGGCGATCGCAGTGGCGGCCACGGTGACGGCCTCGGTCGCCTGCTCGACCTCCGCCGACCGCCGCGCGACGGCGCGGTCGGCCTGGCGGAGCCAGTCGGGCTCGACGGTCTCGAGCTCGGCGACGGTGAGGGGCCGGCCCCGCAGCGGGGAGGGGAGGGTGATCGAGCAGGAGGACCAGGCGTCGGCGACGGCCGTGGCCGCGGCGTGACAGGTCGCACCGGCCCGTTTCGCCTCGGCGCGGGCCTTCGCGCCGGTCTCGAGGGCGGGCTGGGCCCGGGCCGCTCGATCGGCTGCCGCCGCCCGCGACCGGTCGGCGGCGATGGCCTCGGCTCGGGCATCCAGCTGGCGGCGCTTCACCACCAGCGCCCGTCGGTGCTCCCAGAGACGGGCCCGATCGGCCTGGGCCCGGGCCTGCGCCGCGGTGGCCTCGGCCTCCTGCGCGGCGGTGGTGGCCGCCGCCGCGACCCGCCTGCTCCCCTCCCGCAGCGCCTCGGCGGCCCGAGCGAGGGCGGCGCCGTCGCTGTCCGTGTCGTCGGTCGCAGCCCCGAGGAGGCCCTCGAGGCCGGCCTCTGCGATGGTCGCCGGGGCCAGGTCGGAGCCCAGCCGCCGGAGCTCGGCGCGGGCCGCGGCTCGGCGCCGGGTCTGCTCGTGGTGGCCCTCGTCGATGGCCCGGGCCTCGTCGCGCGCGGCCTCGTCGAGCACCCGGCTGACATCCTCGAACACCGTGGTCCCGAAGATGGACTTCAGCAGGTCCTCCCGCTGGGCCGAGGTGGCCCGGAGCACCTGCTCGAAGCGGCCCTGGGGCAGCAGCACCACGCGACGGAGCTCCTCGACGGTCAGGCCCAGGCGATCGACGAGGATGCTGTTGACGTCGGTGACCTTGGTGGCCACCACATCCATCCCGCCCGCCACCCGTCGCTCGAGCACCGCCTTGGCCGGGGCCTGGGTCGAGGTGCCGTCGCGCTTGGACCGCCACCGGGGCGCCTCGCGCCGGACGCACCACTCGTCGACGCCCAGCCGGAACCGGAGCTCGACCCGGGGGGTGACGTCACGGGCGTGGTCGGAGTGCAGCCGGGGCAGCGGACGGTCGCCGGCGGTCTCGCCGTAGAGGGCGAAGCAGATGGCGTCGAGCAGGAAGCTCTTGCCCGCACCGGTCGGGCCGCAGATGAGGAACAGGCCCGCCTCCCCGAGGGCGTCGAAGTCGACGACCTGGGTCTCGGCGAAGGGCCCGAAGGCCTCGACCTCCAGGCGCAGTGGCCTCACGCCACCGCTCCCTCGGCCCCGCCGACCTCCTGGACCTCGCCGCGGCCCGACGAGCTCGACGGGGCGGCGACCAGGAGGAGGTCGTCGTCGCGGCGCGAGGCGGCCACGCTGGCGAAGGCCTGCGCCAACAACGTGGTCTCGGCCTCCTCCGGTGGTCGACCCAGCCGGTCGGCCACGAAGGCCCGCGCCAGGTCGAGGTCGGTGACCTCATCGGCCCGGGTGCGGATGTCGTCGTCGATCCGGTCGCGGCGGGGAGCGAGGTGCTCGAGCACCACCGCGTGCGGGAACCGGTCCCGGAGTCGGGCCATGGCGTGGCGGGGCAGGACCTCGTCGGTGAGGCGGGCCCGCACCCACGCCGCTTCGACGGCGTCGTGGACGGGATCGACCAGCAGCTCGTCGAGGCGGCCGGTGACGGTGGCGACCGCCCGCTCCACCCCGAGGGGCATCACCTCGGCGGTCACCGAACCGTCCGCCGCCAGCTCGACCAGGCGCACCGAGGCGGGCGCGGTCTCGGAGAAGGAGTACGGCAGCAGTGACCCCGCGTAGGCGATGCGGTCGGTCAGGGCCTGGGGCCGGTGCAGGTGACCGAGGGCGGCGTAGGAGACACCGGCGAAGACACCGAGCGGCACCCGGTCGACACCGCCCACACTGAGCTCCCGCTCACTGGCCGAGGGGGCGGCGCCGGCCACGAAGGCGTGGGCCACGACCACCGACCTGGTCGCGCCCCGGCCGGCGAGGTCGGCCCGCACGGCATCGAGAGCGTGGGCCAGCACCTGGTGCTGGGTGGCTCGCCGGGACCGACGGGGGCGCGCCGGATCGGCATCGTCCGCGACCTCCCCGTGGCGGTCGCGGCCCACCGGCGCCCGGTCCTCCGGTCGGGCGGCCAGGGGCTCCAGGTAGGGCACCGGGTGGATGACCAGGTCGGGCCCGCCGGCCCGGTCGGCCACCACCACGGGAGCCTCGGGGCGGAACCGGCCCCGCAGGGTGACCTCGGCCCGGAGCACCGGGTCGAGCGACCCCACCCGGCCCGGCGAGTCGTGGTTGCCGGTGATGGCCACGACCCGGGTGCCGAGGTCGGTGAGCCGACGCAGCACGTCGCCCAGCAGGTCGACCGCGTTGGCCGGGGGGACGGCCCGGTCGTAGAGATCGCCGGCGACCAGCACCGCGTCGACCTCGGCGTCCTGGGCGACCGCGATGACCCGATCCAGGGCGCGCTCCTGGTCAGCCAGGAGGGGCGCACCGTGGAACATGCGCCCCAGGTGCCAGTCGGAGGTGTGCAGGACCTTCATAGGCCCGACGATACGGAGGGGGTGTGACAGCGTGGTGGATGCTCCGCCCTCTCCGTAGCGGCAGGGCCACCCCTCGCGTCATCCGAGCCCGCCGGTGATCCTGAGACACCCGGCGCCAGGCGGCCTACGCTGGTCGCCGTGTCGAGCTCCTCCTCCCCTCTGCACCAGCGGCCCGCGCCCCCGGACCTCGAGCGGGCGCTGGAGGCCCACCGCCGCGAGCTCACCGGGTACTGCTACCGCATGCTGGGCTCGGGCTCAGAGGCCGAGGACGCGGTGCAGGAGACCTTCATCCGGGCCTGGCGCAAGATCGGCGACTTCGAGGGGCGCTCCTCGCTGCGCTCGTGGCTCTACCGCATCGCCCACAACGCCTGTCTCGACATGCTCCGCAGCATGCAACGGCGGGCCCGGCCCATGGAGCTCGGTCCCGCGGGCTCGGCCGACGGCAACATCGGACCGACCCGGACCAAGGAGATGTGGGTACAGCCCATCGCCGACGGCCGCGTCCTGCCCGACGACGGCGACCCCGGCGAGGCGGCGGCGGCACGCGAGTCGATCCGCCTGGCCTTGGTCACCGCCCTCCAGCACCTCCCGCCCAAGCAGCGGTCCGTGCTCATCCTCCGTGAGGTCCTGCGCTGGCA
>JBBSMQ010000040.1:0-32423 GCA_038233075.1 Acidimicrobiales bacterium
GGCGGTGATGTCGAGGGGGATGATCTCTCCGCTGGTCTCGGCCCGGCGGCCGGGGCCGACGGCGAGGACCTCACCCTGCTGGGGCTTCTCCTTGGCGGTGTCGGGGATGACCAGGCCGCTGGCCGTGGTCTCCTCGGCATCACCGGGGCGGACGACGATGCGATCGTCGAGCGGCGAAAGGGACATGGTGCCTCCGTTGGTTCGGGTGTCCCCCGGGCATGGGGTTCTGGCACTCTCTCGTGCCGAGTGCCAACCCTAGGACCGGTCGCTGGCACTCGCAAGACCCGACTGCCAACTCGTCATCCCGAGGTGCCGACCCCGCGCTGGTAGACCACCGCGATCACCTCGTCGACGGCGGGCTCCTCGATGGCGACGTCGACCACCTCGGCCGACGCCATCACCTCGGCACCGTGCTGTCGCTGAGAGGCCTCGGGAGCGTCTCGTGCGACTTTGCGCCGTTGGCGCCTATCCGCTCGGCCTCTCAGGGCGTGAGGACGAGCGGCGCGTAGGTGACCGAGCCGCAGGTGGCCCTGACGGTGGTGGGGTTGGTGGGCACCGGGACGTTCGGCACCGACCCGACCACCGGCAGGCGAGCAGAGCGTAGCGTGACCGCCGCCGTGGACGTCCTCGACACACCCTGGGGGCCCCTCACCCTGGCCCGCCACCCGGAGCGGGCCGATGACCCGCTGCGGGCCTTCGACGCGGCCGACGAGCTCCTGCTGGCCCACCTGGCCGAGACCGGGGCCGACCGGTCCGGATCCCTCGTCATCATCAATGACACCTGGGGCGCCCTGGCCGCCGCCCTGGCCCGGCACCGTCCCATCGTCGTCACCGATTCGCACCGGACCCGACGGGCCGTGGCCGCCAACCTGGAACGCAACGGCCTCGACCCGGGCCTGGTCGACGTCCGCTCCCCCCTCGACCCCGTCCCCGACCACATCGGCCTGTGCCTGGTGCGACCGCCCAAGGCCACCGACCTGCTCGAGCACCTCCTCCGCCAGGTCCGGCCCGGTCTGGGGGCGGGGTCCACCGTGGTGGGAGCGGCCATGACCCGCCACGTCCACCGCTCCGGGCTGGACCGCTTCACCCGCCTGGTGGGCCCCACCCGCACGTCCCTCGCGGTGCGCAAGGCCCGCCTGATCCTGGCTGAGGTCGACCCCGACCTCGACCCCGGGTCCAGTCCCTGGCCGCGCACCGCCCCCCTCGGTCCCGGTGGAGAAGAGGTGGTCGAGCACGCAGGGGTGTTCTCGGCCGGTCGCCTCGACCCCGGCACCCGGCTCCTGCTCGACCACCTGCCCGAGCCCGAACAGCACGCCGACGTGGTCGACCTGGGCTGCGGCAGCGGGATCGTGGGCCTGGCGGTCGCTCGGCGCGACCCCACGGCCGAGGTCACCTTCGTCGACGAGTCCTCGCTGGCGGTGGCCTCGGCCGAGGCCACGTTCCGGCGAGCTTTGGGACCCGACCGAGCGGCCCGGTTCGTGGTGGGCGACGGGCTCCTCGATCGGTCCGACGACTCCTCGGTCGAGGAGACGTCGGTCGATCTGGTGCTGGTCAACCCGCCGTTCCACCGCGACCACAGCGTCGGCGACGCCACCGCCTGGCAGATGTTCTCCGAGGCCCGTCGGGTGCTGCGCCCGGGGGGTGAGCTGTGGGTGGTGGGCAACCGCCACCTCGCCTACCACGCCAAGCTGGCCCGCCTCTTCGGCGCCAGCGAGGTGGTGGCCTCGGACCCCCGCTACGTGGCCCTGCGGGCCGCCCGACCGGCCGACTGAGGCTCAGAGGCTTCGAGAGCGTCGGGCGCGACCTTGGCCTGGCCCCGTCCGGCCGGTCTCTCAGGCCGGGGTGCCGTCGACCTCGGTCGTCACCGGGTCGCCCAAGAAGCAGAGGTGGCCGGCAGCGATGGCGACGTCGCTGAAGGGCTCCTCGTAGCTCCAGGCCACGTCGGCGGCCGAGCCATCAGCCATCGACCAGTAAGTCGACCAACCCTTGTAGGGGCAGTGGGTGCGGGTGGTCGAGGACGAGAGCAGATCGGCCCGCACGTCGTCGACGGGGAGGTAGAAGCGGTTGGGCAGCCCGGTCTCGGACACGAGGACGGGCCGACTCGACTCGGCCACCACCGCGTCGCCGACGGAGACCCGGACCCGCCGGCTGCTGCGGCGGGCGTCGATGCGGTGGTAGGGGTCACGGAGGTGGCCCTCGACGTGCTCGTCCTCGTCGAACCAGGCGTCGAGGCGGTCGAAGGTGAAGGCCTGCAGGCCCCGCAGCCACGGCGTCGCCGGTAGGGGGTCGGGATAGGCCCACACCGCGTCGACCTCGGTCCGGTCGCCGGCCACCAGCGACCAGTACGACGCGTCGCCCTTGAAGGGGCAGTGGGTGGAGGAGTCGGTGGGCACCAGCAGGTCCTTGCGCACGTCGTCCTCGGGCACGTAGAGCACCGGCAGGATGTTGCTCTCGTGGAGCAGCTGGCCTCGGGTCGTGTCCACCACCGTCTCGCCCGCGAAGGTCGCCCGCACCCGTCGGGGGAAGTCGGTGAGCAGGAGCCGGTGGGCGGGACCGTCGATGGCGTAGTTGGTCGTGTCCCGGGGGCGGGTGCCGAGCGGGGCATCGCCGAAGGTCAGGGTCATGGGATCACCTCTCGTCGTCACGCGGGCCAGGGGTGGGGCGTGCCCTGGCCAACGGGTGTCGTCCCGGGCGCATTCCGCGCTCTGGACGTCGGCGGGAACCAACGGCCTCCCCCCGACGTCAGATCGACAGCCCCGGCGCGCCGCTGCTGTGACGCCGGGCAAGGCGACGATCCCACGACGAGGGGCCCGAGAGATGTCACGACCGCCAAGGATCATGCTCCGAGCCCTGGTGGTGGCGACCCTGGCGGTCATGGCCTGCGGGTCGTCAGGGACCGACGAGAGCGGCTCGTCGTCGGGCGCCGCCACCGAGTCCGCGGGAGACGCCGGGACCGATGAGGTGTCCGCCGAGCTCACCTCAGGGGAGCTGGCCCAGCAGGGTGAGCCCGTCGACGCGGCGCGCCGCATCGTCTACACGGCCACCCTGCGCCTCCGCGTCGAGGACCCTCGCGCCGGCGCCGCGGAGGTGGTGGACATCGCCGAGGCGGCCGCCGGGAGCCTCGACTCCCAGGACGAGGACGACGAGGACCAGGTTCGGGTGACCGTGCGAGCGCCGTCGGATCGCTTCGACGAGGTGCTCGACGAGTTCGCCACCCTGGGCACGGTGCTCGACCGCACCGTCGACACCGGCGGGGACCGGTCTGCGGCGCCGCCGCCGGCCTCCCCCTCCGTGCCCCAGGCCGAGACCGGACCCGCCAGCCCATCCGGCGCCTGAGCGACGCCCCGTCCGACGCGCAGCTGGTGCAGCTCGGTCGGTGCGAAGGGCGCAGCCCGTCCCGTTCTGACGCCGGGAGAACGCCATCCGTGTCGCACCTCCGCGTCAGAACACAGTGGGAGCCGCCGATGCGGGGCCCTGACAGGGCGCCCTGACCCCGGCACGACCCCAGAAGCTGGTGACCGAAGCCAGCGCTCATGCTGACCGCCCGGGGCGGCAGGCTAGAGGCCGAGGCTGGGGACGGCGCCGGTGTCGAGGGGGCTGGGGCCGTGGGTGCGGAGGCGGTGCCACCCGGCGGCGGCGACCATGGCCGCGTTGTCGGTGCACATGGCGGGCGAGGGCAGCGACACCCGCAGGCCCTCGCGCTCGCCGGCCTCGGTCATCTGGCGGCGCAGCTGGGAGTTGGCCGCCACCCCGCCTCCGAGGCAGATGCCCTTGGCCCCGACCTGGGTCGCGGCGCGCAGGACCTTCGCCTCCAGGATGTCGACCACCGCGGCCTGGAAGGAGGCCGCCACGTCGTCAGTGGTCGCGCCGGGGTGGCGGCGACAGTGGTTGATGACCGCGGTCTTGAGCCCGGAGAACGACAGGTCGAGGCCCTCGTCGAGCAGCGCCCGGGGGAAGGAAACCGCCGACGGGTCGCCCGCCTGGGCGGCCTCATCGATGGCGGGACCGCCCGGATAGGGCAGGCCGAGGTACCGGGCTACCTTGTCGAAGGCCTCGCCGGCGGCATCGTCGAGGGTGCCGCCGAGGACCTGGTAGGAGCCGGGGGCGTCCATGGCGACCACCAGGGTGTGGCCACCGGACACGAGGAGGACGACGACGGGCAGCTCCACGTCCGGGTCGTCGAGGAGGGCGGCGTGGAGGTGGGCCTCCAGGTGGTTCACAGCGACGAAGGGCACGTCCCACACCAGGGCCAGCGCCTTGGCCGTGGCCACGCCGACCAGCAGGGCCCCCACCAGCCCGGGCCCGTAGGTGGCGGCCACCGCGCCGATCTCCTCGTCGGCCACGCCGCTCGCAACCAGGGCCTCGGCCACGACGGGTGTCAGCAGGTCGACGTGGGCCCGGCTGGCGATCTCGGGGACGACCCCGCCGTAGCGAGCGTGGACGTCGACCTGGCTGGACACCACCGACGAGAGCACCTGGGACCCCCCGACCACGACCGCCGCCGCGGTCTCGTCGCACGAGGTCTCGATGCCGAGCACCGGGAGCTCGGCGAGGTCGGTGGGCGACGGTCGGCGTTCCGTGGGGGTCACCGGAGCACCTCGACAGCCTCGGCGGGCTCCGGGCAGGGGGTGCGATCGCGGCGCGGGCTCATGCGGAACTGACCCCCTGCAGGACGCTGGGCTGGGGCAGGGCGGCCTCGATGCCGGCGAGGCGCTCAGCATAGGCCGGGGTCGCCACATCGATGGCCCACATGATCACCGCGTCCTCCCGGTTGTCGACGTAGTAGCCCTTGCGCACCCCGGCGGGGGCGAAGCCGAACCGGCCGTAGAGGGCCTGGGCCGACCGGTTCGAGGCCCGCACCTCCAGGGTGATCCGCTCGGCCCCGAGGGTGACCGCGTCGCGGAGGATCACCAGGAGGAGCCGGGTGGCCACGGACTGGTGCTGGTGCGCCGGCGCCACCGCCACGGTGGTCACGTGGGCGTCGCCGACGATGACCATGAGCCCGGCGTAGCCGACCACGCTCGTTCCCCGCCGGGCGACCAGGTAGCTGCGCCCCTCGTCGCGGGCCAGCTCGCCCAGGTACAGCCCCAGCGACCAGGGCCGGGGATACACGGAGTGGTCGATCCGCAGCACCTGACGGAGGTGCCGGCGGCGCATGGGGGTGATGACGGTGGGCGCCGCCGGCTCGCCGGCCGGTGCGGGGGTGTCGTCCGGGCCGGGAGGGGGCCAGGGCTCGGCCGCGGCCGCCATCACCCGGCCGCCGGCTGCGGACCGGAGAGACCTGTCCGGGTGGTCCAGCGGATCTCGGCGTCGGGCTTGCGCAGGTAGGTCGGCCTGACCTCCCACGGCTGCACCCACTCCTCCCGCAACGCGTGGTGGTGGGCCAAGAGCACGAGGTCGCGGGCCGACGGGTGGGTGATGTCGTGGGTGCACACCTCGGCCTCGAGCTGGTCGCGGAACACCTCGGCGTAGCGCAGGGCCCCGTCGCCGACCATGAGGGTGTCCTCGCCCTGGGCCTGGAGCTCGGCGCGGAGGTCCTCGGGGCGGCTGACCCGGGGCTCGGTGGTCCGCTGCACGCCGCCGGGCACCTGGCGGTAGAGGGCCCAGAACAGCTCCCCCCGCCGGGCGTCGATGACGGCGGCGAGGAGGCGGTCGGTGAAGCGGGCCGGGAAGGCGAGGAGGTCGAGGCTGGAGATCGGGATGACCGGCACCCGCAGGGCCTGGGCCAGGGCCCGGGCGGTGGCCACCCCGACCCGCAGGCCGGTGAACAGCCCCGGGCCGACGTCGACGGCGACGGCGCCGATGTCGGCCAGCTCGACGCGGGCCTGGCGGCAGGTGAACTCGATCGACGGCACCAGCGACTCGGCGTGGCGCCGGGCCCGGGTGGAGTGAGCCGAGGCGAGCACGCCCTCGTGGCCGCCGATGGAGCAGCCCACCTGGGAGGTAGCCGACTCGATGCCGAGGATCAGCACGGGTGCTCCTCCCAGCGGCCGAGGGTGGCCCGCAGCCCATCGGTCCGAGCCGCCCACCGGGCACCGACGGGATGCAGCCGCCAGTGCCGCTCGTCGGGCTCGCCGTCGACGGCTCCCTCGATCTCGGGGCTGGGGGTTTCCGGGGCGGGGCGGTCCGGGGCGAAGGTGATGGTGATCTCCAGGTACTCGCCCGGCAGGACGGCGCGCACCGCGTCACCCCACTCGATGACGACGACGGCGCCCTCGTCGAGCATCTCGGCCAGACCGACGTCGAGGGCCTCGTACAGGTGCTCCAACCGGTACATGTCGAGGTGGTGGAGGACGAGGTGCCCGTCCTCGTAGGTCTGGACGATGGTGAAGGTGGGGCTGGTGATGCGACCGGCGACGCCGAGGCCGCGACCTAGGCCCTGGGCGAAGGCGGTCTTGCCCGCGCCCATCTCGCCGGTGAGCAGCACCAGATCGCCCGGGCGGAGGAGGTCGGCGAGGGCCGCAGCCAGCTGGCGCGTGTCATCGACGGAGGAGGTGCGGGCCAGCACGGCTCGAGAGGTGGTCGGGGACGGGGGTGTCGGCTCGCCGGACCCCCGAACGAGGGGGGTGGGTACGGCCACCGCCGAGCGTACCGCTACGACCGAGAGTGACCGCAGGCCCAGTCGCCGAGCGCTGGAACGCGACGGCAGGCGGGTCGCCCGCGGATCATCGGGCTCGGGCCACTGTGACGCTCAGGTCAGTGCTGTCCTCGTCCCTTGCGATGAGGACGAGATCGGGACCGTCGCGCACGAGGATGTCGGGCGGGACACAGTGCGGTCGAGGGGATCGCCGTGGATCGTCTCGAATCGGAGCGACAGCGTGCCCTCCGCCGTGGTGCACAGGGAGTGCTGGCCGCCGCCGGGCGGGGGCGGGGTGGGATGGGTCCGCTCTTCGTCGACGATGAAGGGCCGGTGGTTGATGTCGAAGCCCGCGGCGTCGGCGAGCGCGCCGGTGAACTGGGTGGCGTCGCCATCCCGCCCCTCTGGGTTCTGCGCCTCGGGGCTCACCTCGACATCGCTCCAGCCCGACTGGTCGAGGACCTTGATCATCCGGCGGATGTAGGGGCACTCTCCCGGTTCGAGGCCGTCTCCCTCGACCCGCTCACCGCACATGCCCGCCGCGAGGTACACCCGACCGAGGAGGTCGAAGCCGAGCGCCGGCCCGGTGGTCTTCGCTCCCACAAACGGATCCTCGACCGATGTCCAGTCGCCACTCGCCGGCGAGTACATCGCCACCCGCAGCACCCCCGCCGACCTTCCCGACCCGTAGCCGGCGACGATGAGCCGGTCGCCGGTCCACACCACGGCTCGACCCAGCCCCGGCGGAGTCCCTTCCACTGCGCCCGACCAGCCCGGCGGTCCCTCGTCTATCACCGGCCCGGGCGGCGCCGGCCCGACCTGTCGCGGCTCGACGGTCTCCCGCACCTCAGGCTCAGACGACGTGCCGCAGCCAGCGAGCAGCATCACGACCGCGCCGATGACCGAGAGCAGACCAGGCGACGACCACGCCCGTGGCCTTCGTCCGCTGAGGTCAGGTCGGGACGACGGTGCGGGCCGTTCACACGCACCTACACCCATGTGTCGACCGTAGCCCCGCCGCTCGGTGGGTCTGCGTCGGCGAGACGGTCACCCGTCGGCGGTGTGGCCGCAGCCGGGCGGTGGTGCGCCGGGCAGAGCGTCAGCCTCCCTGCGGACCGAACCGGGGCGGACCGGTCTCCGAACCAGGGGTCGTCAGGTGCGCTGGCGTCTCGTTCTGTCCCTCTGGGACGATAACCCTCAGGCCGGCCGACACCTTCTGACCCTGGACCGGTCGGTGCGTGCTGCGGGAGGAGGCGCATCGGCCGGCCCCGGGGCGGAGCTGGGCCGCGGCCGCGTCGCCCAGAGAGGACGCCGAGCTCAGGCCAGGCTGCGGACGGCGCGCTCCACCGCCGCCACGGCCAGCACCCGCACCTGGTCGATCGGGGCTTCGACCTCGCCGGTGGCGGCGGCGATGAGGGCATCGCCGTCGACCCGGGTGTGGGCCGGCACCAGGGACCGGCCCAGGCCGTCGTGGCCGCCCTGGGCCACGACCAGGCAGCCGACCTTGTCGAGGCGGGCGTTGGTGGCCACGATGCCGATGGTGGTGTTGCCCATCGGGAAATCGGCCATGGCCGTGGCGGCGGTCTCGATGTCGTCGAGACCCCGCCCGGTGACGTCGATGTCGCCGTAGGCGTTCACGGCGATGGCCGCCGCGACCACCAGCTCCCCGACCCGGACGGTGGCTCCCCCGAGCCCGGAGGGGCGCAGGGCATCCATGCCCTGCCAGCTGCCCACCGTGCCCCCGCAACCGGCTCCCACCAGCCCGTGCTCCATGGTCCCCTCGGTCGCGGCCTCGCAGGCCGCCCGGCCCTCGGCGGCGCCGGGGCGCACCGACGCCGAGCCCACGGCCAGGTCGAACAGGGAGAGGCCGGGCACGATCGGCACCGGGCCTGCGGGGGTGGGGAAGCCCCGTTCGTGCTCCTCGCACCAGGCCATGACGCCGTCGGCGGTGGCCAATCCGAAGGCGGAACCCCCGGAGAGCACGATGGCGTCGATGCGGTCGACGAGGCGATCGGGGGCCAGCAGGGCCAGGTCGCGAGTGGCCGGAGCCCCGCCCCTGACCTCGGCCGAGGCGACGGTGCCCTCGGGCACCAGGGCCACGGTGGCACCGGTGCGGGCCTCGGCGTCGGTCCAGTGTCCGACGGCGATGCCGGGGACGTCGGTGATCACGAGGGTGCCCCTGTCCGGTCGGCCAGCACGACGTCGTCGGGCACCGTGCCCGCGACCACCTGGCTCAGGACATCGTCGTAGACGGGGGCCAGGACCTCCCAGTCGAAGCGGTCCATGGCCGACGCCAGTCCCTGGACGGCCTGACGGGCGCCGCCCAGGTCGTCGAGGACGTCGTGGAGGCGGCGGACCATGTCGCCGTAGGCCCCGTACAGCACCGAGTCGTGGTACCGGTCGGGCACGATCTCCGGGTACGAGAGGGCGTGGGGCAGGAGGGGCACGGCCCCGGCGGCCATGGCCTCGACCATGGCCACACCGAAGAACTCGTGGACCGCGGTGGACACGACCACCGACGACCGGTGCAGCAGCTCCACGTACTCGGCGCGGGGGAGGTGACCGGCGTGCACCAGGCGGGGCCCGAAGCGCTCCTCGGCCTCGACGAACTCGCGGAGGTCGGCCCCGGCGTGGGCACCGACCAGCGCCACCCGGAACGCCACCCCCTCCTGGTCGAGGCGGCGCAGGGCCCGGAAGAACAGCTCGGGCGCCCGCTCGTGGTCCCAGCGGTGGCTCCAGACCAGGATCGGCGGCCCGTCGCCGTCGACCGGGGTGCGACCCCCGCGCACCGCGGCCACCTCGACGCCGACGGGCAGGAGGGTCGACCGGCGTCGCACCGCGTCGAGCAGGTGGTCGTGGCGGTGATCCGGCGGCCGGGACAGCAGCTCCGGGAGGGCGCCGAACAGGGCATCACGGTGGAACGCCGAGTTCACGAACACGTGGTCGGCCGCCACCATCGAGGCCCAGTGCCGGTAGGCCAGATCCTCGTCGGGGGCCTCACCGGTGAGGGCGGCCCGCGCCGGCTGGGTCTCGTGCAGGTAGAGCGCCACCGGGATCGATCCGATCCATGACCGGGAGTGGCCGATGAAGGCCGGGACATCGAGCATCGACGAGGCCAGGATCACCTCCGGCGGGCCGTGCTCGGCCGCCACGGCCGCTGCCCTCTCGGCCAGGGTGACCGCACCGCCCCGCAGCCGCCAGCGCCAGTTGTCGCCCTCGTGGCCGACCAGGTGAACCTGGTGAGCGCTGTGTCCGGCGAAGCCCTCGGCCCAGGTCTGGTGCGACCCGATGAGCCAGGGCTCGATGAGCAGGATCCGCACCGGGGGACCTAGGGCCTCGTCCGCGCCGGCCCGCCCGACGCGGCGGGGGCGGCGCAGGGGCGCCGCGGGTTCGAACCGTCCGACACCGGCGAGCCGATGGGGCGTGACCTCTGGGGTCCTTCCGGGCGCCCGGCGCGACCATCGGTGGCCGCCCTCTGCGACAGGACGGCGGGCCCGCTCCCCCGTCCGGCCTTCGTCGGGATCACGGCGGCGCCCCGGCTCCGACGGGCGCGGTGCGCTCGACCAGGTCGCGGATGAGCCCGGCCACCTCGGCGGCCAAGGCGTGCTTCCCGAACGCCGATCGGCACGGGAACAGCGAGAGGTCGTTGCCGCTGAAGCGGTAGCTGGGGACGGGCCGCCCGGAGTCGAGGCGCTCGACGATCATCCCTCCCAGGGCGGCCAGCCGGGGGACGAGCACATTCGGGAAGGGCCGAGCCGCAGCGGTGGCGACCAGGCCCAGACCCGCCACCCGCTCGCGCCGCACCTCGGGGTGCGCGAGGGCGAAGGCCAGCGTGGCCATGCCTCCCATGGAGTGGCCCACCACCAGGGCGTCGCGCAGGTCGAGCTCGGTCAGCACGGTGGCCACGTCTCGGCCGAGGATCTCCATGCCGTAGCCGTCGTCGCCGGGCCGCGACCGGCCGTGGCCCCGGAGGTCGACGGCGAGCACCCGGTGGTCGACGCCGAGGTCGTGCAGCTGGGGCGACCACAGCTCGGCCTTGAGGGTGACGCCGTGGAGCAGGACCACGGGGCGGCCCTGGCCCCGCTCGAGGATGTGCAGGGACCCGCCGTCGTGGGTGGCGACGGTGAGGTGGCGGACCTCGTCGGGCGGTGTCAGCCGGGGGTCGACCTCGGGCACGGCGCGGGAGCGCACCCGGCGGGCCAGCACGCGCTCGGTCGCCACGCCGGCGGCGACGACGGCGGCCAGACCGCCCAGGCCGGCGAGCTGGCGGGAGGTGGGGCGGCGCACGGTGGTCATCCTGGCCCATCGACGCGGTCGATATGGTCATGGGCCGGTCAGATCCTGCGCTCGACGGGCACGCTGAGCGTCGTCGTCGGCGGCGCTCGCTCAGCCGTCCGGGGGAGGGTCGTGCTCTGTGGGTCCGTTGGCGCCGCCGCGGACCACACGGGGGACACGGGCGCCGAGACTGCAGGTGATCTCGTAGCCGATGGTGCCGAGGCGCTCGGCCCACTCCTCGGCGGTGACCTCCTCGTCACCCTGGCGGCCGATGAGGACCACCTCGTCCCCGCGAGAGACGGTCGCTGCCGGTCCGCAGTCGACGGTGATCTGGTCCATGGTCACGGTGCCGGCGATGCGACGGCGGCGTCCGCCGATGAGCACCTCGCCGCCGGCCGAGGCCAGCGACCGGCGGACCCCGTCGGCGTAGCCCACGGGCACGGTGACGATGGTCGAGTCGCAGGCGAGGCGGTAGCGCTGGCCGTAGCTGACGGCCTCCCCTGCTGCCACTGTCTTCACGTGCGAGACCCGGGACACGAGCCGGAGCGCGGGGCGCAGGTCGACCACCCCCGCCAGTGCGGGCGACGGCGCGATGCCGTAGACGGCGATGCCGGCGCGCACCCGGTCGAGGCGGGAGGAGGGGTGGGCCAGGGCGCCGGCCGAGTTGGCGGCGTGGCGACATCCGACCTCGACCCCGGCCGCGACCACGGCGTCGCAGGCCCCTCGGAGCCGCTGCAGCTGCTCTGCGGTGAGCGGCGCACCCGGGTCGTCGGCCACGGCGAGGTGGGTCCACACCGACGCCAGGGTCAGCGCCGGGGCCCCGGCCACGGCCCGACCGAGGGAGGGGGCGTCGTCGGGGGCGGCACCGACCCGGTGCATGCCGGTGTCGATCTTCAGGTGGACCGGCCAGGTACTCGCTCCGGCCGTCTCGACCGCGTGGGCCACCGCGCCCACCAGCTCGTGGGAGTACACCGTGGGCTCGACCTCGGCGGCGATCACGCGCCCGGCCGCGGCCACCGGAGGCTCGGACAGCAACATGATGGGCCCGTCGATGCCGGCGGCGCGCAGCTCTTCGGCCTCCTCGACCAGGGCCACGGCCAGGCCCTCGGCTCCGGCCCCGAGGGCCGCCCGGGCCACGGGCACGGCACCGTGGCCGTAGCCATCGGCCTTGACCACGGCCCAGAGCGAGGCAGGGGCGACGTGGGCCCGGAGGACGGCGACGTTGTGAGCCACCGCGTCGAGGTCGACCTCGATCCAGGTCGGTCGGACCGGTGGCGAGCCGGAGCCGGTCACGGGCGGGAGGGTCGGATCAGGTGTCGGCCTCTCAGACATCCATGGCCGGGGGCCACCACGGTGCATGAGACTCGCCGCATTGGTGGTCAGCGCGTCGCTGACCTTGGATCTCGCGGAGGTTCACGACTCAGCCGTCGGCGATCATCGAGCGGACGACGTCGCCCCGGGCCAGCAGGCCGACCAGGACGCCGTCACCGTCGACGACCGGGAGGCGGGACACGTCGTGGGCGTGCATGAGCGTGGCCGCCTCCTCGAGGGTGGCGTCGGGACCCACGGTGTGGGGGTCACGGGTCATGAGGTCGGCCACCTGACCGCCCAGGGACTTGCGCAGATCCTCCTCGAACCGCTTGCGCTCGCCGGGCAGCTCGAAGGAGGCACCCAGGATGCTGATGACCGTGGGCACGTGCACCTGGCCTTCGGCCACGATGAGGTCGCCGGTGCTGAGCAGTCCCACGACCTGGCCGCCGTCGACCACAGGGGCGGCGTCGACCCCCCGGTCGACCAGGGCTGCCATGGCGTCGCGCACCCCGTCGGTCGGCGTGAAGGTGAGGACGTCGGTGGTCATCAGGTCACGCACGGGAAGGGATCGGGACACGTCAGTCCTCCGGGAGCTCGGTCAGGGCCGCGGGCAGGTGGGCGGCGACGTCGCCGGCGATCAGGCCTCGGCGCCAGGCTAGGGCCCCGGCCCGGCCGTGGAGGTGGGCCGCAGCCGCAGCCGCCTCGAACGGCGCCAGCCCCTGGGCCAGCAGGGCGGCGAGGACGCCGCTGAGGACGTCGCCGGTGCCTGCGGTGGCCAGGCGGGCGTCGCCGGTGGTCACGATGGCCACCCGGCCGCCGGGCTCGGCCACCACTGTGGGGGCGCCCTTGGCCAGGACGACAGCGCCCCGCCGCGCCGCGAGGTCGCGGACGGCGGCGAGGCGGTCGGCGGCGCCGGGGTCGCCGCCCAGACGGGCCATCTCCCCGTCGTGGGGCGTGAGCACCGCAGTGGGTCCGGGGTCGGTCGCGCCCGGCCGGGGTTCGGGGGCGGTGAGGGCGCCGTCGATGTCGTCGGCCAGGGCGGTGAGGCCGTCACCGTCGACCACCACGGGCGGCCGCTGCGGTGCGCCGACCAGAGCCCGCACCGAGGCGGCGGCCTCGGATCCGGTCCCGAGGCCGGGGCCCACCGCCACCGCAGCGATGCGGTTGATGTCGTCGAGCACAACCCCGTCCCAGCCCTCGGCGGGCAGGTCGACGCTCACCACCTCGGTGGGGGCGCCGGGGTCGCGCGCCAGACCCGGGGTCGAGAGCCGCACGTACCCGGCCCCGGCGCGCTGGGCGCCGGTCGCGGCCAGGTGGGCGGCCCCCGTCATGCCCGGTGAGCCCGCCACCAGCCAGCACGCCGCCCGCCACTTGTGGGCGTCACGGGGTCGGGCCGGGAGCCAGGCGGCCAGGTCACGACCCTCGACCACGTGGGCCCGGGCGCCCGAGACATCGAGGCCGATGTCGGCCACGACCACCTCACCGGCCCACGTAGGACCGTCGCCGAGGAGCAGTCCCGGCTTGAGGGCGGCGAAGGTCACGGTGCGCGCCGCGGTCCAGGGCCGGCCGTGGACCTCGCCGGTCAGCCCGTCCACCCCAGAGGGGATGTCGACGGCCAGTACCAGCGCCCCGTCCGGCACCGGCGGCGGCTCCCACTCACCTCGGAAGCCGGTGCCGTAGGCGGCGTCGACCAGCAGGTCGCAGGGCGGCAGCGACGACGGCAGGTCGGCCGCATCGAGCACCTCGACCCGCACTCCCCGGCGGCGCAGCCGGACCGCGGCGGCGCGCCCGTCGGCGCCGTTGTTGCCCTTGCCCGCGGCCACGACGACTCGCCGGCCGTAGGCCCCCCCGAGGAGATCGAGCGCGGCGCGGGCGACCGCGGCCCCGGCCCGATCGACCAGGACCTCCGTCGGCTCCGGCGCGGCGGCGTCGACGGCGCCCATCTCCTCGGGGGTCACGACGGGGATCACCCCGCCATGCTGCCCTGTCCTGCGCCCGCCTTGCACCGTCTGCGCCGCATGCCCGATGCCCGAACCAAGTTTCGTTCGGATCAGTTGCCGGGCAAGCAGATCACCGACCGCCTCGGGAGCGCCAGGCCGACAGCGCGTTCGTCAGCGAGCGTCCCCCGGGTCGCGCCTCGGGGTCAGCGTGCCCGTTCTGGTCCTCAGATGGGCCCGAAAGGGCGTCTTCCGAGACCAGAACGGTGGGGACGACCCTCACCACTCATTCTTGTCGCCAGCAGCGCCCGAAGGGGCGTGTTCCTAGACCAGAAAGGCGTGGGGTCATCGCGCACTGGCCACCGGCCCCGAGCACCCCGGGCGCCGGCCTGGACTGCCCCGGCGGACGGACGGCCCGTCACCCAACGGTGAGCTCGCCCACCATGCCCAGGGAGGCGTGGGTCCGACCCTCGGGCGTCTCCACCACACAGAACATCGTGTAGGTGCCGGCATCCAGCTCGTAGGTGGCATCGCAGGTCTGGTCGGGCCCGAAGGCCTCCAGCTCGAAGGCGCCGGCGTCGGCCAGGGCGTCCTCGTCGGGGTCGCCGTCGGCGGTGAGGGGCACCTCGCCCCCGCCGGGCAGGAAGGCGAGCTCGTGGTCCTCCTGGCCCACGTTCGCGGCCTCGAAGGTCACCGTGCCGGCGGCCACCTCGATGGCATCGGGGTCGAAGCGGTACTCGTCGAGGGCCACGCCGACGGTGGCATCAGCGTCGGCCTGGAGGTCGGTCCCGACCGGCGAGCACTCCCCGGCTCCGAGGCCACTGCCCGTTCCGGATCCAGAGGCGGAGGCGGAGGCCGACCGAGCGTCGAGGCCGTCGTCGCTGCCACAGCCGGCGAGCGTGAGCGCGAGCCCGATGACGAGGCCGAGGGCGCCTGCGACTCTGGCGATCTTCATGGCGGTGCTCCTTCGCGGTCTGTCGGGCCGTGAGGCCCGCCCTGTTAGGCAGACCTTACACACCGTGGATAGGCGAGGACAACGACACCCCCCCGGTGACCGCCCGAGCCCCGTCGTCATCCCGTTCCGAAGGGGCGGGGACCGACCCTGCCGCCGTGGCCGACGCGACCCCGACGCTCGTGACCGTGGCCGACGGGCGGAAGGTGGCGGTGGACGATGTGGGCGACCCCGAGGGGGGTGGCCGTGCTGTGCCTGTACGGCACGCCTGACTCCCGGCTGGCCCGTCACCCCGACGGACGGGCGGGCGAGCGCCGCCGGGGCCCGCCTGCTCGCCGCCGACCGGCCCTGGTCGACGCTGCTCACCACCCTGGCCGCCGCCCTGCACTGACCGCTGCTCTCATCGCAGCTTTGGACGCCTGAACGCCCCATGCGACATCTCCCGTCCAAAGCTCAGTCGGCCGGGCTACTCGGCGGCGGCCACGGCGTGGGCCACCAGCTCGGAGTGGGACAGGGACAGGTGCCAGGCGGAGATGCCGGCCCCGTCGGCGAGGGCGGCGGCCCGGCCCGTGACCCGGAGGGTGGGCCGACCGGAGGGCTCCCCCACCACCTCCACGTCGTGCCAGCCGATGGTGCCCAGCCCCACGCCCAGCACCTTCATCACCGCCTCCTTGGCTGCGAACCGCACGGCCAGGGCCGGGACGGGGTCGCGGCGCTGGGCGGCGGCGGCCCGCTCCCCCTCGGTGAACAACCGCTCGGCCAGCGTCGGGGTCCGCGCCAGGGCCGCCCGGAACTGGTCCAGGTCGACCACGTCGGTGCCCAACCCGATCACAAGAGGAACGGGGTGCGGTCGCTCACGGAGGGTTCGTCGGGGCCGACCGCCAGTGCTCGGCCAGCACGTAGACCGGCGACGTGAGCAGCTCGATGATGGGGATCTCGCCCAGCAGGTCGTCGCGGAAGGTGGGCTCGGTCTCGGTGACGGCGTCGGTGAGGGCGGAGAGCCGAGTGCGGTACTGCTCCAGCACCGACCGGGCCCGGGCCGCCGGCAGCACGTCGGCGAAGCGGCAGTGCAGCAGGGTGAGCCCGGTGCACACCGTGCCCCGGGCCTCGGGGACGATGACGATGGTGCGGCCGTCGCTGCGGCCCACGGCCACGGTGACCTCGCGCTCGGTGGCCACGCGGTGCTTGGTGCCGCGCAGGATGGGGTTGCGCTGGGTCCGCAGCGGGATGTCCCGGGAGATCCCACCCCGGTCGACCACCTGCACGGTGGCCTCGTGGGTGTCGATGCGACCCTCGATGGCGTAGCGGGTGAAGCCGGTGACCTCCTCGACCGCGGGGTCGAGCCCGGCCAGGGTGCGCAGAGCCCGGTAGCTGACCCGGTCCCGAGGTGCTCCGGCGTCGAGGGTGGCGGCCACGAGGGGGATCTGGAGCAGGCCCTCGTCGCTGCGGGAGATGCCGACGGTGACGGTCTTGGCCTGGTGCTTGATGGCGTCGACGGGCCGGGTGAGCTCCTCGATGCCGGTGGTGAGGGCGCTGGTGAGGTCCTCGACCAGGGCCACCGGGGAGCCGGCCCGCCCGTGCTCGACCTCGTATGCCTCGAGGGGCACCAGCCCGGTGGCGAAGCGCATGAGCGCCGAGAGGCGCACCGCGGTGCCGGCCTCCAGGGTGCCGTCGTAGCCACCGCCGCGGACACCCTCGTGGAAGCGGGCCGCCAGGGGTGCGAAGTCGGCGCGGAGGCCGGCGAGGAGCCGGTTGCCGTCGGGCACGGGGGCGCCCGCGACCCGCCGCTCGATGGCGGCGCGCGCCTCCCGCAGGGGTCGGGCCGAGGCGTCGATGGCGAGGGCGGCCTCGTAGCCGAAGAGGTGGCCCACGACGGTGGCCAGAACGAAGGCCAGGGCGGGGTCGACGGCGGGGACGGTGAGCACCCGCAGGGCGGCGGAGAAGCGCTCGTCGCCGTCGGAGGCGATGACGACGGGCGAGGCCTTGTGGGCGCGGTAGATGGCCACCTCCTTGGCCACGTCGTCGGCGTTGGACCCCTGGAGCCCGGCCGCGCACACGATGATGAGCGGCTCGGAGGACAGATCGATGTGCTTCTTGTCCTCGGTGGCGTCGCAGGCGATGGCCTTGTAGCAGAGCTCCGACAGCTTGATCCGCAGCTCCTGGGCAGCGATGCGGTCGGCGCCGGACCCGACGATGGCCCAGTAGCGCTTGGACGGCGCCACCTCCTGGGCGGCGGCGGCGACGGCCGGTCGGGTGGCCAGCACCTCCTCCATGGCCTCGGGCAGGGCCCGCAACCCGGTGAGCAGCTGGGACCGGGCCGCGGCGCCGGCCGGGGAGGGATCGACCTCGGCGGCGAGAGCCGAGGCCAGGACGACACCTGCCGCCACCTGGGCGTAGAACGCCTTGGTGGAGGCCACGCTCATCTCCACGTCGCGCCCGTCGGAGGTGTAGAGCACGCCGTCGGAGCGGTCGGTCAGATCGCTGCCGCGTCGGTTGACGATGCTCACCACGGTCGCACCGCGGGCTCGGGCCAGGTCGACGGTGCGGTTGGTGTCAGTGGTGGTCCCGCTCTGGCTGACGGCCACGATGAGGGTGTCGGACATGTCGGCCCGCAGACCGAAGCCGCTGAGCTCGGTGGCCAGCCGGGCATCGACCCGCAGGGGGGATGCGGCGGTGAGGGAGGCGAGGGTGGCCGCCAGGGCCTGTCCCGCCACCGCGGCGGTGCCCTGCCCGATGGCGAGGACCCGGGTCAGGTGACCCTCGGCCAATGCCGTCCGGGTCGCCGACGGCAGGGTCTCGGGCCCGAGGCGGGCCTCCAGCCGGTCCTCGACGGTGACGATCTTGCCGAGCAGCGTCTTGCGGAACGACGACGGCGACTCGGTGATCTCCTTCAGCAGGAAGTGCGGGTGGTCGCCGCGGTCGATGTCGCGGGTGGTGACCTCGGCCCGGGCCAGGTCGTCGTCGTGGACGGGCAGGTCGACACCGGCGTAGGAGAGCCGCCGGATGCCCTCGACGGTGCCGGCGTCGGCGGCCCGCAGGGCCACGACCTGGCCCCGGCTGCCGGTGGGATCGGCCGCGTCGGCGGCCGTCTCGCCGTCCATGCGCAGGTACCGGTCGCACTCCTCGACCAGTCCGTAGGGCTCGGAGGCGACGAGGTAGAGGTCGGGCGCGAGGCCGACGTAGAGCGCCTGGCCGCTGCCCCGGAGGGCGAGCAGCAGCTCGTCGGACCGGGCCGCGACCGAGGCGGCGATGGCGACGGACCCGTCGAAGGAGGCCACCGTGCGCCGGAAGGCATCAGTGGGATCGTCGGCGTCGCGTGCCGCTCGCGACACCAGGGCGGGGATGACCTTGGCGTCGGTGGTGATCTCGGCCGCGTAGGCGAGCCCGGCCCGAGCCTTGAGGTCGGCGAAGTTGTCGATGTCACCGTTGAGGGCGGCGGTCACGTAGGGCCCGTCGACGTCGACCCCGTCCTCGTCGCTGTTGACGGGGTGAGCGTTGGCCTGAGAGATGATGCCCACGCTGGCCCACCGGGTGTGGCCCAGCACCAGCACCTGGGCGGAGGGCTCCCGGAGGGCCCGGTGCAGCAGCTCGTCGCCCGTGATGCCGGCCCGGAGGGTGGCGGTGTTGTCGCCCAGCTCGCCGATCTCGGCAGCCGCCTTGTAGACGAACGACAGGCAGCCGTCGGCGACGCGCACCGAGCCCGACCCGAAGGCGGGGTCGGCGCCGCGCTCGGCCAGGACCGCGGCCATGGCCGCACCGTCGACGTCGAGGCCGTGGTCGCGCACCAGCACGGTGATCCCGGCGGAGTCCCGGCCCCGGACCTCGAGGCGATCGAGCGCGGACAGCGCCGCCTGGACCGAGGTCATGGCCTCGATGGCGGCGGGACCGGCACCCGGCCCGGCCAGACCGGCCACCGCCCGGGCGGTCCGCAACCGGTCCTTGGCGATGGCCCAGGCGCCGTCGCGCACCCCGACGAGGGCGGCGTTGACGGCCTCCTGCTCGGCCGTGGGCCGGTCGAGGAGCAGGAACTCCAGTCGGGAGTCCAGGTCGGCGAGGGCGGCCGCGACGGCATCCAGGTGCGCTTCCAGGCCGGCGACCAGCGCCTCGTCGGACAGGAGGGCGCGCACCCCGGCGGTGCCCCGCAGCTGGCGGTCGGCGTCGGCCAACCGGGTCGCGGCGGTGTCGAGCGCCTTGTGGAGGTCCGTGGCCGTCGGCGCGCCCGCCACCAGCCCGGCGGCCTCCTCGACCAGGGCCAGCAGCGCCTCGGTGGCCGGGGGCGGCCGGTCGCACGGGCGGCGAGCGACGGCGATGATGCCGCACATGGGGTCTCCCGAAAGGATGGTCGACGACGAAGTTCGATCCTACCGGTGACCCCCTGCCGGCCTGGAGCAGATGACCGGGTTCCCCTCCCCTAAGGACAGCAGACCTCGCCTCATGGTAAGAATCTTACTGGTAGGCTTCTTACCATGAGGGTCACCGAGAAGGGCCAGATCACCATCCCCAAGCACCTGCGCGATGCCCTGGGCATCGGGGCGGGGACCGACGTCGAGTTCGAGCAGCGCAACGACGCCCTGGTCATCCGCAAGCGCGATGGGCCCGGCCGCGGCCGACGGGTCGCCGATCGGTTGCGCGGGCGCGGCGACGTCGCCATGTCGACCGACGAGATCATGGCGCTCACCCGAGGGGAGTGACGTGACCAGTGGCCTCGGGACGCTGGTCGACGCCAACGTCCTGCTCGATGTGCTCACCGAGGATCCCACCTGGCTGGCGTGGTCGCTCGAGTCGCTCGCCGCGGCTGCGGAGAGGGGGCCGCTGCACATCAACCCCATCATCTACGCAGAGGTGTCGGTCCGGTTCTCCAACGTCGAGGACCTCGACGACGCGCTCCCGTCGACCGAGTATCGGCGCTCCGAGGTTCCCTGGGCGAGCGCCTTCCTGACCGGCAAGGCGTTCGTCACCTACCGGCGGGCAGGCGGAACCCGGACGTCGACGCTGCCGGACTTCTTCATCGGCGCCCATGCCGCAGTCCGGGACCTGGCCCTGCTGACCCGTGACGGCGCCCGCTACCGGACGTACTTCCCCACCGTTGCCGTGACCGCACCGACCTGACCGGGGTCGCCAGATCGACACCACCTCGTGGGTGATGATGGCCTCAGCTCCGGAGGGCGGTGGCGAGGTCGTCGGCAACCTGGCGGGCCTCCTCCTCGGTGGGGGCCTCGACCATGACCCGCACGAGGGGCTCGGTGCCGCTGGGACGGACGAGCACTCGACCCCGCCCAGCCAGGGCGATCTCGGCCCGAGCCACGTCGGGGGCCAGGCGGTCGAGCAGGTCCGGTGATCGTTCGACGGCGACGTTCACCAGCACCTGCGGAAGCCGGGTCATCACCCCGGCCAGATCGGCCAGGCTGCGACCGGAGCGGATCATGGCGTCGAGGACGGCCAGGCCGGTCAGGAGCCCGTCCCCGGTGGTGGTGCGGTCGCGCAGGATGATGTGGCCCGACTGCTCGCCGCCGAGGGCCAGTCGGCGTCCCTCCAGGGCGGCGAGCACGTGGCGGTCACCCACCGGGGTGTCGACCACCTCGACGCCGTGGGCCACCATGGCCTGGCGGAACCCGAGGTTGGTCATGACCGTGACGACCACGGCGTCGCCGTGCAGCAGGCCCTGGTCGCGCAGGTCGAGCGCGAGCAGGGCGAGGAGCTGGTCGCCGTCGACGAGCGCACCGGTTGCGTCGACCATGACCACCCGGTCGGCGTCGCCGTCGAAGGCCAAGCCGGCGTCGGCCCCGCGGGCCACCACCGCGGCCTGGAGCGAGCCGGGGTGGTTGGAGCCGCACCGGTCGTTGATGTTGGTGCCATTGGGATCGGCGTGGAGCACCGTCACGGTGGCACCCAGCTCGGCCAGCACCGTGGGCGCCACCGCCGACGAGGCCCCGTGGGCGCAGTCGATCACCACCCGCACACCGGGGAGCCGCCGACCCTCCAGCACGCCCGACGCCAAGTGGGTGGCGTAGCGCTTCCAGGCGTCGGGGGCGCTGCGCAACGCGCCGACGAGGAGGCCGCCCGGTCGGTGCTGGGAGCCGGGGATGCCCTCGGCCTCGATCGCCGCCAACGCCGTCTCGACATCGCGCTGACGGTCGTCGTCGAGCTTCCGCCCTCCCGTCTGGAAGAGCTTGATGCCGTTGTCGCCGAAGGGGTTGTGCGATGCCGAGATCACGGCCCCCGGGAGCTGGTCGGCGGCGCAGAGGTGAGCGATGCCGGGTGTCGGGATGACACCGAGGTCCACCGTGTCGGCCCCCTCCGAGGCCAGTCCGGCGGCGAAGGAGGCGTGGAGCAGCGGCCCCGAGATCCGGGTGTCGCGCCCGATCAGCCACGGACCCACCCCGAGCGTGAGCGCCGCGGCTCGCCCCAGGGCCAGGGCCAGCTCCGGGGTGAGCTCGGTGTTGGCCGCACCCCGCACCCCATCGGTGCCGAAGCGCAGTGTCACCGGGGCCCCGCGGGCGCGGGTCGTCGCGGTGAGGCTCCGGGTGACGCCCCACCAACTTTGGACGGAAGGGCGCCGCATGCGGCCAGGTCCGTCCAAGGTTCCGGACGCCACCGCCAACCTTGGACGGAAGGGCGCCACATGCGGCGTCGTCGGTCCAAAGCTCGATGAGACGGGGCCGGGAGCGCCCTGATCAGCGCTTGCTGTACTGCGGGGCCTTGCGGGCCTTCTTGAGCCCGTACTTCTTGGACTCCTTGGCCCGGTCGTCGCGGGTGAGGAAGCCGGCCGCCTTGAGGGCGTGACGATCCTCGGGGTCGAGCTCGACCAGGGCCCGGGCGATGCCGAGGCGCATGGCCCCGGCCTGGCCGGTGGGGCCACCGCCGTCCATGGTGGCGTCGATGTCGTAGCGGTCCTCGGCCTCGGCCACCCGCAGGGGCTCGGTGAGGATCATGCGGTGGGTGTCGTTCGGGAAGTAGTCCTCGACGGTGCGACCGTTGACGGTGATCTTCCCCTCCCCGGCGCGGAAGCGGATCCGGGCGACGGCGCTCTTGCGGCGACCGGTGGTCTGGACGAGGGGGTTCACGGGGCGATCTCCTACGCGGGACGGGCCTGGGCGCCGTCGAGAGCGAGCGGTTCGGGCATCTGGGCGGTGTGGGGGTGGGTGGGTCCCGCGTAGACCTTGAGCTTGGTGAGCTGCTGGGCGCCGAGGCGGGTCTTCGGGAGCATGCCCCGGATGGTGCGACGCACGGCGTCGGCCGGCTTGCGCTCGAGGGCATCGGCGTAGGTCTGCTCGTGGATGCCGCCGGGGTAGCCGGAGTGGTCGTAGACCTTCTTGCGGTGGGCCTTTCCCGCGGTGAGCACCACCTTCTCGGCGTTGATGATGATGACGTGGTCACCGGTGTCGAGGTGGGGGGCGAAGGTGGGCTTGTGCTTGCCCCGCAGGATGCGGGCCACCTCGGTGGCCATGCGGCCCAGCACCAGGCCTTCGGCGTCGACGACGTACCAGCGACGCTGGATCTCACTGGCCTTCGGCGTGTAGGTGGGCACGGCTGTCCTCTCGGGTCCGGCCGGGGCCGGGGGCGTTCTGATCGCCGGCCGGAGCTCCCCACGGCTCGCGCCGACGGAGGGCCGTTCGGGCCGACGGAGGACTCTACGGGCCCAGGACCGGAGCCATCAACCCGGCGCCGAAGCGAGGTGGCGCCGATGCCGCCGATGGAGGCGCCCTCCAGGACCGGTGACGCGTCGGCGTCGCGGAGCCGACCGGTCAGCCATCGTCGACCGAGGACCAGTCGCCGTAGCGGACGGTCCAGAGGGTGAGGCCGTGGGGCGGGGCCAGGTCGCCGGCTCGGCTGCGGTCGCGCGCGTCCCGTGTGCTCCGGATGTCGCCGGCGGTCATCTTGCCCAGGCCCACGGCGATGAGGGTGCCGACCACGGCACGCACCATCTGGTGACAGAAGGCCGATGCCTCGATCTCGAACCGGAGTCGACCCCCGCCGTCGTCGTGCCAGACAGCCTCGGTGACCCGGCGCACCAGGCTGACCTCACCGTGGTGGCCGCGGGGCCGGCGGCAGAACGAGGAGAAGTCGTGCTCGCCGATGAGCGGGTCGCAGGCCAGGCGCAGGGCGGGCAGCGACAGGGGTCGGGCCACGTGCCAGGCGGTCCGGGCGGTGAACGGGTCGGGCTCGGGGTGGTTCCAGACGAGGTACCGGTAGCGGCGAGCGGTCGCCGAGAAGCGGGCATCGAACTCGTCGTCGACGAGGGCCGGATCCCGCACCGCGACCTCGGGCCCGCACATCCGGTTGACGGCGCGGACCAGGCCGCGGACGTCGGTCTCGGTGGCGACCCGGTCGGCGGCCAGGTCGAGGGTGACGACCTGGCCCTGGGCGTGGACCCCCCGATCGGTGCGGCCGGCACAGGTCAGCTCGACGGGGTGACCGACGTGGCGGCCGACGGCCTCGACCAGGGTGCCGGCCACGGTCCGGACCCCGACGTTGGGGGCGAAGCCGTGGAACCCGGTGCCGTCGTAGGCCACGGTCAGGCGCAGCCGGCGCGTGGGCCCGACCGGGACCCCGGTCTCCGCCGGGTCGAAGAGCGTCACTGCCCGACGCTACCCAGCCCGGCAGAGGCGTCGGTCCCGCACCCGGCCGTCGATCTGCGGTCACATCATGGGCGCCTGGATCGTCAGGGGGGTGACCGCGTGACGCGAGCCCGCCCAGGTGGTCGACCGCTCCCCCACCGCCTGTCGCCAGGTGGCGTCGCGGGCGCGCCGACGGGTCCCGGGAGGGCCGCCCCCGCTTCGCCCCCACCGACGCCGAGGCGTGGAAGGTCACCGAGGCCTTCCTGGGGGCGGTCGCCATGGGCGACATCGACGCGGTGATGGCCCTGCTCGCTCCCGATGTGGTCCACGTCAGCGACGGTGGCCCCGAGCACCACGCCGCCCGCCGGCCGGTGGTCGGACCCGATCGGGTGGCCCGGCTGGTGGTGAACCTGGCCTGCCGGCACCACCGCGAGGGGGTCACCGTCTCCATCCGTGAGATCAACGGCCAGCCCGGCGTGGTGGTCACCGACGCCGGTCGCACCCTCCTGGCCCTGGCCTGTTCCGTGGTCGACGGTCGGGTGGACCGGGTGTGGGCCGTGGTCAACCCGGAGAAGACCGCCTCGCTGCGGCGGCCTCCTCTCGTCTGACCCCGCTGGGGCCCTGCCGTCAGCGGAGGTTGGCGAAGGCCTCGGCCACCTTGGCCTCGGCTGCGACCAGCAGGAGGTCGCCCTCGCGCACGACGGTCTCGGCCGTGGCGTAGGTGAAGGGCTCGCCGGCGGGCTTGATGCAGACGATGGTCACCCCGTGGCGAGCGCGGACGCCGCTCTCGCCCAGCGTCCGGCCCACCATCTCGGCCGGGGGGGTGGTCTCGACCAGCGCGAAGCCCTCGTCCAGCTGGATCCAGTCGATCATGCGCCCGGTCACCTGGTGGGCGACGCGATCGCCCATGTCCCGCTCGGGGAACACCACGTGGTGGGCGCCGATCCGGTCGAGGATGCGGGCATGGGGTGAGGTGAGGGCCTTGGCCCAGATGGAGGGGACCCCGACGTCCACCAGCGCGCTGGTGGTGAGGATGCTGGCCTCGATGTCGGTGCCGATGGCCACCACGGCCACGTCCATGTCCGAGGCGCCGATCTCCTCGAGGGTCGCGGCCCGGGTCGAGTCGGCCTGGAGGACGTGAGTGAGTCGGCTGGCGTGGTCGGCGACGATGTCCTCGGACGCGTCGACACCGAGGACCTCGTGGCCCATCTCCTCGAGGGTGGTGGCCACGGCCGAGCCGAAGCGCCCGAGGCCGATGACGATGGCGGAGTCGCCCGCACGGAGCCGGAAGCGAGAGGTGGTGCGATCAGCCAACGAGGGGACGCTCCTCCGGGTAGCGGTAGCGGGACTCACGCTCGCGCAGGACGAGGGCGGCGGCCAAGGTCACGGGCCCGGCCCTCCCGGCGAACATGAGGACGCCGAGGACGACCTCGGCCGGACCACCCAGGGTGTCGGTGACGCCAGTGGTCAGGCCTACGGTGCTGAACGCGCTGGTGGCCTCGAACAGCCCGGAGGTCAGATCCAGCCCGGACAGCGTCACCAGGGCCAGCGTGCCGCTGACCACGGCGGCGACGCCGATGAGGGCGACGGCCAGCGCCTGGCGCTGGACCGGGCCCGGCAGGCGGCGGCGGAAGGCCTCGACCTCGCGCGACCCGCGGACCTCGGCCCAGATGGCGTAGCCGAGCACGGCGAAGGTGGTGACCTTGATCCCGCCCCCGGTGGAGCCTGACGCCGCGCCGATGAACATGAGGACGATGGTGACCAGGAGCGTGCCCTCGCGGAGGCCGCCGTAGTCAACGCTGTTGAACCCGGCGGTGCGGGGGGTGATGCCCTGGAACCAGGACGAGAGCAGCTTGTCGCCCACCGGCAGCGCGCCCAACGTGTCGGGGTTGCTCCACTCCAGCACCAGCACCGCCACCGCCCCCACCGCGAACAGGGAGAAGGTGGTGAGGAGGGTCATCTTGGTGTGGACCGACCAGCGCCGAGGCATCCCGACGTGACGGCGCACCTCCATCAGCACCGGGAACCCCAGGCCCCCCAGGATGATGGCGATGCTGATCACGCCGATGATCCACGGGTTCCCGCTGTAGCTCTCGAGGCTGTTGGACTGGAGGGCGAACCCGGCGTTGTTGAAGGCGGAGACGGCGTGGAACAGCCCCAGCCAGGTGCCCCGCCCCAGGCTCTCGTCCTCGATGAGGACGAACCCACCGCTCAGCAGGACCGCGGCGATGGCCTCCACGACCAGGCTCCAGCGGACGACGCCGAGCACGACCGTGCGCAGGTCGCCCAGCCGCTGCGCCCCGGTCTCGGTCTGGGCCGCCATGCGGTGGCGCAGGCCGATGCGCCGGGCCAGGACCACGGCGATGACCGAGGACACGGCCATGAGGCCGAAGCCGCCCATCTGGATCAGGCCCAGGATGACGGCCTGGCCGAACGGCGTCCACGCCGTGCTGGTGTCGACCAGGATGAGGCCAGTGACCGTGGCGGCCGAGGTGGCGGTGAAGAGGGCCTCCCGCAGACCGATGTCGGTGTCGCCGGTCGACGCGATGGGCAGGGAGAGCAGGATGGTGCCCACGCTGATGACGGTGAGGAAGCCGAGGACCACCACCTGGGTGGGGTGCCGGCGCCCCAGGAGGGACTGGACCACGCCTCGCACCCAGGACACCGGCGCAGCGTAGGCGCCGGGTCGGTGTCATCGGCCGAACGACCGAACCCGCGACCAGACACGACCCCATGGGGGCGCGAACGGTCGCCGCGACACGCTCACCGGGCGAGGCTCAGTGGTCGATGGTCTCCTTCGGCCGGGTGCGACCGCGGAAGGCGTCCATGGTCTGGTTGACGCCCAGAGCATCGGCAGCGGCATCGAAGGCCCGGACCGGGAGCATGCGCATCAGGGGCAGGGTGCCGACCAGCGGGGGGAGGTGCACCCGGGCCTTGCCCTTCTCCACCGCGGCCCAGGTCTTGGCCACCACGTGATCGGGCTCGAGGATGGGGAGCAGGATGTCGACCCGGCTCTTGACCCCGGAGAACATGCCGGTGTCGATGTAGTACGGGCAGACGACGGTGGTGGCGACCCGACTGCCTCGGACTCGCAGCTCGACCCGGAGCGACTCGTCGAAGCCCATGGCCGCCCACTTGCTGGCCGAGTAGTCGGTGAGCTTGGCCACCCCGATGAGGCCCGACGCCGAGGCGATGGTCACGACGCGGCCCCCGTCGCGCTCGATCATGTGGTCGAGGAACGCCTGGGTGACCCAGTAGAGGGCGAGGGTGTTGACCTCGAAGGTGCGGCGCACGTCGGCCTCGTCGAGGTCGGTGAGCCACTTGCCGCTGACCACCCCCGCATTGTTGACCAGGACATCGATCCCTCCGGTGTGCTCGATGGCCAGGCTGGCGGCCTCCCGCACGGCGTCGCGGTCGGCGACGTCGACGACCTGGCTGAGAGGCGCCTGGGCCGGTCCGGTACGGGCCGCATCGACGGCATCGACGGCGGTGTCGAGCGCCTGGCTGTCGCGGTCCCACAACACGACGGTGGCCCCCCGCCCGGCGGCGTCGACGGCCAGCCCGAGGCCGATGCCGGAGGCGGCGCCGGTGATCACGACGGTGGCCCCGTGCAGCGGGGTGCCACGGGACGAGGAGCGACGAGCCAACGGGATCACCTACGAGGAGCGGGGGACGAGGAACCCGCAGGCTATGCCGCCCCACCGTCCGAGGCGCAACGGCCCGGCGGTGAGACGCTGGGTGATGGCCGCTCCCCTGAGGAGCGAGCCATCGTCCTACCAGGGCCGCAGGACCTCGACGCGTTCACTTGTCACCTCCGCCGAACGCAGCCCTTTGACCGACCGATCCAGCACCCATCGTCGACCGCCCGCGAGGCTCTGGGCGACCACTGTGGACACTGGCCCGCGCGCCATGATGACCTCAGTCACGGTCGAAGGGGGATCGGATGCCCAGGATCTCAAGGACGCGACGGTCCGCAGCCCTCATCATCTCGCTCGCGACGGTGGCGGCACTGGCTGCCTGCTCGCTGGGAACGACCGACAGGGGCTTCGGGACCAACGGGACGGTCGCCCTCCCCTTCCGGCCCGTCGCCGCCGCGTCCGCACCCGACCAGGGCCTGGTGGTCGCCGGAGCCGGGGACCGGGTCCTCACCCGCATCACCCCCGACGGCAGGATCGACGGCGCCTGGGGAGCCGGGGTCGGGTCCAGCGTCGTGACGGCTCAGCAGGTCCAACCGATGGGCGGTGGCTGGCTGGTGGAGGGGGCCGACCCCGGCGGGCCTGCCAACTCATCTCGGCTCTCCGGATCACCGAGGGTGGCACCCTCGACTCCCGCTTCGGCGGGGGCGACGGCATCCTCGACATCACCGCCGGGTCACAGGTCACCGTGGTCGACGGACCCACCGTCGCCCTGGCCTCCATCCAGGGCTCCGAGCTCGTCATCACACGGCTGAGCGCCACCGGCACCGGACTGGGCCAACAGCGCATCCCCATCGAGGTGCCGGTCGTGCCCGGCGACGCGGACGAGACACGGTCGTTGGGAACGATGATCGTGGGCGCGCCCTGGGGCTTCGCCGCCATCGTCACCGCCCGCCGGACCTTCACCCCCCCTGACTTCCCCACCCTGCCCCCCGTTGCTGGCTACGAGGTGCTCGGCTTCGACCGCAGCGGCCAGCGCATCACGCCGCTGTCGGCCCTAGACAGCGTCGTCATCCCCGTGACCCTCGACGACCCGTGGACCGTCACATCGGTGGGCGTCACCGAGGGCCTCCCCGACCACCAGCTCGCCATCGGCGCACACTCGGACATCGTCGATGCTGGGCTTCCGCTGGTCTACGACACCGCACGCATCCGGGTGATCGAGCTCGAGCCCGGTCACGCGGCGACCGAGGTATCCAACCGGTTGTTCTGCGATGGCCGATCCACCTGCCACGCACCGGATGCCCTCGTGGCCTCGGTGGGGGGCACCAGGCTGGTCTCGGCCGAGACGGCCGACAACGTGCACGACGATGTGCCCGCGGACAGGAGGCTGGCCCGACAGTCGGTGGCGACCGGCGCGCTCGACCCATCCTTCGGCCAGGCGGGCCGCACGTCGCAGTTCCCGGGCTCGACCGGCCCGGACGTGCGGGTCGTCGATCTCGTCCGCTCGAGCCCCGACCGTCTCTTCGTGGTCGGGGCCGGCTCCACCGGCGGCGTGGTGTCCCGCATCCGAGACGGAGCCGGCTGAGCAAGGGGCGGGGACCGCTGCGGACTCGTGGGCGAGGGCAGGGCGATGCCTCTCGAGGGGGAACCAGCCTGCTACCAGGGGCGAAGGATCTCGACTCGTTTGCTGGCCACCTCATCGGACGCGGTGAACAGCGGCACCTCCAGACGCTCAGCCAGGATCAGCGCCGACCACGAGTCGAGGGCGTCGACCGCGTCGAGACCGGCGCGCCGCAACGTCGCAGCCACGATGGTGCGCACAGGGAACCACTCATGCACGGCCGAGGTCGCCAGCCCGATCTCGACCTCGACCACTTCGGCCCGACCGTCGTGGCGGGCGGCCAGGAACCGGCCGACCGTCATGGCCGACCAGTCGAGAGCCAGGAGCTCTGCGCCCTCAGGGGTGACGCCCTGGAGAGCGCCCGACGCAACCAAGATCCCGCCCGCGTCACAGACGACGCTAGGAGGCATCGAGGGTGCGGAGGCGCCGACGAATGGCCTCGAAGTCAGCCCGGGTCATCGGCTCGTGGCCCCGGACGAACTCGGCGGGAGAGGGCCGTGATGCCAGCCGGGCCAGCTCGGTCCGCAGGAACTGCTGGACCGAGAGGCCGGCGGCGGCGGCCTGCTCGCGCAGCCGTTGGCCCACGTCGTCGTCGAGGTCCTTGATGTTCAGATCCATGTCCGAACACTACCAAAGTGGTAGAAGAGGCGGCGAGCCGGTCCAGCTTGCTGGTCGGCGAGCATGGGTGTCGGCGAAGCCGACCCGACCAGCTCGTCCGAACGGAGCGAACGAGCGAGGACGAAACGCTAGACGAGCTCGATGCGGGCCATGGGGGCGTTGTCGCCAGGGCGGGGGCCGATCTTGAGGATGCGGGTGTAGCCACCGTTGCGGTCGACGTAGCGGGGGCCCAGCTCCTCCATGAGCTTGGCCGCCGCCTCCTTGTCGCCGGCGAGGGACGACACCACCTGACGGTGGTTGTGGAGACCGCCCTTGCGAGCCTTGGTGATCAGCTTCTCGGCCACCGGGCGCAGGGCCTTGGCCTTGGCCTCGGTGGTGGTGATGGCCTCGGCCGCCACCAGGGAGGCGACCAGGTTGGCCATCATGGCCTTCTGGTGCGAGGCGCTGCCGCCGAAGCGGCGGCCCTTCTTGGGTGTGGCCGGCATGTCAGTCCCGACCCTTCAGCGCCAGGCCCCGCTCGTCCAGCTTGACCAGCACCTCGTCGAGGGACTTCTGGCCGAAGTTGGTGATGGCGAGCAGGTCGTCCTCGGTCTTGAGCAGCAGCTCGCCGACGGTGTTGACCTGGGCCCGCTTGAGGCAGTTGCGGGGTCGCTCGGACAGGTCGAGCTCCTCGATGGGCAGCTCCAGGTCGGGCGACCCCGTGGTGGCAGCATCGGCCTCGGTGAGGACGAGGCCCTCGGGCTCATCGCTCATGGCCTCGATCAGCTCGACGAGGGCCTTGAGGGTGGAGCCAGCGGAGGCCAGGGCGTCGCGGGGGGCGATGGACCCGTCGGTCTCGATGTCGAGGATGAGCTGGTCGTAGTCGGTGTCCATCTCGACCCGCGTGGGCTGGATGTCGAACGCGACCCGGCGCACGGGCGAGAAGATGGAGTCGACCGGGATGATCCCGATGGTGGCGCCGTCCTTGGTCCGGTCGGCCGAGACGTAGCCCCGGCCCCGCTCCACGGTGACATCGAGGGCCAGGCGACCCTTGCTGTTCAGCGAGGCGATGTGGAGGCCGGGGTTGAGGACCTCGACATCCGCGGTGAGCTGGAGGTCGGTGGCGGTGACCTCGGCCGGGCCCTTCATGTCGAGGCGCACGGTGACCGGCGCATCGGACTCGGAGGTGATGACCAGGTCCTTGAGGTTCAAGATGATGTCGGTGATGTCCTCGGTGACGCCCGGGACGGTGTCGAACTCCTGGATGGCGTCGTCGAAGCGGACCTCGGTGACCGCCGCGCCGGGGATCGACGACAGCAGGGTGCGACGCAGCGAGTTGCCGAGCGTGTGGCCGAAGCCGGGCTCGAGGGGGCTGATGGAGAACCGCTGGCGGTTGCCCGCCTCCTCGTCGAGGGCTTCGACGGTCGGACGTTGGATGACCAGCATCTGGTGCCTTCCTGGTGTTGCGGGGGGAGCGTGGCGGGGCGGGGCCCGGGGGCTACTTGGAGTACAGCTCGACGATGAGCTGCTCACGCACCGGCACGTCGATCTGGGTCCGGGCGGGCAGCTCGGCGACGGTGGCGGCGAAGCCATCGTCGGCACCGGTCTCGAGCCAGTCCGGGCTGCGCCGATCGATGGTGTCGAGGTTGTGGCGGATGACGATCATCCCCCTCGCCTTGTCCGACAGGGAGATCACATCGCCCTTGCGGACCCGATAGCTCGGGATGTCGACCTTCTTGCCGTTGACCCGGACCAGGCCGTGGCCGACGAACTGGCGGGCCTGGGGCCGCGTCGAGGCCCAGCCGGCACGGAAGGTGATGTTGTCGAGCCGGAGCTCGAGCATGCGCAGCAGGTTCTCGCCGGTGACGCCCTGCTGACGGGTGGCCTCCTCGTAGAGGTTGGCGAACTGGCGCTCGAGCAGGCCGTAGATGTGCTTGGCCTTCTGCTTCTCCTGGAGCTGCAGCAGGTACTCGGAGGGCTGGCGGCGCCGGGCGCGGCCGTGCTCACCCGGCGGGTAGGGCTTGCGGTCCAGCATGCGCTGGCCCTTGTCGTTCTCGAAGACGTTCACGTTCAGGCGACGCGAGATCTTGATCTTGGGACCGGTGTAGCGAGCCATGTGTCGTCTCCTCCCGGCTCAGACCCGACGCCGCTTGGGGGGGCGGCAGCCGTTGTGGGGGACGGGGGTGACGTCCTTGACGCCGGTGACCTCGATGCCGGTGTTCTGGATCGAGCGGATCGCGGTCTCCCGACCCGAGCCGGGGCCCTTGGTCTGCACGTCGACCTTGCGGACGCCGTGCTCCATGGCCCGGCGAGCCGCCTGCTCGGCGCACATCTGGGCCGCGTAGGGGGTGGACTTGCGCGACCCCTTGAAGCCGACGTTGCCCGAGGACGCCCAGGCGATGATGTTGCCCTCCTGGTCGGAGATGGCGACGATGGTGTTGTTGAACGTGCACTTGATGTGCGCGATGGCGTGGGTGACGTTCTTGCGCTCGCGCTTGCGGGGCCGACGACCGCCCGGGGCTGGCTTGGCCATTACTTGCGCACCTTCTTCTTGCCGGCCACGGTCTTCTTCGGGCCCTTGCGGGTTCGAGCGTTGGTCTGGGTCCGCTGCCCGTGGACGGGAAGGCCCCGGCGGTGGCGGAGGCCCTGGTAGCAGCCGATCTCCATCTTGCGCTTGATGTCCTGCTGGACCTCGCGCTTGAGATCGCCCTCGACCTTCAGGTTCTGGTCGATCCAGGCCCGGATGCGGTTCACCTCGGTGTCGGTGAGGTCGCGGACCCGGGTGTCGGCGTCGACCCCGGTGGCCTCGCAGATCTGGCGGGCGACGGACTGGCCCACGCCGAAGACGTAGGTGAGGGAGATGACGAGGCGCTTCTCCCGGGGGAGGTCGACGCCGGCGATGCGGGCCATGCTCAGGCTCCTGGGAGGACGGTGGTGGGGGCGGGGATCACGATCAA
>JBBSMQ010000041.1:0-31912 GCA_038233075.1 Acidimicrobiales bacterium
CGTCCTTCGAGGGTGGATTCTTGGACCACGAGATGCGTAGATGTGGCGTCCGGATGATGGGAGGGTCAGTCTGTACCCGTGCTCTGGCCGACGGCGCCGGGCTGCCAACTGACCTTGCCAGCTGTGCCGGGACCTTGGGGATCGAGGTGCCTGAACCACACCGAGCGATCGCCGATGCACGGGTTGCTGCGGCCGTCTTCAGCAGACTCGAAGAGCCTGGTGTCGCAAGGGCTGTACGACCGCTGGAGGGCTGGCGACTCGGGCGATCCGTGCTCTCCGATGACGTCTCCGATGGACAAGCAACCACCCGCTCCCTGCTGAGGCGCCGATAGCCGACGGTCTGTACCCTCCAAGAACGGCGTCCCGATGCCTGCGCGGCTACTCCAAGCGGCGGAAGCGTGCGACGCTGAGGGGGATGAACACGGCCAGGAAGGCAGCCGACCAGAGGAGGGTCTTGACCACGGGTCCGGCCACGGGGCCGGCCACGGCCAAGCCGCGAGCGGCGTCAGCGGCGGCGGTGACCGGTGAGTTGCGGGCCACGGCCGCCAGCCACCCGATGGAGTAGCTCGAAGTGGGCACGAAGACGCTGGAGACGAACGACAGCGGGAAGGCGAGCACGAACGCCGCCGACTGGGCCGACTCCGCGCCGCCGGCCACCATGGCGATGTTCACGAACGCCCACGACAGGGCGTAGCCGAACACCCCCACGATCAGCAGGGCCCCGACCGCACTGAGAGCGCCGTTCCCGAAGCGGAAGCCCGCAGCCACGCCGACCACGACCATGAGGACGATCACGGCCATCGACCGCACCAGGTCGGCGATGGTGCGCCCGATGAGCACCCCGGACCGGGCCATGGGCAGAGACCGGAAGCGGTCGATCACGCCCTTTTCCAGGTCCTCGGCCAGGCCGACGGCGGTCTGGGTCATCCGGAAGATCGTCGACTGGATGAAGATGCCGGGCATCACGTAGGCGAGGTAGTCCGGGAAGCCGTCGGGCAGGGCGCCGCGGACGGCGCCGTCGAACACGGTGCCGAAGAGCAGCACGAACATGACCGGCTGGATGGTGGAGAACACCAGCAGCCGCGGCAGGCGGGTGAAGTGGCGCAGGTTGCGCTTGCCGATGGTCCAGCCGTCGCGCAGTGCCGTCAGCCCCATCCGCTCCGGGCGGCGCTCGACCAGTTCGTCCGAGGCCAGCGTGGCCTGGTGCTCGGTGGCGGTCATTCGGCGACCTCCTCGTGGTCGGCGGCGGCGGCCTCGGCCGGGATGCCGGTGAGCTGGAGGAAGACCTCGTCGAGGGAGGCCCGGCGCAGGCCGAGGTCGCGCACGGCGACGCCTGCCTCCTCGAGCGCCGCGGCCACGGCCCGGACCGCGCCCAGACCGCCGCCGGCATCGGTGGGCACCTCCAGGTCCACCTGGGCCTCCCGCACGGGGTCGGCATGGAGACCGGCGTCGCGGAGGTGCCCGCAGGCGGCGTCGATGTCCTCGCCCGGGCCGAGCAGGACCTCGACGGTGATGCCGCCGGCCGAGTCCTTCAGCTCGTCACCGGAGCCGTCGGCGATGATCTGGCCGTGGTCGATGACCACGATGCGATCGGCCAGCTGGTCGGCCTCCTCCAGGTACTGGGTGGTCAGGAGGATGGTCGTGTCGGCCTCCACCAGCTCCCGGATGACGTCCCACATCTGGTTGCGGGTGCGGGGGTCGAGGCCGGTGGTGGGCTCGTCCAGGAACAGCAGGCGGGGGGGCACGATCACACTGGAGGCGAGGTCGAGGCGGCGGCGCATGCCCCCCGAGTAGGTGCCGGCGCGGCGCTCGGCCGCGTCGACGAGGTCGAAGCGCTCGAGCAGCTCGTCGGCCCGGCGCTGGGCCGAGCGGGGAGTGAGCTGGAGCAGCTCGGAGAACATGAGCAGGTTCTCCCGCCCGGTGAGCAGCTCGTCGACCGCGGCGTACTGGCCGGTGAGGGAGATGACCCTGCGGATGGCGGCGGCGTCGCGGGTGACGTCGAGGCCGAAGACCCGGGCCGAGCCCGAGGTGGGCTGAAGGAGCGTGGTGAGGACCCGCACCAGGGTGGTCTTGCCCGCCCCGTTGGGGCCCAGGAGCCCGACCACGCCGCCCTGGCGCACATCGAGGTCGACGCCGTCGAGGGCCTTGGTGGAGCCGTAGTGCTTGGTCAGGCCCTCGACCTCGATCGCGGCGTCGTGGGTCGGGGCGACACCGGCCGTGGTCTCGGAAGCGCGCACCGCTCGAACGTACCGGCCGCCGGCCCCGCTCCCACGCGCCGCCGACGCCGGCCTGGGTCAGAGCACCTGGCCGAGGTCGCGGATGTTGGACTTGGCCTGCTCCCACACCTCGGCCGCCTCCCCGCCGAACATGAGCTTGCTCGTGGTGAGGGCGAAGCCCTTCACCTGCTCGAGAGTGGTGTGGGGCGGCATCGACAGGCCCCGGGGGTCGGTGACGAAGTCGACCAGAGCCGGGCCCGGGTGCTCGAGGGCGCGGGTGATGGCGGGACCGAAGTTGGCGGCCGCCTCTACCCTTTCGCCGTGCAGGCCGACGACCCGGGCCAGGGCCCCGAAGTCGGGGTTGGTCACGTAGGGGAAGTCGGTCCCGAGCAGGAGAAGGCAGTCGCAGCTGGCGAGGGCCCCGGCGGCGCCACCCCAGCCCAGGAGCCCGGTCATGCCCACCGCGTGGGGGTTGTCGGCCTCGAGGATGTCCTTGCCGCGGTAGGCGTAGCCGATCGGCGCCTGGAGCCGCTCGGCCAGCTCGAGCACCTCGGCCCGGGCCTGGCGGGTGCCCTCACCGCCGAAGATCACGATCCGCTCGCCACCGTTGATGACCTCGGCGGCCTCGTCGAGGGCGACCTCGGTGGGACGCAGCACCGGGCGGTGGGTGTGGATCGGGTCGCGCTCGGCGTCGCCCGGCACCTCCATGGCCGCGATGTCGCCGGGGAGGATGACCATGCCGACACCGCGGTCGAGGACGGCGGCCTGGATGGCCAGCTCGGACAGGCGGGGCAGCTGGGCCGGGGTGGAGATGGTCTCCACGAAGTTGGTGCAGCCCCGGAAGATGCCGGTGGGCTCCGAGCTCCAGCGCACGCCCTTGTGGGCCAGCACCTTGGCCGCGTAGGCGTGAGCCCGGTCCGAGAAGGGCCGCAGCACGGTGTCGCCATGGTCGACGAGCACGATGCAGGCCCGGCCCACGTCGAGGTCGTGGTAGCGCTCGGGCATCACGTCGTTGACGAGGTCGGCGAGCGCTCCGGCGGTCTCCACCCCCGTCGGTCCCCCGCCGACCACGACGAAGGTCAGCGCCCCCTGGCGAGGCGGGTCGGGTCGAGGTCGGCGTCCTCGAAGAGCTGGAGGACACGGTCCCGCAGCCGCTCCGCGTCCCGAGCCGTGTAGAGCGGGAAGGCGTGCTCCTCGGCCCCGGCGACGCCGAAGAAGTTGGCCCGGGCCCCCATGGCCAGCACCAGGTGGTCGCCGGTGAAGGTCTGTCCCGTGGCCGTCTCCACCGTGCGCGAGGCGAGGTCGACCCCGGTGACCTCGGCCTCCTTGACCACCACGGTCGGGGCTTTGCGGAACAGGCCCCGCAGCGGCGCCATGACGTCGCTGGGGGCGAGCTGGGCGGTGGCCACCTGGTACAGGAGGGGCTGGAACTGGTGGTAGGTGTTCTGGTCGAGGAGGGTGACCGTCACCCCCTGGCGGGCCAGCTCCTGGGCGCAGGCGACGCCGGCGAAGCCGGCGCCGACGATGACCACCTGGCTCGTCGAGGTCCTCGCCGACGGGCTAGTCGAAGACGACGGGCTAGTCGAAGACATGGCCGTGCTCGTAGCGCTCCGCCTGGCCCGCGGCCTCGGTGAGGGCGGCCACGTTGTCCCAAGTGAAGAACCCCTCGTAGCCGTGGCACCGCTCGATGTACTCGGTGATCAGGACCGAGTAGGGCGAGGCCGCCGAGAAGATCTGCTTGAGGTTGGGCTCGTCTTTGCACTCGCCCACGACCTTGGCAGGAAGGTGCCCATCTCGGTCAGGTTGCGCACCACGTAGTCCACGTCTTCTCGTCGGTCATGTGGCCGTCGGTCACCGCGAAGGCCATGTGCTGCATGCGGCGGCCGAAGTTGCGCACGAAGTCCTCGGTCGGCATCGGGAGCTGCTCGAAGGAGTTGACGAACGAGGGCGTGTTGTTGGCGGTGAACACCCGGGCCGGCGACAGCTTGTCGTCGTCCACGTTCGGGTGACGGGTGACGTTGGTCGAGGAGTTCGTCTCGGTGATGTTGTAGGCGCCCCAGAAGTAGTAGGGCACCATGGTCAGGTACTCGAGGATGGCGTCCTCGCGCTCGCCGGCCAGGATGCGGGTGGCCATGGTCGAGGCCCAGGACCAGCCCGGCGATGCCGTGCTCCTCCTGCAGGGCCGAGGCGGCGTCGATCTTGCCCTGCTCCTCGGCCGCGAGGCTGAAGCGCTCGCCGAGGCCGAGGGCGTCGAGGTCGTCGAGGTCGACGTCGACGTAACCCACCCGGTTGTAGTGAAGTCGGAGAGGAAGGTGAAGGTGAGGTGGTCGCGGGCGTAGAAGTCGTTCTCCTGGTCGCCCGGGTACACGAAGCGGATGTTCTGGGGCTCCAGCGCGTCGCGCACCGCGGCCACCGAGTCAGCCCGGTAGATCTCGCCCACGTAGCGGGCGTTGGGCTTGGCTCGCGACCGCGGGTACAGCTCGTTCCAACGGGTGATCTCGTCCTCGTAGGACGCACTCAGCGGTTCGAGCACCACCAGGCGCGGGAACTCCGGCTGGGACCGGAGGACGAAGACCCGGTGGGTGCCGGTGAGGCGGCAGTCGGCCAGGCGGTAGGGCCCCATCGCGGCCAGCTCGGCCAGGTAGCTCACCGCATCGCCGTGCTCGACCTGCACCACGACGCCCACCATGCGGTCCACCACCTCGTCGAGCCCCGACTCGACGCGACGCTCGAAGACCTTGGGCAGGTACTCGACGAAGAAGTCCGAGTTCTCCTTGCCGCCCTTTGGTGTGTAGGTGGCCAGGTCGATCATGGGCGCGGCTCCGGGGTGGGGGGGCGAGGCATCAGTCGGCGGGGATGCAGTGGCGGTACTCGGCCTGCCACGTGCTGGCGTCGACCGCCGCCTCCAGCTCCTCGAGGCTGGTGGACGGGGCCAGGCCCTCCTCCTGGGCCTGGGCGCCGACGGCGAGGGCGATGGACCGGCTCACCGATCGGACATCGCCGAGCGGGGGCAGCAGGGCGTCACCCGGGTTTCGGGCGTCGACCGAGTCGGCCAGGGCCCGCGCCGCGACGGTGAACATGGCGTCGGAGACCCGCCGGGCCCCTGCGGCACGGACGCCCAGGCCCACGCCCGGGAAGATGTAGGAGTTGTTGCTCTGGGCGATGGTGTAAGTGACCCCGTCGAGGGTGACGGGATCGAACGGGCTGCCCGTCGCCACCAGGGCCCGACCGTCGGTCCAGGCCACGACATCCTCGGCGGTGGCCTCGGCCCGCGACGTCGGGTTCGACAGCGGCAGGATGATGGGCGCCTCGTTGCCGTCGGCCATGGCCCGCACCACCTCCTCGGTGAACAGCCCGGGCACCCCGGTCACGCCGATCAATACCGACGGGGTGGCGTTGCGCACCACGTCGAGGAGGTCGATGGCGTCGGGGCTGCTCCGATCCCACTCGGCGACCGCGTCGGGGCTCTGGGCCAGCGGCTGTTGGAAGCTCCGGAGGTCCTCCATGTCGCTGGTCAGGAGCCCGACCTGGTCGACCATGAAGAACCGCGACCGGGCATCGGCCTCGGAGAGGCCCTCGCCCACCATGGCCGCGACCAGCGCCTCGGCGATGCCGACACCCGCGGAGCCGGCGCCGACGACCGCGATGCGCTGGTCGGTGAGGTCGCGCTGGGTCTGGCGGAGAGCGGAGAGGACCGAGGCCAGCACCACGGTCGCGGTGCCCTGGATGTCGTCGTTGAAGGTGCAGAGCTGGTCGCGGTAGCGGTCCAGCAGCTTGTGGGCGTGGTGCTCGGCGAAGTCCTCCCACTGCAACAGCGCGTCGGGGAAGACCTCCTTCACCGCGTCGACGAAAGCGTCCACGAAGGCGAGGTAGTCGTCTCCGGCCACCCGCTCGTGGCGCCACCCGAGGTAGATCGGGTCGTTGCGACGCTCCTCGTTGTTGGTGCCGACGTCGAGGACGATGGGCAGCGTGGCGGCGGGGTCGATCCCGGCACAGGCGGAGTAGAGCGACAGCTTGCCGATGGGGATGCCCAGGCCGTCCGCGCCCTGGTCGCCCAGCCCCAGGATCCGCTCGCCGTCGGTGACCACGATGACCGCCACCTCGTCGCGGGGCACGCTCTGGAGCACCTCCACCATGCGGTGCGCGTCGGGGTAGGAGAGGAACAGGCCGCGAGGGTGGCGGTAGATCTGGCTGAACTTCTGGCACGCCTCCCCCACCACGGGCGTGTAGACGATGGGGAGGAGACCGGTGATGTCGTCGAGCAGCACCCGGAGGAAGAGGGTCTCGTCATCGTCCTGCACCGAGCGCAGCAGCACGTGGCGCCCGAGGTCGGTGGTCTCCAGGGCGAGCTGCATCCGCACCCGGTCGGCCCGCTGCTCCAGGGTCTCGATGCTGGTGGGGAGCTGGCCGTGGAGCCCGAAGGCGTCGCGCTCCTCCTCGGTGAAGGCGGTGCCCTTGTTGCGCACCGGTCGGGTGAGCAGGCGACGACCCCGCTCGGCCACTCGCAGGGGTTCGGGCGTTGACATGGCTCTCCGTGGGCTCAAACGATGGTCTCGGACCTGGGCTGGCCCCGGTGTCGCCCGTCCGGGTGATCATAGGATCGGCCGGAAGGGCCCGGATGCGACCCCTGCGGCGTGACGGACCAGTGTCGGTCCCGGCCCCAGCGACCGAGAGGACCTCCGAGATGCAGGCACCGACCACCGACTGCGCCGAGCGCCCCGCCACCGTCGGCTGCTCGGGCTCGGCGCGGGGCCGCGGGCGGTGAGCACCTCCCTCGCCCTGGTGACGCCGGTGGTGGCCGCGATCGACCCGGTGCCCTGGGCGCGGGCCCAGATGGCCTTCACCCTGGCCTCCCACATCATCCTGGTGCCCCTCGGCGTGTCGTGGGCGCTGATGGTGCTCATCGCCAACTACAAGGCCATCCGTCACGACGACCACGACGCCCTGCTGCTGGCCCAGCGGTGGTCGAAGTACATGGCCGTCACCTTCGCGGTGGGTGCGGTCACGGGAACGGTGCTGAGCTTCGAGTTCGGTCTGCTGTGGCCCCGCTTCATGGGTCAGTGGGGCGAGGTCTTCGGGGTCCCATTCGCCAAAGCTCGGGCCGCGGCGACCGTGAGCAGCAGCTCGGATGACTGCCCGTCGAGGGGCAGCGCAGCGATCAACGCTCGATCGTTCGGTAGTCCGCCCCGAGGGCGCCCATGGCGGCACGGATGCGGGGTCCGTCGTCACCCGTCCACACGCACAGCGGGCCGGGCAGGTCCTCCGCGGCGGCGATCGCCTCGGCCCCCAGCGTCGAGACGCGGTGCGTTCCGACGATCTCTGCCATCCGGAACGCAAGGTGTCGCATCGGCACGACCTCGACGTCCGGCGGGAGCTCGACGAGCTGGGAAGCCAGCGTCCTGCGTCGTTCCGGGCTCCACGATCCGGTGAGGGTGCCACCACGGGACGACACCACGCTGCGGCACAGCCGGTACAGGTAGTGGTTCGTCGTCGCCGGCTGGTGATCAGCGAGCACCTCACCGAGACCGAGCGGCACGTCGTCGGCGAGGAGATCGCGCAGCAGGTGGTCGTCGAGGACCGCTCGGGTCACGTCGTCGACAGATCGGGGTCATCGGCGAGCGAGCGCACGAACTCTGCGTGTTGATCGCGGCTGACGAGGTCGTCGAGCAGGCGTTGACCCGCACCGCGGGGCACGGTCAGCACCCCGAAGCCGAGATCGATCACGTCGACGGGCCCGCCGTCATCGAGCTGCCATCGGTGACGGGCACGGGCCGGGAGCGACATCTGTCCAGACGCGGACACGACGTACTCCTGGACTCCACTCATGAGTGAAGCATACTTGGCGGAAGCTCCTTGGTCACCAAGTCCACCACGGGCCGGGCGTTGACGGGGCCGCAGTCCCGTCGTTGACTGGGAGGACCACGACGAGGATGCCTCATGCCGGAGATGTCAGTGCGGCCCCTGGGACGAGCGCTGGGCGCCGCGGTCCACGGGCTGGACCTCGATGGCGCGACCGAGGCCGACGTCGCGGCCGTCCGGGCGTACCTGCTCGACCACCAGGTGCTGTTCTTCCCGGACCAGGAGCTCACCATGGAGGGCCACGTCGCCCTGGGACGGAAGTTCGGCGAGCTGGAGGTGCATCCCAACCTGCCTGTCCCTGAGGGCGGACCCAAGGAGATGGTCGAGCTGCGCGCCAGCTGGGGCGGCGTCGCCGACGAGTGGCACACCGACGTCACCTTCCTGCCCCACCCGTCGGTGATGTCGATCATGCACATGGTCGAGTGCCCGGAGGTGGGAGGCGACACCATGTGGGCCAACCAGTACCTGGCCTACGAGGAGCTCAGCGATCCGCTGCGCGACCTGGTCGCGGGGCTGACCGCGCTGCACGACGCCACGCCCCACGGCAAGCCGGAGATGAAGACGATCCACCCGGTGGTCCGCTCCCACCCCGAGACGGGTCGTCGGTCGTTGCTCGTGAACGAGCACTTCACCCGCCGCATCGTCGAGCTCAGCCACGCCGAGAGCGACGTGCTCCTCCGCTACCTGTGCTCCTGGTCGACCCAGGAGCGCTTCACGGTGCGCTACCGGTGGACACCCGGGACGGTGGCCATCTGGGACAACCGCTGCACCCAGCACTTCGTCGTCCACGACTTCGAGGGCGAGCGGGTGATCCTGCGCGTCACGGTCCTGGGCGACGACCCGGAGGGCCAGGCGTCGCGCTGGGCCCCCTTCGTGAGCAACCGCCGCGGCGCGGCGTCGGTCCACGACGTGCCCCTCGCGCGACACCTCAAGGAGCTGGTCGCGGCCGATGCGTCCTCAGCGGCGGACGTCTGAACTCCTGCGAGGACATCGCCGTCCAAAACTCGCGCGATCCGGGTCAGCGGAGGCGGACGCCCCAGGTGGTGGTCACCGCGTCGCCGGGCGGGATGACCTGCAGGTGGTCGCCGGTGCGGAAGGCGTCGGCGGGGCAGGTCATGGGCTCGGCGGCCAGGCCCTGCCGGCGACGATCCGGCGCCAGGGTGTCGCCTGTGAACAGCTGGATCACGGGGTGGGCGGCGTCGGCCCAGAGCTCCACGGTGCGGCCGTCGGGGCCGGTGAGGGCCACCCAGGCCCGGCCCTCCTCATCGCGGTCGAGGTCCGTGAAGGCGTCGTCGAGCACCCGGTCGCCGACCGGGGTCGGGGCCCCGAGGTCGTACGCCGTACCCGTCACGGTGGTGGTGCCGGTGGGCAGGAGGCGCTCGGGGTCGCAGACGATGCGGGTGGCACCAGCCAGCCGGAGCGTGCAGTCGTCGACCGGGCCCGCCCCGGGCGAGAGGTAGGGGTGCTGACCGGCGCCGTAGGGCGCGGGTCCGTTGCCCCGGTTGGTCGCGGTGGTGCGGACGGTCAGGCCCTCGTCGTCCAACCGGTACTCGATCGCCAGGTCGAGCACGTGGGGGTAGCCGGGCTGGGGTGACAGGCGGGTGCCCAGCACCACCCGGGCCGGCTCCTGGTGTCGCACCAGCCACGACTGCCACCGCACCAGCCCGTGGATGGCGTTGCCCCGCGTCGGCTCGGTCAGCGCCAGCTGGTGCTCGACGCCGCCGAAGGAGTAGCGCCCGTCGCCGATGCGGTTGGGCCAGGGCAGCAGCGGTGCTCCGTGGCCGCCGTCGCCGCGCGCCGCGACCGGGTAGGGGTCGAGCACGTGTCGGTCGCCCACGTCGTAGGTGCGGATCCCGCCGCCCACCTCGACGACGGTGGCCCGTTGCTCGCCGTGGACCAGCTCGGTCTGGCGGCCCGAGGGAGCATCGCCGGTCACGCCGAGGCCGCCGGCCCGGGGGCGGCGAGGAACTCGACCACCTCAGGGAAGGCGGCGGGGTCCTGGGCGAAGAAGGCGTGGCCGCCCTCGTAGAGCCGCAGCTCGGCGTCGGGCACCCGGGCCGCGATGGCCTCGCCGTTGGCGGGCGGGGCGATGCCGTCGTGGCGCCCTGACGCGACCAGGGTGGGGCAGGAGATCCGCGGGAGCCGGTCGCAGACGTCGTGGTGGCGGCGGGCCTCCAACTGGGCCGACTCGCCTCGTCGGGCCTCGGAGCTGAGCGGGCGCGACGCGCGCGCCGTCATCACCTCCAGCACGGCCTGGTCCCCCTCGTGGTCGGCCAGCCACTCGGGGGTGAAGCGGGTGTCGAGGATCCGGGTCGCCACCGCGGCCCGCTCGTCGGCATCCATGGCCTCGAGCTCGTGGAGCGGGTAGGACGACCCGCCCTCGCCGCCCGGCGAGGTGCACAGGAGGGCCAGGCGCTCGATGCGGTCGGGCGCGGTGACGGCCATCTCCTGGGCCACCATCCCGCCGAAGGAGATCCCCACCACCCGGCACCGCTCCCACCCCACGTGGTCCATCAGCCCCAGGGCATCGGCGGCGTAGTCGGCCATCGCGTAGGGCTCGGGCGGGATGGTGGTGAGCCCCAGTCCCCTCTGGTCGTGGGCCAGCAGGTCGAAGCGCCCGGCGAAGGGAGCCCGCACCAGGGCGGACTCGGCCAGCGATGAGCCCGACCCGTTGACGAACAGCAGCGCCGGACCCTCCCCGGCGCGCTCGTAGACGATCTCGATCCCGTTCACCGCGGCCGTGGGCACGGCGGCATCGTCCCACGACGACGGGTCAGAGCGCGGGTTCAGCCGACGGAGGCAGCGAGGTGGGGGGCGGCCCGGCCTGCGCGACCAGGGGGAGGTCGAGGTAGGTGCGCAGTCCCGGCTCGGCTACGCACACGGCGGGGATGGCGCTGACGCAGTGGTTGGCCGTGGCCACGATGCCGGGGTCGCTCCAGGCCGGCGGCGATGGACTCGGGGTGCCAGCCGTGGAACGTCACCAGGCTCGATGGATCACCGGAGACCTCCACCTCGAAGCGCTCTCCCGCGGGCCCGAAGGTCCAGGCTGGGTCCAGGTCGGTCTCACCCGCGCCGGGCGCGGACCCTTGCCCTCGGGTCAGTTCGCACACCGACGGGCGCATCCACCTGGCCGTCTCCGAGCTGTTGCGGGAGGTGGAAGGCCTGGCCCAGGAGACGCTCGACCGCAGCCCCGAGTGGCCCTTCGTCCTCGCCGCGGGCGAGCGCCGGTCGTCGTCGGCCAACACCATCTACCGCGACCCCGACTGACCGTGTCCGATGGCCCGGACGACGGACCTCACCGGCGACTGGTGGACCCCCCTGGTGATCCGCCAGGCGTTTCGACCGGTCGCCCGACAGGCAGCACCTCTCGCTACGAGACCCGGCGGCGCCCGCCCGACCCTGACGAGGGAGCGAGGGGGCGACGGGCTCACCCTGGCGGCGCGCCTACCGTGCTCGCCGTGGGGCGCGCCGGCATCCAGACGGCGACCGCCTCGGCCGGGGCCCGATGACCACGACCGCGACCGGTCCCGACCGCGAGGTCACCCTGTTCGACCCGCCCCCGTCGCGTCGCGCCTTCTCGCCCGGCGCGGTGGTCCGGCTGGTGGGAGGGGTGGCGCTGGTCGTCCTCGGGGTGCTGGTGGCCGATGTCGCCCAGTCCACCATCGAGGGCGTCGAGGAGGATCTGGCCGGTGGCTTCGCCCGCCTGCCCGGCAGCCTGGAGGGGGCGCTGCTCAGCGTGGCCCAGGTGGCCACCAGCCTGGTCCCGGTCGTGGCCCTCATCGTGCTGCTCCTCCGCCGGAGGTGGAGGGTGGCGCTCCTGCTCGTGGTCACCGGGGCGCTGGCCACGCTGGCCATGATGCTGGCCGACGCCAACGTCATCGACACCGACCTGGCCAGCGTGCTGGCCGAGATCAGGGCCGAGAACGACGTCCGCAGTGCCGCCTACCCGACGTCGAGCGTGATCGCAGCGACGGTCGCGGTGGTGACCGTCGCGGCGCCGTGGCTCACCCGTCGGTGGCGCCAGATCCTCTGGTACTCGGTCGGGGTGCTGATCGTCCTGCGCCTGATCGCGGTGTCGCGTCCCGCCTTCGACCTGGTCCTGGCCGTCGGGGTCGGCACCTTCGTGGGGGCCCTGGTCCTGGTGCTGTTCGGATCACCCACCAACGAGCCCCAGCCCGACGAGCTGCGAGACGCGCTGCGAGCCGAGGGCTTCGACCCGAGGCGCATCGACCGCCCTGACCCTGACGGCGACGTCCTGGGCGACGAGGTGCTGCGCTACGACGTGGTCGACGGCGACAGGAGCCGCTACGTGGTGACGCTGCGCACGCCCACCGAGCGCGACGCCGACCTCCTCCCCCGGCTGTACCGCCGCTTCCGGTTCCGCTCCTCGGAGGTCAGGGTCCGCTACGCCACGCTGCAGCGACGCATCGAGCACGAAGCCCTCGTCCTCGCCCTGGCCCAGCAGGCGGCGGTCCGGGCGCCCGGCGTCGTCCGCATCGGCGTGACCGCTCGCGGCTCGGCGTTCCTCATCACCAGCGACGACGCGACCGACCCGGTGGACCCCGCGGACCTGCGCCGCCCCGAGGTGCGGGAGGACCTCTGGACCCAGCTGCGGCGCCTCCACGACGCCGGGCTGGCCCACCACCGTCTGGCCCTGGAGGCTCTTCGGCTCGACGGCGAGGGCCGGATCGTTCTGATCGGCTTCGATGCCGCCCAGACCGCACCGGACCAGAGGGAGCTGGCCCGCGACGTCGCCACCCTGCTCACCGAGACGGCCCTGGTGGTGGGAGCGAACGACGCGGTGGAGAGTGCGGTGGGCGTCCTGGGCTCGGAGCGGGTGGCGCCGGCGCTGCGCATGCTCCAGCCCCTCGCCCTGCCGGGGGCCACCCGCCTCCGGGCCAAGGAGGCCGACGACCTGTTGGAGGCCCTCCGACGAGAGATCAACCGCGACACCGACGAGCCCGGGCTCGAGCTGGAGGACCTGGAGCGGATCAAGCCCAAGACCCTGCTGATCCTCGGCGCGTCGGCCCTCGCCTTCTACTCCCTGCTCCCCCAGCTGGCGAACCTCGACAACACCCTCGACGCCTTCGGCACCGCCCAACCGGCGTGGATCGTCGCCGCCCTGGCCGCGTCGGCGGCGACCTACCTCTTCGCCGCGGTCTCGTTCCAGGGTGCGGTCACCGACACCCTCCCGGTGGGGTCGAACCTGCGGGCCCAGGTGGCCTCTTCCTTCGCCGGCCTGGTCGGACCTGCGGGCGCGGGCGGCTTCGCCCTCACCACCCGGTTCCTCGAGCGCCTCGGGGTGCCGACCGCGGAGGCCGGCGGGTCGGTGGCGGTGAACGCCATCGGTGGCTTCCTCGTCCACCTGACCTTCCTCGCCGGGTTCGTCCTGTGGGCCGGCAGCTCGGGCATCGGCGACATCTCGCTGCCCGACGGTCACGTTGTCCTGCTCGTCATCGTCGCGGTCCTGGTCGTGCTCGGCCTGCTGGCCGCCATCACCCCGCTCCGCCGCCGCCTCCTCGCTCCGGCCTGGGCGACGCTGCGCACAGGACTGGGCCAGATCGGGCGGACCTTCCAGCACCCGAGTCGGGTGGCGGGGCTGTTCGGAGGCTCGGCCGGCCTGACCCTCACCTACGTCATCGCCATCGTGTGCTCGGTGCAAGCGTTCGGGGGCGGGCTCAGCGTCCCCCAGATCGGGGCGGCCTACCTCGGCGCGGTGGCCATCGCCTCCATCGCCCCGACCCCGGGGGGCCTCGGCGCCCTGGAGTCGGCCATGATCGCCGGGTTCACCGCCTTCGGCCTGGCCGACGGGGTGGCGGTGTCGGCCACCCTCACCTTCCGCCTGGCCACCTTCTGGCTCCCCCTGCTGCCGGGCTGGCTGGCCCTGGGCTGGATGCAGCGCAACGACGAGCTCTGAACCCGCGACGCACCATCCCGGGGGACGTGACCAGTGACACACCTAGGGACGCGGTGGTAGGTTCCCGGCGCCGAGAAGCGCACATGGGGGTGTGTCCGATGTCCGACGCGGTGATGGTCCAGCGGTGGGCGGCGCCACCGGTCGAGGTCCGACGATCGCCGGCCCTGCGCCTGGTTGCTGCGGTGGTGGTGGTCGGTTGGGCTGCGTACCCCGGTGGACCTGGGACAGCTGATCGTCGTCGCCGCCAACGGCGTCGAACGCCACCGGGCCACCCCCCAGGTGAGTGACGACCAGCTCACGATGTCCGTCCCCGCCGCCGTGCTCGACACCGCCGCCTACCCCCTCACCCTCGACCCCACTGTCACCCCCGAGACCTTCGTCTCCCCCACCCCGGCGCCCCAGAACCAGGCCGCTGCCAACGTCGCGTCCGATGGCACCAACTACCTGGTGGTCTGGCGCGACGACCGGTCTGACCCCAACGGCGACATCTACGGCGCCCGCTACTCGCCCGCCGGGGCCCGCATGGACGGCATGATGCGGCCCTCTTGGTCGAGCGTCACGCCGGCCCCGTTGCGGTACCGGGCGGTCCAGACCCCGTCGGCCGGGTCGATCGAGAGGGTGTGATCCCGCCGGGTCAACTGGCCGAGTACGTGACCCGGACGGAAGCGGCCCTCGCGGGGCGCGATGTCCACCACGTGCACCTCACCGACCTCACACGCGACCCCCTCGGGACGGTGCGAGATCTCTACGCCTCGCTCGGCGTCGACCTCCACGACGACGTGGCGGTGGACATGACGGCCTGGATCGAGGCCGACCCCCTCCGTCACCCCCCGCCGGACCCCCTACGCCCTGGCCGACTGGGGGCTGGAACCATGTGACCTCGAACCCCCCTTCGGCGATTACGTGGGGTCGGCGAAGGCGAGCGACGACCCGACGTAGCCCGAGTGTCCGAAAGAGCGGGGGCTGCAGTCGCGGCCGTAGTGGTGCCCGGCCAGCTCGGTCATGAAGCCCAGCCCGTAGCCACACTCCCGGTCGAGGACGGCGTCGAAGGAGTGCCGGGCCGTGGTCGTAAGCTCGGTGACCGTCGCCGGCTCCGGCAGGTGCGGGTCGACGGGCTCGGACCGGGCCCGCAGGAGCGTCGCGTAGAGCCGGCACAGATCGGCGGCGGTCGTGTAGCCGCCGTGGGCGCAGTTGGCTTCTCGCACCACCCGCTCGGTGCGCTCGAAGAGCATGGGGTACGGCTGGTGGGCGCGGAGGTCGACGTTCACGCCCAGCCGCCCGGACACCGAGTGGTACTGCTCCGCGGTCATGCCCACGAAGGTGTTGTCGAGGCCGAGGGGCCCCAGCAGCTCGGTGCGCAGGTGATCGCCGACGGGAGTGGCGGTGACGTGCTCGATGAGGCGACCGAGCAGGTACCAGCCCAGGTACTCGCTGTAGGCGGCCTGCTGGCCGATCCGCCAGCCCGGTGGCACCGAGACCCCCTCCAGGAAGCCGGCGCGCTGGGCGGGTGGTGTCGCCTCGACGGCCAGCCCCGGCGGCTCGTGGACCCCGGCGGTGTGGGTGAGGACGTGACGCGCCGCGGTCGCCTCGCCCAGGCAGTCGAACCCGGACAGGTGGGCGCGCAGGGGCTCATCGAGGTCGACCAGGTCGTCGTCGACCAGGCGACCGACGGCCAGGGCAGTGACGGGCTTGATGGCGCAGTAGACCCGCAGTGGTGTCGTTGCCTCCATGGGCCGGCCCACACCGTCGTCGCCGAGGGTCAGATGGAGGACCGTCTCGCCTCCGAGGGTGACGGCGGCCTGGGCACCCTTGGTGAACAGGCCCTCGTCCACCTCCTCCTCGAGGCGCCCGACGGTCTCGTCCATCGCGACCGTCACGTCGCACCCGGGGGCCCAGCGGTGTCGGCCATCACCGTCGCGCACGCCGGAGCCAGCACGTCCTCGTGGTACTGGCCCAGGACGCCGAGCACGTAGCCGGAGGGCCCGCACGCGGCCTCGGCCCGGCGGAACTCCGGGCTCTCGCTGAGGCCGGCCAGCAGGGCCAGCGCCCCCTCGGGACCGTCGAGCTGCCCGCCGTCGGCGAGGACGTCGAGGACGCCGATGCCACCCCGGCGCACCTGGGCCATCTGGAAGAAGGTGCACCACACGCCCACGTCGGGCTCGTCGAGCTCACCCAGCACCATCGACGACACCCGCCCATCGTGGAACGACACCCCGAACTCCACGGGCCCCCAGGGCCCGGCCCAGTAGCGATACTGCACGTCGAGGGTGGCACCGGGGATGGCCGGCAGGTCGTCGAGCTCCGGCTGCTCGCCCAGGTCCATGGGCGAGGGGGCGTGGTCGCCGGTCGAGCCGTCCGGCGCCGCGACCCTGAGGCGGCGCAGCGCCCCGGTGCCGTCGACGTCACCGGCGTGCAGGTGCCAGGCATCGGCCAGGGTCAGCCGACACTCCAGGTCGGCGGCGCCGTGCCGGCCCGGTGCCCACTCCTCGACCCGGCCACCGGCCACCGCCAAGGTCCAGTCCGGACCCGGCTCAGCCCCATCGACAACGGAGTTCGCTCGAGCGTCGAGGCCGCCCTCGCAGACGCGCCCGTCGGCCGCGGTGCGCACCGCCGGACGACACGTGGGGCATCACCTACCAGCGGGACTCCAACGGCAGCACCGACGTCTTCCTGCGCACCGCACCGGCCCCCAAGTAGCACTCGCTCTTGCCGGCGGACGGGGCACCGTCTACCAACAGGACGACACCGGCGGCATTGGCATCTACAGCCGTCGTTGAGGGCGCGACAGATCAGCCGGGGGTCGAAGCTCACTCAGACGAGGCCCGGGCGGAGCCCCGGATCTCCGACAGGACCCGGACCTCCTCGACCATGCGCTCCACCCGCTCCGCGGGCCTGAGCCGGAGCCGACGGCGCACGTCGACGAGATCGACCCCTCGCTCGTCCTCGGGTGAGCCAGCCAACATGCCCACACGCTACCCAGCCATCGGCGCATCGGAGATGTCCTCGGTCGCGGCCTCGTCGTTGTCGTGCAGCCCTGTCGACGACCGACGCAGCCTCCCGCCCGCGGCCCCTGGCGCATGCGCTCGCGTCACGGCCTGGTTGATGGGGGCACCTCCCAGGTGACGCCGGCGAAGCGGTTGAAGTCGTTGTCGTAGGAGATGACCGTGCAGCGGTGTTCGATCGCCAGGGCCGCGAGGTGGGCGTCGTTGACGAGGTTCCCGCCGGCACCGACGTCGCGGAGGAGTCGAGTCAGCACGGCGGGGTGGTCGTTGGTCGGGTCGACGACGACGGCTGGTGCCGCTCCCAGCCAGGCGTCGACCCGGGCCATCGCCTGGTCGACGGTGAGCGGACGGGGGAACAGGCCGGCCTTGGTCGCCAGGCGCACGAAGGCCAGCAGGGCGAGCCAGGAGAACGCGACGGTGTCGGCCCCGGAGAGGGCGGTGTCGAGCCACTGACGGGCGTCGTCATGGTGGTCGGCATCCTCGTTCACTGCGTAGAGCAACAGGTTGGCGTCGACCAGCTTCACGATCCGGCGCGAGCCTTCCGAAGGAGCTCGTCGTCCTCGAGCTCGGCCACGACCTGCAGGGCCCGGTCTAGGTTGACCCGGGAGACACCCATCGATGCCGCCTCGGTGCGGAAGGGCGCCTCCCCTGGCGAGGGGGGAGCACCGGCCCGAATGGCCTCGTTCAGCGCTGCCTTGAACGACAGGCCCCGCTCGTGCATGCGCCGACGCAGGATCTGCTCGGTGTCGGGGTCCAGGGTCACCGTGGTCCGCATAGAAGCATCATAGCATCAGACTGAGTGATGCCATGATGCTGATCCCCGGGCCAGGCAGGACGGGCTCAGGGCGCCAGGCGATAGGTGTCCATGAGGGCCGAGGCCTCGTCCCACACCCGGGCGAAGCGGTCGGGGTCGACGTGGGGTCGGCGCACCGTCTGGAGGGCGAAGGTGGCCTGCTTCTCGTTGGTGGTGGCCTTGCCGTGCAGACGGGTGGCCCCGGCGGAGAAGTCGCGCACCAGCACGTCGAACACCTGCTCGGTCACGGCCTCGTCGATGCCGTGGAGCTCGACACCCTCGAGGATGAGCTGGCCGTAGACCACCAGTGAGAACAGCTCGCCCAGGGCGAGGAGGAAGTCGACGTCGGTGGCCTGGCTCTCGTCGGGCGCGGCCGCCTCCAGCAGCGACCGGAACGTCTCGACCTGGCTGCGGAACACCTCGACGTTGGGCGAGTCGAACCGGTCGAAGGTCTCGGCCCAGTCGTGGAAGCGGATCTTGCCCAGGCCCCGGGTGGGGGCCTGGGCGAAGAGGTAGGCGTCATGGGCGTGGTCGTGGCGGACCGGCACCGCCGGGTACTCCTGGGGCGCGAAGAAGTAGTTGGCCATGAACTTCACGATGAGCGCGATGTTCACGTGCACCGTGCCCTCCAGCTTGGGCAGGGCCCGGATGTGCTTGGCCGCCATGTTGAAGTAGGTGTCGGCCTCGAAGCCCTTGGCCGCGATGACGTCCCAGAGGGCGTTGACCACGTGCTCGCCCTCGGTGGTGACCTTCATCTTCACCAACGGGTTGTAGAGCAGGTAGCGGCGGTCGTCGTCGGAGGCCGAGCGCATGTAGTCGTTCGCCCGCATGGCGAACAGCTTCATGGCCGTGAGCCGGGCGTAGGCATCGACGAACAGCTGGCGGACGTGGCTGAAGTCGGTGACCAGACCGCCGTAGAGCTGACGGTGCCCGGCGTGGTCGATGGCCTCGTGGAAGGCGTGGGTGCAGATGCCGATCGACGCCCAGCCGAGGTTGTACTTGCAGACGTTGATGGTGTTGAGGGCGACGTTCCACGCCTCCGGGCCCCGGACCAGGACCTCGGCATCGGTGATCGGGTAGTCGTGCAGGGTGAAGGCGGACACGAACATGGGCGAGTGCACCGTGTTCTTCTCCAGCTCGTAGGCCGGGTGGCTGCTCTCGACCACGAAGAACACGTACTCGTCGTCGGCGACGGGGTCGTCGCTCGCCACCTTGCCGAACACCGACACGAGCGCGGCCTCGTTGCCGTTGCCGATGTAGTACTTGCTGCCGTTGGCCACGTAGGTGCCGTCGCCGGTGGGCGTGAGGGTCATCTCGCTGGAGTAGATGTCGGCGCCGTGATCCTTCTCCGACAAGCCGAAGGCGAAGATGGCACCCTTCTGCAGCAGCTCAGCCGCCCTCGCCTTCACCTGTTCGTTCTGGCCCATCCAGATGGGACCGAGGCCGAGCATCGACACCTGCCAGGCGTACCAGTACCCGAGGCTGTAGAAGGCGGTGATCTCGCTGAAGTGGCAGTTGCGCCACGTGTCCCACCGTGAGTCGTCGGCGCCGTGCCCCTCCGGCGTCATGAGGGTGGCGAAGGCGTCAGACTCGCCCAGGAACCGACAGAAGTCGGCGTACCAGACCCCGGCGTTGTCCTCGGCGGTGATGCGGTCCTTGCCCCGCGACTCGAAGTAGGCGATGGTCGCCTCCATCAGCTCCCGGGAGCCGGCGTCGAGCTCGCTCGGCTCGTAGGCCTGCGGGTTGAGCAGGATCCCGGGGTGCGTCGTCTCGCTCATCGTGGCCCTCAGCTCGGTCGCGGCCACCAACCCTACGTGCCCGCAGAGACAGGCACGGCCGTGACTCGCGCCTCGCCGCCGGTGGGGCTCCTGTGTCAGCGGAAGGAGCGGTCGATCTCCTCGAACGCGCCCAGGGCATGGTCGGCCCGAAAGTGCTCGTGGTCGGAGCGCACCCGGTCGGAGGCCTCGGCGGCGAAGCGGAGCACGTCGTCGACGAAGAGGTCCCGGGGTCCGATGGCGGCGAGGATGTCGGGTTCGATGTCGCGCTCGACCGAGCCGATCTCGTCGCTGAGGGCGTGGGCGTGGGCCAAAGCCTGCCCGCAGATGGCCGCGTAGTCCTTCCACTCGGTGGTGGAGAGGTCGCCGAGATCGACGTCGTCTCGGAAGGGAGCCCGCTCGCGGGACATGAAGCTCTGCCCCTCGAGCTCGACGTCTCCGTAGAAGACGTCGCCCCGCACCAGCTGCACCCCCTGAGCATGGGCGATGCGGTCCCCGGGTGTGTCGAAGCGGAGGTCGGTCGGGGGTACCAGACCGGCCAGCGCCGAACGTCGAGCCTTCTTGAGCTCGATGATGAGGTCATCGGTGCCGTCGGCGGCGGGACCCTCGACCATCACGTAGTACCGGGGAAGGCCGAGGGAGGCCGTCCCCTGCCCGCGCCGCATCGCCACATCCTTCACCTGCAGCTCGCCGGCGCGTGCCGGCGGGTCGAGGTCGAGGCGGTCGGCGAGCCGTCCGAGGACCTGCTGGAACTCGTCGCGCCGGCTCGACACCGGCACCAGCTCGTCGTCGGTGCGGAAGCGGCGGTGCTCGTCGTGGTAGTCGTCGGTGAGCCACTCGGCCCGATCGACCTGAGCGGCTTCGATCAGCTTGCGCACCAGCTTCGGAGCGTTGTCGATCCGGACCTCGTTGTCGGCCTCGGTGCCCTCCTCGGCGAAGTGCTCGATGCCGTCGATGTAGCCCCGTACGAAGCGGCGGGCGATCTTGCGCTGCTTCTTGGTGCCGTGGCCACCCTCGGTCTCCGCGGCGAGGCCGAAGCCGACCGCACCCCGCTTGAGGTCCCAGGTGAAAGGGGCGTAGTACGCCTCGTCGAAGTCATTGACGCCGAAGATCGGCACGTTGTCCTCGTTGGGCATCACGCCGAAGTTGGCGGGGTGGACGTCGCCAAGGGTGAGCACCGTCGGCATCAGGGCATCCTCGCCGGCCATGTCCCGGTAGAAGAGCAGGGCGGTGCCTCGGAAGAACGAGAAGAGCGAGTCGGCCAGCTCGTCGAACTTCTCCTTGGCCCCCTCGGACTGCTCGGCGATGCGCGTCTGGTGGTCCTCGCGCAGCGTCTGGCGCACGTGCAGGCGCCGGTCCTCCCCCGCCAGGCGACGGGGCAACATGGCGAAGTGACCGCCGGCCACGGCCAGCGCCAGCTCCCGGAACTGCTCCACCCGATCTGCCGGGCATGGCGCCGCGGCACGGCCGCGTTCCTCGACCAGTGCCGTGTGCAGCTGCTCCTTGTTGAGACCGGAGCGGCCCTCGATGCTCGCGTCCCGAGCCATGTCGTACAGCTCGGCCCGGGTGGTGTCGTCGGGGTCGGCCGGCGGACCCTTGCGCTGTCCAGGAGTCACGGGGTGATCCGCCGGACCGGGCGGCGGGCTGAGGTCGTCCTACCCCGCGTCTCTCGGTGGTGCACCATCACCTCGCGCTGCCCCACCGCCGGTGCCCCAAACCCGACCGGCCGTCTCGCGGCCCACCGCCATCGGCCCCAGCAACCCGTTCGGCGGGACAGGATCCGCGGCCACCGGCGACGACTTGCGGGGGCCGGTCGCAGCGTCAGGCAATGTCCAGGCCGGCGACGCCGAACTCGCGGGACTCGCCGGACTCGCAAGACCAGTGGTGTCAGCGGGATCAGCCGGGTCGGCAGAACCAGCCGGGTCGGCAGAACCAGCCGGCTCGACAGGACCAGCCGGGCCAGCAGTGTCAGCGGGATCAGCCGAGGCCGGTGCGTCGTCGGCGCCGCCTGCCTCGTGGGCGGCCTGGGCCGCGGTGGCGGCATCGACGTGCATCACCACCAGCGAGGACTGGCCGGGATCGCGGTCGCCGATCGCCAGGTCGTGCAAGGCATCAGCGCAACGGGACGCGAACGGGTCCCACCTGCCCGTGCTGGCGTCGGGACCGGCCTTCTCGGCTCGCGCGGTGAGCGCGGCGTTGACGGCGGCGGCCTGGTCCGACGGCAGGAAGCCGCGGTACCGGAACCCCCCTGCCTTGTGGTCGGGGCGCCAGAACAGCGCCCGACGGACCCGAGCGGTGGAGGCCTCGTCGTCCGGCTTCGGAGTCAGCCGCCGAGCGAGGCGTTCGACCTGCGCCGCGGACCAGCCCGGGAGCTGGCGGGCCAGGTCCTCGTCGGTCTCCGGGGTGGCGAAGCGGGTGACGGGACGCACCTGATCGTAGGACACCGCCCCCGACGCAAAGGCCGCTCGCAGGGCGGGCAGGGACTCCAGCGCCCGGGCCACCCGCACCGTCTCCCGGGCGTGGCGGCGGACGGTGCCGGTCTGGGCGACCAGCCACGCGGCGACGTCCGTCGCGCCGTCGGCCAGGAAGTCCCCGGCATGGTCGACCGCGACCAGCACCCGGCCCAGCTCTGCCTGCAGGGCACTATCGAACTGGTGTTCGTCGCGCAACCCCATCGTCGCCGGCAGGCCGGGGTGAGACCATCGACACATCCCCGAACCTCGGGTAGGTTGTGGCAGTCTCAATGCGAGAAGGTGACGACGGGCGTCCGGCGGCCGCCGCACCAGCACGACTCAGCACCACGTGAGCAACAGAACGGTGATCCGCCCATGACCAAGGTGAAGGCCGTCTGGCGCCGCCATCCGTTCGCCATCGTCGCCGCCGCCGTGCTGCTCGGCTGCCTGGCCGGGGCCGGGTGGGTCGGCGCCTCGATGTTCCGGCTCGACCCGGTGACGGTCGACTGGGACGTGCCCGAGGCGCCCCAGCTCACGGCCACCGGCCCGGACCAGACCGTCTACCGGATCGATCCCTCCCGGTCGATGGCCTCCTACGAGGTGGGCGAGACCCTGGCCGGCGTCCGCGGCACCGCCGTCGGCGAGACCAAGGGCATCGCCGGCGACATCCTCATCGACGACGCCGACCCAGCCAGTAGCCAGGTGGGCGAGATCGTCATCAACCTCGAGCAGCTCAGCTCCGACGAGTCGCTGCGCGACGAGCGCCTGCGCCAGGACTACCTGCGCTCCGATGCCCACCCACTGGCCCGCTTCCGCACCACCGAGATCACGGGGATCCCCGGCCAGATCGCCGACGGTGTCGACCACCAGGTGACCCTCACCGGCGAGCTCACCATCAAGACCACCACGAAGACCGTGGACATCGCCGCCACCGTCACGCGGCAGGACTCCGAGCTCCACATCACCGGGGCGACCGAGATCCTGCTCTCGGACTTCGAGGTCGGTCCCATCGACGTCGTCGGCCTGGCCAAGTCCGACGACGAGGCCACCCTCCGCTTCGACCTGGTGGCCCCCGAAGCCGATGACCTGAACCTGGAGATCGAGGACGCCGAGCCCGTGGAGGTGGCGATGGCGGGACCCGGCGACCCCAAGTTCTCCGACACCGTCCAGCCCATCCTGGAGTCGAGCTGCGCCTCCTGCCACCAGCCCGGCGGCTCCGGGTCGGGCACCTGGGAGCTGGCCACCGCCGGTGATGCCGCTCGCGTCGCGTCCGGCATCGGGCTGTCCACCCAGTCGGGCTACATGCCCCCCTGGCTGGCCTCCGACGAGGGTGTCCCCCTCAAGCACTCGCCCCGACTCAGCGCCGACGAGCTGGCTGCGATCCAGGACTGGGTCGCAGCCGACGGTGCCCTCGACATCGATCCCGACACCGAGATCGAGGCGAAGGCGCCGGAGGGACCGGAGCTGCGCACCGACCTCGCGCTCCCGATCCCCGAGCCCTACACCGGCTCGGTCGAAACCGAGAACGACTACCGCTGCTTCACCCAGGACCCGGGCGTCACCGAGCCGACCGCCATCACCGGCTACCAGTTCCAGCCCGACCAACTCCCTATCGTGCACCACGCCCTCACCTACCGCGTGCGGGCCGGAACCCTCAAGAACCTCCTCGAGGCCGAGGCGCGCGACGACAAGCCGGGGTGGGAGTGCTTCGGGGGCATCAACGTGTCGGGCGCCGCCGGCCTCTCGCCCTCGGGCCGAGGGGGCGGGGTCGACCTGCTGATGGGGTGGGCGCCGGGCCAGCCGCCCAGCGTCTTCCCTGACGGCACGGCCATCAAGCTCGAGCCCGGCGACCTGCTGGTGACCCAGCTCCACTACCACATCAGCGAGGATCCGCCGCCGGACCAGTCGACGCTCCTGCTGCAGCTCGGCGACGAGGACCCGGACAGCTACGACGACATCACGGTCTCCACCTACCTCGCCCCGGCCGAGATCCCGTGCCTGCCCGAGGACCAGTCCGCCCCTCGCTGCGACCGGGAGGTAGAGATGGAGTACCTGGACGAGCAGTACGGACCGGTCGGGCCCCTCATCGCCAACGGCCTCCACGCCGTGTGCGGCACCTCCGTCGAAGAGCTCGGGGCGCTGGACGACGGCGTGGCCCACAGCTCGTGCGACCACGGGGTGAGCGGCACCGGACAGATCATCGCCGTGTTGGGCCACATGCACGAGATCGGCAAGACGTTCCGGATGACCCTCAACCCCGACACACCCGAGGAGAAGGTGCTCCTCGACATCCCGCGCTGGGACTTCGACTGGCAGTTCAACTACGCCCTCGACGAGGAGATCACCCTGAAGGAGGGGGACACCATCCGCGTGGAGTGCAGCTGGGACCGCGCCCGGGTCGACCCCGCCGCCGAGCCCCACTGGGTGTCGTGGGCCGAGGGCACCGAGGACGAGATGTGCTACTCGACGGTGGCCACCCGCTCCTCCGAGGAGTGACCCCGGCGCGCCGGGGTGCTGCTGGCTGTGGTCGTCGCCCTGGCGACGACCGTGGTCGGCGCGGCCCCGAGCGCGGCCCACAACGCCCGGACCGCCTTCACCGGCGAGTTCGGGCCCTACGACGTGGTCGCATCGGTCCGTGACGTCGACGCCGCCGACCAGGACGGGGTGCTGCTGGAGCTCATCGTACGGACCCGGGGGGACCGCCAGCGCGTCGAGGGCGCAGAGGTGTCCGTGGTCGGCGACGCCGGCGACGGACCGGTGGGCCGGTGCCGATCCAGAGCTTCGGGGCGCCTACCGGGCGGTGCTGCCGGGGGCCGACGTCGACCGCTGGGACGTCGAGATCCGCATCGACGGGCGGCCCGGTCAGACCACGATCACCGAGGAGGTCCTCGGCCCCCGCGCCCTGCACGGCGGCGGCCTGCTGCAGGCCGACGGACCGGCGCCGTCGGGCTGGTGGCTGGCTGCGGCCGGCCTCGCCCTCCTCACCCTCCCGCTGGCCGGGTTCAGCCGGTGGTGGAGGCCGGCCATGTGGACCGGCGGGTCCGTCCTGCTGGCCACCTGCGCCACCGCATCGTGGGAGGTGTGGACGCGGTCGAACGCGGTGCCGGCCCAGAAGGCGGGGCTCATCCCTGTCGGCATCCTCGGCGTCCTCCTGGCCGTCGGGCTGATCCTGTCGGCTCGGCGCGACGACGCCAGGGGCCTCGTGTTCGCGGGCAGCGCCGGTCTGGCCGTGCTGATCGGCTGGGTGAACCGGGCGGCGCTGATCACCTCGGCCGACTCCAGCGTGCTGTTCCCGGTGGTGGCCCAGGCCGCGGCTGCGCTCGCCCTAGGCCTCGGCGGCGGCCTGGCCCTGTTGATGGTCGTCCTGTCCCGCGGCCAGGTCCAGGCCCTGGTGGCCAGCTTCACCCGCCGCCCCTCCGTGGGTGAGGTCGACCCCAAGCGCTGACGGCCCCCGAGACCCGAAGTGGTCCCGCGTTCGGTCGCCAGAGCAACCAGATGCGGGACCAGTTCGTCGCGAGTCAGGCGCTGGGCAGCTGGGTGAGGACGGTGGCGTCGCCGGCGAGGTGGCCGCCGTCGACGGCGTACTCCGAGCCGGTCACGTAGCCGGCCTCGTCGGAGGCCAGGAACAGCACGACGGGGGCGACGTCGTCGACGGTGCCCTGCCGCCTGATGGGCAGGTTCTGGTAGAAGACCGCGGTCGAGTTGTCGCTGCCCTCGAAGCGGGTCATCGGGGTGTCGATCCCGCCAGGGTGCACGGTGTTGACGCGGATGCCCTTGCGGCCCAGCTCGATGGCGGCCGACCGCGACAGGCCCCGCAGGGCCCACTTGCTGGTCGAGTAGGCCGACAGGAAGGGCAGGCCCTCCATGCCTCCGTTGGAGGAGATGTTGATGATGGAGCCGTTGCCCGACCGGGCCATCGACGGGGTGACGGACTTGATGCCGAGGAAGGCGCCGGTGACGTTGACCTCCATCACGGTGCGGAAGCGGTCGGCGTCATAGCGGTCGATGGCGTCGAAGTCGAGGATGCCGGCGTTGTTGACCAGCGTGGTGACCGGCCCCCAGGCCTCCTCGGTGTCGGCGACGACGCGGACCCACGCCGCCTCGTCGGTGATGTCGAGGGTCACCGCACGCGCCGCGTCGCCGATGTCGGCCGCCACCGCCTCGGCCTCGGCGGCCAGGACGTCGGCCACCACGACCCGGGCGCCCTCGGCCGCGAACAGGCGGGCCTCGGCCTCGCCCTGGCCCCGGGCCGCGCCGGTGACGATGGCCACCTTGCCGTCGAGTCGTCCCACTCTCATCCTCCTCGGTCCCCGGGGGGGGGCGATCAGGGCTTCTCGGCGCCGACGACCCACATGGCGAAGAACTGCGAGCCACCGCCGTAGGCGTGGCCCACGGCCCGACGGGCGCCGTCGACCTGGTGCTCGCCGGCCCCGCCTCGCACCTGCATGGCGGCCTCGCCGAAGCGCAGCATGCCCGACGCGCCGATGGGGTTGGTGCAGAGCACACCGCCGGACATGTTCACCGGCAGGTCGCCGTCCAGGGCCGTGACCCCGTCCTCCACCATCTTCCAACCCTCGCCGGGGGCAGCGAAGCCGAGGTTCTCCAGCCACATGGGCTCGAACCAGCTGAACGGGACGTACATCTCCACGCAGTCGATGTCCCGGCGGGGGTCGGTGATGCCGGCCTGGCGGTAGACGTCGGCCGCGCACAGGGCCCCGCCGAGCGGCAGCACCGTGTCACGCTCGGCCGAGAGGGTCGGCTCCGAGCGCATGGCCGTGCCCTGGATCCAGGCCGGCGGGCGGCCTTCGGCGGCGGCGGCGTCGGCCACCGACTCAGCGCCCAGCACCACCGCACAGGCCCCGTCGCTCGACGGGCACGTCTCGGCGTAGCGGATGGGATCCCACAGCATCATCGACTCCTGGATGGACTCGAAGCTGATGTCGGGCTCATGGAGGTGGGCGTAGGGGTTCAGACAGCCGTTCTGGCGATCCTTGAGGGCGACCATGGTGCCGATGTGGTCCGGGGCGCCCGAGCGGCGGATGTAGCTGCGGATGTGGGGGGCGAAGTAGCCGCCGGCGCCGGCGTGGAGCGGTGGGGTGAAGGGGATCGGGAGGGAGAGGGCCCACATGGCCTCGCTCTCGGACTGCTTCTCGAAGGCGACGGCGAGCACCCGCTGGTGGATCCCGGCCTGCACCAGCTGGCTGGCGACCAGGGCGGTGGAGCCGCCGACGGACCCCGCGGTGTGCACCCGGAACAGCGGCTTGCCGGTGGCGCCGAGGGCATCGGCCAGCAGCAGCTCGGGCATCATCACGCCCTCGAAGAAGTCCGGCGCCTTGCCCACGACCACGGCGTCGACGTCGGTCCACGTCATCTGGGCGTCGGCCAGGGCCCGGGAGGCGGCCTCCCGCACCAGCCCGGCCACCGACACGTCGCCTCTCGTGGCCTGGTGCTTGGTCTGGCCGATGCCGACGACGGCCACGCGCTCCTTGGCCATCAGCCCTCTCCTTCCAAGACGCAGACCAGGTTCTGTTGGAGGCACGGGCCACTGGTGGCGTGAGCCACCCCGCGCGCCGCGGTGCCGGCCGAGATGCGGGTGGCCACCTCACCGATGCGGATGAGTCCGGCGGTCATCATCGGGTTGGCCGCCAGCGCCCCACCGGAGGGGTTGACCACGGTGTCGTCGGCCAGGCCCAGCGCGTCGCGGAGGATGAGCTCCTGGTGGGTGAAGGGAGCGTGGAGCTCGGCCACGTCGACGGGGCCGTCGGCCACCCCGGCCTTCTCCCCGGCCAGGCGGGCCGAGGCGCTGACGGTGAGGTCGCGGTGGCCCAGGTGGATGGGCTCGATGCGGTGGTCGATGCCGCGGATCCACGCCGGGCGGTCGACCCGCTCCCGGGCGGCGTCGGCGGCGGCCAGCACCATGGCCGCGGCCCCATCGGTGATGGGCGGGCAGTCACTGCGGCGCAGGGGGGCGACGAGGTGCTCCTCGGTCAGGAGCTCGGAGGCGGGTCGGTCCCACGCCAGCTGGGCGTTGGGGTTGTCGAGGGCCGCCCTGCGGCTGCGGGCCGCGACCTCGGCCATCTGCTCCTCGGTCACCTTGCCCGCCTCCAACAGCGCCCGGGCCTGGAGGGCGGCCAGGCTGATGCTGTCGGGCCACAGCGGCCCGACGGTGATGGGGTCGAGCTGGCGGGTCAGCACCATGGGCAGGTCGCCGGGGCTGGACTTGGCGTAGCTGTAGACGAGCGCGGTGTCGATCTCGCCCAGCTGGAGCTTCACCCAGGCCTCATAGAAGGCCCAGGCCCCGTCCATCTCGACGTGGCTCTCCTGGATCGGGGGCCACGGACCCACGGCGTCGAGGGTGGACACGAAGCTGAAGCCGACGCCGGCCAGGTAGTCGGTGGAGCCCGAGCAGGTGAAGCCGATGTCGTCGATGGTCATGTCGACCTGGCCCAGCGCACCGTGCACCGCGGGCATCAGCATCTCGACCTCGTTGACCTCCTCCACCCGGCGGCGGGCCGGCGTCTGTGCCACCGAGATCACTGCGACATCCCTCATCGGGAAGCTCCTCCCCCCTCGCCGGTGCGGGGATTGCGGACCAGGGCCTCGGTGGGGGCCACGCCGTCGACCCAGGAGCCGAGACCGGTGCCGTGGTCCTCGCCGGGGATGCGCACGTGGGGGTCGTCGGGCTCGCCGTTGGGGCGGAACCACTTGATCGACTCGAGGGTGGGCTCGATGTCGGCGTCGTCGCGCCACACCGCCTCGACCCGCATCCCGATGTGGACCTCGTCGGCGGGCACCTCCTGGATGAGGTGCATGATCGACAGGTCGGCGCCGTCGAGCAGGATCAGGGCGCTGACGTAGGGGATCTCCATCGCCGAGCCGTAGAACTGCAGGTTCACGACGCAGAACGAGGTGACGGTGCCCACCTGGGCCACCTCGACCTCGGTCGGTGTCGGTTGGCCCAGCTCCGGATCGGCGCCACGGGGTGGGACGTAGACCTTGCCGCCGGGTGCCTGCTGGCCCACGATCTTCTTCTGGGTGATGGCGCGCAGGAAGCGGGAGGTGGCGTCGCCCGCCACGAACTGGTAATCGAGCCGGGCCGGGGTGCGGACGCTGCGCACTGGCTCCGCGTCGCGCAGGGACGGGGGCAGGCTCACGTCGGCCATCAGGCGCTCCCCTCGGGGACGAAGCAGGCGATGTCGTTGATGTGGCCCTCGCGCTCCTCGGCCCAGCGGGGCACCACCCGCAGGCCGGCGCCGATGGCGTCGGGCCCATCGACGTCGACCACGTGCAGCATCGAGGTGTCCGCCCCGTCGAGGGTGATCTGGGCCCAGGCGAAGGGACGGTCGAGCGGGTGCTTCTCGTGCGGGTGGGGCACCCACGCCCAGTTGACCACCGTGCCCGCGGGGCCGACCTCGACGATCTCGGTGAGGTCCTCGCCGGTGGTCGGGTCGTACTCGACCGGCGGGCAGATCACCCGACCGTCGGTGGCGGTGATGCCCACCAGCACCTGCTCGCGCAGGCCGGTGAGGAAGGCGCCGATGACCGGGCCGGTCGTCCGGGTGAACGGGTACTCGATGACGAGCGGGGCGCTCAGCACCCCATCCGGGGCAGGTGTCCACGTCACGGACGGCACACTAGAACACGTTCTCGCGGCCCGGGGCACCTGCCTGGACACCTGCCCACCGCGACGAACCAACAGCCATCGCAACCTTTGGACGGAACCCCGCCACATGCGGCGGAGTCCGTACAAGGTTCGAGGGCGCGGGGGAGGCGGCGAGTGCCTCCCTACAGTCGGTGGACATGCGGAGGCGGTGCGAGGGCACAGGCCGGTGCCCGTGGCGCGCCCTGGCAGTCGTCGCGACGCTGGTGCTGGTCGCGGCGTGCGGCGGGGACGGTGACGCGACGACGGACGACGCGCCCACGACGACGACCGACCCGTCGCTCGCCCCGCCGGGTACGCCGATCGGCGACTCCGGCCTGGAGGTCCCCGTCGGCGCCCATCTCGCCGGGCCCGCCTTCGGCGGCGGCATGCTCGAGGAGCCCGGCTGGGGCGCGCTCGTCTCCGTCGACGACGACCCCTTCGCAGTGTTCGACGCCCTCGCCGGCCAGCTCCGCGACCTCGGCCTCCCGATGCCGGGACGGGCGCCTCGTGCGATTGGTCCCTCGAACCCGGCGAGGACCGGCCCCTCCAGGCACCTGTCGCCAACGGGGACCCCGGCGCCCCCATCGAGGCCCTGCGGTGCGGCGGCACCGCCTGGTCCGGCCCGGAGCAGGCCGGCGGCCGGCCCACCCGCGCCGGCCTCGGGTTGGCGTGGGGGCAGACCGCCACCGGCGCCATCTGGGTGGACTGGTCGAGCACCCCATCGGACCGGCCCGCAGGGGCATACGGCGACGCATCCGGGTTCGACCCACCGCTCGGCCCCCCGTCGGCCGCCGAGGAGGACCCGGCACCGGCGCCGCCGGGCCCGACTCCGGTGTCCGACGCGGCTCGGGACCTCCTGCCGGAGCGGGCCGAGGAGCAACCAGAGGTGGGCGACGTCTTCGGAGGCACGACCAACTGCCACAGTGACGGGTACGCCCGTTTCGACCTCCCGCCGGGCAGCCGGCTGGTCGGCACCCAGGGCGGGCCCGACGGGCACGCCGTGCTCGACGTCGGCGCCGCGATGGACGCGCTGACCGACCAGGCGTCGGGGTCGCCGGGGTTCGTGGTCAACGACATCGGGACAGCCACGACCCCCGGCGGCCAGGAGGTGGCCCGGCGAGGCTTCGCCATCACCGCCGGCGGCGGCGTGTGCGAGCTGCTGGAGAGCCCCGACGGGACCCACCTGCTGATCTCCGGCCACAGCGACTGATGGCGCAGGGCCGAGCGGGCCGAACCTCGCCGGCGAGGACGGCGACGACGGCGACCCCAACCTGGACATCAGCCCCGAGCGCACTGCCACATCGCCCGGCGGCCAAGAAGTGACCCGAGTCGACCTGGCCATCACTGCCGGAGGTCGGGCCTGCCAGCTACTTGGCAGCACCGACGACAGGCACCTGCTCATCTCGATGCACGGTGACTGATCCGCCGACCTCCGGCCGGCACCCCCTGCCCCGAGGTGGTTGGGGGCGCGCCCATGGGGCCGGTGAAGGTGGTGCGGGTGATGCGGGCCGCGGCGGTCATGTGATCTCGGTGCCGTCGGGGCGGTGGACGTGGCAGGTCCCGGATGCGTCGCGGTGGACGGTGAAGTGGTGTTCTTTGATCCGGTTGTGCCTCCCACATGCGGGTGCCCCGTTGCCGGGGTTCGTACACCCTCCGCCTCGGTCTCCGACCCGGGTGTCCCACGGTGTGAGGTGGTCGGTCTGGCAGTCGGTGACCGGCACGTGGCACCCAGGCCAGTAGCAGGAGGTGGCTGAGAGGCGGACGGCGAGCTGGGCGGCGCCGGTGAACAGGCGCCGCTTACGCCCGAGGTCGATGACCACGGAGTCGGCGCCGACGACGACGCGACGGATGTGGCTGTTGAGGGCCTGGGCCACCGCCTCGGTGGGGTCGATCGGGTTCCCGTTCAGAGTGGAGCACCGGTAGGCCCGGGTGGGGAACACCGAGAACACCGGGCCGACATCGGGGGCCTCGGCGCCGGCCATGGCGGCCACTGTGCGGCCGAAGGTCTCCTGGTCGATGACGATGTCGGTGACGATCTGCGACCCACCCGATGCGGCGTGGGCATCAGCAGCCCGGCGGCACATGGCCAGGAAGGCATCGAAGCGCCGCTGGCCGTCACTGCGGCCCAGATCGGCAACTGTGGCCTCGTCGCCATGAGTGGCGCGGGACGCGGCCCATTCGGCGTCGGTCTCCGCGCGGAGGAACGCCCGGAAGATGCTGTGGGCCTCGGCGCCGTCCAGGGAGCCGCAGCCGCC
>JBBSMQ010000042.1:0-28459 GCA_038233075.1 Acidimicrobiales bacterium
AGGTCGAGGAAGAAGGGGTCGTCGGACTGGCCGGCGAAGGTCTGGATGCCGTCGGAGCCGGCGCCGCTGGCGAGGGCTTCCTGGCGCAGGGCGCTGTAGTCGGGCATGGAGGCCTTGCCCACGTTGGACGGGGCGACCTTGGCCCCGTCGACGATGGTGGAGATGGTGGCGCCGTCGGCGCCGACGACCTCGACGGTGTAGTTCTGCTTGAAGTTCAGCGTGGCGTCGTCGAGGCTCGTCACCGGGCCGGTGTTGTACAGGAACGTCGATGTGTCCTGGAAGCCGCCGGTGAAGGTGAAGCGGAACGTGAGGTTGGGCACGGCGTCTCCGTCGGTGTCGACCTTGAGGTTGTAGCGGGCGTCGTTGGAGAACGAGTAGAAGTTCGGTCCGCCCGGCGGGAGCTGGAACGGGTTGAAGGTGCCGATCAGCGTGACGCTCTCGGAGTCGTCGGGGCTGGTGAAGGCGTAGGTGTCGACGCTGTCGATCTGCGGGTCGGTGGCGGTGATGGGCGCTTCGCGGTGGCTGGAGGCCGAGACCGGCCCCGCAATGGCGGCGGCGAGCACTGCTGCCGCCCCCACCGCTGTCATCATCCTTCGGTGTGTTCTCACAGAGACGTCCTCCCAGACGGGTGCCCGCATGACGCGACCGGTCGGCCGCCGGATGACAGTAAAGCACACTCGGCGCCCGACTCGGCGACACCCGACGTCGCGGCCGACATTAGGGGGCGGGCGCGCGGGCGGCCGGCGCGGCCGATCCCGGTCCGACTGGCCGGGGGGCGACGGGCACTCGCATCGGCGCTGCGCCTCGGTGGTCGGGCCGTCGAGCCGAGGCCGGTGGCTCGGGAACAGAGGCTATCGTGCCGGGATGCCTGCGGTCGCCCCTGAGCCTGCCGCGCCTGGTGAGCGGCCCAAGGTGGTCATCCTGTGTGGAGGGCTCGGCACCCGTCTGCGGGAGGAGACCGAGTTCCGCCCCAAGCCCATGGTGGAGGTCGGCAACCGCCCGATCCTGTGGCACATCATGAAGCTCTTCGCCCACCACGGCTTCACCGACTTCGTGCTGTGCGTCGGGTACCGCGGCCAGGTCATCAAGGACTGGTTCCTCAACTACGAGGCGGGCAACAGCGACTTCACCATCACCCTCGGCCACCCCCCGCAGATCGAGGTCCACGAGGCCCACGCCGAGATGGGATGGCGGGTGACGATCTGCGACACCGGCCCCACCACCATGACGGGTGGACGGGTCAAGCAGGTCGCCCACCACCTCGGCTCGGGCCCGTTCTTCGTGACCTACGGCGACGGGCTGGCCGACGTCGACCTGGGCGACCTCCTGGCCGCGCACCGGGCTCACGGACGGGCCGCCACCGTCACCGCGACCCGTCCCCTGTCCCGCTTCGGCCACGTCGACCTCGACGCGGGCCAGGTGGTGCGCACCTTCCGTGAGAAGCCCCAGAGCGACGACTGGGTGAACTCCGGCTTCTTCGTGTTCGAGCGCTCCGTGCTCGACGAGCTCCACGAGGACTCGGTGCTCGAGCGCGAGCCCCTCGAGCGCCTGGCCGAGAAGGGCGAGATCGTCGCCTTCCGCCACGACGGCTTCTGGCGGCCCATGGACACCTACCGTGACACGCTGCTGCTCAACGAGATGTGGGCGGTGGGCACCGCGCCCTGGAAGGTCTGGGAGGGATGAGCGCCGAAGGACCCGCGCGCGGTCCCGACGCCCTGGCCGGCCAGACGGCACTGGTGACCGGCGCGACGGGGATGGTGGGCTCCGCCCTGTGCGCCCGCCTGGCCGACCTCGGGGTGCACGTGGTGGCCCTCGTCCTCGACGACGATCCCCGGTCCCTCCTGCGCCGGGCCGGCACCATCAACGCCGTCACCGTCGTGAACGGCGCGCTGGAGGATCGGGCTGCCATCGAACGAGCGGTGGTGGTCCACGATGTCACGACCGTGTTCCACCTCGGCGCCCAGACGTTGGTGCGGGCCGCACGCCGAGACCCGGTCGGCACCTTCGAGGCCAACGTGCGGGGCACCTGGAACCTCCTCGACGTGGCCCGCCGCCAGCCCGACCTCGTGCGGCGAGTCGTCGTTGCGTCGAGCGACAAGGCCTACGGCCCGAGCGACGACCTCCCCTACCTCGAGGACCACCCCCTCGGCGGCACCGCGCCCTACGACGCGTCGAAGGCCTGCGCCGACATCGTCGCCCAGTCCTTCGCCGCCACCTACGGGCTGTCGGTGGGTGTGGCCCGGTGCGGGAACATCTACGGACCCGGTGACCTCAACTGGTCGCGGATCGTGCCCGGCACCATCCGCTCGCTCCTGGCCGGCGAGGTGCCGGTGATCCGCAGCGACGGCAGCCTCGTCCGCGACTACCTGCACGTCGACGATGCCGTGTCGGCCTACCTCGCCCTCGCGACCCAGGACGAGCGGCCGGCGCCGGCCGCGTACAACTTCAGCGACGGCGACCCCCGCAGCGTGCTCGAGATCTACGACCTGGTCTGCGAGGCGGTCGTGGGCCACCGGGTCGAGGCCGACGTCCGGGGCCAGGCGTCCGACGAGATCCCCGCCCAGCACCTCGACGCCAGCCGGGCTCGCCACGACCTCGGGTGGAAGGTCGAGGTCGGTCTGGCCGACGGCCTGGCCCGCACCGTGACCTGGTACCGGGATCTGCTCGCGGCCCCGACGACGGCCGGCTCGTGACCGACGCCTCGGCGCGCGAGGGGCGTCTGGCGGAGCTCCGGGCCGACATCCTCGACCGGGTGGCCGCCTACCGCTCCGAGGCCTTCGCCCCCCAGCCCTTCGTGGCGGGCGAGACACCGGTGCCGGTGACCGGCAAGGTGTTCGACGACGACGAGATGGTCCGCCTGGCCGACGCCACGCTGGAGTTCTGGCTCACCGCCGGCCGTCACTCCAAGGAGTTCGAGACCGGCTTCGCCGAGCGCATGGGCGTCGACCACGCCCTCATCTGCAACTCGGGCTCCTCGGCCAACCTCCTCGCCGTGGCCGCCCTCTGCGACCCGGCCCGGGGCGACCGCGCCCTGGCCCCCGGCGACGAGGTCATCAGCGTGGCCGGCGGCTTTCCCACGACGGTCGCTCCCCTCGTCCAGCACGGCCTGGTCCCTGTCTTCTGCGACCTCCACCCCACGACCTACAACATCGACCCGAGCCAGCTGGAGGCGGCCATCGGGCCCCGCACCCGAGCGGTGATGCTGGCCCACACCCTGGGCAACCCGTTCGACCTGGGCGCCGTCACCGCCCTGTGCGAGCGTCACGACCTGGACCTGGTGGAGGACACCTGCGATGCGGTCGGCGCCCTCTACGACGGTCGACCCGTGGGGTCTTTCGGTGCGCTGGCCACGGCCAGCTTCTACCCCGCCCACCAGCTCACCATGGGCGAGGGGGGTGCGGTGTTCTGCACCGACGGCGAGCTGCGCCGCATCGTGGAGTCGCTGCGGGACTGGGGACGCGACTGCTGGTGCCCTCCCGGCCACGACAACACCTGCGGCCGCCGGTTCGGCTGGCACATGGGATCGCTGCCGCCGGGCTACGACCACAAGTACATCTACAGCCGCCCGGGGTACAACCTGAAGGCCACCGACCTGCAGGCCGCGGTCGGCGTGGCCCAGCTGGCCAAGCTCGACCGCTTCGTGGCCGCCCGGCGCCACAACTGGTCGCGCTTGCGGGAGGGCCTGGCCGACCTCGACTGCCTGGTGCTGCCGGAGGCGACGCCCCGCAGCGAGCCCAGCTGGTTCGGGTTCGCGCTCACCATCGGTCCCGATGCCGGCTTCGAGCGCTGGGACATCATCCGCCACCTCGAGGGCCAGCGCATCAGCACCCGTCTGCTCTTCGGCGGCAACCTCCTGCGCCAGCCCGGCTTCGAGGGCGTCACCCACCGGGTCGTCGGTCCCCTGCCGGTGTCCGACGTGGTGGCCGAGCGCACCTTCTGGGTGGGCTGCTGGCCCGGGCTCGACGACGCCATGATCGACCACATCATCAGCTCCATCCGGGACTTCGTCGAGACACCGGTGCGCTTCCCCCGCCCCGCCGCCCTCCGCCGGGCCGAGGCCGCCGAGCCGGCCGAGGCCCCTGAGACGGCCGAGACATGAACGACCGCACCTGCCTCCACCCGTGAGCGAGACGCTGATCGACCCGTCCGAGCCCTGGTCGGGCCCGGTCGGGGGCCCGACCATCCCCGGCCTCACCTGGTCGGCGCTCGCCGGCCACCACGACGCCCGCGGCTGGTTCACCAAGGTCTTCCAGCGCAGCGCGATCCTCGACATCGGCGGCGACGGAGAGGTGGCCGAGGTCTACCTCTCCGGATCGACCCGGGGGGTGGTCCGGGGCCTGCACTTCCAGACCCCACCCCACGACCACGCCAAGACCGTGGCCTGCATCGCCGGAGCGGTGCTCGACGTCGTGGTCGACCTCCGGGCCGGGAGCCCCACCGAGGGCGCCGTCGTCCAGCTCCGCCTCGACGCCGCCGCCCCCGGTCGGCTCCACCTGCCGAGCGGGGTGGCCCACGGGTTCCAGGCCCTGAGCGACGAGGCCACCATGGTCTACGTGGTGTCGAGCGAGCACGCCCCGGACCACGACCACGGGGTGCGCTACGACAGCGTGGGCGTGCGGTGGCCGGTCACGCCCGTGGTCGTCAGCGACCGCGACGGCACCTTCGAGCCGCTCGCCACCTTCTCCTCGCCCTTCCCCTTCGCCACCGGCAGGGAGCGGGACTGAGTGCGGCGAGTCCTGCTCACCGGGGCCACGGGGTTCGTGGGCGGTCACCTGGCGGCGACGCTGGTCGGGCAGGGCGTGGAGGTGGTCGCGCTCACCCGACCGGGATCCACGCGCCCCCTGTCGCCCGGTGTGACCGCGGTGCGGGTCCCGGCCACCGCTGCCGCGCTCGAGAGCGCGGTGCGCGCCGCCCGCCCCGACGTGTGCGCTCACCTGGCCACGCTGTTCCTGGCCCAGCACCGACCTGAGGACGTGGTGCCCCTCATCGAGGCCAACCTGGTCCTCGGGACGCGATTGGCCGAGGCCCTCGCGGCCGTGGGCGACGTCCCTCTCGTCGACGTGGGCACCGTGTGGCAGCACGTCGGAGGCGCCGGCTACTGCCCGGCGAACCTCTACGCCGCCACCAAGCAGGCGATGGCCGATCTGTTGACGGCCTATGCCCTCCGCCACGGGCTGCCCGTGGTCCGCCTCACCCTCACCGACACCTACGGGCCGCGCGACCCCCGTCGCCGGCTGCTGCCCGCGCTGGTCGAGGCGGCGGCCGAGAGGACACCCGTCGAGCTGAGCTCCGGCCACCAGCTGGTGGACCTCGTCCACATCGCCGACGTGGTCAGGGCGTTCGACGCGGTCATGCGCCGGGTAGGCGACGCGCACGACCCTCTCGTGCCCGCCTCCGACGGGAGCACCCGCTTCGGCGTGTCCTCCGGCGCTCCCGTCTCGATCCGCGACCTGGTCGCCACCTTGGACTCGGTGTCCCCCCACCCTGTCGACGCCCGGTGGGGAGCCCGTCCCGACCGCCCGCTCGAGATGCGCGAGCCGTGGGACGCAGGGCCCCCGGTCCCCGGCTGGTCGCCGTCGGTGGCCCTGGCCGACGGCCTGGCCGAGCTGGTGGCAGAGAGGGCGGGCGGATGGCGCTCCGAGACCGGGGAGTAGGGTGGGCACCGTCGTCGACCTCGGAGAGATCGTTGAAGCGCATCGGTATCGTCGTCGTCGCCTACAACGCAGCGTCGACGCTCGCCTCGGTGCTCGACCGGATCCCTGACGACTTCATCGACCGCGTCAGCGGCATCCTGGTGTGTGACAACCACAGCGACGACCCCACCTACCTCGTCGGCATCGGCTACCAGCAGACCTCCACCCGCAATCTGCCCCTCACCGTCATGCGCCAGGATCGCAACCTCGGCTACGGCGGCAACCAGAAGACCGGGTACCGCTGGGCCATCGAGCAGGACTTCGACATCGCGGTGCTGCTCCACGCCGACGGCCAGTACGCCCCCGAGCTGCTCCCGCAGATGGTCGAACCGCTCGACCGGGGCGAGGCCGACGCCGTCTTCGGATCCCGGATGATGGAGCCGCGTCAGGCGCTCCGCGGCGGCATGCCCCTCTACAAGTACGTGGGCAACAAGGTGCTGTCGACGTTCGAGAACCGGGTCGTGGGCACCGACCTCACCGAGTGGCACAGCGGCTACCGGGCCTACAGCGTCGACACCCTGAAGGCCATCCCCTTCGAGGACAACTCCGACGACTACGACTTCGACACCGGGATCATCCTCCAGATGTTCGAGGCCGGCCGCCACATCGTCGAGATCCCCATCCCGACCTTCTACGGCGACGAGATCTCCTACGTCAACGGCCTGGGCTACGCCCGCGACATCGCCATCGACGTGCTGCGCTACCGGGGTGAGAAGCTGGGCATGGGCAGCTCAGACGAGGGCTCGAGCAGCGTCGCCCTGGCGCCGGCCGCGGTCGAGGGCCCGGTGGACCGACTGACGACCTGGGTGGCGTCGCGGCCACCGGGCCGGGTCCTGGCCCTGGCCGAGCCGGCCGCCGCAGCCCGGTTGCGCAGCGCGCTCGTCGATGCCGGTCACGAGGTGGAGGCCGTCGAGCTGGCAGCCGCCGTCGACGTCGACGCCGCGGTCGGCGAGGCCCTCAGCGCGGCGGGGCTCGCCACCGGTGGCACCGGCTTCGATGCCATCGTCGGGGTGGGGGTGCTGGAGCGCTGCGTCGACCCCGGGTCGGTGCTGCACCAGGCGCGCGCCGCCCTGCGCCCTGGCGGGTCGCTGTCTCTGGCGGTGCCGAACGTGTCCCACTGGTACCCGAGGGCCCGGATGGTGACCGGGCGCTTCCGCTACGACCAGGACGGCATCCTGGCCCGCCGCAACCTGCGCTTCTTCACCCGGCGGACGGTGGACCGGCTGCTGGTGGGAGCAGGCCTCGGTCCCCGGCGCTGGGAGGCTCTCGGGGTCACCGGTGGTCGAGGTCCGGTGTCCTCGTCCCGGTGGTCCCCCCGCATCGACGCCGTGGGCCTCGCCCTACGCCCCAACCTCTTCAGCGCCACCTGGCTGGTGGAGGCCACCGTTCCCTCCGATGGCGGGGACGGCTGAGGGGCCGAGGGCCGGATGGGCGCCCCCAGGGCAAGGTCGCACGAGGCGCTCCCGAGGCCTCTCAGCGACAGCACGGTGCCGAGGCGCCAGCCGAGGCTGGGAGAGGCGGCGCTCCGACGCTCTGTGGACGGTCCACCTATCCGCGCCGCCTCTGAGCGTCGCCCCTCGCCGGGGGGATGGCACGGGACCGCCCTCACGGATCACCGTCGGTCAGGTCGTCACAGGTGGGGGTGCCGGCGACGATGGGCGTGACCACAGCAGGCAGCGGCGGCCGTGAGCCGCCGTCACCATCGCCGAGCACGGCCGACGGCGAGGCCGGGCCCAGGCCCAGCCCGAAGGCGGCCTGGGCCCCGTCCACGATCACCGACACGCCGGGGATGTCCGGATCGGCGGCCACCACCAGCTCGTGGTCGCGCCCGGCCTCGATCGTGCTCGGTCCCACGGTGATGTCCTTGCCGTTGCGCAGCAGGCCCAGCTCGACACGATCCTCGTCCACCCGGCGGAGGGTCACGGCCACCCGGTCGCCCTCCTCGCCGAGGGTGATCAGCGTCGCGGGTGCAGTCGGGTCGAGGGTGTTCCACCGGACCCGCAGGTGGTGCCAGCCCCGGGCCGGGGTGCGCTCGAGGGGGCGCCAGCCGACGCCGTCGCCCCGGTAGAGCCCGGCGCAGTCGCCGACGACCAGGTTGTCGCCGAGGCCGGACCGGCGCGACAGGCCGGCGGCGCGCCGCTCGACCGGGATGGCCGGCAACGACAGCTGCTCGGCGACGCGGTCCTGGGCCCGGAGGGCGGCGGCGGTGGCGGCGGCGTCGGGCGCGGCCTCGAAGCGCTGGAACAGCCATGTGACCGACAGCGTGACCCAGGTGCCTGCGACCAGGAGCACCGCAGCACCGACGAGGAGCGCCCGGCGGGTCCGCCGGTCGGGGCGCCCGCGGGCCGTCCACTGGTCGCCGACGGCGATGCCGGCGGCGGCGGTGAGGACGAGGAGGGGCACGGCGTCGGTGAGGTAGCGCTGGGCGATGAAGGCGATGGTGAGGGGGACAGCGGCGGTGACGGCCGCCCCGGCCGCCATCGGGGCGAGCGCGACCAGTGCGCCGATCGGCCCGCGGCCGCGCGACCGCAGGGTGGCGATGACGCCGATGCACCCGAGGGCGACGAGCAGAGGCATGGTCGCCGGGGCGCCGGCGGACGGCTCGACGGTGTCCCAGACGGGATCACCGATCTCGATCGGGTCCCGACGGGTGAAGTCCACGAAGGGCCACTGCGCCGACGGTGCGACGAGGTCGGGGCGCACCGACTGCCAGCCCGCCGCCGGCACCAGCGTGGGCGAGAACAGGTTCCCGTCGTACTCGTCGAGGGCCTCGAGGCGGGTGGGGAACGAGCTGTTGTTGACCTGGGAGGAGAACGGGATGCTGAAGGGCGTGTCGAACTTGGCCACGTTGATGGTCGCGAAGATCGCCATGGGGACCCACCCGGCGAGCAGCAGCGCCACTCCGACCCGGCGGGGAGACACCGAGGCCGGCACGGCCGGTGTGAAGGGCGTGAGCCACCGCCACCCGAGGAGCAGGCCGGCGGCGGCCACCGTCAAGGCGAGCGTGGGAGCCGCGCCCATGGACCCGCGCGACAACCAGGCCACCGAGATCCAGACCGCGGCCCAGCCCAGGCCCGCCGGTCGGAAGCGGCGGAGCTGGCCGGCGAGGACGGCGAAGGCACCCAACACGCCGGCGCACCCCCACAGGGCGGCCTCGCTGTAGACCCAGGCCCCGCTGGCCAGGTAGGTGAGGTTCGAGCTGAGCCCGACGGCGGCCAGGCCCAGCCCGGCCCCGACGAGCCCGATCCGGGTCCACGGCCGATCCCCCGCCACCAGCGTCCGCACCCGGTCGATCAACACTGCCGAGGCGCCGAAGGCCACGACGAACGCGGCGATCATCGAGACCATGGTCAACCGGCCGTCGAAGCGGTCCGTGACGAGGAGGATGGGCATCCGCAGCAACGACGGGAACACCCCGAAGTAGGTGTAGGTCTTGCCGTCGAGGACGAAGCCCTCGAAGGCCAGCGAGCCGGGTGCCACGTCGAGGTGGCCGTCGAGCATCGCCCGGGCCTGGAGGTCGAAGACGTCGGACAGCTGACGTTGGGCCAGGAGGTCCCACCGTCCCACGGTGAGGATCCAGGTGAACACGGCCGTGGACAGCACCCCGACCGCAGCGGCGACCCGGGCGAAGCGGCGATCAGGGCCGACGCCCGAGCCTCGCGGTGCGTCGGCCCGCCCCCGCGGGCGTGCGTCGGTGCTCCCGGGCGCCTCGACCGCCCGGTCGAGCTCTGCTGCCACCGATCCGCCTAGACGACCCCGGCCAGCACGCCCAGGTCGGAGGCGACGGCGTGGGCCTCCTGCTCCAGTCCGAGGGGCACGGGTCCCATCGGACTGCGGCACGGTCCGACGGCCATCCCCAGCACCTTCAGCATGGTCTTGGTGGGGACGGGGTTGGGAGCGGCATCGGTGCCCTCGAAGGCGAAGGAGCGCAGCAACCTCGCGTTGACCGTCCGCGCCCGGGTCACATCGCCGGCGGCGAAGGCATCGATGACCTCGGCCTGCTCCCGCGCGCACCAGTGGGTGGCGACGCCCACGGTGCCGACGGCGCCGACGGCCAGCAGCGGCAGGGTCAGGCTGTCCTCGCCGCTGTAGACCTCGAAGCCCTCCGGTGCGTCACGCACCAGGTGCGCCGTCGCGGCCAGATCTCCGGCCGCGTCCTTGACCGCGACCACGTTCGACACCGTGGCCGCCAGCTCGACCAGCGTGTCGTTGGTGATCTTGCGCCCGGTCCGGACGGGGATGTCGTACAGCATCACCGGTCGGTCGGTGGCCGCCGCGCAGGCCCGGAAGTGGGTCAGCAGCCCAGCCTGGGAGGGTCGGTTGTAGTACGGCGTCACGGCCAGCACCGCGTCCATGCCGATCTCGGTGGCGGCCTCGACCAGGCCGATGCTGTGGCGGGTGTCGTTGGTGGTGGCCCCGGCGATCAACGTGACGTCGACCGCACCCCGGACGACCCGGAAGAGCTCCAGACGCTCGGCATCGGACAACGTGGGGCTCTCGCCGGTGGTGCCCGCCACCACCAGTCCGTCGTTGCCGCGGTCCACGAGCCAGCGGGCCAGCTCGGCGGCCCGGTCGAGGTCGAGGTCGCCCTCCTCGGTGAAGGGGGTGACCATGGCGGTGAGGACCCGCCCGAAGCGAGCCATCAGCGGCGTGGGGTGGGCGGGATCATCGTCGAGACCCTACCTCGCCACCCTGGCGCAGGGCCTCCGACGGCGATCAGGCCTTGACCCCGCTGTTGGCCTCGCCCTCGGCCAGCGCGAACATCTCGTACTCCTCACCGGTGTCGGCCATGTCCTCGAACTGGATCACGCCGATCTCGCCGAACTTCTGGCGCAGCCAGCCGTCGCCGGCGTCGAGGAGGCCCAGCTTCTTGCAGTTGGGCACGATCTTGGTGAACAGCATCTGCTGGAAGAGCTGACGCTGGGGCAGGTCGACGATGACCGGGAGGACCTCCTTGGGCGGGATGCCCATGCGCTCCCACACCTCCTGCTGGAGGAAGCGGTCCCGCATGCGCAGGGCGGCCTCGAAGGCGAACTCCTGGCGTTCCTTGAGCTCAGCGGTGGTGAGGCCCTCGTAGTACTCCTTCAGGGTCAGCACGCCGAAGGCCACGTGACGGGCCTCGTCGCTCATCACGTAGCGAAGCAGCTGCTTCAGCAGCGGCTCGGTGGTCATCTGGTGCATGAAGCCGAAGGCGGCCAGGGCCAGCCCCTCGACCATGATCTGCATGCCGAGGTAGGTCATGTCCCATCGACTGTCGGTGACGATGTCGTCGAGCAGCAGACCGAGGTGGGCGTTGACGGGGTAGGTGCCCGAGAGCTTGGTGTTGAGGTACTTGGCGAAGACCTCGACGTGGCGGGCCTCGTCCATCACCTGGGTGGCGGCGTAGTACTTGGCGTCGATCCACGGCACCGTCTCGACGATCTTGGCCGTGCACAAGAGGGCCCCCTGCTCACCGTGGAGGAACTGCGACAGCATCCAGTTCTGGCTCTCCACGCCCAGCTTGGTCCAGTCGTCGTCGGACCAGGTCTCGAACGGGGTGCCGGTGAGGTCCATGCCCTCCTCGAAGCCGAGGCCAGCGGCGGCGTTGGCCGCCACCACTGCCTCCTGGTCGACGTCGGTGTCCCACGGGAGGTCGGTCTCACCGTTCCACTGGGCCGTCTTGGCCTTCTCGTAGAGCTTCTCCAGAGGCCGTCGGGCGCCCTTGTTGTAGTCCCACGTGAAGATGGCATCGGCGTTGTCGCTGACGGCGCGGATGGTTGCATCGACGTCGGTGTTGCTGATGGCGAGGATCTCGGCCAGGTCGTTGGCGTCGTGGCGGCCGATGATCTCGGCGTTGCTCGCCATCTCGGTGGTCTCGGTGGTGGGGACGTCGGTGGTGGACATGAGTGTCTCCTAGGCGCAGGCGGCGGTCGTGGTCTGGGTGAGGGCGGGGGTCAGGTACTGCGCCACCAGCCGGTGGCACGTCTCGCGGTCGGACAGGTCGAACTCGGGCGTGGTGGTGACGAGGGCGGAGAGGAACATCCGTGTGATCCACTCGGCGGCCCACTCGGCCCGTTCGAGGTCGGGGCCGGTGGGGTCGAGGTGGGCGACGAGGTGCGGAGCCAGGGCCCGGCGGGCGACGTGCAGGAGACGCTCCATCTGGGTGAAGCCGAGCACGGGGACGGCCAGCTGGGGTTCGTGCTCGAGGACGAACAGGGCGGCGTCGTGGCCCTCCAGGTGCGTGGTGGCGGCGTGGAGGCCGTCGGCCAGGGCGCGGGTCAGGTCGGGAGCGGCATCAGCGGCGCGACCCACCACATCGAGGAAACGGGCCACCTCGCGACGGGCCAGCAGGTCGATCAGCTGGTCGCGGCCGCCGGGGAAGGCCCGGTAGAGCGTGGCCCGGCCCATGCCCGCGGTGCGGGCCACATCGGCGAGCGTGGTCTTGGTGACCCCCCACCGCGCCACCAGCTGCAGGGCGGCGTCCAGCGCCCGTTCCTGGGTGGGTGTGGTGGCAACGGCCGCGAGCACACCTGAGACACTAGGACGGATCGTGTCTCATCGCAACGGTCAGGTTGATCCGTGGTGCTACGCCTGGCCCACCTGCTCCGAGAACCGTGTAACAGACCTGGGTCGACAACACCCTGTCGAGGTGTGAGGGCACATGGCTGACGATCGGTGGCGACGAGCGTTCGAGGCAGAGAGCCCGCGACGCCCTGACCCGGCTGCCCGAGAGCGACCGGCGGTTGGTGGTGCTGTCGCGCTGGTGGGCGGCCTGTCCGCGTCCGAGGTGGGCGCAGTCGTCGGCGCCTCGGCCGGTGCGATTCGCGTCCGGCTGCACCGAGCCCGCCGTCGCCTGCGGACGGCCCTCGAGCCCGCCGAACCCCGTCCCCTCCCTCCGGCCGAGGAGCGCACGTGAACGACGATCCGATGGACCGGCCCCTCAGGGCCCTCGACCGCCTGTCGTCGCCCGTCACGTGGGACGACGTGGAGGCCCGCGCGTCGGCCGTGCTGGTGGTCGCCTGGCCCGACGGCGCCGGGGCAGGGTCGAAGACGTATCTCTACGACGCCTCCGATGACACCTGGACCGCCATCGGCCTGGACGCTCCCGGTCGCTTCGCCGGTCCCCTCATCGCCGACGGCAAGCTCTTCATCCCCGACTCGGCCGACCCCATCGTCGGCCCCGTCCCCGGGCTGAAAGCCAGCGCTGCGCCGAACGTCGCAAGAACCGGTGGGGGCGGGCGATCGGCCAGGTTCAGCGCCACCCGAGGATGCCCGCCAGGAGGTTGTCGCGGACGAGGCGGCGGACCTCGGCGGGGTCGTCGAGGTCCCATCCACCGCGGGCCAGCAGGAACGAGAGCACGGTGCGGGCCAGGACGTCGGCCGCCTCGGCAGGGTCGGTCCCGGCGACGAGGTCGACGGCCTCCAGTCGGGGACGGATGTCATCGCGCATGGCGGCCAGGACCAGTGGAGCGCTCTGGCTCAGGTGGGGCAGCAGCCGCTCGGGCTCGGTGTCGACCACCTTCTGGAACACCTGGTGCCGGGCCAGCAGCACCCGGCCCTCGGTGATGCCGCGCTCCAGGCGCTCGCCCAGGTCGTCCACGCCTTCGAGCCGGGCGGCCAGGGCGACGAAGTAGCGGCCCACCTCCCAGGCGACGGCCTCGGCGGTGACCTGGTCCCTCCCCCCGGGGAAGTGGCGGTACACGGTGGCCCGGCCCACCTGGGCGCGGCGGGCCACGCCCTCGACGGTGAGCCGACCCAGCCCCGAGGACCCGGCCTCCGCCACCGCCGCCGCCAGGATGCGGGTGCGCACCCCACCCGGCGCGCCGTCGCCGTCCGCGCCGTCGCCGCCGAGCGCGGTCACGGCCCGACGGGGTCGAGCCGGGGATCGCCTGGGGCCGGACGGTCATGGGGGTCGGGCTCGTCGAGGCCGACCCCGTCGTCGGGGCCACCACCTCTCCCCCGCTCGCGCGCCGCCCGGCGCAGGATGAGGGGGTAGCCCCCTGCGGCGATGGCGGCGAAGGTGAACCACTGGAAGGCGTAGCTCAGGTGCGTGCCCTCGTCGTCGACCACGGGGGGGTCGAGCGGTTCGGGCGAAGGGTCCGGCGCGGCCGCCTCGGGCTCGGTCATCTGGATCCACACGGGGAGGAGGTCGCCGTCAACCTGCTGGTCGAGGCGGTCGAGGTCGACCCGGGCCAGGCTGGTGAGAGCGCCGTCGGCGGGGTCGGTCGCGCCGAGGGTCCCTCGCTCCTGGGTGGCGTGGGTGAGGCCGGTGATGGTGACCTCGCCCGAAGGGACGGAGTAGTCGTCGGGCACCGAGGTGAAGCGGCCGTCGTTGCGGATCCATCCCCGGTTGACGGCCACGACCCGACCGTCGTCGAGCTCCATGGGGACGACCACCCACGACCCCGGAGCATCGTTGAGGCTGCGGCCACGGATCAGCACCTCCTCGTCGGGGCGGTAGCGGCCGGTGGCGGTGACCCGACGATCCTCGACGGCGTCGGGGTCAGGATCGGCCGCTCCGGCCGGCACCAGGCGCCCGAGCGCCGCCTCGGGCTCAGCCAGGCGTGCGGCCAGCTCGGCGTTGCGGTCCCGCCGATCGTCCAGGCGCCGCAGCTGCCAGAAGCCCAGGCTGACGAAGGTGACGACCAGGGCCACCACGACCAGGTGGGACACGATCCACCAGGGACGCAGTGCGAAGCGCATCACCATGCGATGCTACGAGAACCAGACGAGCGCGGACAGGCGAGCCGATGGTCCGGCAGGTGGGATCGCGCGCAGTGGTCGCCCGGAGCGGGATCAACTCCCGCCGATGGCGGCTGCCTCAGGGTCGGGACTGGCATGATCGAGGCTTGGCCTCCGACGCTTCGGCCCCCTCTGCCGCGCCCGCGAGCGGACCGCCCAGCAAGGCGGCGCGCAACGTGGTGGTGAGCCTCGCCATCGGGTTCTTCATCCTGGCCCTGGCGGGTGACACGTTCCTCCTGGCCGTCTCCGACCGCTACCCCGAGCTGTTCATCGCCATGAACGCCCGGAACCGCAACCTGGTCCTGGTCAAGTCGGAGCTCATGTGGTGGGCCTTCTTCGGCATCGCGACGGTCCGCCTGCTGGTGTCGGATCCGCTGTTCTTCCTCCTGGGCCGGTGGTACGGCGACGCCGGGGTGCGCTGGATCGAGCGCCGCAGCGCCACCTACGGCCCGCTGGCCCGCACCGCCGAGCGCTGGTTCGGCAAGGCGTCGTACCCGCTCATCGTGATCGCCCCCAACAACTACATCTGCCTCTTCGCCGGCGCCGGCGGCATGAGCGTCCCTGTCTTCGCGGCGCTGAACGTGGTCGGCACCCTGGGTCGCCTCACGGTGCTGTGGTTCGTCACCGACTCGGTGTCCGAGCCCCTCGACGTGGTGCGCGACTTCATCAGCGACAACCGGCTGCTGGTCTTCGGCATCAGCCTGGGACTGCTGGCCCTCTCCATCTGGTCGGACCGGCGGGCCGGGGGCGGTGAGGTGAGCGGCCTGCTCCACCTCGACGAGGAGATCGCCGAGATCGAGGCCGAGGACGATGCGGCTCGCGATGCCGCCCGCGGCGACGGGAAGGCCGCAGCCGGCGTCGAGGTGGGCGAGGTCGCGACCCCCGGCGACGTCGAGGAGCAGCGCCGGCCCGACCCCTGAGCCCCGACGACGTCTCTCGACCGGCCGGGCGGGGCGGCGCGAGGACCCGGCGGCGGTCAGCCCTCGTCGGGCACCAGGCCGAGCAGGGTGCCCAGGCCGAGGGTGACGCCGGGGTGGTCCCCCACCGCCTTCACCGCGAGGAGCACACCGGGCATGAAGGAGGCCCGGTCGTAGCTGTCGTGGCGGATGCTGAGGGACTGCCCGGTGGTGCCCAGCACCACCTCCTGGTGGGCGACGGCGCCGCGGACCCGCAGGGAGTGGATCCGGACGCCACCGAGCTGAGCGCCGCGGGCGGCATCGAGCACCGTGTGGGTGGTGGGGTCGTCGGCCCAGGTCGACGAGGCCGCCTCCATCCGCTCGGCGGTGGCCATGGCCGTGCCCGAGGGGGCGTCCACCTTGGCGTCGTGGTGGGTCTCGACGATGTCGGCGGTGTCGAACCAGCGGGAGGCCAGCTCGGCGAAGTGCATCATCAGCACGGCGCCGATGGCGAAGTTGGGGGCGATCACGCAGTTGCTGGTGGTGAAGTCGGCGCGGGCCCGTGCGATGTCGGCCTCGTCGAAGCCGCTCGTTCCGACCACGGCATGGACCCCGTTGGCGGCGCACCAGGACAGGTTCTGCCGGGCCGCCTCGACCAGGGTGAAGTCCACGGCGACCTCGGCCCCGGCCGCGCCGATGGCCTCGGCGTCAGGGTCGACCACCAGGTCGGTGTCGAGCCCGGTGACCTGGCGCAGGTCGAGCCCGGCGTGGTGCGGGTCGACGGCGGCGACCAGCTCGAGGCCGACATCATCCATCACCGCCCGACACACGGTGCTACCCATGCGGCCCCCGGCGCCGAAGACAGCGACGCGACGGGCCATGGCCCGCCAACCTACCGGACGCCACCTCCGCCGACCGCCGACCGCTGGCCCCTTGACCCGCCCCCGGCATCGGCGAGCTTCACCCGATCGGGTGATCCACCCGATGGGGTGGCGTCGGCCCACGCGTGACATGGAACACTGCTCACACGCGACCCCAAGGAGCGAGCCCATGGCCGAAGTCGAGAACATCCGCGAGTGGAAGGGCCAGGACATCGTCGACCAGGACGGCCAGAAGGTCGGCCGTCTGGAGGAGACGTACTCCGAGCTGGGGAGGTCCGAGCCGAAGATCGGCGCGGTCAAGACGGGACGGCTCAGCCGCGGGCTGCACCTGGTGCCCCTCACCGACGCGACGGTGGGCCGCGGCTACATCCGCCTCCCCTTCTCGGGTGACGAGGTGGGCTCGGCGCCCACCGTCAAGTCCGGCGGGCAGATGACGGCGGAGGAGGAGACGGCGTTCCTCGAGCACTACGGGCTGCCCGGCCCCGAGGACTCCGGGCAGCCCGGCATGCCCCGCTACGAATCCGAGACCGTCGCCCGCGAGCGTCGCGAGGCCCTCGACGCCGATCTGGACCGGGCCGCCGAGCTGGAGGCCGAGGCCGAGGAGGTAGGGGTCCGGGCCGACGATGCCGAGAAGGACGCGGCCGAGGCCAAGGAGCGGGCAACCGAGGCCCGACGGGAGCAGGACTCTCTCAACGAGGAGGCCCAGCGCCTGCGCGACCGGGTGGCCGACTCCCGGCCCCCCGCCTGAGCGAGCCGTCGACCCCGCCAGGGTCCACCCCCACTGACGTCCTGGACCCTAGCGTCGTCGCTGTGCACCACCAGGCGCCTCGGGCGCGACCGGCGGCGCGCCGGGCCCGATCCCGGCCCGGTGCCGTCCTCGTCGTGGCGCTGGCTCTCGCCGGGTGCAGCTCCGGATCGCCCCCCTCCAGCGACGGGACCTCCACCTCCGCCCCGGACGAGAAGGTCGGCGGCGCGCCCCGCGACACCAGGACCGACGTCGCCGCCGTGGGCTCGGCGCCCGAGCCGGCGACGCCCTCCCCAGCTCCCGACGTCGAGGTCACCCTGGCCTTCGGGGGCGACCTCCTCCCCCACCTCCCGATCGACGCCGTGGCCCAGGAGCGAGGAGCTGCGGCCGGGGTTCCCTACGACTTCGGACTCATGCTGGGCCCTCTGGCCCCGGTGGTGGGCGAGGCCGACCTCGCCCTCTGTCACCTGGAGGTGCCCCTGGTCGCCGATGGCCAGGCCGTCTCGGGCTACCCGTCCTTCCACGCCCCCCGGGAGCTGGCGGCGGCCGTCGACGCCGTGGGCTACGACGGCTGCTCCACCGCCTCCAACCACAGCCTCGACGGAGGGCGCGACGGGATCAGCGCCACCCTCGGCACCTTCGACCTGCTGGGCCTGGGCCACACCGGCACCGCCCGCGGCCCCGAGGAGGCTTCCGGGCCCGCCTTCTACGACGCCGGCGGCGCCCGCGTCGCCCACCTCTCCTACGCCTACGGCTTCAACGGCATCCCCCTACCGGAGGACGCGCCGTGGGCGGCCAACGGCATCGACCCCGTCCGGATCGCGGCCGACGCCCAGGCCGCCGCCGCCTTCGGCGCCCAGCTCGTGGTGGTGAGCCTGCACTGGGGCGACGAGTACCAGTCCGAGCCCAGCGGGTTCCAGCAGGAGGTCGCCACCATTCTCTCCGGGGTGCCCGAGATCGACCTGGTGATCGGCCACCACGCCCACGTGGTGCAGCCGATCGAGCGCGTCGGTCCCCACGGCACCTGGGTCGTCTACGGGCTCGGCAACCAACTGGCCAACCAACCCCAGCTCCCCCGGCGCGACGGCCTGACCGTGGTGGTCACCGCCGGTGGACCGGCCGGCGGCTCCCTCGACGTGCGGCGGCTGGAAGCGGTGCCGACCTACGTCGACACCGACACCTTCGCCGTGCTCCCGGTCGCTGAGTCCCTGGCCGACCCGGCTCTCCCTCCGGAGCGACGGGCGGAGCTGGAGGGGTCGTTGACGCGGACCATGGAGGTCGTCAACCGGCGCGGCGCCAGCGTCCCCGTCCACGCCTGGGGCTGACGCCGGCTCCCGGGGGTCGGACCCCACCAACGACCCGGGAACCGACCGGCGGGCCCGTTGTCGTTCTTACAGCCGCAGCCGGCGGGGGACGGGGCCGACGGCCACGGTCGAGGGCTCGGCGATCAGCGACGCCGCCGCCTCCCGAGCCTGGTCGACGGTGACGCTGCGGTAGGACGCGATGCGCTCGGTGGAAGGGCGGGCGCCACCTCGTTCCAGCTCCTCGACGGCCACCCGCCAGGCTCGGGTGGCCGAGTCCTCGAGGGCGAGGGTGGACGCACCGGCCAGGTACCCGGTGGCCACCTGGACCTCGCGCTCGGTGGGCCCGTCCGCGGCCAGGCGGGTGACCTCGTCCACCAGGAGGCCCCGCACCTCGGCCACCGCGGCCGGTGAGCAGCCGGCGTAGGCGGTGAGGGCACCGGAGTCGCAGTGCAGCGACAGGGAGGCGTCGACCGCGTAGGCCAGGCCCCGCTCGTCGCGCACGGCGCGGAACAACCGGCTGGCGGGGCCGCCGCCCAGGATGTGGGCCACCACGGCCGCGGCTGGCCGGTGCGCCACGCTCACTGCCCCCAGCTCCCACCCCACCACCAGGTGGACCTGCTCCCCGGGCCGGCGCACCACCGAGCTCGACGGTGTCATCGGGGTCGGCGCCGTCCGCGCCACGGTCAGCAGCGGGTCGACTGCGACCGGGACGAGCGTGTCGTCCCAGCGCCGGACGGTGTCGACCACCCGCTCGTGGTCGACGCCACCGGCCGCGGCGACGACCATGACCTCGGGTCGGTAGCGGGCGGCGTGGAAGGCGGCGATCTCGGCCCGGCCGATGGCGGCGAGGGTGGTCCGGTCGCCGATGACCTCACGGCCCAGCGGATGGTCGCCGTAGAGGGCCCGGACCGCGCGGGCGTGGGCGCGGTCCTCGGGATCCTCCTCGGCCTGGGCCAGCTCCTCGAGGATCACTCGCCGCTCGAGATCGACCTCGTCGGTCCGCAAGGCCGGGGCCAGGACGAGCTCCCCCACCAGGTCGAGGGCGAACTCGGCGTCGCCCGCCGGCACCCGGATCTGGACCGCCGTGCGCTCCCGGTCGGTGACGGCATCGAGGTCACCCCCACGCTCGTCCACGGCCTCGGCCACGACGGCGGCCGACCAGGCCTCGCTCCCCTTGCAGAGCAGGTGCTCGAGGAAGTGCGACACCCCGGCGAGAGGAGCGGGCTCGTCGCGACCGCCGACCCCGACCAGGGCCACGACCGTGGCCGACGCGGCCCCGTCCGTGTGGTCGGTGATGACCCGACGCCCGGAGGCGAGGGTGGTGACGGTGATGTCGCCACCCGGGATCGGCGGGTCGCCGGGGACCGAGCCGTCCCCGGCGCCGCCGACCACAGGTCTCCGCGTGCTGCTCAGCGGCGGCGACGACGGCGACGGCCGCCGTCGTCGTTGCCGCCACGGGGCCGGTCGTCGCCGCCCGGACCCAGGTCGCCGAACTCAGCGGCCACCTCGGCATCGAAGGACTCCTCGAAGGAGACCTCCTCGGCCTTGGGGGCGTCGTCCGCCGGTGCACTGTCACGGTCACGGCTGCGAGGACCGCGGTCCCGGTCCCGGTCGCCGCCGTCGCGCCCGCCCCGATCACCGCGGTCGCGGTCGCGGCCACCGCGATCACCTCCGCGGCCCTTGTTCTCCTCCACCGGCTGGTCGGCCGGGGTGAGCGAGACCTTGCCGTTGGGATCGACGTCGTCGACGCGGACCTCGAGCTCGTCACCCAGGCTGACCACGTCCTCGACCCGGTCGATGCGCTTGCCCCCACCCAGCTTGGAGATGTGGACCAGACCGTCACGGCCCGGGAGGATGTTCACGAACGCACCGAACTTGGTGATGTTCACGACCCGCCCGTTGTAGACGGCACCCACCTCGGCGGTGGGCGGGTCAAGGATCAGGCGGATCTGGCGCTCGGCCTCATCGACGCACCCGCGGTCGACCGAGCCGATGGACACGGTGCCCACGGTGCCGTCGTCGTCGACGCTGATGTCGGCACCGGTCTCGGCCTGGATGTTGTTGATGACCTTGCCCTTGGGGCCGATGACCTCGCCGATCTTGTCGATCGGGATCTCGAAGCTGATCATCTTGGGGGCGGTGTCGCCCACGTCGTCGCGAGGCTCGGCGATGGCCTCGTTCATGACGTCGAGGATCTCGAGGCGGGCCTCTCGGGCCTGATCCAGCGCCGCCGCCAGCACGTCGGCGGGCAGGCCGTCGATCTTGGTGTCGAGCTGGAGCGCGGTGATGAAGTCGGCCGAACCCGCGATCTTGAAGTCCATGTCGCCGAAGGCATCCTCGGCGCCCAGGATGTCGGTGAGGGTGATGTAGCTGTCGCCCTCCTTGACCAGGCCCATGGCGATGCCGGAGACGGCCGCCTTCAGGGGCACCCCGCCATCCATGAGCGAGAGCGACGAGGAGCAGACCGAGCCCATCGAGGTGGAGCCGTTGGAGGAGAGGACCTCCGACACCACCCGCAGGGCGTAGGGCCAGTCCTCGAGGGACGGGACGAGGGGCAGCAGGGCCCGCTCGGCGAGCATGCCGTGGCCGACCTCACGGCGCTTGGTGCCCCCGATGCGCCCGGTCTCGCCGTTGGAGTAGGGCGGCATGTTGTAGTGGTGCATGTAGCGCTTCTTGGTCTGCAGGCCCAGCGTGTCGAGCAGCTGGTCCATGCGGGGCATGCCCAGGGTGAGGACGTTGAGGACCTGGGTCTCGCCCCGCTGGAACAGGCCGGTGCCGTGGGCGGTGGGCAGCACGCCCACCTCGGCGGTGACGGGACGCAGGTCGCGGGGGCCGCGGCCGTCGATGCGGACGCCATCGTTGACGAGGCGCTCGCGGATCACGGTCTTTGTCAGACCCCGGATGGCGTTCTTGACCTGCTTGTCGCGACCGGCGAAGGGGGCCCCCTCGTCGCACAGCTCGGCCACGATGGCCACCTTGGCTGCATCGTTGGCCGCGTTGCGGTCGGTCTTGTCGGCGATGGTGTTGGCCTCGGCCACCTGGTCGCGGCCGGCCTTGGCCACCGCGTCGGCCATCTCGTCGTCGTAGTCGAGCTGGGACTCCCACACCAGGGCGGGGCCCACGCCGGCCTTCTCGACCAGCTCGCGCTGGAGGGCGATGGACTCGCCGATCCAGGTCTTGCACTGCTCCAGGCCCTCGGCGATGACCGCCTCGGTGACCTTGGGGGCACCGGCCTCGTAGTAGGACCAGGCCTTCTCGGTGCCGTTGCCCTCGACCATCATGATGGCCACGCCGCCGTCGTCAACGGAGCGGCCGGCCACGACCAGCTGGAAGGTGGACTCGTCGATCTCCTCGAAGGTCGGGTGGGGGATCCACTCGCCGTCGGTGGAGTAGGCGAGGCGCACTGCGCCGAGGGGCCCGTCGAAGGGCAGGCCCGATAGCATCAGGGCGGCCGACGCGCCGTTGATGGCGACCACGTCGTGGGGGTTGACCTGGTCGGCGGCGATGATGGTGGCCACGACCTGGGTCTCGTTGCGGTACCCGGGCGCGAAGCTGGGCCGCAGTGGGCGGTCGATGAGCCGGCAGGTGAGCACGGCCTCGTCGGTGGGGCGGCCCTCCCGACGGAAGAACGAGCCAGGGATCTTCCCCGCCGCGTACATCTTCTCCTCGACGTCGACGGTCAGCGGGAAGAAGTCGATGCCCTCCCGGGTGAAGGTGGCGCCGTTGGCGGTGACCAGGGCCTGGGTCTTGCCGATGGAGGCCACGACGGCCCCCTGGCTCTGCGGGGCGAGCACTCCGGTGGAGAGCTCGAGGGTCTTGTCGGTGCCCGAGATGGGCGCCGACACGGTGATGGCATCAGCCATGTGTGTGTATCTCCTCTGGGGCACATCGGTGCGCCCCGGTTGCTGCGCCGGGTGGGCCAGCTCCCAGTCGGCATCCCCCCGACGCCCGCTCTCCGTGGAACGGTCCGGGACGAGGGCGACCGGCAACTGATCCGGACCCGTGCGCGGGTTGGGTGAAAAGTGCGATGAGCGGCCGACGGGCCGCTCATCAGGTGTTGCTATCGGCGAAGGCCGAGCTTGGCGATGATCGCCCGGTAGCGCTCGACGTCGTTCTTGGCGACGTAGTCGAGCAGGCGGCGTCGCTTGCCGACCAGCATCAGCAGTCCCCGCCGGCTGTGGAAGTCCTTCTTGTGGGCCTTCAGGTGCTCGGTGAGGTGGTTGATGCGCTGCGTGAGCAGGGCGATCTGCACCTCGGGGGAGCCGGTGTCGCTGTCGTGGAGGCGGTGCTCCTCGATGACGCCGGGCTTGGCGCGGTCGGTGATCTCAGACAATGCGTGTTTCCTTGGATGGGACGGACCGCAGGCGCGGCTCGTGGTGGGTGTCGGACCCGGCTCTGCCGACCGTGGGCTGCAGGTGCAGGTCACGGGTCGGAGGGCGGTGTGCCGGCGCGCGGAGCGCGGGGCAACGTCGGAGACGATAGCAGGACGCCGGCCCACTCCCCCGCATCCCCCGCCAGGGACAGGCAAGGAGCATCAAGCCGGCAGGGAGGTGATGTTGTCGGGCCGGGCCCGCTCCGGCACCCGGTCCGAGACGCTCCAGCGGTAGCGCGGCCGACCCTGGCGAGGCAGGGTGTCAGGGTCGACCGGGGGCGGGGTCAGATCGAGGATCTGCGCGTCGGCATCGAGGTAGGTCCGGTCCAGGTCGCCGAAGGTGACGCGGTCGAGGAAGCCGGGACTGGTGAGCCCCAGGTCGGCGGCGATGCGGGTGACGACGGTCTCGCCGACGGGGCTGGCGACGAGGGCGTCGAGGATGGCCGGCAGGGTGCGAGGGTCCCGCAACAGCCACGAGTGGCCAGCCCGCTCGACGGTGACCAGAGCCCCCTCACCTCGCTCGGCCGAGTCGCGGGCGGTGGCCATCGGCACCGCCACGTCGCGCTCACCGTGGATCACCACGAGGGGGATCTCCTCCTCGGCGATGCGGTCGAGCATCCAGCCCGACCCACGCGACCGCAGGATCGAGACCGCCGGGCCCAACATGCGCCACGGCCGGCGGACGTGACCGGCGACGACCGGTGCGACCAGACGGCCCAGCTTCCGGGCCTGGGCCGGGTCGCGGAACAGCGGGACGGTGCTGATGCTGTCGAGCACCAAGATGCCGGCGACACCGGCCAACAGCGGCGGGGCGACCCGGAAGAGGTTGACCATGCGATCCCAGGTGTCGCCGACGATGGCGTCGAGCAGCACCACGGCGATGGCCCGATCCGGCTCCTGGGCGGCGAGCTCGGTGACCAGGCGGCCGCCCATGGAGTGGCCGCACAGCACGGCTCGGCGCACCCCTAGCTCGTCGAGCACCCGTCCCAGCATGCGGGCGTAGTGCTCCATGCTGGCGCCGCCGGTGGGCAGGCCCAGGGTGCCTCCGTGGCCGGCGGTGTCGATGGCGATGACCCGGAAGCCGCCGCTGACCAGGCGCGACAACGTCTGGGCGTAGAGCATCCCCTCGGCGCTGAAGCCGTGGACCAACACCAGCGGCACCCCGCGGCCGCACACGGCGACGCCGACCTCGTGGCCGTCGGACAGGGTGACGGTGTGGCGGGCCAGCCGGGGCAGGCGCCGGGCTCGGATCTGCTCGGGACGGTCCTCGGGGCCGATGACCGGCACGTCGTCGGAGGACGTCTGCACCCGGGTGATGCGCCCCGTGGTCCCTCTCGTCCCCCCCGGGCCCGGACGCCATGGCGTAGCGGACATCTGTCCAGCATGCCACCTGGAGACGCCGGCCCGGGGTCACAGCCCTGGTCAGAGCTCCGATCCGCGTCCACCCGGCCTGCGGGTCTGAGGGGGTCGCCCCTTCGATCAGGTGAGCCCGAGGACCTGGCGGGTCTCGACCACGTCGCGGCCGATGCCTTCGATGAGGGCCTCGACCGACGGGTACTTCACCTCGCCGTGGAGACGGGCCACGAAGCGGACGGCCACGCGCTCGTCGTACAGGTCGCCGTCGAAGTCGAGGACGTGGGCTTCGAGCAGTGAGGCGTGGGCCTGCTCGTAGAACGTGGGGCGCCGACCCAGGTTGAGTGCGGTCGGCAGCACGGTGCCGTCGGCCCGGACGAACCAGCCCGCGTAGATGCCGTCGGCGGGAAGCAGGATCTCCCCCGGCACGGCGACGTTGGCGGTGGGGAACCCGAGCTCGGCGCCCCGCGTGTCGCCCGGGGTCACCAGGCCCCGCACCTCGTGGGGTCGACCGAGCAGGGCGTTGGCCCGATCCAGGTCCCCCTCGACGAGGGCGGCGCGGACGGCGGTAGAGGACACCTTCTCCTCAGGGGCGTCGTGATCGGCGGCCTCCTGGGCCTCGGCCCAGATGGCGGTGGCCTCGCCCCCCACGTCGCGGGCCGACCGCAGACCCAGCCCTTCGACGCTGAAACCTGTTCCGGCGCCGAGCTCTCTCAGCAGCGCCACGTTGCCCCGACGGCCGTGGCCGAAGTGGAAGTCCTCGCCGACGACGACGACCCGGGCGCCGAGGCAGCCGACGATCACCTCGGACACGAAGTCCTCGGGGCTCTCGGCAGCCCGAGCCTCGTCGAAGGTGACGACGAGGGTCACGTCGACGCCGGTGGAGGCGAGGAGGTCGAGCTTCTGGTCCAGATCGGTGAGGAGGCGGGGGGCGCTCTCGGGCCGGACGACCATGGCCGGATGGCGGTCGAAGGTGACGACCGCACTCCGCAGTCCCAGCTCGTCGGCCCGGTGGCGGACCTCGGCGATGACGGCGCGGTGGCCGAGGTGGACCCCGTCGTAGGCGCCGATGGTGACCGCCGCGCCCACCTCGGGGGTCGGGCAGTGGCCGTCGGCCCGGATGATCTCCACGACCGGCGACGCTACCGGCCCCCACGACCCCGCCCCGCACCCCGCGCCCCCGGAGGGCACGATGGCGGGGTGTCGGAGCTTCACGGAAGAGACGCGGAGGACCTGCTCGCCGAGCAACGGGCCTTCTACCAGGCCAACGCTGTTCAGTCCGATCGGTGGTTGTCGACGCTCGTCGATGCCCGGAACGACGATGCCGAAGCCAGGACGTACCGGGCCGGCCAACAGCGAGTCGCCGACCACCTCTCCACGATGTCCTCACTCGGACGGGTCCTGGAAACGCGGCGGGCACGGGACGTCTCGCCGAGCTCTACCTGCCAGCCGCCGACTCGGCGGTCCTGGTCGACCCGTCGCCCGAGAGCCTGGCCCTCGCCGCCGAACGCCTCCTGCCCTCCGCCACCGCCGACGTGGAGCCGATCGAAGCCGACATCTTCGACTGGGACGCCGGACCCCGGACCCCGGACCCGATCCTCTTCTCGGCCTGGCTGCACCACGTCCCCCATGACCAGTTCGACCGGTTCTGGGGCAAGGTCGAACGACTGCTGGCACCGGGAGGCGCCGTGCTTCGACTTCCTCGATGCTCGCGTACGGTCACCGGGACGCGTCGACATCCCCGGACGTTCCCTCCGACGCCTACACCTTCTATGCCCCGGTCGACGGCGTCAGCGTCCGTGATCTGCGCGGTCAGCGCTGGCGCGTGGTCCACAACGTCTGGCGGCCCGATGACCTCGAAGGTCGCCTTCGTGCGAGGGGATGGGAGCTCACCATCCTCGGACCCGGACTCCTCGCCAACATGCTCTGGGCCACCGCTCACCGCTGACCCCCGGATGATGTCACCGACCGCCGGGGACGCACCGGAGCTCGACGCACGAGGACTTGCGGCCCCTCACCAGGTCTCACGCCGATCTCCCGACAAACGCCGACGTCGCACGTACCGCCACACCCGGATGGGGCTCGCCGCGCCGGAACGACAGTTCGGGGCACTCTCGGCGTAGGCGTTGCGCCTCACGATTGCCGAGTACCAAGGTCCTCGAACGGGCGCCACAGGTAACCGTCCGGATCGTTCACGACGAACTGACCCGATGCACGATGCCAGGCGGTCGCGAATGCCTTCGAGGGTGCGGATCTGCTCGTCGAGACGGGGCCGCCAGGCCTCGGCGAAGGTCTCCCACTCCTCCTTGGTCGGTGCGCGATCTGGCGGCAACGACTCCAGCCCTTCCGCGATCTCCCGAAGGGCGAGGCCGACCTGCTGCGCGGCCCGGATGAACGACACCCGGCGCAGCACATCCAGCCCACTCGTGGCGGCAGGGTGATGTCGCCGGGGGCAACCAACCGGGTCGTCGTGATCGACACCACCTTCGCTCGGGTCGACATGGGCGCGATCGTCTCGCGGCGGATCACCGAGACCGCTCCACCCGGGGAGCTCATCGTCGACCGGGTCACCGTCCCCGGCTTCAAGGACCTGACGGCGGCTTCCCGGCGAGCGATCGACGACGGTGCCGCGATCGGCGTGGCCTGCGCCATGCCCGGCCCCGAGCCCATCGACGAAGCCTGCGCCAGGGAAGCGAGCCTCGGCCTGCAGGCCGTCCAGGCGCTCACCGGCGTGGCCGTGCTCGAGGTCTTCGTCCACATGACCGAAGCGCTCAACGCCGACGGAGCCGTCGACGATGACCACCTCGTCGAGATCTGCCGACGCCGCTGCGAGGGTCACGCCGACAACGCCATCTGGATGGTCCTCGACCCGGCGGCAATGACCTCGCGTGCCGGCACCGGACGCCGCCAAGGAGCCGACGACGAGGGAGCCATCTTCCCATCCCTCTGACACGAAGCGCATCGATGGTCGCCGGTCCCGGCGACCGCCGCCGCCGAGCGTCGGAAGCCGAACGTCAGTCCCGGCGAGAACCACGTCGGCAGCGGTAGAGGTCCCGCAGGAGCCCGATCTCGGCCCCGTGGTGGATCTGCTCGTCGAGAAGCACGGCGATGATCCGGCTGGCAGGCAACTCGACACCGAGGTGTGTCGGTCTGGGCTCGTCCAGGGCCGCGCCGTCGAGCGCGTCGATGGTCGCGGTGATCGGTGCCTGACTCTCGATGAGGTAGGAGATGGCTCCGGCGGCGTCACCGTGCGGGACGAGGTCGGAGAAGGTGCGCTGACCGGGACCGAAGGACTGGTCCCAGGTAGATCGAGTTGCCATCCGAGATGTGCAGGAGGCGCCAGGCGATCGTCGTGTCATGTCGTTCGCAGAGGGGACCGACGACAAGCCCGCGCTGTGCCAGATCGCTCTCGACCGGCTGGATTTCGACGGCGCACCGGCGCAGGCGCTGTTGATCGACAACCGCCTCGACCTCGTCCGGGCCTGGCAAGACCTCGGAGGCGCCGGCTACTGGCTCCAGAGCGACGAGCACTTCGCGCGCGACGTCCCGCGGCTCCTGGGACCGTCTCGCCGGTCGGAGCGGTCTTGATGTCGCCGCAGCGTGCACGCGCACCGGCGCACGCTCCGCTCTTGTCGGTCCCTGAACTTCGTACGGAACTGTGCCCCATGGGGCAACTTCCGTACGAAGTTGGCAACGAACCCTCCGCCGCTTCGGTGGCGCGTGCGGGTTCCCGATGAGAGCCCGAAAACCGGGGCTGAGCTGGGCTCGGACCCCGCTTCGCTGTCACACCCCCTGCGTACGATGGGGTCATGATCGCAGTGCTTGACACCCCGCAGACGGAGGCGCTGGGCCTCCTCGCTGCGGGTGTTGACGCCGTGCTGGACGCCGGGTTGGTCCCCGTCGATGCCGCCGATGCCCGGCGGCTGATCACCGGTCTGGAGGTCCAGGTTCGACGTCTCGGCGCGGCGCAGGTCGCCCTGGTCGGTGAGATCGACCGGGCCGGGTTGCACGCGTTCGATGGGCATGCGTCGGCGAAGGTGATGGTGCGTCACCACGCCAAGCTGTCGGGCCCCGAGGCCGCCCGGCGGGCGCGGGCGGCCAAGGCGTTGCGGGGCCTGTCGGGGGTGGCCGAGGCGTTGCGGTCCGGGCGCATCGGTGCCGCCCAGGTCGATCGCATCGCGTTGGCCTATGCGAACTCGCGGGTGGCCGAGGCGGTGGTGGTCAACGAGGCGTCGTTCGTGACCCAGGCCGAGACCCAGCCCTATCCCACGTTCGATCGGATGGTGTCGGAGTGGGTGCGGGTCATGGACGAGGACGGCACCCGCGACCGGGCCGAGCGCGACCACCACAACCGCGACTTCAAGGGGGTGTCGGACTTCAACGGGTCCTGGGCCTTCACCTGCGGCTCGGTCGACGGCGCCGAGGCCCACAGCATCTTCCGGGCGTTCCTCCGCGCCGAGACCGAGGCCGACTGGGCCGCGGCCCGCGCCACTC
>JBBSMQ010000043.1:0-28458 GCA_038233075.1 Acidimicrobiales bacterium
ACCGGCCTGGTCGACCCCGAGGTGGTGGTCAAGCCGACCAAGGGCCAGATCGACGACCTCATGACCCAGATCGACGCCCGGGTCGCTCGGGGCGACCGGGCCCTGGTCACTACCCTCACCAAGAAGATGGCCGAGGACCTCACCGACTACCTGCTGGAGCGGGGGGTGAAGGTGCGCTACCTGCACAGCGAGGTCGACACCATCCAGCGCATCGAGATCCTGCGGGCCCTGCGCCTGGGCGAGTTCGACGTGCTGGTGGGCATCAACCTGCTGCGCGAGGGCCTCGACCTGCCCGAGGTGTCGCTGGTCGCCATCCTCGACGCCGACAAGGAGGGCTTCCTCCGCAGCGAGACCTCGCTCATCCAGACCATCGGCCGCGCCGCCCGCAACGTCGGGGGCCAGGTGGTCATGTACGCCGACAAGGTCACCCCGTCGATGCAGAGGGCCATCAGCGAGACCAACCGGCGCCGGGGGCTGCAGCAGGCCTACAACACCGAGCACGGCATCGACCCCACCACCATCCGCAAGGCCGTCACCGACATCCTGGCTCTCATCCGCCCGGCGGAGGACGGTGCCCCGCGGCCCGGCGGCGACCGGCGCAAGGAACGCGCCGCCGACAAGGCTCGCCGGGAGGAGCTGGCCGAGCTCCCCGGCGAGGAGCTGGCCCGGCTCATCCAGACCCTAGAGGAGGAGATGCACGAGGCCTCCTCCGACCTGCGCTTCGAGTACGCCGCCCGGCTCCGGGACGAGATCAAGGACCTGCGCCGGGAGCTCAAGCAGGTCGGCTGAGCAGCCCTCTCACGTCTCGACCCGACGGGCCGATGGTTCGTCGTGACCGCCACGCGGAGGGCCTCGCCGCCGTCGGGGGCAGCAGAGCGGCATGCCCAGTCGAGCTCGTCGATCGCGCCTCTGCGGCGAGTCCTCCTCGTCGGTCGAGCCGTGGTCGGGGTGCTGCTGGTGCTCTTCGTGGTCGCGGGCCTGGTCCAGGCGTGGACCGACTCGCCGACCGTCGACGAGGGGGTCGACCTGTCGTCGGGACTGTCGCACTGGGTGCACCACGACCTGCGCAGCAGCCCCGAGCACCCGCCGCTGCCGCAGCTGCTGGCGGCGGCACCCGCCCTCGCGGCGCAACCGATCGTCCCCCAGGGCGAGGCGTGGCGTTCGGGTGACTGGTTCGCCCAGACCGATGCCGTGCTGGGCGCCAACGACCGGGCCGGACGGCTGCGCCGGGTGGTGTTCCTCAGCCGCCTCGTCCCTCTGCTCGAGGCCGTCGGGTGCGCGGTCCTCCTGTTCGCGCTGGGCCGGCGTCTGGCGGGGCAGGAGGCCGGGCTGCTGGCCGCGGGCCTCTGGCTCAGCGCACCGTTCGTGCTCGGTCTCGGCCACGTGCAGTCGATCGACGTGGCCTTCACCCTGGCCACCCTGGTGGTGGTCCTCACCCTGGTCCGCCACCACGAGGCGCCGAGCCTGGGTCGGGCCGCGGCGGTGGGTGCAGGCCTGGCCGCTGCCCTGGCCACGCGCCACAGCGCAGTGGTGCTCGTCCCGGTCGCGCTGCTGGCGGTCGGCCTCGCCGTGCGCGGCGACCGCCGCCAGGTGCTCCGTCACGTCGCGCTCGGCGCCCTGGTCGCCTACCTCGGCCTGTGGCTGCTCTACCGGGGCTTCGACCTGACCCCGCCCACCGGGGCGCCGGCTTCCCGCTTCGAGGGCATCATCGCCACCGCGTCGGGCGACTCCGCCCTCGCTCGCCCGGTGCTGGCCGTGCCTGCGCCCCAGGAGTGGCGGGCCGGGTTCGGCTCCCTCACCATCACCTCGGATGCCCGCCCCGCCTGGCTGTTCGGCCAGGCCTGGGAGGGCACCCGCTGGTGGTTCTTCCCCGGCAGCCTGGTGGCCAAGGTGGCGCTCCCGACGCTGGTGGTCCTGCTGCTCGGGCCCCTCGGCTGGTGGCGCACCGACCCCCGGCGCCGTCGCCGCGCCGCCCTCTGCGTCGCCCTGCCGGCGGTCACCCTGTTCGCCTTCACCGCCATCCAGCCCCTAGCCCTGGGCCTCCGGCTGATCCTGCCCTCCCTCGCCCTGTGGATGGTCCTGGCCGGCGCCGCCGCGGTGCCGCTGGTCCGGGCCCGGGCGGGCCGGTGGGCGTTGGGTGTGCTGGCGCTCCTGTCGACGGTGGCCCTGGTCACCGCCAGCAGCCACGCACTGCCGTGGACGCCACCACCGTTCCTCCCCGCCTACCGGTTCGTGAGCGACAGCAACATCGACTACGGCCAGGACCTGTGGCGGATCCGGACGTGGAGCGAGGGCCGGGAGCCGTGGGTCGAGGTGATCACCCCACGCGGCCTGGAGGTGGGCGCCGCCACCCGGTCTCTCGTGGGGGCCGATCCGCGGGAGGTGAGGGGCTGGGTGGCGGTGGGGGTCACGTCCCTCACGGTGGTGGAGCGCGACGAGCTGGCCTGGCTGCGGAAGTACTGCCCTGTCGGCACCCTGGGTGGGGGCAGCACTCTGGTGTACCGCTTCGCCGAGCCCCCCTCAGCGGCGCCCGGCCCGGACCGCCCCGTCGGCCCCTGCTTCGGCGCCGACCGCAGCGACCGCGACTGAGGGGGCGGGCCCCTCCTCCGTCCCCGCCCGAGCGGTCTCGTCGGAAGCGGGGCACCCGGCTCCGGTGGTCGCCTGCGGGGTCGCGAGGACGATGATCGACAGCGCGGTCAGCGCCAGGCCGGCGCGCGTGCCCCCGAAGCTGGTGCCGAGGGGGTTGCTCCCCGCCAGCAGCAAGAACCCCAGGTTGAGGGCCACCGCCCACCCGAGCGGGTGACCGAGTCGGGTCCGGCGCAGGGCCAGGACGGCCAGCCCGAGCGCGACCACGGTGCCGACCAGGCCCCACAGCTCGCGGCCCTCCAGCCAGATGTCCCGGGCTGCGCCCACCAGCCCGACGAAGGGGAGGCCGATATCGCCGTTGAGGCTCTCGGCGCCGGGGATGGCCACGCGCAGCACCACCGTCCACGCGCCGGCGACCGCAGCGGGCACGACGGCGACGGCGATGTTGCGTCGGGTGCGGTGGGCCAGGGCCCACCCGCCGAGGACGAGCAGCGTGGGTTCTTTGGCCAGCAGGGCCAGCACGCCGACGAGGACCGCGAGCGCGGTGCGGCGCCGGCTGGCGAGGGCGACGGCCAGCAGGGCCAGCCCCACCCCGAGGGCGTCTGACGTGGTCACCCGGAGGGCCATGAAGCTCCCGGGCAGCAGCGGGAACAGGACCGCGAGCCAAGCGGGACCTCCCCACCGCACGCTGAGCTGTCCGGTGGCCCACGCGCCGGCGCCGGCGCCCGCCAGGCCGACGGCGAGGAGCGTCCACACCAGGCCCATGCCGCCACCGGGGTGGAGGGTTCCGGCCAGGTAGGGCAGCAGCGGGCGTTGGAGTCGGTAGCGGGGGCGGTCCAGGTTGTCGGCGCTGGCATCGATGTGGAAGGGGTCGCGGGCCACGGCGTAGGTCATCTGGCCGTCGAGGCCGAGACCGTCGGGCAGGTCGACCTCCGGGAAGTCCTCGGCGAAGGCGGCCGCGGCCGGGCCACGCGACCCCGGCTGCACCAGCCCCAGCGGGTTACCCCCCAGGCGCTGGACATCGGCCACGATCAGCAGCGCGAGCAGCATGGTGCCGGCCAGGGCCCAGCGAACCACGGCGGTGTCGGCGTCGGACCGGGTTGACTTTGCCCTCTGGGGCTCCGACGGGGTGCTCACCTGCGCCCATCGGCGGAGAGCGGACGACGTTGAGCCGGCCCCCTCCTCCGTCTCCGCCTGAGGGTACAGACGTTCGGAGGGTTGGCGGAGGCAGTAGGCTGAGCCCTCGTGTCGGACTCTCTCGTCATCCGTGGGGCCCGGGAGCACAACCTCCGGGGCATCGACCTGGACCTGCCCCGCGACCGCCTCATCGTGTTCACCGGGCTGTCGGGGTCGGGCAAGTCCTCGCTGGCCTTCGACACCATCTACGCCGAGGGCCAGCGCCGCTACGTGGAGTCGCTGTCGTCCTACGCACGGCAGTTCCTGGGCCAGATGGACAAGCCCGACGTCGATTTCCTCGAGGGCCTGTCGCCGGCCATCTCCATCGACCAGAAATCGGCGTCGCGCAACCCCCGGTCGACGGTCGGCACCATCACCGAGATCTACGACTACCTGCGGCTCCTGTTCGCCCGCATCGGCGTGCCGCACTGCCCGGAGCACGGCACCCCGATCACCCGCCAGACGCCCCAGCAGATCGTCGACCGCATCCTGGAGCTGCCCGACGGCACCCGCTTCCAGGTGCTGGCCCCGGTGGTGCGGGGCCGCAAGGGCAACTACGAGACGCTGCTGGCCGATCTCTCGACCCAGGGCTACTCGCGGGCCCGGATCGACGGTGAGATCCACGAGCTGACCGAGAAGGTCGACCTGGCCCGCTACGAGAACCACACCATCGAGGTGGTGGTCGACCGGCTGGTGCGCCGTGACGGCATCGCCCAACGCCTCACCGAGTCGCTGGAGGCCGCCCTCGCGCTGGCCGACGGCGTGGCCGAGGTCCAGCTCGTGCCGCGCGCCGAAGAGGGGGAGGGCGAGGAGTCGCCCGAGACGCTGACCTTCAGCCAACACCTGGCCTGTCCGGTGGACGGCCAGAGCTTCGACGAGCTGGCGCCCCGGAGCTTCTCGTTCAACTCGCCCTATGGGGCCTGCCCTCGCTGCGACGGCCTCGGCACCCGCTTCGAGGTCGATCCTGAGCTCATCGTCCCGGACCCGGACCTCTCCATCGAGGACGGGGCCATCCACCCGTGGGCCAGCGGCCACGCCACCTGGTTCCACCGGATCCTGGAGGCGGTGGGGGCCGAGCAGGACATCCCCCTCGACGTCCCGTGGCGCACGTTGAAGGCGGCCCAGCAGAAGAAGCTGCTCCACGGCCACGGCGTGGGCCGGGTGCAGGTGCGCTACAAGAACCGCTACGGGCGGGTCCGCACCTACCAGGCCGCCTACGAGGGGGTGGTGCCCTGGCTCCAGCGCCGCCACTCCGACACCGAGAGCGACTCCCAGCGCGACCAGTTCGAGGGCTACATGCGGGAGGTCCCGTGCCCCGAGTGCGACGGGGCCCGGCTGCGCCCCTTCACCCTCGCGGTGAGCATCGACGGTCGCAACATCGCCGAGCTGTGCGCCATGTCGATCAGCGAGGTGGCCGAGGTGCTGGGGGCGATCGAGCTGTCCGAGCGCGACCGCATGATCGCCGAGGCGGTGCTCAAGGAGGTCAACGCCCGGCTCGGGTTCCTCTTGGCGGTGGGCCTCGACTACCTCTCCCTGTCGCGCTCGGCCGCCACCCTGGCCGGCGGCGAGGCCCAGCGCATCCGCCTGGCCAGCCAGATCGGCTCTGGGCTGGTGGGCGTGCTCTACGTGCTCGACGAGCCCTCCATCGGGCTGCACCAGCGCGACAACCGCCGCCTGATCGAGACCCTCATCCGCTTGCGCGACCTGGGCAACACCGTCCTGGTGGTCGAGCACGACGAGGACACCATCGCGGTGGCCGACCACATCGTCGACATCGGCCCCGGGGCGGGCGAGCACGGCGGGGAGGTCGTCCACTCCGGCACCTACAAGGGGCTGCTGCGGAACCGGGCCTCGATCACGGGCCAGTACCTGGCGGGCAGGAGGATGATCCCGGTGCCCGAGCGGCGCCGCAGCCCCGGCGACGAGCACCTCTCGATCAAGGGAGCGCGGGAGCACAACCTCACCGGCCTCGACGTCGACATCCCGCTGGGCTGCTTCGTCACCATCACCGGGGTGTCGGGGTCGGGCAAGTCCACCCTCATCAACGACATCCTGCTGCGGTCGCTGATGCAGAAGATCTACCGGACCAAGGTGCCCCCGGGTCGTCACAAGCGCATCGAGGGCATCGAGCACCTCGACAAGGTCATCAACATCGACCAGTCGCCCATCGGGCGCACGCCCCGATCGAACCCGGCCACCTACACCGGCGTGTGGGACCACGTGCGCAAGCTGTTCGCCCAGACCCAGGAGGCCAAGGTCCGCGGCTACCTGCCGGGCCGGTTCTCCTTCAACGTCAAGGGCGGGCGCTGTGAAGCGTGCGCCGGCGACGGCACCATCAAGATCGAGATGCACTTCCTGCCCGACGTCTACGTGCCGTGTGAGGTGTGCAAGGGGTCCCGCTACAACCGCGACACCCTTGACATCACCTTCAAGGGCAAGAACGTGGCCGAGGTGCTCGACATGCCGTGCGAGGAGGCGCTGGAGTTCTTCTCCAACCAGCCGCCCATCGCCCGCCACATGCAGACCCTCGTCGATGTGGGCCTGGGCTACATCCGCCTGGGCCAGCCCGCCCCCACCCTCTCCGGCGGTGAGGCCCAGCGCATCAAGCTGGCCTCGGAGCAGTCCAAGCGCTCCACCGGCCACACCATCTACCTGCTCGACGAGCCCACCACGGGCCTGCACTTCGAGGACATCCGTCGCCTGCTCACGGTGCTGTCCCGCCTCGTCGACCAGGGCAACACCGTGCTCGTCATCGAGCACAACCTCGACGTCATCAAGACCGCGGACTGGATCATCGACCTGGGCCCCGAGGGCGGCAACGGAGGCGGCACCGTCGTGGCCACCGGCAGCCCCGAGCAGGTGGCCAAGGTCTCCGAGAGCTACACCGGCCAGTTCCTGGCCCCCCTGCTCGAGCGGGCCTGAGCAGCGCAATTCAGCGGGCGACCAACAGGGCCGTCGCCAAGGCACGGTCGCGCCCGGCGGCCGCAGTCTCTAGGGGCGGCGGATGCTCCTCTCGGTGGGGATCGTGGTGGCCACGGTGACCGGATGTCGGCCCTTCAGAGGGGTGGATCCGATGACGACGGGACTGGCGCGGCGCCGCCTGCACGCTCCGGGGGTGCGGCGTCGTTCGCCCGCATCCACGTGACGTCTCGCAGGAGCGCGAGCCAGGAGGACGAGCCCGATCGGAAAGACGTAGGGGTAGGCGTCGAAGGTCAGGGACGCGGCCATCGGCGCACTGAGGGCGAGGGCCCAGCTGCCGCGCCGCACCATGATCACCTCCACCAGGGCAAGCAGGCCGCCGGCAAGCACGCTCCCGAGCAGGCCGAGCTCAGCGGCCTCGTGCAGGACCAGGTTGTGGGCGGGGAGCAGCTCGGTGTGCTCGACGTCCTCCAGTGCCACGATGTAGCGCCCGGGACCGACACTGGTGGCAGGCTCCGACCCGATCAGGCGGATGGCTCCCTCGGCTCGCTCGATGTGGCGGCATGGGTCATGTCATTCGTCCTCGTCAGCCGCCGGCGCGATCGAGGAACGCCCGCCCTCGTCGAGGCTCACCCAGCGCAGTCTGGCCCCGGCCCTCCGGGGGCTCTCATGGCCATCGACCTGCGCCCGGACCGATTCGACGAGCGCCTGAATGGGGTCGACGGTTAGGGTCGTCCCAAGGACCTCGGGGGGCTCGATCGACCCGAGGCCGTCAGGGCCCAGGTGCAGGCCGTTCTCACATCAGTGCGTGGCGGACCGATGGGGACGGGTGACATCGATCGTCGCCGGCCGCTCCGCAGTGCGTCCGATCGGGGGCACCGGTCGAGTTCATCTGGCCTCGCGGTGGCAACGCCGTCCAGAGATCGTCGTGATCGCCCTTTGGCTGGTTCTTGTCGGGCCCTTGGTCCAGCCGCTCACGGCCCAGTCGGCTCCCCGGCTGGCCATGACAGGAAGCATCGTTGACGACCGCACACTTGTGATCGACGGATACCCCTTGGGTGTGGACTTCGCGACGCGCGACAGTCACACGTACTCGGACAAGGCGCCCGGGCAGGCCCTCCTTTCCGTCCCTGCCTACGCGGTGGCTCGGGCTGTCGGGGCGGAGCCTGCTGCCGTCCGTCGGCCCTACGTCAACCTCACCCTGTGGTGGGTCACGCTCGTCACCGCCGGCCTACCGGTGCTCGCCCTCGTTGCGCTGATGGGCGCAGCCATCAGGCGCAGGGGCCACACTCCGACCGCCGGTGTCCTCGGCGCGATGTGCTTCGGAACGCTCCTCTTACCCCTCAGCGCCAGTCTCTACGGGCATCTGCTGGCTGCGGCGCTCGGCTTCGTCGCGTGGAACGTGCTCGACCGGGCGCCCCCGACCGCTCGGTCGGGAGTGGTCGCTGGCGTGCTGGCCGGCGCCGCAGTGATGACCGAGTACCAGGCCGCCATCGTCATCGTGGTGCTTGGGACATGGCTGGCACTGCGTCGGCGGGGCAGAGCTCTCGTCGGGCTGGTGCTGGGTTCGGCACCTGCGGCCGCGCTACTCATGGTCTACCTGTGGCTCACCACGGGGTCGCCGCTGCGCACCGGCTACCAGACCAAGACCTGGGAGGGCGAGAGTGGGTTCTTCACCACGCATGTGAACCATCTCCCAAACGTCGGTCAGATGGCGGAGGTACTGGCCGGCTCCCGGGGGCTGCTGCTCTACACCCCGATCGTCGCTGTCGGGGCCGTCGGTCTCGGGCGCCGGTGGTGGGCTTCGCGTGACGACGCCGGTCTCGTTGGCCTCGCCATCCTGGGTGGGTTCTTGCTCCTCCAGGGATCGTGGTCCAACACATGGGCCGGCGAGGCACCCGGACCCCGGTACGTGGTCCCCGCCCTGCCCTTCCTCGCGGTGGGGGTGGCAGAGGTGTGGGGGACGCTCGGCAAGCCGGTCCGGTTGGCGGTCGTCGGGCTATCGGTGACGAGCATGGGTTTGGCGACCGTCGCCGAGCATCTCATCCCGGATGGAGCGCGCCTCATCAATTGGCACCTCACAGTGTTGCGCGACCAGGGAGCGGTGCCCAGCATCTTCACGATCGCCCTTGGCCCGGCGGGATGGGTCATCCACCTAGGTCTGGCCGCAGCTGTCGCGCTCTGGTCCTTCGGCCTGCCCTTGGTCGGGACCCGGCGCGGTGTCGTGCCGGGACAGCCCGTGGCGCGCGAGACGACCGCTCCGTGAGACAGCGTCCGAGTTCTTCTCGCCATGCGACCCGGGCCGGCGCCGCAGGCCGGACACCAGCTGCCGATGAAAGGACATGGCGAAGTGCGGCATCGGCCCAGGTCTTCGCCGGGCTCTCGCAACGACAGGGATCGCAGTGCTCCTTGCCGCGATGTTCGCCGGAACCTGGTTCAACCAGGACTGGCAGGTCCCCGAGGATCGACGTCCGGCCGGGCTCATCTCCTCGCTCTACGTGTTCGCCCTCACCCTCTGGCGACGACGAACCGGACCTGGGTGGGGGGCGGTGGCGTGCTTCGCGGCGGCTGCGCTGTGCCGGGAGACGATGCTCCTCGCGCCCGCCGCGTTGGCCATGGCAGAGCAGCTGTCAGGTCGAGGTGGCCGCTGGTGGGCGTGGAAGCCGGCTGCATGGCGCATGGCAGCAGCGGCTGTTCCCCTTGCCGTCTGGACGGTTGTCTTGAGACTGCGCATCGGTGCCTTTCCCCAACCGAACAACGAGACCCTGCTCGCCTCGGTGCCCTTGAGCGGCCTCATGGCCGCACGCGGGAACTGGACGGCACCAACCTGGCTGCGGCCGTGCTCCTGCCTCATCCCCTTGATGGTGATGAGCGTGGCCGGACGGAAGACCTCCTTGGCGCCACTGATCTACGCCTATGGCCTCCTCGCCCTGTACCCGATGCGTCTGTGCCGCGTGGCCGGACGTCGCTCGGTGGCCGCTCGTTCGGCCTTCACCCGCCACCGTCGGTGAAGGAGGTCTCGCAAACCGCGTCACTGGAGCCCTCACCGCCTCCCCCTGAGCTGATCCGACCGTCTGTCCCAGGACGTGGGCGCTTCTCGATCAACGGGGTGTCAGTCGCCAGTAGGACGGCCGGGGGCGGCGACGGGTGGGGTGTGGTCGGCGGTGGCGGTGATGTCGAGCATGCGTTGAAGAGCCACCCGGGCCTGGGCGGTGACCTCGGGGTCGACGCTGATCTGGTTGACCACACGGCCTTCGACCAGGTTCTCCAGCACCCAGCACAGGTGGGCGGCATCGATGCGGAACATGGTGGAGCAGGGGCAGATGAGCGGGTCCAGCGAGACGATGGTCTTGTCCGGTGTCTCATCTGCGAGGCGCTGGACCAGGTGGATCTCGGTGCCTATGGCGATGGTGCAGCCGGTCGGTGCGGCGGCCACAGCCTTGATGATGAAGTCGGTGGAGCCGACCTGGTCGGCCACCGAGCACAGCTCATGGGAGCACTCGGGGTGGGCGATGACGATGCCGTCGGGGTGCTCGGCGCGGAAGGCCGCGACGTGCTCGGGGCGGAACCGCTGGTGGACCGAGCAGTGCCCCTTCCACAGCAGGAAGGTGGCCTCCTTGCAGTCGGCCTCGGTCAGCCCACCTCGCTCGTGGCGCGGATCCCAGACCCGCATGTCGTCGTGAGTGAAGCCCATGCCGAGCCCGGTGTTGCGCCCGAGGTGCTGATCGGGGAAGAAGAGCACCTTGCGCCCTGCGGCGCGGGCGTTCGCCACGATCGCGGACACGTCGTCGGCTTCGCCGACCGGAGCCTGTGCTTGCTGGGTCGGTCGGCTGGCGCCTCCCTCCGTGTCGCCCCGGTCGAGGGCCCAGTCGAGAATCGATCGGGCGTTGGTGGAGGTGCAGACGGCGCCCCCATGCTCACCCACGAACGCCTTCAGCGCCGCCGAGCTGTTCATGTAGGTGATGGGCACCACCCGGTCGATGTCGGTGACCTCGGCCAGGGCTTCCCAGGCCTCCTCGACCTCGTCGAGGTCGGCCATGTCGGCCATCGAGCAGCCGGCGTTCAGGTCGGGGAGGATCACCTGCTGGTGGTCGTCGGTGAGCACGTCGGCCGACTCGGCCATGAAGTGCACGCCGCAGAACACGATGAACTCGGCCTCCGGGCGCTGCTGGGCCAGCACGGAGAGACGGTAGGAATCGCCCCGGGCATCGGCCCAGCGCATCACCTCGTCGCGCTGGTAGTGGTGGCCGAGGATGAAGAGGCGGTCGCCGAGGGTGGCCTTGGCGGCGGCGATGCGCTCCTCGAGCTCGCTGTCGGGGGCAGCGGTGTACCGCTCGGCGAGCGGGGGCTGGAGCCGGATCATGGGGGTGGACCTCCGGGGGAGGGACTCCGATGTGACCGGTGGGGACAGCCTGGTCGCCACGCCACGGGGATGTCGGTCTCGGAGCCGATATGGAGCCGGATACCAGGCCAGCCTGTTGGACGACAAGTGTACGCCTGATGGTCCCGATCTGGGAGATTCACCTGTTGTTCCGAACGTCGGCAAGGCCGAGCCACTCACGAGGCGGCGACGGCGGGGACGGGGCGGGGGTGAACTCGGTGGTGAGCGCTCTGGCCGCAGCGGCGCCGCTCGCCGGGGCCGCCGCAGGCCTGCGTGGGCGTCGCCCTCACCGGACCCACGACCACCGAGACCGCCCCGGACGACGCCGCCGTCGTCCGAGCAGGTCCGCGCCCCGACCAGGGCAGGTGGGGCGATGGGTGCTTGCTGCCATCCTGCTCCTCGGGCTGGGGCTCCGTCTGGGAGGCCTGGACGAGGAGCGCCTGGTCGGTGTGGTGCTGTGGTCCGGGGCCGGCTGGTGCCTCTGGAGCATCCTGCGACGGCTCTCGAGATCCCTGGTGGCGCCGGCCGTGGGGACGAGCCTGTTCGTCGCGTGCCGGTGGGCGTGGCGGCCAGTCGCGCCTTCCAACCAGACGCCTTGATGGTCGCGTCGTCCCTGCTGGCGATGGCGCTGATGCTCCGGGCGGACGATCGGTCCGAGGCAGTGACCAGGTGGTCAGCGGTGGTGGTCGCCGGGCTCAGCATCCTCGTGAAGCCCATGATCGCCCCCATGCTCATCGGCTGGTGGGTGGCGCTCACCGTGCATCGCCGCGGCTGGCGAGGGCTGGTCGGCCTCCGCCATGGCGCTCAGCTGGTGCTGATGGGCGGACCCACGATCGCCTACTACCTGCACGGCATGTTCACCCAGACCGCACTCGGGGGCTGGATGGGCGGGAGCTTCCACCACTCGGGAGTACCCGTCGCCCGGCGACGTGCGGCTGCTGGAGGCCCAGGGCGCCTCTGTCGGCGGACCGGCCGAGCTGCTCGATGAGTCGCGAGCCGAATGGCTGGCGGTGACCAACCTGGGTGCGCTCAGGAGCAAGCCGGACCTGCAGTCGGAGCTCCAGGCCCACCACCGGCTGGTGGCGAGGGGGCAGGGCTGGGAGCTTTGGCGGATCCTCTCGCGCAAGGGTCTCGGGGGGTAGGCGCGCCGGGAGCTGGATCGGGCACCCTGGGGGAGTGGTCGAACGTCCTCCCGCCGGCACCATCCCCGACGCCCCCGGCAGCTACCAGTTCAAGGACGCCGAGGGCCGGGTGATCTACGTCGGCAAGGCCAAGTCGCTGCGCTCGCGCCTGTCGAACTACTTCCAGAACCCGCGCAACATGCCGCCTCGCACGGCGCAGATGGTGGCCACGGCCGAGTCCGTCGAGTGGATCCAGGTCCGCAACGACGTCGAGGCGTTCATGCTCGAGTACTCGCTGATCAAGCAGCACCGGCCCCGGTTCAACATCCGCCTGGTCGACGACAAGAGCTACCCGTTCCTGGCCGTGACCGTGGGCGACGAGTGGCCCCGGCCCATGGTGATGCGGGGCAAGCGCAAGAAGGGCGTGCGCTACTTCGGGCCCTACGCCCACGCCTACGCCATCCGCGACACCCTCGACCTGCTGCTGCGCACCTTCCCGCTGCGTTCGTGCTCGGACAACAAGCTGGAGCGGCACCGCAAGCTGGGCAAGCCCTGCCTGCTGTACCACATCGAGAAGTGCTCGGGTCCGTGCGTCGGCGAGGTGGAGCGGGAGCGCTACGACGAGCTGGTCGCCGACCTGCTCAAGTTCCTCGAGGGTGACACCGACGACATCGTCCGTCGCCTGGAGAAGGCGATGGCGGTCGCGGCCTCGGACCTCGAGTTCGAGCGGGCGGCCCGGGTCCGCGACCGCCTGACCGCGGTCCGCAAGGCCATCGAGCGCCAGCAGATGGTGGTCGAGAAGGGCGAGGACCTCGATGTCATCGGCATCGCCGAGGACGAGCTGGAGGCCGCGGTGCAGGTCTTCTTCGTCCGCAAGGGCCGGGTGCTGGGCCGCAAGGGCTTCGTGGTCGACAAGGTCGAGGACCTGGCCGAGGGCGAGCTCATCGGCCGGATCCTGGGCGAGCTGTACCAGGAGCCCGCCCCCCTCGGCATCCCTCGGACGGTGCTCGTCCCCGACGACCCCGACGACCTCGACCTCTACGAGGACTTCCTCCGCGCCCAGCGGGGCACCAACGTGTCGATCCGGGTGCCCCAGCGGGGCGACAAGCGCAAGCTGGCCGAGACGGTCACCCGCAACGCCAGCGAGGAGCTGGTCCGCCACCGCCTCAAGCGGGCCAGCGACCACAACAGCCGGGCCCGGGCCCTGAACGAGCTCCAGGAGGCCCTCGATCTGCCGGTCTCGCCCCTGCGCATCGAGTGCTACGACATGAGCCACCTTCAGGGCACCGACTACGTGGGCTCGATGGTCGTGCTCGAAGACGCCCTGCCCAAGAAGTCCGAGTACCGGCGCTTCAAGATCAAGACGGTGGCCGGCAACGATGACTTCGCGGCCATGGAGGAGGTGCTGACCCGCCGCCTCACCGCCTACCAGGTGGAGCGGGAGAAGCCGGTCAGCGAGCGCGAGGGCCGCTTCTCTTACCCTCCGCAGCTACTGCTGGTCGACGGGGGACGGGGGCAGCTGACCTCGGCCCTGAGGGTGCTGGAGGCCCTTGGCCTCGATGAGGAGATCCCGGTGGCGTCGCTCGCCAAGCGCTTCGAGGAGGTCTACCTTCCGGGCCAGGCCGACCCGGTGCGCCTGCCCCGCCAGTCCGAGGCGCTCTACCTGCTCCAGCGCATCCGGGACGAGTCCCACCGCTTCGCCATCAGCTACCACCGCCAGCTGCGCAACAAGCGGATGACGAAGTCGGTCCTCGACGACATCCCCGGCCTGGGCGAGACCCGCAAGAAGCGCCTCACCAAGGAGCTGGGCGGGGTCCGTGCCGTGCAGGCGGCCAGCCTCGAGGACCTCAAGGCCCTCTCCTGGCTCCCCGACAAGGTGGCCGAGGCCGTGCACGCCAAGGCCCACGGCGGCTGACCCCTTCCCTCGGACCCGTTCTGACGCGCCTGTGCGTCATGGTTGGCGCACCTCCGCGTCAGAAGCGTGGGTCACGGGCCGGGCGGCCTGGGCTGGGATGGGCTCGACGGGACGACCGGTAGCGTCGGGGCGGTGAGCGAGCCCGCCGATGCCGCTTCGGGGGCGGACCTGGGCGAGATGCCGGCGGAGCTGTGGGAGGAGCAGGCTCGCTGGTGGCAGGAGGGCTTCACCGAGGGGGCCGACGAGGAGTACGTCGAGCAGATCATGCCCCTCGCCGCCCGCTGGCTCGACGGAGCCAGCCGCGTCCTCGACGTCGGCGCGGGGGAGGGTCAGGTCGCCCGCCAGGCGGTGAGGAGCGGTGCGACGACCGTCGTGGGAATCGACCCGACCCGGGCCCAGGCGGTCGAGGCGGTGAGGCGAGGCGGGGGCCCGGCCTACGCCCGGGCCGGGGCGGCCGCCCTGCCCTTCGCCCCACGGTCGTTCGACGCGGTGGTCGCGTGCCTGGTGTTCGAGCACTTGGTGGCCCTGGACCAGGCCCTGGCCGAGGTGGCCCGGGTGCTGGCCCCTGGCGGTCGGTTCGCCTTCTTCTTGAACCACCCGCTCCTGCAGACCCCGAGCAGCGGTTGGATCGACGATCACGTGCTCGACCCGCCCGAGCAGTACTGGCGGATCGGTCCGTACCTGCGGGAGGACCTCAGCCTGGAGGAGGTCGAGCCCGGCGTCCGCATCGCCTTCGTGCACCGGCCCCTCCACCGCTACGTCAACGCCATGGCCGCCAACGGGCTCCTGGTGCGCCACATGGACGAGCCCTCGCCACCGGCCGGGTTCCTGCAGCGCTCCCCGGAGTACCCGCAGGGCGCCGACTACCCCCGTCTCCTCCTGCTGGTGGCTGAGAAGATCGACGGCCTGGGGCCGGGTCAACGGGTTTGACCGCGTGACGCGTCCCGCCGAACATGAGGCGTGGCCGATCCCCTCGTCATCCTCACCGAGCGTCTGGACCCCGTCTTCGCCGCGGTGCGCGACGCGGCGTGCGCCGAGGCGGGGACCGACCCGGCCACGGTCCCGGCCCCGCCCACCGTGCGTCGCAGCGACCGGGCCGATTTCCAGGCCGACGGGGCCCTGCCGCTGGCCAAGCGCCTGGGCCGCAACCCGCGCGAGGTGGCGGCCGGGATCCAGGACGGCGCCACCACGGCGCTCGACGGGCTGGTGGCCGAGGTCGAGCTGGCCGGTCCCGGCTTCCTCAACCTGACCCTGGCCGACGACGCCGTGACCGACCTGGCCTGTCGGGCCCACGCCGACCCTCGTCTCGACGTGGCCGAGGACGCCGACGCCGGCACGGTGGTCGTCGACTACTCGGCCCCCAACGTGGCCAAGGAGATGCTCGCCCACCACCTCCGGTCCACGGTGATCGGCGACGCGCTGGTGCGGGTGCTGGAGCACCTGGGCCACCCGGTCCAGCGGGAGAACCACGTCGGCGACTGGGGCACCCCCTTCGGCATGCTCATCGCGCACCTCGTCGACGTGGGTGAGGACGAGGCCGCAGCCGAGCTCTCGGTCGGCGACCTCAACGGCTTCTACCAGGCGGCGCGGGCCAGCTTCGACGGCAGCGACGCCTTCAAGGACCGGGCCCGCCGCCGGGTGGTGAGCCTCCAGGCCGGTGATCCCGAGACCCTGCGGCTGTGGCGGGTGCTCGTCGACCAGTCCATCGCCTACTTCCAGAGCGTCTACGACCGCCTGGGGGTGCTGCTCACCCCCGACGACATCGTGGGCGAGAGCGCCTACAACGACGACCTCCCCGGGGTGGTGGCCGACCTCGACCGGGCTGGGATCCTCGTCTCGGACCAGGGCGCCGAGTGTGTCTTCCCCCCGGGCTTCACCAACCGGGAGGGCGAGCCCCAGCCCATGATCGTCCGCAAGGGCGATGGCGGCTACGGCTACTCCGCCACCGACCTGGCCACCATCCGCCACCGGGTCGATGTCACCGGCGCCAAGCGGATCCTCTACGTCGTGGGTGCGCCCCAGCGCGACCACCTGGAGATGGTCTTCGCCGTGGCCCGCATGGCGGCGTGGCTTCCCGACGACGTCTCCGCCGAGCACGTGCCCTTCGGCAACATGCTGGGAGCCGACCGCAAGATGTTCCGCACCCGCGCCGGGGCCTCGGTGCGCCTGTCCGATTTGCTCGACGAGGCCGTCGAGCGAGCCCGGGCCACCATCGCCGAGCGCAACCCCGACCTCACCGGCGACGAGGCCGACGCGGCGGCGGCGGCGGTGGGCATCGGTGCCATCAAGTACGCCGACCTGTCGAGCGACCGGGCGAAGGACTACGTGCTCGACTTCGAGCGCATGCTGGCCTTCGAGGGCAACACGGGGCCGTACATGCAGTACGCCCACGCCCGCATCCGATCGATCTTCCGGCGGGGCGAGGTCGACCCTGCCACCCTCGACGCCGCCGACCTCACCCTGGCCGCTCCCGTGGAGCGGGCCCTGGCTCTGGCCCTGGTCGGCTTCGAGGGCGCGGTGCGGGACACGGCCCGAACCAGCCAGCCACACCGGCTGTGCGGCTACCTCTTCGACCTGGCCCAGATCTTCACCACCTTCTACGAGGCCTGCCCCGTCCTGAAGGCCGAGGACTCCGCCCGCCGCGCCAGCCGACTGGTGCTGTGCCACCTCACCGCCCGGACCCTGGCCGCCGGCCTGACCCTGCTGGGGATCGAGGCGCCGGAGCGCATGTAGCCCAGGCTGTCCGGTCGGCCTGTCTCAGCGCCCGGACCGTGGCCGCGGGCCTGGCCCTGCTGGGGATCGAGGTTCCGGAGCGCATGTAGCTGGGGGTGTCCGGTCGCCCTCGTCGTCGCACCGGGATCGCGGCGAACCGCTACTCCCGGTCGCGCTGGGGTACCGACCGGAAGGTGCGGGTGGCGACGGCGAGGCCGACCGCGGCCCACGCGGTGAGGACGAGGAGGTTGACCGGCGAGAACGCGCCGGCCCCGACCCTCGGGTCGAACACCGAGACCAGGGCCGAGACCAGTGGCTCGACGGGGAAGATCTCACCGACGATCTGGAGCCCCCGCGGCAGCTCGCTGAGGGGGAGGAAGACGCCGGACACGAACATGAGCGGCAGGACGATGGCGTTGGGGACCGCCGGGGCCGCGTCCTCGTTGTGCACCAGCGCGGTGGCCGCCACGCCGAGGCAGCAGAAGGCGACCGAGCCCATCACCAGCGTGATGAGCCGCGTGGGCACGTGGGACAGCGGCAGGGAGACGACCAGCAGGACCACAGTGACGGACCCGGGTCTCGTGTCCGTCGGCCACCTCGTCGAGGGTCCCCTCGGCGACAATCTGCCCCCGGCGGATGATGGCCACCCGATCGGCGAGGTGCTCGGCCTCGGCATGGTCGGCCAGGTCGACCAGCGCCAGCATGTCCTCGACCGGGTGGGGCCGAGGGAAGTAGGCCGACCACAGGATGAGCGTCTCCCGAGCCGTCAGCCGGTTGTCGAGGTCGCCCGACTGCAGGACGCATCCCAGACGCGCCCGTTCGGCGGGCCCGAACCGGCGGGGGTCGACGCCGAGCACCTCGACCTCGCCCGACGTACGGGAGCGGAACCCCCTCCAGGATCTCGACCGCGGTCGTCTTGCCGGCACCGTTGGGACCGAGGAAGGCGAACACCTCCCCGGCGTGGACCTCGAGGTCGACGCCTGCGACCGCGTGCTTCTCGCCGTAGGAGCGGCGCAGATCCCGGGCACAGACGACGGGGTGCGGGGACACGGCGCGAGCGTAGGCCCTCGCCGGGCCGAGGATCAGGGGAGGCGCGCGACCGGGGGGTCGACGATGTCGAGGGCCCAGAGGGGCATGGTCCGCGTGACCGGGTCGTAGGAGCGCAGCCAGGTCGGCAGCCAGACGGGATCGGCCAGGGCGGCCGGGTGGTGGCCGCCGAAGAGGGTGCCCGCGAGCGACGGGAGCAGCTCGAAGGTTAACGACAGGGTCCAGGCGGCCATGCGCAGGTGGGTCGACGGGTACCGCAGGCGGTGGACACCAGCCAGGCCGACAGCCGTGCCCAACAGGGTCGACCACGCCATCACCGCCAGCGCCGCGGCCATGCCCACGGCGTAGCCGAGACGTCGCCCGCCCGTCGCCCGGTGGACGTCGAAGGCCACCGTCTTGTGCTCCACCTCCTCGGCCAGGTGCCAGAGGAACAGGGTGGTGGCCTCGGGGTCCGCGCCACGGAAGAGTGCGGAGGCCCGGCGGTCGACCCACCGGGCCACGAGGAAGGCGATGGTCTCGGCCCCGGCCGCGTAGGCGAGGCCGAACCGGGTGGACCGGCGGTCGAGCCAGTCGAAGAGCCGGGCCGTCCACCGGTCGACGCGCGCGAGGCCCGGACGGCGGGCGAGCAGCAGCCGGTTGAAGCGGGCGTGGGCTCCGTGGTGCGCGCTCTCCTGGCCGATCCACGCCTCGGCCTCCGCCCGCAGCGGGTCCTCCAGCGGGGGCAAAGCCGAGCGCACCGAACCCACGACGTAGGGCTCCACATGGGGCATGAGCAGCGACACGGCGTTGGCCACGCAGGCCAGCTCGGGCTGGGCCGGCGTCCAGTCGGGATCGAAGTGCTCCGGCCACTCGAAGCGGATGCGCCGCACCATCGGAGCCACCGGCGCGGTGCCGGTCGCCGGGCCGGGTCCGGCGAGGGAGAGATCGACCACGAGCCTCCATCGGCCAGCCGGTACCCGAAGTGAGCGAGCGCGGCGCGGACAGCGGCGGTGCTGCGGTGGCGACGGAGGCGACGCTGATCCACACTCGCGTCACTCGCCACGCCAAGGAGCCTCCGTGGACCTCGACGCACTGATCGCCTCGATGCCGTACTCGGTCGCCAACGGCATTCGACTCACCGGTGCCCGGGCGGGGCAGGTGACCGGCGAGCTGGACTGGAGCCCCGACCGCTGCACCGTCGGCGGGGCCCTCCACGGTGGGGCCCTCATGACCCTGGCCGACTCCCTCGGGGCCATCCTCGCCTACCTGAACCTGCCCGAGGGCGCGGTGGGCACCTCCACGATCGAGTCCAAGACCAACCTGTTCCGGGCTCTGCGGGAGGGCACGGCGACGGGGACGGCGACCCCGCTGCACACCGGACGGTCCACGGTGGTGGTGCAGACCGACGTCCGCGACGGCGACGGTCGCCGGCTGGCCCTCACGATCCAGACCCAGACCGTGCTGCGGTAGGCCCTGTCGCCGCCCCGGGGGGTGGGGTGCCGCGTCGGTAGCATCGACGACGGCGCCCATCGGGAGGGACATGGCAACCGACGACTCCGGCTCCGACGACCTCGTCGTTGCCCGCCCGGCGCCGGGGACGGTGGTGCGCCACCGTGGGGCCGAGATCGGGGTGCGGTCCGAGCCCGATGGGCCCGCGACCATCGAGGTGAAGCGCGGGGCGGTGTGGCTCCGGGCCGTCGCCGACGGCCCCGGACTGGTGCTGTCCCACGGTGCGACCACGATGGTGCTCCGCGACGGGGCGGCGGTGGTCGAGGTCCACGACGCCGAGGCCCTGCTGGTAGTGGTCGCCGGTCGGGCCGAGATCGACGGCTCCCCTGCGGTGCCAGGGAGCGTGGGCGCGGGCCAGGCCGCCACTCTCACCGCGGACGGCGGGTGCAGTGCCCCCGAGGTGCTGGCCGCGTCGGAGCTGGCTGCGGACCGGATGATCGTCGAGAACCTGGCGCTCGACGCCACCGACGGGCTCGGATCCCCGCTCCCGGGCGGACCCGACGGCGACGGTGTCGCCCCCGCCGGACCGACCGAGCACGAGGTGGCGCCGGACCGCGACGCGTCCGACACCCCCCGCCCCGACGGGCCGGGCGCTCCCGCTGATCGTCGCCTTGCTGCGGGTCGCGCGCCTGTCGACGGAGATCCGGTCCCGGGCCGCCGTCAGGGCTGGTCCCGGGTCCTGCTCGTGGTGGTCGTGGTGGCCCTGGTCGCGATCGCGGTGGTCGCGGCCGTGCTGGCCTTCGGCGACGACGACGACACCGCGCCGACCACGGCAGATCCTGCGCCGACGACCAGGGTCGCGCCGAGCTCCGGGGATCCCGCGCCGACGACCGGGGTCGCGCCGACCACGGCAGATCCCGCGTCGACGACCACGGTGGCCCCGAGCACCACCGCCGACACGGGTGGGGTCGGCGACCCGATCGAGGAGCCTCCCGCCGAGGAGGTCCCCTCCACCGAGGGCCCCGGGCGGGGTGAGGTGAAGGCTGCGGTCGCCTCCTGTCGAGCCGGAGCCGCGGGCTACGTCGTGCGGGGGACCGTGCAGGGCGGGGGCCAGCGCGTGGCCCGCTACGCGATGACCGTGGGCCTCGTCGACCGCGAGGGGGAGATCTACGCCGAGGCCACCGAGCGGGTGGCGCCCGAGGCGGACCGGTCCCAGCCCGCACCCTTCGAGGTGGTCGTGCCCGTGGCCGCGGGCAGGTCCGCGCCCGGGACCAAATGTGAGGTCCTCGACGCCGAGCCCCTGCGGGTCGCGCCTCGGTGACGAGCCGCGTGCGGCCCCGTGGACCGGACTCTCAGTGGCGGTGCGGATAGGTGGGCGTCCACAGAGCGTCGGAGCGCCGCCTCTGAGCAGCCTCGGCTGGCGCCTCGGCACCCTGCTGTCGCTGAGAGGCCTCGGGAGCGTCTCGTGCGACTTTGCCCCGTTGGCGCCCATCCGCTCGGGCTCTCAGCCGTCGGGGCCCACGATCACCGGGCCTGACCGTCCGCGCTTGGCCTGGTACATGGCCCGGTCGGCCCGGTCGACCAGCGCGTCGACGCTCTCGCGCCCGGCGGCCACGGTCGCCCCGATGCTGAGCCCGAGCTGTCGGGTCGAGCCGTCGGGGAGGGCGAAGGGGGGGTCGAACGCGGTGCGCAGGCGCTCGATGACACTCTCGGTGGCCGACTCGGCCTCGAGCTCGACGACGAGCACGAACTCGTCTCCGCCCCACCGCCCACACGTGTCGAGCTCGCGCACAGTCGATGCCAGGCGGCGGGCGGCCTCGACCAGGACGGCATCGCCGGCCTCGTGGCCGTAGCGGTCGTTGACATCCTTGAAGCCATCGAGGTCGGTGAACACGATGAGGGGGCTGAGCCCGATCCTCTCGGCCCGGATGAGGGCCATGCGGACACGGTCGAGGATCAGCCCTCGGTTGGGGAGGCCGGTGAGGTCGTCGTGGAAGGCCAGCTCGGCCAGGACCTCGTTGACGCCGTGGTGCACGGTCGTCTCGGTGCGGGTGACCACGATGCCGCCGTCGGGCACGCTCTCGGCCGCGAGCAGGAACCAGCGGGTGTCGGCCGCCTCGGAGGGAGCATCCAGCTCGTACTGGATCTGGAAGCTGGATCCCCGACCGTCGAGCAGTCGGGTCAGCCCGTCGGCGATGTGGTCGGCCACCGCCCCGGCGACGGCCGAGCCGGTGCGGAGGTGGTCCAGGAGCACGGCCCCGACGGGGGCCACGACCGGGTCGGCATCGGCGGCCGCCTGCTCCCAGAGCCAGTTGGCCGCGACGACCTGGCTGTGGGCGTCGGTCAGGGCCACGCCGTGGGGCAGCAGGTCGAACAGACCGCCGTCGGAGAAGCCGGGCTCGAGATGGGTGGTGTGCGCAAGACGGCTCAACGCAGGACGCCCGGGTCGGAGGAAGGAACCGCGACCCACACTACCCCGCACCACTCACCGTGAACCCGGACCCTGGCCGACGTGGCCCTTGCCACACCCAGGGGGTCGATGGCTCGCACCCCTTGCCCGAACGTGACGGTCCCGACGCAAGGAGAGCTCACGATCGCTCCTATGCTGCCGACGGTGCGGGGGAGGGATGCGAGGCGATGCGTCGATCACGATCACACCCGGGCCGACGGTCACCGTGGAGCCTCGCCCTCGCGCTGGTGGGGCTGGTCGCGCTCGTGCTTCCCGTCTCTCCCCCGGTGGGCGCCCAGAGCAGCGATCCCACCGCGCCCGACACCGGCGGTGCCGTCGACGCCGCCACCCTGCGCGAGCAGTACGAGGAGCTGGTCGGCGCCGAGGCGGACCTGCTCGTCGACTACGACCTGACCGGCGCCCGTCTCGTCGAGCTGGTGCTCCAGGTCGAGGCGGCCCAGGATGGCGTGCGGAGGGCCGACACCGCCGCCGCCGCGGCCGAGGCGGACCTGGCCACGGCGCGCCAGGAGGAGGCCGACGCCGACGTCGCCGCGGACGAGGCCCGCACCCGGGTGAGACGAGCGGAGATCCGCCTGCGGAACTACGCGGTGGAGACCTACATGGCCTCCGGCGACACCGACGCCATGGGGGCGGTGCTCGACGCCATCGAGGGTGACGCCGGGCCCCTGGCCCGGCGGGGCTACTACCGCACCGTCGACGACCAGCAGCGGGATCTCATCGACGCCCTGGTCGAGGCCCGCACGCGAAGCCGGCAGGCCCAGCGTGTCGCTCGCACGGCCGCGGCGGGGGCCGCGGAGCAGCGCGTGCGGGTGGAGGAGCTGCGCACCGACGCCACCGAGGCGCTGGCGGAGGTGTCTCGACTGACCGCAGAGGCGGCCACCGAGCGTCGGCGCCAGGAGGAGCTGATCACCGAGCTCCGGGCCCACCAGGTCGCCATCGAGGCCCGCATCGTCAGCCTCCAGAAGGCGGCCGATGGCATCGCGTCCCTGCTGGCGGCCTTCCAGGGCAACGACGAGGGCTGGGTCCCCGGCGCGGTCGACGTCCGCGTCCCCCGCCAGGGGGGCGTCATCAGCTCCGAGTTCGGACAGCGTGCCCACCCCATCCTGAACATCACCCGTCTCCACGCCGGCGCCGACATCGGCGCCCCTTCCGGCTCGCCGGTGCTGGCCGCCGCCAGCGGCATCGTCGTCGCCGTCGAGCCCCGAGGCGGCTACGGCAACACCGTGCTGATCTCCCACGGCCACTCCCTCAGCACCGTGTACGCCCACAACGTCTCCTTCGAGGTCGAGGTGGGCCAGGTCGTCGAGCAGGGCGACCTGATCGCCCGCGCCGGCAGCACCGGGCTCTCGACCGGCCCCCACATCCACTTCGAGACACGCATCAAGGGCACCCCGGTCAACCCGCGGAGCATCGTCACCGCCGGCGATGCCAGCTGGGGCCGAGCCGACCCCGACGGCGATGGCATCCGCAACACCCGCGACGTCGCCCCCGACGACCCCGAGGTCCCCGTGGCCGGCGGGGCGGGCGACGATGACGGCGACGGCCAACCCAACGGTGGCGACGTCCTCCACCAACCCCCGCTGCTCCCCCTGCCCGGCTGACGTCGCGGCCGTCCACCTGGCTCCGGGGGATCTGCTCAGGGGTCCGCTGTGAGGGGGTCTTGGCCTCGCAGAGCGCGGGCCAGGGCCGCGACCAGGGGGGCCACCGGGGGGGCGGGATGGCCGTCGAGGCGCTCGACGGTGCAGAAGACCTCGACCGCATCGGCTCGGCCCTGGAGCGAGGCGACCAGCGAGCATGCCGCCGGGTGGTCGTCGCCCTCGTCTTGGACCATCACCAAGATCTCGACCAGGCCCGAGCCCCGGTCCAGGTAGGTGATCTCGCCGAGGCGGTGTCCGGCGTCGACGAGCCCGGCCATCACCAGCTCGGGGGGAGCGCCGACCAGCAGGGCGTCGCCCTCGACCCGGGCATCAACGGGGGTCGCGGGACGGCTCGGCTCCCGACGGGGTGCAGCCGCAGTCGGTGGGGCGGTCGACGGGGGCGGGGGGGTGGTCCGCAGGGTGCGGTGGGCCTCGATCAGCCGGGACGACGTGGCCGCGGCATCCTCTCCGGCGCCGGCCCGGTCGGGGTGGTGGCGGCGGATGAGCTGGCGGAAGGCCCGACGGACGTGATCGGCGTCGGCGTCAACGGGCACCCCCAGCACCCGGGCAGCCTCGGCCCGGTCCACGGACTCAGCCTCGGAGCCAGGCCGTGAGGGCGGCGGCCATCCGGGGTGGGTCGAGGGCGCCGGCGAGCTCGCGCGCCGAGTGCATGGCCAGCTGGGCCACGCCCACATCGACGGTCGGGATGCCGACCGCGGCGGCCGAGAGGGGACCGATGGTGGAGCCGCACGGCACCTCGTTGTGGCCCACGAAGTGCTGCACGGGCACCCCAGCCCCGTCGCAGGCGACCTCGAAGGCGGCCTGGGTCGCGGGCTCGGTGGCGTAGCGCTGGTTGGCGTTGACCTTCACCACCGGTCCGCCGTCGATGGCGATCGGGTGGCCGGGCTCGTGGCGGTCGCCGTGGTTGGGGTGGGTGGCGTGGGCCATGTCGGCCGAGGCCAGCGCCGAGCCCGCCAGGGCGACCAGCAGGTCGGACCGGTCGCCACCCCGGGCCCGCACCAGGCGTTCCAGGACCGTGCCCAGGAAGGGTCCGGAGGCGCCCCGAGTCGAGCCACTGCCCACCTCCTCGTGGTCGAAGAGGACGAGGACGGCGCCCGGGTCCCCCGCCTCGGGCGCGGCGGCGGAGAGGGCCGCCAGCCCGGCCCAGCAGCAGCAGAGGTCATCGAGGCGCCCGCTGCTCACCAGCGCGCCGCCGCGGCCGACGCGGGCGGCCGGGGCCACGTCGTGGACCATCAGGTCCCAGCCCATCATGTCGTCGGGATCCAGGTCGAGGCGGGCCGCGAGCCAGCGCCGGAACCCCCCGGGGTCCACCTCGCCCACGTCCCACACCGGGGTCAGGTGGCGTTGACGGTCCAGCTTGAGCCCGGAGGTGGTCACCTCGCGGTCGAGGTGGATGGCCAGCTGGGGGACCCGGAGCAGGGGCTCGTCCACCCGCAGCAGGCGCGTCTCCACCCGGCCCCCGTCGACCACGGCCACCCGCCCGGCCAGGCCCAGGTCGCGATCGAGCCACGAGTTGACGAGGGCACCGCCGTAGACCTCGACGCCCAGCTGGCGCCACCCGGCGGTGCCGGTGTCGGGCCGCGGCTTGAGGCGCAGGCCTGGGCTGTCGGTGTGGGCCCCGATCAGACGCAACCGGGGCGCGGCCGGGCCGTCGGGCGGGAGCGACCATGCCACCAGGGCTCCGTCGGCCACCACGTGGCCCCGGGCGGGAGGGTCGGGCCACGCCTGGGCGTGGCCCCGCGCCTCGGAGCCGGCCGCGACCAGGCGCCGGGCGGCCTCGACGGCGGCGTGGTAGGGGGTGGGGGAGGCATCGAGGTAGGCCAGCAGATCCTCGACGGCGGGGGGAGGGGGCAGGGGGGCCACGGCTCTGACGGTACCCGGACCCGGCGTCACCACCGTCGGTGGCCTTTCCGGTGGAGGAAGAGGGCCCGTCGGCAGTAGAGTCTGTCGACCCTCGGGCCAGCGACGTCCCGGCACCACACCCCCATTGGAAGAGGACATGCCCGCCGCTCCCGGCCCCCAGGGCCTCTACGACCCCGCCCACGAGCACGACGCCTGCGGTGTCGCGTTCGTCGTCGACATGCACGGCCGGGCCCGCCGCGACATCGTCGACAAGGGCCTGCAGTCGCTGTGCCACCTGGACCACCGGGGAGCCTCGGGGGCCGAGGTCAACACCGGCGACGGGGCCGGGATCCTGATCCAGGTGCCGGACCGCTTCCTGCGCGACGAGGTCGACTTCGAGCTGCCGCCGGTCGGGTCCTACGCCACCGGTGTCGCCTTCCTGCCCCAGGGCGCGGATGAGGTCGACGTCGCCGTCGCGGCCATCGCCAAGATCGTGGCCAGCGAGGGCCTCCGGGTGCTGGGCTGGCGCGACGTGCCCGTCGACGCGTCCTCGCTCGGGTCCATGGCCCTGGAGGTCATGCCCACCTTCCGCCAGCTGTTCCTGGCCGGCGGTGATGGCGCCTCCGGGCTCGACCTCGAGCGGCGGGCCTTCATCGTTCGCAAGCGGATCGAGCACGAGGCGGGCCCCGAGGGGCCCGACGGCACCCCGGGCGCGGGCTCGGTGTACTTCCCCAGCCTCTCCTGTCGGACCCTCTGCTACAAGGGGATGCTCACCACCGACCAGCTGGATGAGGTGTTCCCCGACCTCCGCGACCCTCGCATGGAGAGCGCGGTGGCCCTGGTCCACTCCCGGTTCAGCACCAACACCGTCCCGGCCTGGCCGCTGGCCCACCCCTACCGCTACATCGCCCACAACGGCGAGATCAACACCGTCAAGGGCAACCGCAACTGGATGCGGGCGCGGGAGGCGCTGCTGGCCAGCGATGCCTTCAACGGACAGAACGGGGGCTCCCCCCTGGAGCGGGCCTTCCCCATCTGCACCGACGCGGCCAGCGACTCGGCCAGCTTCGACGAGGTGCTGGAGCTGCTCCACCTGGCCGGGCGTCCCCTGCACCACGCGGTGCTGATGATGATCCCCGAGGCCTGGGAGTCGAACCCGGCCATGGACCCGGCCAAGCGCGACTTCTACCAGTTCCACGCCTCGATGATGGAGCCCTGGGACGGCCCTGCGTCGGTGGCCTTCACCGACGGCACCGTGGTCGGGGCGGTCCTCGACCGCAACGGTCTGCGCCCGTCCCGCTACTGGGTCACCTCCGACGGCCTGGTGGTCATGGCGTCGGAGGTCGGCGTGCTCGACATCGACCCGGCGACGATCGTGACCCGCGGCCGGCTCCAGCCCGGGCGCATGTTCCTCGTCGACACCAGCGAGGGTCGCATCATCGCCGACGAGGAGATCAAGGCCATCCTGGCGGCCGAGCACCCCTACGGCGAGTGGCTCCACGCCGGGCTGGTCCCCCTCGACGAGCTCCCTGACCGACCCCACATCCGCTATCCCCACGCCGATGTCGTCCGCCGCCAGGTGACCTTCGGTTACACCAACGAGGATCTCAGGATCCTCATGGCCCCCATGGCCAAGACGGGGGGCGAGGCCCTCGGCTCCATGGGCACCGACACGCCGGTGGCGGTGCTCTCCGAGCGCCCGCGCCTGCTGTTCGACTACTTCACCCAGCTCTTCGCCCAGGTCACCAACCCGCCCCTCGACGCCCTGCGAGAGGAGCTGGTCACCAGCCTCCTCGGTGTGCTCGGATCGGAGGGCAACCTGCTCGACCCGTCGGCGGCCTCGTGCCGACAGGTGCTGCTGCGCCACCCGATCCTCGACAACGACGAGCTGGCCAAGCTCGTCCACATCGACGACGAGGGCGACATGGGTGGGCTCCGGTCCCACGTGGCCACCGGCCTCTACCCCGTGGCCGAGGGCGGCGAGGGCCTGCGCCGGGCGCTGGAGGCGGTCCGCTCCGAGGTCTCGGCGGCCATCGCCGACGGGGCGCGCATCATCGTGCTGTCCAACCGGGGCGTCACCTCGGAGCTGGCCCCGATCCCGTCGCTGCTCCTGACCAGCGCCGTGCACCACCACCTCGTCCGGGAGAAGACCCGCACCCAGGTCGGCCTCGTCGTCGAGGCCGGCGACGCCCGCGAGGTGCACCACATGTGCCTGCTGCTGGGCTACGGCGCCTCGGCCATCAACCCCTACCTGGCCTTCGAGACCCTCGAGGACATGAGCGCCCGGGGCGCCCTCGACGGCATCGGCGTCGACGAGGCCGTCGCCAACTACATCAAGGCGTGCGGCAAGGGCGTGCTCAAGGTGATGTCCAAGATGGGCATCTCGACGGTCGCCTCCTACACCGGGGCCCAGGTCTTCGAGGCCATCGGCCTGGGCCGGGAGCTCGTCGACGAGTACTTCACCCTCACCTCCAGCCGCCTCGGCGGCATCGGCCTCGACGAGATCGCCCAGGAGGTCGCAGCCCGCCACCGCGTCGCCCATGCCCGCCGTCCCAGCGAGCGGGCCCACCGCGAGCTGGAGAGCGGCGGCGAGTACCAGTGGCGGCGCGAGGGTGAGCACCACCTGTTCAACCCCCAGACCGTGTTCAAGCTCCAGCACGCGTCCCGGGCCAAGCGCTACGACATCTTCAAGGAGTACACGCAGCTGGTCGACGACCAGGCCGAGCGCCTGGCGACGCTGCGAGGCCTCTTCGAGCTGAAGACCGAGGGCCTCACACCGGTGTCGATCGAGGAGGTGGAGCCCGCCTCGGCCATCATCGCCCGCTTCTCGACCGGGGCAATGAGCTACGGGTCCATCTCGGCCGAGGCCCACGAGACGCTCGCGGTGGCCATGAACCGTCTGGGCGGCAAGTCCAACACCGGCGAGGGGGGTGAGGACTCCGAGCGCTTCGTGCCCCTGCCCAACGGGGACTCCAAGCGCTCGGCCATCAAGCAGGTGGCCTCGGGTCGCTTCGGGGTGACCTCGGAGTACCTGACCAACGCCGATGACATCCAGATCAAGATGGCCCAGGGGGCCAAGCCCGGCGAGGGCGGTCAGCTCCCGGGCAGCAAGGTCTACCCCTGGATCGCCAAGACCCGCTTCTCGACGCCGGGCGTCGGTCTCATCAGCCCCCCGCCCCACCACGACATCTACTCCATCGAGG
>JBBSMQ010000044.1:0-28351 GCA_038233075.1 Acidimicrobiales bacterium
CGTCTCATCGGTCGCTACTCTCAACATCGGCGTTCCTTCCTCGCCGGGGTTGCACCCCCGGCGTTCACTCGTTTGGTTCAACGAGGAAGGTACGTCGCGCTCCCAAGCAGATGGCCGATCCACAGGTTCAGGTCATACCTCGGGCGGCGCGACGACTCGGCGTTGTGGGGCACGACGGCCGCCGTGGATGTCACAGGCGTCCAGCTGTCGGGAGAGCGCAGCGCAGGCGTGCTGCGACACGGTCGTCCCGGCGGCCGAGCAACCCTGTGCTTCCGTTCTCCGGCGACCGTTGGGGGGAGCTGGACGGGGGGCCGACGAGGCCACGAACGAGCTGGGCATCGAGCTCCTCACCAACGTGCGCCGGTGCCCCCGCTGGTGCCGGGGCAGATGAGCGCTTCAGGGCTTCGGTGGCATCCGACGCGAACTTGTTGGTGGGAGCGCTCGCTTTGGAGTCTTTGGTGGTGCTCCGCTGGTCCGGCTGCGCCCTACGCGCTGGCCGCGAGCGACCAGCTCGGTCTCGTGGTCTCTGCCGTGCACCTGATGCCGCCTCTGCCGGGACCGCTCACAGGGCCCGACGCCGTACCTGACCAGTCGCCCAGGCTCCGACAGATCCCAGACACCGCGCGAGGGTGACCTCACCGACGGGTTTGGTCTACGACGCTGGGCCGGTGCTGATGGGCTCGTCTGCGTGGCTGCTGCGATCCGATCGTCTACTCATCCCCCAAGACCGAGATGACCTCGGGGGCCAGCCACCGAAGCTGGCCCCGGGGTCCTTCGGCGGACTGCGCGAGGACGCCGAGATCCGCCAGCTGGCGAAGGGCCTTCAAAGCCGCGGGACGGCTGACGTCGAGACGAGCTTCGACCGTGCGCGCGTTGAGCACCGGTTGCTCTAGAGCCAGCTCGACGACTTGGTTGGCGATGCCGCGGGTCGCGGCCCGGACGGTAATCCGGTACTGCTCGCGGAGGTCGGTCAGGCGTTCGGCTCGCGCCAAGGCGTCGGTCGCTTGGGTGCGGACGCCGTCGAGGAACAGCTCCAGCCACTGGTCGAGCTCGCCGCGTTCACGGACGGACTGGAGGGCGTCGTAGTACGCCTGACGATGGCGCTCGAAGTACGGCGACAAGGAGAGGAGCGGCTCGGGCAGGCGATCCCGGACCACGAGGAAGAAGACGATGAGCAGCCGGCCGAGACGGCCATTGCCGTCCAAGAACGGGTGGATCGTCTCGAACTGGTGGTGGACAAGGGCGGCCTGGACCAGCGGAGGGAGGCGCGGCTCTTCGTGGATGAAATGCTCGAGGTCGGTCATCAGGGGGCCGAGCTCGTCTGGCGGAGGGGGCACGAAGGTGGCCGTCTCGATGGTCGCCCCCGGGGCACCGATCCAGTTCTGGGTAGTGCGCAGCTCGCCGGGCTGGCGGTCCCGTCCACGGACGCCGGCGAGGATCACGGCGTGCATCTCACGAATGAGGCGTCCGCTCACCGGGAGGGTCTGCAGGCGCGCAAGGCCGGTCTCCATCGCCTGGACGTAGTTGACGACCTCCTCGATGTCTGCTCCGTAGGGCTGGTCTCCGGCCTCGGCATCGAAGAGCTCCCGGAGAGATGCCTGGGTGCCCTCGATGCGCGTCGAGGCCACGGCCTCCAGCCGGAGGTAGGGCCGGACCAGGACGTGAGGATCGGGTAGCAGTCGACCAGCGCCGGCGAGGCGGCCGAGCGCAGCCTCCGCGTCGGCGAGGCGCAGCAGGTTCTCCTCGGAGATCGTCACGCGCCGGGGGACAGGTCGGGCGAAGTAGGCGACGTACCCGTGCCGTCCGCCGGTGCGCCGCGCCGCTCCGAACGCCGTGTCGGAGTAGCGGTTCGCGTCCACGACCGGAGCATAGAGTGACCTGCAACGAAATCGCCGTTTCGTTTAGGGTTGGCGGCTGACCCGAAACGTTTGACAACGTTCACCGCAGGTCGAGCGGGGCGGATCGAGTCCGACCCGGAGCCCACGGTGGCTCCGGTCCCTCTTGACCGACGTCGCCGCACCGGCACACGACCGCTGGTCCCCACACTGTGGCCGCGGGCCCCTCATCGCCTCGGGCGAGCTGCTCACGGGCTGAGGCGCCCCTGCTCGCGGCATGGCGATCGAAGACGCCCGCGAACGCGGCAGGATCGGTCATCGAGGCGGCGATCCGTCGCCACGTCCGAGACGCTCATCGCGTCGGATGTTCGCCACTCGATCGACCCGGGCTCGCGAACCGCCGAGGCGCCAACGGCGAACAACGTCTGCGGACGAGCACAGACCACGACAGGGGGACGGCACATGAGCACGACCCACGAGATCGAAGCAGGCCAGAAGATCGACCTGTCCTGCGAGGTCGTCGGCCTCGACCGCTCCGATCGGCGAGCCCGGCTCGTCGAGCAGATCGGCGGCCGACCACCCCAGCGCATCGATGGCTTCACCATCGGGGCGCCCATGTTCACCGGCGACGCGCCCCACGGGGGCGAGGTCCACCCCGACGGTGACGAGCTGCTCTACCTGATCTCCGGGGCGATCATCGTCCGTCTCGAGCTGGCTGGAGGCGACCGAACCGTCGACCTGGCCGCAGGCGAGGCGCTCGTCGTACCGAAGGGCACGTGGCATCGCATCCACCTGCGAGAGCCAGGCAGGCTCATCCACATCACCCCCGGACCGAACGGCGACCACCGCCCACTCGAAGGACCCGTCGCGCCGTGATGGGTAGCGACGCGGCCGACCTGGCCCGCAGTGCACCGGTCCGCGGGTGGACCAGGCCGACGGCGACCGTGAGTACGGCGCGCGATGACGACGGTACGTTGTGGTGGTCTCTCTGCGGGGGCCTCGGTCAGGTGTCGACGTAGGCTGCGAGGTGCTCGCCGGTGAGGGTGGAGCGGGCGGCGACGAGGTTGGCGGGTGTGCCCTCGAAGACGATCTGGCCGCCGTCGTGGCCGGCGCCGGGGCCGAGGTCGATGATCCAGTCGGCGTGGGCCATGACCGCCTGGTGGTGCTCGATGACGATGACAGACTTGCCCCCTTCGACGAGCCGGTCGAGGAGGCCGAGCAGCTGCTCGACGTCTGCGAGGTGGAGGCCGGTGGTCGGTTCGTCGAGGACGTAGACGCCGCCCTTGTCGCCCATGTGGGTGGCCAGCTTGAGCCGCTGCCGCTCGCCGCCGGACAGCGTGGGCCCCGATCAACAGGTCGTCGGCAACGTCATCGACGGCTCCTCCGACGTGCGCGATCAGGTCGAGCGCATGTCGCTCGACCTCGATGCGACCGCGTTCGACCGCCTGGACGACCCGGCGGTCGGTGCACTCCGCGACCAACACCGCGGCCTGCGACCCGAGTTGTTCTCGACCCCCTTCGAGGCGGCCTGTTGGTCGGTGCTCACCCAGCGAACGTCGATGCGCCGGGCTTCCACCATGCGACGAGAGCTGTGCCAGCGAGGCGGACACCGCTTCGAGCTCGGCGGCCATGAGTGGTGGACGTTCCCACCGCCCGCCTCGATCATCCAGACCCGCTCACTGCCCGGAGCCACCTCGACCCAGATCGACCGGCTGACGTCGGTGGCGCGGGCGGCGCTCGACGGCCTCCTCGACCCGGGACCGATCCGTCGGACCGCCAGCTCCGAGGCACTCGAACGGCTCCGGTCCATCGATGGGATCGGCCCCTTCGGATGCGAGCTGATCTACGTGCGAGGCGCCGGCGCGCCCGACCACTTCCCCCGCAACGAACCACGACTGCGTGCCCACATGACCACGCTCTACGACCTCGACGAACCGTCCGTCGACCAGCTGGCGGAGATCGCCGAGCGATGGGCACCGTTCCGCGCCTGGGCCAGGCTGCTCATCCGTCTCGTCGACCCACTTTGAGCGGCAAGGAGAGGTGACCGGACCGACATCGACCGCCTCTCGCTCATCGAGCTCGACGCCGTCGGCGCCAACCCGTGCGTCGCTCGACCGGCTGCTCGGGAAGTCGATGTCGCCGGCGCCGGTCTCTCGACCCGGTGTCAGGACCTCAGGCCGGTGCTGGGCCTCATCCCCTCCGCCCCGTCGGCGGCCCGGCCCGCCACTCGTGACCGCAGGGCTGCGCCCGGTCAGATCAGAGGCGGTAGAGGAGGCGGCCGGACTCCTCTCGGCGCTCGGCCTGCCCCTTGAGCCGTAGGTGCTCGAGGTGGGCGTAGGTCTCGTCCTCCGCCATCATCCCCCAGGAGCGTTCGGCGAAGAGGCGCCGGGACAGGTCGGTCACGCTGGCCCAGCCCAGCTCGGCTCCGATCTCCAGGAGCTCGGCCAGGCGCTCGTCGTGGTGGACCTTGATCTCACCGACCCGGCGGCCCAGATCCGTGAACGGGTGGCCGTGGGCCGGCAGCACCACCGACACGTCGGGCAGCCCGGCCAGCGTGTCGAGGGAGTCGACGTACTGACCGAGGGAGTCGTCGGGCAGCATCCCCGAGATGTGCGGGGTGATGGTCGGCAGCACCTGGTCGCCGGCCAGGAGGACGCCGTCCTCGCGAAAGAGGCACAGGTGGTCGTTGGTGTGGCCGGGGGTGAACAGGCCCCGCCACTCCTGGCCGCCGAGGGTCACCCATGCGCCGTCGGCGACCCACACGGTCGGGCGGGGCACCTTCATCCAGCGGAAGAACTCCGCGGCATGAGCCTGCATCTCCGCCCGGCGCTCCGGCGGCGGGCCCAGGGGCTCCCCGCCCCACGGCGACGGCCGGGGGGCGCGCAGCTGCGGGGGCACGTCCTCCTCGGCGACGGAGTCCCGCCCCTCCAGCTCGCTCTCGTCGGTCTCGGCCGGATCGAAGAAGGTGCGGAACCGTTCGAAGGCGACGATGTCGGCCCCGGTCTCCTGGGCCAGCAGCCCGGCGTTGCCGAAGTGGTCGGGGTGGGAGTGGGTGACCACCACGGTGTGGACCCGGGAGAGGAGGAGCTCGGCCGCGGCCAGCCGGGCCTGCAGGGCGTTCCAGGACGCCTCCCCGGGCAGGCCGGGGTCGACCAGGGTCACCCCACGGCCGTCCTCCACGGCGTAGCAGTTGACGTGGCCCAGCCCGGTGAAGTCGATCGGCAGCTGCATCCGGCGGATGCCGGGGGCCACCTCGGTGATCTCCTCCGACGCCTCCTCCTTCTCCTGCTTGGTCGGTCGCGCCACCGGCGGGTCGTCTTGCACAGGCCCGACCCTAACTTGACCGCCGGGTCAGTTCCGCCGCTGCGCCCAGGTGTGGTGCCAGGTCGACCGGTCCGGCGCCCTTGGGTGCGGTTGGGTCGGGCCGGTGGTCGCATCCGGGAGGTGGTGGTGACCGGCCCCGTGGAGCTCTCGCTCACCCCGGCGCCCCGGCGGCGCTGACGGCGAACGTGGTCTCGGTGAGGTGGGTCTCCATGGGCGTGTCGCCGAGGAAGCGGTCCGCGAGGTCCCGACCGGTTGCGACGTCGCTCACCTCCCAGCCGGTCCGTTCAAGCAGGGCGAGCGCCGCGACCATGGTCGACGCCAGGCCGAGCGAGGCGCCAGGCCCGGCTGTCGTAGCCGGCGCCGACGATGAGGACCCGGCGGATCCCGTCGTCGAGGGCCCGATGCACCTCGGCGTCGAAGAGAGGGTCCGCGCCGCCAAGTAGGAGAACGTCGCCCCGTGGGCTCGCGCCCGAAGGCCTGGCAGACGAAGGCCCGCAGCCACCAGGCGCCAGGGCAGTCGCAGCATCGACGCGGCATGTGCGTCGTCGATGATCCCCACGTGCGAGAGGTGCGCCCGGGCGAGCGTGACGGACTGGGCAGTTGATGACGCCACGGGCAGCATCCTGACACCCGCGCTGCGGTCGTTCGTCGTCAGAGTCAGCCGGTCGCGCTCGGCGCCGCCGGTGGTCCGGCGTACCCCCGTCCTGGGGTGCTGACCGCGCTCCCCAGGAACGCGGGATGCTCAGACGGGAAGAGGCCAGTCGTTGATGCGCTCAGGTCGGGCGAGCCCGGTACGCGTCGATGAACTCGCGAAGCGTCGCGTGCCACTGCGGTGGAGACGTGCGGATCCCGATGGGTGCGCAGCTCGGATCATCCAGCCACCGTTCGAGCACGGCGACGCGGAGGTCAACGAACCTGTCCAGCTCTGCGCGTTCCGGGTCGACACCCTTGACGGCCCCGTAGCCCGACAGGAACGCCGCGGCGAAGGCCTCGAAGCAGGGCACGACCCGGGTGGTGAGGTCGTCGAAGAGGACCATGTAGAGCGCGTTGGCCACATCGAAGAGCGGTGGACCCTGGCCGCAGTCATCGAGGTCGAAGATCCTCACCCGCCCGTCGGTGATTCGCAGATTGCCGGCACCGAAGTCCCCGTGGAGGAGCTGCTCGGCTCCGTCGCCGTGGAAGGGGACCGCAGCGAGGGCGGCGACGGGCGGCAGTCCCGTGGGCCCAAGGGCGGCCATCGCGTGGTGCAGTCGGGCCAGCGCCCTGCCCATCAGCTCCGCATCGGCGGATCGGTCCACCCGCGGCGGAGTACCTCCGGCGTGCTCGACACAGGTCGCCAGACCGACCCGGCCATCGCGGCCCTCGATCTCGTTGACCAGGTGACCCCGGATCGCCAGGGGCGCGCACACCTGGGGTGCCGATCGGGCCAGCTCGGCGACGACCTCGACGCGTCGTTCGACGTCGGCCCGGTCCGCCCGGCCTGCATCGAGGACCTTGACCACGACCCGCTGACCATCCGGAAGGGTGGCCTCGAACGCTCGCGACTGGTGCCCCCCAGGCACCTCGTCTGCCTGCTCGGCGCCGAGCAGCGCGCTGACCCGTTCGCGCAAGCCCACGACGCGAGCCTCGCAGACACGATGCTCGTCCCTCGGCGCCGAGCGCCGTCGAGCCCGGAGAGCTTCGTGCGGAAGTCCCTCCGTCAGCGTGCCGGGGGACTGCGAGGATGTCACCATGGCGACACCCGATGAGCTGGCTGGCTGGTACGCGGCGGCGTGGAACGAGCGCGACTCAGCCAGACGGCGAGCCCTCCTCGAGTCCGCGTGCAGCCCGGGCATCCGCTTCCTGCTTGACATATCTGTTCGGTAACGATCAGTCTGTCTAGGGAGCGTGCCCATGCGTGTCCGCATCGACCCAGTGCTGTGCCAGGGACATCAGATGTGCGCCATCCTGGCGCCCGAGCTCTTCGGTGCCGACGACGAGGGCTACGGGGTGGTCCTCGGCGACGGTGAGGTGCCCCCGGATCACGAGGTCGCCGCCCGCAAGGCCTGGTCCAGCTGCCCCGAGGGGGCCGTGATCGTGGAGGAGCAGTCGTGACCACCACCGACCCCGCCGCCTCGCCTGTCACCGACCCCGTCGCCGACTACGACATCTTCGCCCCGGACTTCGTCGCCGACCCCTACCCGACCTACGCGGAGATCCGCGACCAGTGCCCTGTCGCCCACACCGACCGCCACGGCGGGTCGTGGCTGCCGACCACCTACGAGGCGGTGCGTGACATCGCCAAGGACATCGACACCTTCAGCTCCCGTGACATCCTGGTGTTCCCCAGGCCCGCCCTGCCCGAGGGCGCGTCGTATGCTGACGTCGGCGCGCCGCCCATCTCGTCGGACCCGCCCGTCCACCAGTGGGCTCGCAAGCTCATCCTCCCGTTCTTCGCACCTGGTGCGGTCCGGCGCTACGAGGAGGGCACCCGGGCGCTGTGCCACCGGCTCATCGATGACTTCATCGACACCGGCCAGGCCGACGTCGGCACCGCCTACGCCCAGCAGATCCCTGTCCGGGTGATCGCCGCCCTGCTGGGTGTCGACGACACCCGGAGCGACGAGTTCGTGGGCTGGGTCCGGGCCCTGCTCGAGCAGGGCCACCTCGATCCCGAGGGACGCCTGGCGGCCCGGGAGGAGCTGCTGCGCTTCTTCGAGGGAGAGATCGCCGATCGACGCGCCCACCCTCGGACCGACGACCTCATCACCGAGCTGGTGACGGCCGAGGTCGGCGGCGAGCCCGTCCCCGACGTCCACATCATCGGCACGTGCAACCTGATGCTCATCGCCGGCATCGACACGACCTGGTCGGCGATCGGCTCGTCGCTCTGGCACCTGGCCCAGCACCCCGAGCACCGCCACCAGCTGCGCGACGACCCCGAGGTGTGGCCCTTCGCCATCGAGGAGCTCCTCCGCGCTTACGCACCGGTGACCATGGCCCGCGTGGTCACCGAGGACACCGAGTACGCCGGCTGCCCGATGGGCGAGGGCGACAAGGTGCTCATGGCCTTCCCGGCCGCCAACCGCGACCCGGAGGTCTTCGAGGACCCCGACACCGTCAAGCTCGACCGCGAGGGCAACCGGCACCTCGCGTTCGGCTCGGGCATCCACCGCTGCGCCGGCTCCAACCTGGCTCGCCTCGAGCTACGGGTCGCGACCCAAGTGTTCCTCGAGCGCATCCCCGACTTCGAGCTCGTCGACCCCGACGCGGTGACCTGGGCCGGGGGCCAGGTGCGCGGCCCCCGTGTGTGCGAGGTCCGCTTCGATCCGCGGGGCGCGTGACGGCGACGGTGGGTGACCGTCGGGTCCGGCGGACCAGGACAGCTGCAGGAGGCCATCGTCGAGCTGGTGATCGAGCAGGGCTACGAGTCGATCTCGATCGACGCCCTCGCGTCGCGCGCTGACGTCACCCGGGCGACCTTCTACGCCCACTACCGCAGCAAGAACGATCTCCTCACTGCCGTCGTCGACTCCTTCGCCGACGGGGTGGAAGAGGCACTGCGCGCCCACGACATCGCCCCCCGCAACGGAGGCCGACTGGCGGTGCTCCTGGGCCTGGCCCGGGAGTGGCGCGACGTGATCGGCCTCATCGTGCGGGGCGAGGGCGATGGGGGGCCGCTGCGCCGGTTGACCGAACGGGTCGAACAGGTCCTCGCCGCCGATCTGGCCCGTGAGGGGGCATCGACGGGAGTCGATCCCGGCCTGCTCGTCAAGGTCCGCGCCGCCGCCGTGAACCAGCTCGGTGAGCACGGCTGGCGGGGCGCGACGAGCATCCCGACCGCCGCGAGGTGATCGGCCGGCAGGTTGTGTGCGCCGCCGTCCCTTCTGTTACCATGAGTAACCCATGAGCCCCACCACTGCCCCCACCGAACGCCCGGTCCCCACCCGCCGTATCTCCTTCGAGGCGTCGCTGGCCGACCTGCCCAAGCACCACGCCGCCGACGGCGATCTGATCCACAGCCACGTGGGCGCCTGCCTCTCGGCCGTGTTCCCCGACGGCGAGGACTTCTTCGTCCGCTCCGTGCGCCACTTCCGCGACGACATCACCGACAAGGACCTCAAGCGCGACGTCGCCGGCTTCATCGGCCAGGAGGCCATGCACGGGCGCGAGCACCGGATGCTCAACGACCGCTTCGCCGAGCTCGGCTACCCGGTCAAGGCCTTCGAGCGCTTCACCAAGCGGGGCCTGGCGCTGCGCGAGCGACTCGCCCCGCCCAAGGCCAACCTGGCCACCACCGCCGCCCTCGAGCACTTCACCGCCACCCTGGCCGAGATGCTGCTCGATGAGAGCGGCGAGACGCGCGACCTCTTCGGACACCTCGAGGTGCGCAACCTGTTCCTGTGGCACGCCCTCGAGGAGTCCGAGCACAAGGCGGTCGCCTTTGACGTCTACCAGGCGGTCGGCGGCACCGAGCGTATGCGGGTCTGGAGCATGAAGGCCATCCGGGCCGGCTTCCTCGTCACCATGTCGGTCCAGGTCGCCATCTCCCTCCTGGGCGATCGCGACACCTATCGGCCCGGCAAGCTCCGGGCCAGCTGGAAGCGGTTCAAGGCATCGCCGCTGATGCAGCGCGAGCTGTGGGACATGCTGCGGGAGTACGACCGCAATGGCTTCCACCCCAACGACCGCGACACTACCGAGCTGGTGGAGACCTGGCGGACGAGGCTCTTCGGCGACGAGGGCACCCTCAACGACAAGCTGACCAAGGCCAGGGCAGCCTGAGCCGTGGCCGAGCACCTCGACGTCCTCATCGTGGGCGCCGGCCTCTCCGGCATCGGCGCCGGCCACCACATCCAGACGGAGTGTCCCTGGGCCTCCTACGCTATCTTCGAGGCCCGGGGCGCCATCGGCGGCACCTGGGACCTGTTCCGCTACCCGGGCATCCGCTCCGACTCCGACATGTTCACCCTCGGCTACTCGTTCCGTCCGTGGGATGGGGCCAAGTCGATCGCCGACGGTGACTCGATCCTCCAGTACATCAAGGACACCGCGGCCGAGGAGGGGATCGACGACCACATCCGGTTCCACCACCGGATCCTCGCCGCCGAGTGGTCGACCGCCGATGCCCGCTGGATCATCACCGCCGAACGCACCGACACCGGCGAGACCGTCGAGCTCACCTGCGGCTTCCTGTTCTCCTGCACCGGCTACTACCGCTACGACCACGGCTACCAGCCGCCGTTCCCGGGCACCGAGCACTTCGACGGCACCCTCATCCACCCCCAGCACTGGCCCGACGACCTCGACACGGCTGGAAGGCGGATCGTCGTCATCGGCAGCGGGGCCACCGCGGTGACGCTGATCCCGGCGCTGGCGGAGACCGCCGAGCACGTGACCATGCTCCAGCGCTCACCCAGCTACATCGCTGCGGTGCCGGCCAAGGACCCCATCGCCAACCTCCTCCGATGGGCCCTCCCCGCCCACCTCTCGGGCCCTGTCGTCCGGTGGTTCAAGGCCCTCACCACCCAGGCCTCCTACCAGCTGAGCCGCCGGCGGCCGGCGCTGGTCAAGCGCATGCTGCGCGCCCTCACCAAGGTGCAGCTGCCCAAGGGCTACGACGTCGACACCCACTTCCGCCCGCGGTACGACCCGTGGGACCAGCGGCTCTGCGTCGTTCCCGACGGGGACCTGTTCAAGACCATCAAGGCCGGCGCTGCCTCGGTCGTCACCGATCAGGTCGACACCTTCACCCGCAGCGGGATCCGGCTGGCCTCGGGGACCGAGCTGCCGGCCGACATCGTCATCACCGCCACCGGCCTCGAGCTGCTGTTCATCGGCGGCATGCGCGTCACCGTCGACGGCAAGGAGCTCGACCTCACCGAGCGCATGACCTACAAGGGGATGATGCTCGACGGCGTGCCCAACCTGGCCATGGCCGTCGGTTACACCAACGCCAGTTGGACCCTGAAGTGCGAGCTGACGTGCGAGTACGTCACCCGCCTGCTCGACCACCTGCACGACGGCGGCCTGCGCCAATGCACCCCGCACAACACCGACCCCTCGGTCACCGAGGAGCCGCTCCTGCCCCTCACCTCCGGCTACGTCACCCGGGCCGTCGACCGGTTCCCCAAGCAGGGCTCCCGGTTCCCGTGGAAGGTGCACCAGAGCTACCTGCAGGACTTCCGAGCCCTCAAGCGCAGCGACGTCGCCGACGGCGTCATGGTCTTCTCCAACCCCGTGGACGACACCACCGAGCCCGTCACCGTCGAGGAGCCCGTCCCCGCCTGACCGACCGCCGCACCTCATGTGGTCCGGGGCCGGACCTCCCTCGTCAACCCGGGCGCTCCGAGGCCGCGGGTCGGGCTCCGACGTAGTCGACCCGGGTGCGCATGAAGGTGGGGCTCTCGTACTGCTCGAGGGCGTGGGCCACCCAGCCGGCCGTGCGGGCCAGGGCGAAGATGGCCTCCCCGGCGCCGGGGACCATCCGCGTGGCCACCGCCACCCCGCCGAGGGCGGCGTCGACGTTGGGCGCCAGCCCCGTGCGCTCGGCCACGCCATCGATCACAGCCCGGATGAGCGCGACCACCTTCGGAGGGGCATCGAGGGCGTCGAGGCGGCCGAGGAGGGCCGGGGCCCGAGGGTCGCCGTCGGGGTAGAGGGCGTGGCCGAACCCGGGGATGCGCTCGCCCCGGTCGAGCCGGGCGCCGAGGGTGCGCTCCACCCCGGAGCGGGCCGCCTCGTGGAGCAGGGCCTCCACGCCGAGGGAGGCGCCGCCGTGGCGCATCCCGCCGCAGACGCTCAGCCCCGCCCCGACCACCTCGTACACGTCGGCCCGGACCATGGCGGCGGCGCGCACCGCGAGGGTCGAGCTGGCCAGCTCGTGGTCGGTCAGCAGGACGAGGGCGGCGTCGACCACAGCGATGCGCTCGGGCGTGCGCGGCACCGTCGTGAGCCGGGTCCAGAGCACCGCGGCCATCGAGCGGGTCGGCTCGACCCGCCGGGCCTCGCGACCGTCGGCCCGGGGCAGACCGTGGGCCAGCAGCCGCAGCAGGCGGCGAGCGGCGGGCACGACCACCTCGGGTTCGGTGCGATGGCGCACCGCGTCGGCGGCGGCTGCCACCGCGGCGATGATCCGGTACCGGTCGAGCGGGAGGCACTCGACGCTGGCCGCGGCCTGAGCGGCCAGGACGTCGTCGAGGGCGTCGGAGTCGAACGGCCAGCGGACCTCCTCGGGCCAGGCCCCGTCCCACAGCCACTCGGCCACCTCCTCGAAGCGATGGGTGCGCGCCGCCTCGACCGCGTCGACACCTCGATAGGAGTAGCGCCCGTCCTCGATGAGCGTGAGCGACGAGGGGAAGACAAGGGGCGGCAGCGCGCGTGATCGTCGCCCGGCCCGGACCAGGCGCTCCACGTCGCGTGCCGCGAAGGTGCTGGGACCGCCCGGTGTCCGTCGGCGCTCGATGAGACCCCGACTGACGTAGGCGTAGAGGGTCTCGGGCTTCACCCCGAGGCGGTCGGCGGCCTCTGCCGTGGTCAGCCGACCGGATCCTGGTTCGGTCACCGACCCCCGCTCCACACATTGATCATCGTTCAAGATTGATCAATGTGCGGACGGGTGTCAATGTCGACGACATGGACGAGACGACGGTGCAGGACCGACCCGCGACCGGGACGGTGGCCGAGCTGATGAGCGCCCCCGTGGTGTCGACCCGGGCCGACGAGCCCCTGGCCGCCGCGGCCCGGGCCATGGTGGTGGCAGGCGTCGGCTCGGTGGTGGTGGTCGACGACACCGGTCCGCCCGTCGGCATCCTCACCGAGCGCGACCTGGTCCGGGCCGTCGAGGCCCACGCCGACGCCGAGGCCGACCCGGTGCAGCGGTGGATGACCGCCGCGCCCGACGTGGCCCACCCGGCCACCCCCGTGGACGAGGCCCTGGGGCGTCTGGCCGAGCGGGGCTACCGGCACCTCCCGGTGGTGGACCGGGATGCCCTCGTCGGCATCGTCTCTCTGCGCGACCTCATGCGCGTGGCCACCATCCGTCCCGCCGGTGAGGTCTCCGCCGATGTCCCCAAGGGCCTCAAGGGCGTGGTCGTCACCGAGACCGAGGTGGGCGACGTGCGGGGCCAGGAGGGGTTCTTCCACTACCGCCAGCACTCCGGTGTGGAGCTGGCGGAGCGTCGGACCCTGGAGGATGTCTGGGCCCTGCTCTTCGACGGGGCCCTGCCCGAGGGCGAGGACCGCTCCACGTTCGCGGCCGAGGTGGTGGCGGCCCGGGCCCTGCCCGACGGCATCGACGAGGTGCTGCGCGACGTGGCCGCCCGGGCCCCCGGCCCCGGACCGCTCGACGGGCTGCGGACCGTCCTCTCCGCCGTCGCCGCCGCCCTGGGCTTCCGCCCGACCTACGACATCGACGCCGACACCCTCCGGGTCGATGCCCTGCGCCTCGCCGCGGTCACGCCGACCATCGTGGCCGCCCTCCACCGCCTGTCGCGGGGTACGGAGCCGGTCGCGCCTCGACCCGATCTGGGCCACGCCGCCAACTACCTGTGGATGGTCCACGGCGCCGAGCCCAGCCCCGAGGCGGCCCGCGCCGTCGAGCAGTACCTCATGCTCACCGTCGACCACGGCTTCAACGCCTCCACCTTCACCGCCCGGGTCATCGCCTCCACCGGGGCGGACCTGGGCGCCGCCGTCGTCGGCGCCCTCGGCGCCCTGTCGGGCCCGCTCCACGGTGGTGCGCCCAGCCGGGCTCTCGACCTGCTCGACGCCATCGGATCACCCGAGCGCGCCGCCGGCTGGATCAGGGGGGCGGTGGAGCGGGGCGAGCGCATCATGGGCTTCGGCCATGCCGTGTACCGCACCGCCGACCCCCGCTCGGTCCTGCTGCGCGAGGTGGCCCAGCGCCAGGGCGGACCCCGCGTGGAGATGGCGGTGGAGGTCGAGCGCCTGATCGTGGACACCCTGGCTGAGCTCAAACCCGGGCGCGAGCTCTACGCCAACGTCGAGTACTACGCCGGCGTGGTGATGGAGTGCGCCGGGCTGCCGCCCACCCTCTTCACGCCCACCTTCTCGGTCAGTCGGGTGATCGGCTGGTGCGCCAACATCCTCGAGCAGGCCGCTGACAACCGCATCATCCGCCCCAGCGCCCGTTACGTCGGTCCCCCGCCACCCCAGCCCGTCCCGGTCCCGACCTGACCGTCGCGCGAGGGCGGTCGCCCGGGTCCGTCTCCGGCGTGATGATGGGGTGGGTGGACGACGACCTCCTCGCCCAGGTGCACGACGTCCTCCGCTCCCCCAATCACCTCAGTCGATGCCGGGCCACAGGCAGTCCGACGTGGCGCCGCGGCCGCGCCGACGACCGGCCTACCGTGGTGGGCCCGACCGCAGAGGAGCAGGCGATGGCCGCTGTCATGGACGCACCGCAGACGATCCACCGAGGGGAGGACGACCTCCCCTTCGTCGACCTGGGCGACGAGGGCCTCATCCAGGTGCTCCAGGTCGACCTGGCCAACGGCATCTGGGTGATCCGCAACCGCTTCAACCCCGGCACCGTGGTCCAGACCCACAAGCACACCGGCCACGTCTACGCCTTCACCCAGAGCGGCAGCTGGCACTACGCCGAGACCCCGGACCAGGTCAGCACCGCGGGCTCCTACCTCTACGAGCCCGCCGGGTCGGTCCACACCCTCACCGTGCCCGCGACCACCACCGAGGTGACCGACGTCTGGTTCACGATCCACGGTGCCAACCTCAACCTCGACGCCGAGGGCAACGTCGAGCTGGTGATCGATGCCCACATGGTGCTGCCCTTCTACCGGGCCCTGTGCGCCGAGCAGCACGGCATCGACGACCCCCCGGTCGTGGTCATCGAGGCCTGATCGACCTGCTGCTGGATCCGGCCCGGTCTCCGGTGGGCCGGCTTCGGGCCCGATGATCGACCCCATCACCCATCCCCGACCCGGGTTGCGGCGGCCACGAGCTCGAGCCGGTGGAGTCGACCGCGGCGCTGCGGTCGGTCACCATCGCCGACAACCGGTTCTGCCTCAACGATCGTCTGGTGGCCGACACGACCGAGGACGGGTCCGCCCTCGGTGTCGACGGCTCGAGCTGGGGCTACGACCGGGTGCGGACCGCTGATGAGCTGGTGCAGCGGTGCCGAGGCAGTGGTCCATGAGAGCGATGTCCTCGCCGGCGCGTGCTGGACCCAGCTCACCGACACCTACCAGGAGGTCAACGGCTTGCTGACCGCCGACCGCGTCCCCAAGGGCGACCTCGCGGCCCTGTCGGCGGCGGTCCGGGGCCGCTGACCCGGCGCGCTCGGCGGCCGGTCCGGCGAGCGATCGCCCGCCACGGGGCTACGGTCCCCGGCGGTGTCCGAACCGGCTCCTCACCGACCCGCGGGCTCGGCCCGCCCCGACGGCGCGGCGGAGGCGCACGGGTGAGCCAGGCATCGCCTCCGTTCCCGGAGGGCGCCCTCGTCGCCCTGCACCGGAGCAGCCCCGTCGTCGATGATGTCGCCGCCGCGGTCGATGCCGCCCTCGACCACCTCGGCGTGGACGGGCGCATCCGCCCCGGCGACACCGTCGCCCTCACTGGTGGCAGCAGGGGCATCGCCGACATCACGGTCGCGCTGCGCGCCGTCGTCGACCGGGTCCACGCCTGGGGCGCCAAGCCCTTCCTGGTGCCCGCCATGGGCAGCCACGGAGGCGCCACCGTCGAGGGTCAGTGCCGGGTGCTCGCCGGCTACGGGATGACGCCCGAAGCGCTGGGGTGCGAGGTGCGGGCGTCGATGGACGTCGTCTCGCTGGGACGGTCCCGCCTCGGCATCCCGCTGTGGTCGGACCGCCTGGCCCACGCCGCCGACCACCTCCTCGTGGTGAACCGGGTGAAGCCCCACACCATGTTCACCGGTCCCATCGAGAGCGGCATCGCCAAGATGTTCATGATCGGCCTGGGCAAGCACCGCGGGGCGGCCACCTACCACCGGGCCGTCATCGAGCACGGGTGGGACGCGGTGCTGGCCGACGTGGTGCCGACCCTGGTCACTCGCAGCTCCCTCCTCGGGGGCATCGCGCTGGTCGAGGGCCACGACGACCGCACCGCGCTGGTGGCCGGCATCTCCGCTGACCGCATCCTCGACGAGGAGCCCGGGCTGCTGCGCCAGGCGAGGGAGTGGATGCCGCGCCTGCCCTTCGCCCCGGTCGACGTGCTCCTCGTCGATCGGATCGGCAAGGACATCAGCGGGGCCGGCCTCGACACCAACGTCGTGGGCCGCAAGGAGGCCCTTCCTGGCGACGCTCGTCCTCCCAACGCGACCATGCCGGCGACGCAGGTCCGGGTGATCGCGATCCGCGATCTATCGCCCGGGACCCATGGCAACGCTCTCGGCCTCGGGCTGGCTGAGCTGTGTCGAAGCCGGGTCCTGGCTCAGGCCGACTGGACCGCGACCCGGACCAACGCCCTCACCGCGGGGCACGTCGCCGCCGCCAAGGTGCCGCTGGACCTCGCCGCCGACGCTGAGCTCATCGCCACCGCCCTCCCGCTCATCGGGCTGCGGGAGCCGGCCCAGGCCCGCATCCTGTGGATCCGCGACACCCTGCACCTGGACCGGGTGTGGGCATCGCAGGCACTCCTGGAGGAGGCCGGGGCCCGATCCGACCTCGAGATCCTCAGCGCTCCGGCGCCGCTGCCCCTCGACGCCGACGGCAACCTGCCCGACCTCCTGCCGGCCGGGGTGGACGTCACGTGAGCGACACCGCCACGGTCGGCGCGAGCCGACGCCGGCCTCTCAGTCGATGGCGGCGTCGCCGGGGCGCCGCTGGACGAAGCGGTCGACCATCCCGTCGAGCGCGTCGCGCTCGCGAGCGACGACGTCTATCCACTCGGCCAGCCGTCGGTGACCGGCGGGGGTCACGGCGTAGACGTGGCGGGTGGACCCGGCCAGCGGCGCCGCGTCCCAGGACGTCACCAGTCCGTCCCGTTCCAGATCACCGAGCGCCCGGTAGACGCTGGGCCGGCTGATCGGACCGAACCCGAGGTCGCGCAGGCTCCCCACCAGCGCGTAGCCGTGACGGGACTCCTCGGCGAGCAGCAGCAGGATGGCGGGATAGTGGATGTGGACGGGCGGCGCCAGGGAGAACTCGCACTGACGGCTGCCGTTGGCCTCGCGACCGGCGTCGGATGGGCTGGCCGCAAGGGCGGCATCCGCCGCGCTCGCGCTCTGTTCCGTCGTCGACACCTTCACCTCCGGCCGTCGGACCTGGGTCCTGGGGACCCCAGGGTCCCCGGCCACGGACGACGTGTCAACCGTCACCTCGCGGGTGAGGGTGGTGGGGCCGCGCTGTGACGGGGAGCACATGGGCCCCGACGGGCCTACGCTGCGGTCCCCGACCCCATTCGAGGAGTCCGATGGCCGGCGGATCCCGCTCCCCCAGTGATGCCCCGCCCGACCCGGGCCCGCCCGCCCCCGCCCTCGCGCCCGGGCCCGGTGACGGCGTCGATGCCGAGGAACCGCTGGCCGGGGCCGCTCTCACCCTGGCTCGACGCTTCGCCGCCGGGGCCACCATGTGGTGCGTCTCGCCCGAGTGGAACGAGCATGCCCGCCACGTCGCCGTCGAGTTCGTCCACCCCGTGATCGTCGGCACCCGGGCCCTGCCGGCCGTGTCCATCGTGGCCCCGGACCCGATCTCGGCGCTGCGAGCCGTGGTCCGCCCCGGTGACGTGATCCTCGCCGTCAGCACCACCTCCGAACCGGTGGTGGCCGACCTGTGGCGCCGCGCCCCGGCGTGGGGCGCCACCACCGTGTGGATCGCCGCCGGTCCCGCCGCGGCTGTTGTTCGTGTCGACCACCTGGTGCGGATCGACGACCCCGACGGCACCGCCCCCCACGACGGACGCCTGGTCCTCCGCTACCACCTGCTCTGGGAGCTCACCCACGTGTGCTTCGAGCACCCCGGTCTGCTCACACCGTCGGCGGACGACGGTGGGGAGGGTGAGGTCTGCATCACCTGCTCCGACGAGGGCCGCGTGGGTGAGGTGGTCGCCGCCGGGGCCGGACCCGATGCCCAGGTGCGCACCGCGTGCGGCCTCGAGCAGGTCGACGTGTCCCTCGTCGGACCGGTGGCGCGCGACGACCTGCTCCTCGTCCACGCCGGCACCGCCATCGCCGCCCTCGACCGGGTGGAGCCGTGACCGACTTCCTCTACCCCTTCCTCGACGGCGCCGAGGACGACCCCGACGCCCTCCTCGACGACCTCATCGAGTCCGCCCGGGGCAAGGCCGCCACCAGCACGTCGCTCCGCGACGCCACCCTGGCCCGGCTCGACGACCAGGTGCGCGCCGCGGCGCGCGACATCGCGGCCCGCATCCAGAGCGGAGGCCAGGTCTTCGCCTTCGGCAACGGGGGGAGCTCGACCGACGCCGCCGGCCTCGTCACCCTGCTCACCCGACCACCCACCGGAGCCTCGCTGCCGGCCCGATCCCTCGTCGACGACTCGGCCGTGCTCACCGCTCTGGGCAACGACGTCGGCTTCGACCTGGTCTTCTCCCGCCAGCTCATCGCCCACGCTCACCCCGCCGACGTCGCCGTGGGCTTCTCCACCAGCGGCAACAGCGAGGACCTGCTGGTCGCGTTCGCCCAGGCCAAGGAGCGAGGCCTGCTCACCGTGGGCCTGGCCGGCTACGACGGGGGGGACATGGGCCGGGCCGGCCTCGACCACTGCCTCGTCGTCGACTCCGACAGCGTGCACCGCATCCAGGAGACGCAGGCCGCGCTGAGCGCCGCTCTCTGGCGGTCCGTGCAGGAGGCGACGACGACCGAAGCCTCGGTCGCGACGGCACCGGGGCCCGCCGTCGCGCCGACCGGAGGAGACATCCATGGCTGAGACCGGTGCCACCACCGAGGGAGCGGGCCCGAACCGGCGCGAGGCCGCGGTCCTCGAACGCATCGAATCGTTCCGCCGACGTCGGCCCCGCCTCAACGACGAGGTCGTCACCCTGGCCCACGGCGCCGGGGGCAAGGCGTCCGCGGCGCTGGTCGACGCCGTGTTCCTCGACGCCTTCGCCGGCGAGGACCGTCAGGGTCCGCTGCCCGACGCCGCCACCCTCGCCCTTCCCTCGGGGGACCGCCTGGCCTTCACCACCGACTCCTTCGTGGTCAACCCCCGCCGCTTCCCGGGCGGGTCGATGGGTGACCTCGCCGTCAACGGCACCGTGAACGACCTGGCCGTGGCCGGCGCCCGACCGCAGTGGATGGCGGCCGCCTTCGTGCTGGAGGAGGGCTTCGCGGTCGAGGAGCTGCGCGGGCTCGTCGCCGACATGGCCGCGGCCGCCACCGTGGCCGGCATCACCATCGTCACCGGCGACACCAAGGTCGTGCAGCGCGGCGCGGCCGACGGCGCCTACATCACCACCACCGGGGTCGGCGTCATCCCCGAGGGGGTGGACCTGGGCGCCGAGCGGGTGCGTCCCGGCGACGTGGTCCTCACCTCGGGCACCATCGCCGACCACGGCATGGCCGTGATGCTGGCCCGTGGCGACCTCAACCTCGAGGCCGACATCCGCTCCGACACCGCCCCCCTGGGCGACCTGGTGGCCGCGGTGCTGGCCGCTGCCCCCGGCACCCGCTGGCTCCGCGACGCCACCCGGGGCGGGGTCGGCACCGTGGCCAACGAGCTGGCTCGCGACACCGACCTGGGCATCGTGCTCGACGAGGCCCTGTTGCCCATCGACGCCGCGGTGGGCGGCGCCTGCGACCTGCTCGGCATCGATCCGCTCTACGTCGCCAACGAGGGCAAGCTCCTCGCCGTGGTCGCCGCCGAGGACGCCGACGCCGCGCTCGCCGCCATGCAGAGCCTCCCGGTCGGGGCCGGAGCGGCGCGCATCGGCGAGGTGGCGGCCGACCCTGCCGGCGTCGTCGTGCTCCTCACCGGCTTCGGTGGCACCCGTATCGTCGACATGCTCGTGGGCGACCCCCTGCCGCGGATCTGTTGACCGCACCGGATCCCGCCCCCCGCCCGGCCCGACGGCGCCTGCGGGTCACCGGCACCGTGCAGGGCGTGGGGTTCCGTCCCTTCGTGCACCGTCACGCCACCGCCCTGGGACTCGACGGCGTGGTGCGCAACGAGGGCCAGGGCGTGGTGATCGAGGTGCAGGGTCCAGCCGACGCTCTGGACGAGCTCGCCCGGGTGGTGCGCGACGAGCCTCCGGCGCGGGCGCGGGTCAGCGACATCGTCGCCGAGGCCCTTCCGTCGGGTGCCACCGACCGCGGCTTCCGCATCGACACCACTCGCACCGGCGGACCCGCCACCTCGCCCATCGGGGTCGACACCGCCCCCTGCGCCGCCTGCCTCGCGGAGGTCGACGACCCCAATGACCGCCGCCACCGGTACCCGTTCACCAACTGCACCGACTGCGGCCCCCGCTACACGATCACCCGCACCGTCCCCTACGACCGCCCGGCCACCACCATGGCCGGCTTCACCATGTGCCCGGCGTGTCGGCGGGAGTACGAGGACCCGTCCGACCGCCGCTTCCACGCCCAGCCCAACGCCTGCCCGGCCTGCGGCCCGCGGGTGGCGTGGCGGTCACCGAACGGCATCGTCCGGGCCGAGGGCGACGCCGGGCTCACCGCGGCGGCCGCGGCCCTGGCCGGCGGCGCGATCGTCGCCCTCAAGGGCGTCGGCGGCTACCACCTCGCCGTCGATGCCACCGACGAGGGTGCGGTGGTCGAGCTGCGGCGGCGCAAGGTGCGTGACGACAAGCCCTTCGCGGTGATGGTGGCCGACCTGGGCGCGGCCCGGTCCCTGGGCCACCTCGACGAGGCCTCCGAGGTGGCCCTGGCCGACCCCGGTCGGCCCATCGTCTTGGTCCCCCGCCGCGGCGACGCGCCGACGGCGGCCGCGGTGGCCCCGGACCTCCCCGAGCTGGGCCTGCTGCTGCCTTACAGCCCCCTGCACCACCTGCTGCTGGCCGCGGTGGACCGTCCCCTGGTGATGACGAGCGGGAACATCAGCGACGAGCCCATCGCCCACACCGACGACGACGCCGTGGCCCGGCTCGGGCCGATGGTCGACGGGCTGCTCACCCACGACCGTCCCATCCACATCCGCTGCGACGACTCCGTGGCCCGCGCCACCGCCGACGGGGTCCGCCTGCTGCGCCGCTCCCGCGGCTTCGCTCCTGAGCCCCTGACCCTCCCGCGTCCGACGGGACGACCGATCCTCGCGGTGGGGGCGGAGCTCAAGTCCACCGTCGCCGTGGCCTGGGACGCGACCGTGGTGGCCAGCCACCACATCGGCGACCTGGAGCACCTGGCCACCCATCGCTCCTTCCTCCAGGCCATCGATCACCTGCTCGGGCTCTACGACCTCGACCCCGCGGTCGTGGCCCACGACCTCCACCCCGAGTACCTCTCGACCAAGCTGGCCCTCGACCTCGACCGGCCCCTGCTCGGGGTCCAGCACCACCACGCCCACGTGGCCTCGTGCCTGGTTGAGCACGGTCGCGCCGGGCCGGTGCTGGGGGTGGCCTTCGACGGCACCGGCTACGGCACCGACGGCACCCTCTGGGGCGGTGAGTACCTGGTGGCCGACCTGGAGGCCTCCCGGCGAGTCGGCCACCTGCGGCCCCTGACCCTGCCCGGCGGGGCGGCGGCCATCCGTGAGCCATGGCGCATGGCGGCCGCCTGGCGCCACGCCGCCGGTCTGGCGCCGGACCCCCCGCCGTCGGTCGACCCGACCATGGCCGACGGGGTGACGGGCCTGGTGACCTCCGCTCAGGGACCCCTCACGTCCAGCGTGGGCCGCCTGTTCGACGCCCTGGGCTCGCTCGTCACCGGTCGGGTCCGGGCCACCTACGAGGCCCAGGCCGCCATCGAGCTGGAGGCCCTGGCCCGGCAGGTCGAGCGCGTCGACGTCGTCGAGTGGGACGAGGTCCTGTCGTCGGATCGCATCGACGGCGTGGCCGTGCTCGACCCGGGTGCCCTCGTGGCCCGTCTGGTGACCGAGCTGGGCCGGGGCCGTCCGCCGTCAGAGGTCGCGGCCGCTGCTCACGACGCGCTGGGGCGCGGCGTTGCGGCACTGGCCGCCGAGCTGGCGGGCGCGGCGGGGGTGGGCACCGTGGTGCTCACCGGCGGCGTGTTCCAGAACCGGCGCCTGTCCGAGGTCGTGGCCGACGATCTGCGGGCCCGGGGCCTCGAGGTCCTGGAGCACCACCGCGTCCCCTGCAACGACGGCGGCATCAGCATCGGCCAGGCCGCCATCGCCGCCGCGTCGTCTTGACCGGAATCGTCCCCGCGTCGCTCAGACCGGCTGCATCAGCTCGATGCGGTTGCCGAAGGGATCTTCGACGTCGATCCGCTGGTAGCCCTCCAGGGGCGCGCCGTCGGTCACGGTCGCACCCCCGCCCCGGAGCACGGCGATGACGGCCGCCAGGTCGTCGACGATCAGCGCCGGGTGCGCCTTGCGGGCGGGCCGGAAGTCCTGCTCCACCCCGAGGTGGACCTTGACCTCCCCGTCCTCGAACCAGCATCCGCCGCGCGCTTCGAGGTGCGGTGGCTTCGGAACCCGGGACAGACCCAGCAGGCCCTCGTAGAACGCCGTCGCGGCGTCCTCCTCACCGGGTGGCATCGCCAGCTGGACATGGTCGAGGCGCAAGATCCGCATGGTCGCGAGTCTGGCCCCACGGATCCGCAGGGCGTGGTTCGCCGCGGGCGGCAAGGATGCGGCTGTGTCCGAGGAGCCGAGCCGCGCCTGGCGGCGCGTCGTCGACGCCTCCTACAGCGACGAGGTCGAGCGGTTCTACGAGGGTCTCGACGAGGTCGTGGACGAGAGCCTTGACCCCCGCGGCTCGGGGCTGTTCTTCGATGTCGCCGCCGAGCTCGGGCTCACTGCCGGCTGGCACGCCCTCGATGTCGGCAGTCGCGACGCCCGCCACCTCGTCGAGGTCGCGGACCGGTGGTGCGGGGTCACGGGCATCGAGCCGGCGCGGGGGAACCTCGCTCGGATGCGTCGCACCCACGGTGACCGGCAGCTGCAGGTGACCCGGGGAGTGGTGGAGGACCTGCCCTTCGCCCCTGCGGTCTTCGACCTCGTCTGGGTCCGTGATTGCTGGTGCACGTCGAGGACCTGCGCACCGCGTTCGCCGAGTGCCGCCGGGTGCTGCGTGCCGGCGCCCCGCTGCTCGTCTACCAGATGTTCGCCACCGCGGACCTGGAACCGGTGGAGGCAGATCGACTCTGGGCGGCCAACCGCGTCGTGCCCGCCAGCGCCGACCGGGTCCTCTTCGAGCGGGCCCTGGGTGACGCCGGGTTCCGCATCGAGCACCGGGATGAGCTCAGCACCGAGTGGCGTGAGCACGATGAGGAGCAGGGCCAGCGGCACACCAGTCGCCAGATGCTGCGCCTGGCCCGTCTGCAGCGACGGCCCGATCACTACCGGGCCGCCATCGGTGACCAGGCCTACGAGGTCGAGGTGGGCAACTGCCTCCTCGGCATCTACCAGATGATCGGCAAGATCAGCCCCGCCGTCTACGTCCTGCGCTGATCCACCGGCCGCCGGGCGTCAGACGGCGGCCACGGTCACGCCCCGCGCGGAGGCGGGGGCAGCCGCCCAGCAGTCGGTGGCTCCGGGCCCCACGTACCAGATGGTGCGAGGTCGGAGGCGGGGCCGACCCCAGGAGTGTCGATTCGCTCCCGACTTACATTCAGTCTTGACTGTTTGTAAGAGTCATGCCAGGATCGCGTGATGCCGACCTCCGCCGACGCCCCGTCACGCCGCACCCAGGCCGAGCGCAGCGCGTCGACCCGGGGTCGGTTGGTCGACGCGACCATCGGTTCGCTCATCGAGGTGGGCTGGTCGGGGACCAGCACGACCGAGGTCGCTCGACGCGCCGGCGTCTCGCGAGGTGCCCAGGTCCACCACTTCCCCACCAAGGAGGACCTCGTCCTCGCCGCCGTCGAGCACCTCCTCGACCAGCGCATGAGCGACTTCCGCCAGGCCTTCGCCGAGGTCACCCCCGAGCAGCGCTCGCCGGGGGCAGCCCTGGAGCAGATGTGGAGGTTGTGCTTCGGCTCCACCTTCGAGGCCTGGCTCGAGCTCGCCGTCGCCTCTCGCACCGACCCCGCCCTGCACCGGCGCTTCGTCGAGGTCGAGGAGCGCTTCTTCCATGCCGCGGTGGCCTCCTTCCGCGACCTGTTCCCCGGCATCTCCGACCCGGCCTTCGCCACCAACGGGATGCGCATGGCCTTCAGCGTCCTCGACGGCCTCGCCCTGGGCCGGATCGTCGGTGCCGACGAGGCCCACCTCGCCGAGGTCCGTGACGCGTTCGCGGCGCTCGTCGAACCCCTCTTCGCCGACCTGCCCACCCCCGCACCCACTGGAGAGCCCTCATGACCGCAGCAACCCACGCCTCGACCGCACCCGACCGCCTCGTCGAGGAGGTGGGAGATGACCGCTGGAACGACCTGGTCCAGCGCCTGAGCCACCAGTCGGTCGTGAAGCACTTCGATGCCTTCGTCGACGTCCCCTGGGACGACCCCGACTTCGCCATCGATGCGACCGACCCGCGCTGGGAGCTGCCGGCCACCGACCCGCTGGGCGCCACCGCCTGGTACCAGGCTCAGCCGTCCGAGGTCCGGGCGCGCATGGGACTGCACTCGATCGTGTGCACGATGAAGGCCGGTCTCCAGTTCGAGAACGTCCTCAAGCGGGGCCTGCTGGAGTACGCCTTCGGCCTTCCCGACCACGCCCCAGAGTTCCGCTACGCGTACCACGAGGTGATCGAGGAGGCCCAACACTCCCTGATGTTCCAGGAGTTCGTGAACCGCAGCGGCCTAGACGCCGCCGGCCTGTCATGGGACCTCCGGCTCGGCTCCCGGCTCGTCGTGCGGATGGCCCGCAGCTTCCCCGCCATGTTCTTCGTGTTCGTCCTGGGCGGCGAGGACCCGATCGACCACGTGCAGCGACAGGCCCTCCGCCGCGACGAAGACCTGCACCCCTTGATCGAGCGGATCATGCGCATCCACGTCACCGAGGAGGCCCGCCACCTGTCGTTCGCCCGGCAGTACCTGAAGCGGCACGTGCCCCAGCTCCCGTGGTGGCGCCGTCAGGTGATCGCCCACCGGGCCCCGATGATCCTCGGTGTCATGGCCGGAGTGATGATGCGGCCGCCGAAACCCATCGTGCGCGCCTACGACATCCCTGCGACGGTGATCGCCGAGGCCTACGGGCCGGGGACGCCGAGTCGCCAGGAGGTGCGCGACTCACTGCGCAAGGTGCGGAACCTGCTCATCGAGCTGGGCTTGGTCACGCGCACGTCCAAGGTGCTCTGGCGCCGGCTGGCCATCTGGGACGAGCCGACCTCCTAGCCCCTCGCTGGCGCGCGCCCACGAGGTGTCGGCCACCGACAGTCGCCGGCGGCGCCGAGCCAGGCGTACCAGGCGTCGAGGCCCTCGCCGGTGGTGGCCGAGAGGGGGAGCACCTCGACGTCGGGGTTGAGTCGACGAGCATCGGCGATGCAGCGCTCGACGTCGAAGTCGACGTAGGGGAGCAGGTCGACCTTGTTCAGCACCACCAGGTCGGCGGCTCGGAACATGTGCGGGTACTTGAGGGGCTTGTCGGCCCCCTCGGTGACCGACATGATCACCACCTTGGCCGCCTCGCCCAGGTCGAACAGGGCCGGGCAGACCAGGTTGCCCACGTTCTCGATGAGCACGATCGAGCCCGCGGTCGGCTCCAGCACCCGGAGGCCGCGAGCGAGCATGTCGGCGTCGAGGTGGCAGCCGCTGCCGGTGTTGATCTGCACCACCTTGGCCCCGGTGGCCCGGATGCGCTCGGCGTCGAAGAGGGTCTCCTGGTCGCCCTCCACGACGGCCATCTCACGCCGTTCGGCGAGGTCGGCGATGGTGCGCTCCAGGAGGGTGGTCTTGCCCGAGCCGGGCGAGCTCATGAGGTTGACGGCCAGGATGCCGCGGCCCTCGAACCAGCCTCGGTTGCGAGCCGCACCGACGTCGTTCTGGGCCAGCACCTCCTGCTCCAGGGTCAAGGTCTCGGTGGCCGCGGCCGTGGTGACCGCCCCGTCCGGTGCCCGCCCGCCGTCGTGGCGGTGGCCCTCGTCGGTGCCGCTCGGCGCGGGCCCGACGTCGTCGCCGGCGTGGGCATGACCAGCACCGTGATCGTGGGTGTGACCGTCGTGGGAGTGGTCGTGGTCGTGGTCGTGGTCGTGTGGGTGGTCGTGGTGGTGCGCATCGGGGTGGGCCGGGTCGGTCACCCGGGCGCCTCCGCCCTCGCACCCGCAGGTGGCACACATCAGCCGTCGACCTCCACGTCCTCGGAGGCGAAGACCTCCACGCTCTCGATGCGCAGCTCCTGGCCCCCGGTGATGTCCAGGTCGGCGCTGCCGCACGGGCACAGGGCGATCAGGTCGGGCAGCTCCACGTCGGTGGCGCACGTCCGACAGTAGGCCCGACCGGGCGCGTCGATGATCTCCAGACGGGCCCCCTCCACGACGGTCCCCTGGGTGCACAGGTCGAAGCAGAACCGCACCGAGTCCGCCACCACGCCCGACAGGCGACCGATCACCAGGGTCACCTCGTCGACGCGCCGGCCGCCGCAGTGCCCCTCCACGGAGCGGACGACGCTCTCGGTGATGGCCAGCTCGTGCACGGTGCTCCTCGATCGGTGACGCGGGTCACGGTACCCGGCCCGTTCCGCTCTCGCTCCTCGCCCCTACCCACGAGTGGCCATCGAACGCTCCCCTTGGCCGCGTGCGCTCAGCGGTCGTCGGTGCCGAAGGTGGGGGGGCGGGCGCCGCGACCGACGCTCCAGGATCCGCCGCCGAGCCGGCCCTCTTCGGGTCGGGGGCGCGAGCGGTGGCGGTACCCGGCGAGGAGCACCTCGGCATCCTCGCCCCGGTTCATGGCCACGCACGGGGTGCGGAAGGGGCACAGTCGGCAGTGGGCCCAGTCCGGGTTCGGGTCCAGGGGACCGGTGGGACCGAGCATGTCCATGACGGCCCGGCCCAGACGGGCGCCGGCGCGCTCGGCCTCGCCGGGGGCCAGGTCGACCGCGGTGCGGCGGACGGCCAGCGGCGCCACCCGGACCTCGTCGTGGATCACCCCCACCGGCGGCAGGGCCAGCTCCTGGGTCTGCCACGCCCACGACGCGGTGAGGGCTCGCTCGTCGAGGGCCAGGCGTTCGGGACCGGACCACTCGGCGACGATGTGGCGCTGGACCAGCCAGCACCGGCCGTCGTCGTCGAGCACCACCAGCGGCAGCCGGTCGCGGTAGCGCACCGGGGCACCGTCGTCGGTGCCGAGGGACCGGTCCGCGATCACCGGGTCGGGCACCGCCGCCTCGACGTCGCCCTCGACGCGGATGGGGACGAAGGCATCCACCCCGGGCGCCCAGGCGACGAAGCCGGCGACGATCTCCCGCTCCTGCTCGGTCGCTCCCGCTCGATCGAGCGCGGCGCCGACGAGGGGGGCGACGATCGACCGGTCCCAGGTCCACATGCCCGGGAAGTAGTGCACCGAGAGGGCGTCGCGGACCGCCGGTGACGTGTCCCAGCCCGGCGCGGACGGAGCGTCGGGCCCCGCCAGGGCGCGGCGCTCGAGGGCACCCAGATCCCAGGCGCGCCGGCAGCGCGCGAACCACTCCCGGTCCTCGGGCATCACCAGGTACGGCGCCACCACCCCCATTGACCACGGCGAAGGCGCGCTCGTCAACACCCCGGCGGGTGACCCCCCAATCGTGATGGGTGCAGCCTGCACCCATTGCAGCCCGGCCTCATCGGGACTACCCAGGTGTGTGACGCACCGCACACGAAGGTCTTCCGACCTGGGAGGTTCCATGTCGACCACCGAAGCCCCGCCGGAGGACCCCGTCGTCCACATCCTGTGGATCAACGCCGGTCTGAGCTGTGACGGCGACTCCGTCGCCCTCACCGCCGCCACCCAGCCAAGCATCGAGGAGATCGCGCTCGGCGCCCTCCCCGGTCTGCCCAAGATCGCGATGCACTGGCCGTTGATCGACTTCGAGTCGGGCCCCGCCGGCGGGGCCGATGACTTCCTCGAGTGGTTCTTCAAGGCCGACCGAGGCGAGCTCGAGCCCTTCGTGCTCGTGGTCGAGGGCTCCATCCCCAACGAGCAGCTCAACAAGGACAACGGCGGCTACTGGTGCGGGTTCGGCAACGACCCCGAGACCGACCAGCCC
>JBBSMQ010000045.1:0-25680 GCA_038233075.1 Acidimicrobiales bacterium
CGCCACCTCCTCCGCCGCCGCCGCCGCCGTCGACGTCGACCTCGACCTCGACCTCGACGACGAGCACCACCGCTCCGCTGACCACGACCACGACCACGACCACGACCACGACCACGACCACGACCACGACCACGACCACGACCACGCCGCCCTCGACCTCGACGACGACCACCACGACGACCACGCCCGGGGGTCTGAGTGCGCCCTGACCATGACGGTGTCCACGTCCCGTCGCCGTCGAGCCCCGATGAGGAAGCCCCGCCGGCAACAGCGGGCGGTGGTGACGAACCCGCGCCCGAGTTGCCGGAGGGGTCAGGCCCCGGCGCTCCCCCCGAGGTCCCCTGGTTCACGGTGGTCCGTGACGGTGACGTGAGCGTGGCCCGGCGCAGTGGCGCCGACGTCACCGACATCCCGGCCCCCTCGCCCCAGGAACGCCGACGTCGCCTCCGCCAGGCCCGACGCGACGGGCGTCAGCTCTTCCGGGGTCGGCTCCTCCCCCGATCGCTGCGGGCTCTGGCCGCCCTCGCCCTCGCCATGGGCCTGGCCGCGGGAGCCGCCACCGCCACGACCTACGCCATCATGGACGCCCGCGTCGCCCGGGCCGAGAACGCCGACGGACCCGCTCCGCCCCCGGCAGGGGAGGCCGGAGCGAGCATCGCGCCCCGGCCGTCGTCCGACCCGAGCGTCTCGGAGATCCTCCTCGACGCCAACGCGACGGGCAGCGACGCCACCCTCGAGGGCCTCGCGGTCGCGGTGTCCAGGGATGCCGAGCGCACCTACTGGCTCACGGCCTACGACGTGGTGGCCGCCTCGACGGTGTTCCCACCGGGGCCCATCACGATCCGCGACAGCGACGATACGGTGGAGGCCTGGACCTGGGATCCCGACCGGGCCCTGGGCCTGGTGGCCACGACGGAGACCGAGGGCACCGCGCGGACCTGGCTCCCGGCGGAGGTCACCCTCGCCCCCGGGTCCCTCCTGGCCGTGATCCTCCCGTCCGCGGACGGTCCTCCGCTGCCGGTCACCGTCTCGGTCGAGGAGCCGCTCGACGGCCCGGAGGACACCCTCACCATCCGCGCCGACGCCGTCATCCTTCCCCTCGGTGCCGCCGTCGCCGTCGCCGATGGCCGCCTGGTCGGCATCATCACCGCGGTGGACACCACCGATGGCAACACGCTGGCGACGGTCACGGCCATCCGCAGCGCCTGCGAGGAGGTCCTCGCCTGCACCGACGTGGGTGGCTGAGGCGACTGCCGTCGACCGGCGTCCCTGGGCCGGCGCCCGCAAGGCGCGGCCCAGCCTCCCCTCGCCTCGTGGTCCCGCACCCCGGGCACCGGGCTCTGCTCGTCCCCCGCTCACGCCCTTGGGATCGATGATGCTGAAGCAAGGACTGTTCGGACCGAATGGCCGGGCCGCACGAACGAGGCGGACCGTCGACCGGGCCAGCTACCGCGTGGCGGCGGACTCGGCGCGGGCCCACATCTGGAGGTAGGTCTCGGCCCCGTTGGCCAGGTCGTCGACGATCTGTGGTCCGGCGAGAAGGCGCAGGTCCTCCACCCAGTCGGGGAACAGGCCGTAGTTGGCGGCGCCGTCGGTGTTGATGTCCCAGAGCCGGGTGCCGGACCGGGACTGGTGCATCACCGTGCCGCCATCGAAGGTCGTGTACGGGTAGGTCACCGGGTTCTGGGCCGCACCGGGCCGGGGGCCGGCCTGGGCGCCCAGGCCGTTGGTGTCGGTGCCGTAGCCGATGCCGAAGAAGGTGCCGTCTGGCTGGCGAGCACGGGCATCCTCCCAGCGGGGGACGTAGTCCGAGGAGGTGACGGCGTAGGGCGCCACCACGCCGCCCAGATCCTGGATCCGCGACTGCGAGGTGCCGTCGCCCCAGCTGTGGCTGGTGATGAGCCCGGAGTAGCCCCGGGCCTCGAGGAAGGTCAGGGCCTGCTGACGCGCCTTCACGCTCAGGTGGTCGGTCTCGATGATCATGCCCCGGTCGGCCAGGGCCTCGATGGCGTGGACACCGAGGTCGGTCAGGCCCTTGGGGTTGCAGAGCGGCCCCGGCGGGTAGGCGGGCAGGTCGCCGCCGAGAAGCGGGGCCACGGCCTCGCCGAAGATGGCGTACAGCGCGTCCTGGTCCATCGACAGGTTGGTGGGGGAGTTGTCGGCCTCCGGGGAGCCCGGCGGGCACGGCTGGGCATCCCACCACTCACCGGTGGCGTACTTGTTGCCGGTGTTGACCAGGGTGCCGGTGGCGCCGTCGTCGAACGCGGTGCCGCCCAGGGCGTTGTCGAACTTGTGCACCGGGAACAGCGACCGGACGCCGAGGTCGTGCAGCTCGTCGAGGTTGGCGTCGATCTGCGCCTCGTTGCAGAGGGGGGTGTCGCCATCGCGCCCGCAGTCGAACACCTCCGACACCTCCACGCCGAGGACGACGGCCAGCTTTCCAGAGTTGATGGTCGCGCGGGCCTCGGTCGGCGAGCGCACGATGCGGAACCACCCCTTCCCCGGCCCCTTGTACTGGGCGTCGATGTAGTCCTGGAGGGCGTACATGTCCTGGGCCTGGAGGCGGGCGCTGTCCATGTCGTTGCAGCTGGTGCCGGCCTTCAGGGGGTAGAGCTCGCACAGGGCCCGGTTCTCGACCAGGTCGTTGACCATGATCCGCAGACCGCCCCGCCATGCCCGCTCGATCCACTTCCAGTAGGTGCCCTCGTGGGTGAGGGACTCGGGCCGGGGCCAGCCTGCGAAGCTGGGCCAACCGTCGTTGTCGTGGGTGCCCACCGGTGTGCCCGTGGCGAAGAAGTTCTCGGCCACGGCGGCGGCGCCGTCGGGTTGGTGGTCGACGCAGTCCTCGAGGGCCACGGTGACGCCGTAGGGGCTCCAGGGCCGTCCGCAGTGGAACCGGCCACCGAGGAAGCGGAAGGCGCTCACGTGGGTGTGGGCGTCGAGGAAGCCCTTCACCGGCGCGGTGGGGCTGGCTCCGGTGAAGGGGGCGCCGGTGGCGTTGACCGCCACCTCGGGGAACACCCCCACAGCCCGTGGTGGGTTCCAGTGACCAGCGGACCTCGACCGTCGACGACTGGGTCAGGCGACCGGTGGCGTCGACCGACAGGCCCTTGCCCGTCTTCAGGTTGGCGAAGCTGAGGCGCTGGTCGCGGGTGGCGATCTCCCAGTCGGCTCGCGGTCCCGGGTTCCGGGTCGTACCGACGATGCCCAGGGTCGCGGAGTGGGGCATGCGTCCGCCGGGGCCGTAGAACAGGTACCGGCCCAGATCGGTGGCCTGCATGTGGAACGGGGTGGCCGCTCCCTTCCCGGTGGCACTGGTCTGGTAGCCCGAGGTCGAACGGGCCACGTAGCGGCCCGTCGTCGAGTCCTTCAGCGCGTAGCAGTCACCCGCGAAGGAGTAGATGTCGATGGGCGGCGGGGGTTCCGGGTCGCAGGCGCCCAGGCTGGTCACGACGAAGACCAGGCCCAGGGGCCAGGGCGGCAGAGCGGTGGCGGTTGGTCGTCACGGGGTCCCCCTCGGTGGTGCGCGTCGTGGAGCCACCGACGCGGACACGGTGGTCCGCAGCCGGGGTTCACCACTGGCGGGCACCATCATGGCCCGTGGAGGTGACGCGCGCTACCGGTCGTCGAGGTCGGTCAGCCCGGGCCGAGGCGGGAGGTCAGGACAGCGCCTCGATGAGCTCTTCCTTGGACATGCTGGAGCGGCCGACCACGTCGCGCTCCTGGGCCAACTCGTAGAGCTCGGCCCGGGAGAGGGAGTCGAGCCCGTCGGCATCGGCGTCGGCCCCGTCGGCGTCGCCGGTCCTGGCCCGGCTCGGTGAGGAGATCATCACCGCAAACGAGCCGATGCCGATGAGGCGCGACCCCTTGATCTGGTCGTCGGCCAGGATGAGCTGACCGATCGCTCCGGTCTCGGCGTCGACCTCGAGGTCCTCGATGGAGCCGATCTCGTGACCAAGCTCGGTGATGACCCGCTTGCCCAGGGGATCACCGGCGCCGGCGACGGCCCGCAGCTCGAGGTCCGAGCTCGGCGGGTGCAACAGGTCACCCTCACGGTTGCCGTCGGAGAGGGTGAGAGCATCGCTCCCGATGCCCCCGGCGTCGGACCAGGAGACGGCCCGGCCGGCCACCAGGAAGGCGACGACCTGCGACGCGTCGGGATCGGCCACCAGGGCGTCGATCGTGCCCACCGTCTCTGCGGTCTTGGTGTCGACCACGGAGTGGCCGAGGATGGCGGTCCACCGCATCAGGAGTCCTCCCCGAGCTGGGCCCGGAAGTCGTCGACCGCACCACCGAAGCCGGTGAGGTCGTCGCGGACGTAGTCCGCGGCGTTGTCGGGCACGATGACGTTCTCGCCCGAGATGGCCATGGTGTCGGGCAGCGGGATGAAGATGTTGTGATCGCCCCGGCCCCCGAAGCTCTCCGAGGGCTTGATCTCGAAGCCGACGACGTCGGCGTCGGCGCCGGTGGACACCACCACCTCGACGACCTCGCCCAGGTCGGTGCCGCCCTGGGTGATGACCCGGTCGCCGATCACGTCGCCTCCCGAGGTCGCGGGAGCGTTGTCGGTCGAGAGGACCGATGCGTCGGTGATGACCACTGCGTCGGGCCCGAGGCCGTGGACGTCGCCCCAGGCCAGCCCCCGGCGGACGGGGCCGCCGAGGAACCCGTGGTTGCGGAGGGTGAAGCCGAGGATGGCCCCCTCGCCGGTGTCGAACACGACGTCCTTGATCTCCAGTGGGGACTCTCCCTGGAGGGTGACGACGGGCTGGCCGATCAGGGTGCTGGCGCGCAGGAGGCGGCTCACGAGCTGCTTCCCCCGCCGCGAGAGGCCACCACGCCGCCGCTGCGTCGTCGCCGCTGCAGGACGACGAGGACGGCGGCGACGACAAGGAGGATGACGACGACGATCGCCAGGATCAGGATCATGTCCATGGGTCCTGCTTCGGTTCGGTGGGACAGAAGGTGACGACGACTGGAACCGGCACTACCCGGCTGACGGTCGCGACACATCTTCCCACCTGGATGGGCCCACGGGGCGGAGGGGGCCAGGTGAGAGGCGACATCCTCAGCCGAGGAGGCCGTGAAGGGCGAGGGCCTCGCCCCCGCCGTGGACCACGAGGTTGGCCCCGGTGACGTAGCGGGCCAGCGGGGAGGCGAGGAACACGACGGCGTCGCCCACGTCGGCGGGGCTCGCGGCCCGGCCCAGAGGGATGGTGGACTCGGCCGCGGCGGCACCGTCTGGTCCCCCGTAGTAGTCGTCGAAGACCTCGGTGCGGACCGCTCCGGCCGACACCGCGTTGACCCGGACCGTCGGCGCCCACTCCATGGCCAGCGTCTGGGTCAGGTTGATGAGTCCCGCCTTGGCCGCGCCGTAGGCGGCGGTGCCGGGGGACGGGCGCAGGCCCGACAGGCTGGACACGTTGACGATGGCACCGGTGTCCATGACCCGGTGCGCCTCCCGGGAGAGGTGCAGCGCGGCGAGCAGGTTGAGCTCCACGATCTTGGTGCTGAAGCGGGGCGAGGCCTCGGCCGCGGCGACCGACGGCGCGCCGCCGGCGTTGTTCACGAGCAGGTCGAGGTGGCCGTGGGCGGCTACCACGCCGTCGACCAGCGCGGCCCCGGCGTCGGGGTCACGGACGTCGGCGGCGTGGTGGGCCACACCGTCGGGCAGGTGGTCGGGCCGGTTGCGGCTGGTGACCGCCACGGTGGCCCCGGCGGCGAGGAGTCGATCGGTGATCCCGCGCCCCACGCCCCGCCCTCCTCCGGTGACCAGCGCGACCTGGCCGGCCAGGTCGATGGTGATGGCCAACGTTCGCCTCCCCGTCAGGGCACTCGCTACGGTGCCGCCAGGATCTGACGGCCCATCAGAAAGTAGCCGGATGCCCACCACCCACACGGTCGACGACGCCGGCATCGCCGAGGTCGTGATGGACAACCCCCCGGTGAACGCCCTCACCGTGGCCGGCTGGTTCGATCTGGCCGACCGGCTCACGGGCCTGGGACGCGACCCCGAGGTGCGGTGCGTGGTGCTGCGGGCCGAGGGCCGAGGCTTCAACGCCGGGGTCGACATCAAGGAGATGCAGGCGACCGAGGGCTTCGACGCCCTGATCGGCGCCAACCGGGGCTGCTTCGCCGCCTTCGCCGCGGTGTACGAGTGCGCCGTCCCGGTGGTCGCGGCGGTCAACGGGTTCTGCCTCGGTGGGGGCATCGGCCTGGTCGGCAACGCCGACATCGTGGTGGCCAGCGAGGACGCCACCTTCGGCCTGCCCGAGGTCGACCGGGGCGCCCTCGGCGCCGCCACCCACCTCTCCCGCCTCGTCCCCCAGCATCGGGCCCGGGCCATGGTGTACACCGCGGCCACGATCGGCGCGGCCGAGCTGCTGTCGTACGGGTCGGTCCTCCGGGTGGTGCCGGCCGAGGAGCTACGGCCCGCCGCGCTCGAGGTGGCCGGGCAGATCGCGGCCAAGTCGCCGACGGTGATGCGGGCCGCCAAGGAGTCGCTCAACGGGATCGACCTGTGGGACGTGCGCCGTAGCTACCGCTACGAGCAGGGCTTCACCTTCGAGCTCAACCTCTCGGGCGTGGCTGACGAGCACCGTGACGCCTTCGTGGAGCGCCGCGACACCGACGTGGCCCGATGACCGCCGCAACCACCGCCACCCCCACCGACAAGCGGATGGATCCCGACGAGGTGATCGGCCGCCTGCGCTCGGGCATGACCGTCGGCATCGGCGGCTGGGGCAGCCGGCGCAAGCCCATGGCGCTGGTCCGGGCTCTGCTCCGCAGCGACATCACCGACCTGCACGTCGTCACCTACGGCGGGCCTGAGGTCGGCATGCTCGCCGCCGCCGGTCGCCTGCGCCGCCTGACCTTCGCCTTCGTCTCGCCCGATGTGGCCAACCCGCTCACCGGGGGGAGCGTCCCCGGCCTCGATCCCCACTTCCGCGCCGCCCGCCAGGCCGGTGCCTTCGCCGGAACGGAGCTCGACGAGGGCATGCTCCTGCTGGGCCTGCAGGCGGCGGCCTGGCGGGTGCCGTTCCTGCCGACGCGCCTGGGGTTGGGCTCGGACCTGTTCCGCCTCGACCCCGACCTCCGCACCGTCCGATCGCCCTACCCGGGGCCCGACGGCACCGAGGGCGAGGAGCTGGTGGCCCAGCCGGCCATCCCCCTCGACGCCGCCCTCGTGCACCTCAACGTGGGCGACGCCCGGGGCAATGCCGCCTTCACCGGCCCCGACCCCTACTTCGACGACCTGCTGCTCGAAGCGGCCACGGTCGGCTACGTGAGCGTGGAGCGGGTGGTGCCCACCGAGGACCTGGTGGCGGCGGCGGGCGACGTCACCCGCCTCCGGGTCAGCCGCCTGTTCGTCACCGGCGTGGTCGAGGCCCCCGGCGGGGCCCGGCCCACCGCCTGCGACCCCGACTACGACCGGGACGAGGAGTGGCAGTCCCGGTGGTTCGCCACCGCCAAGGACCCCGAGGCGCGCGCCGCCCTGCTGGAGGAGTGGTCCGGTGAGTGAAGCCGAGGTGCGCCGGGCCGACGTGTGCGTGGCCGCCGTGGCCGACTGCTTCGTCGGCGACGGCGAGACCCTGGCCAACCCCATCGGCGTGATCCCGATGATCGGCGGTCGCCTGGCCCGCGCCACCGCCGCGGCCGACCTGCTCATGACCGACGGCGAGGCGACCCTCGTCGCCAACGACGCCGCCACCGTGGCCGCCGATGAGCGCGTCATCGAGACCTGGAACCCCTATCGCCGCATGTTCGACGTGGTGTGGAGCGGTCGCCGCCACGTGATGATGGGCGCCACCCAGGTCGATCGCTTCGGCAACCAGAACATCGCCGCCCTGGGCCCGGACCCGCACCGACCCAAGGTCCAGCTGCTGGGCGTGCGCGGCGCCCCCGGCAACACCATCAACGACACCACCAGCTACTGGGTGGCCCGCCACAGCCCCAAGGTGTTCGTCGAGGCCGTCGACGTGGTGTGCGGCATCGGCTGGGACCGCGCCGGCGCCCTCGGTCCGGAGGCGGCCCGCTTCTTCGAGGTGCGACGGGTGGTGTCGAACCTGGGTGTGTTCGACTTCGAGGGCGACGACCACCGCATGCGGGTCCGCTCCCTGCACCCTGGCGTCACCGTCGACGAGGTGGCGGCCGCCACCGGCTTCGCCCTCGACGGGCTCGACGACGCCGGCACCACCCGCGACCCCGATCCCGACGAGCTGGCCCTGATGGACGAGGTCATCGACCCCGACGGGACGCGCTTCCGAGAGGTGCCCGACCCGGACTGAGCGCCTGGTGAGCGGCGGGAGCGGGAGTCCTCACATCGGCATCGAGGCCGCCGATGGGCGGGTGTGGATCTCCGGACACGCAACCGCACCGCTCCGGTCGGTGCTGTCCCCCCGCCCATCACCATCCGTCGCCTCCGCCCCGGCGACGACGAGGTGCTCGCCTACCTGGCCCGTCACAACGACACCTTCGGCGCCGTCGGCGAACGGGTCGCCCTCGACCCCCTCGGCCAGGGCGAGACGGTGGCCTTCCTGGCCGACGACCGCACGGCTGCGTTCGTGGCCTGCGCCGGCGACGAGCCGGTGGCCTTCTGCTACACCAACGAGCTCTACCGCCGTCACTCCGCCCTGCGCCACCTCTGCCTCTACGAGATGGGCGTGGCCGAGCGGTACCGCGGCCAGGGCATCGGTGCTGCCCTCCTGGAGGCGGTGGCCGACCACGCCCGCTCCCGGGGCATCGGCCAGGGCTTCTCGGTGGCCCCCGCGTCCGACCGGCCCGCGTCCGAGCTCTACCAGGCTGCCGGGGCCACCCCCAACGGCGACGAGGTCGTCTACGCCTTCCGCTGGGACTGAGCGCAGTCGGCCAGCGACGAGATCTCGAACCCGCGACCCGCGCCGAGGCCCGTTCGCCCCGGGCGCGGCGACCAGAGCTCGAACCCGCGACCAGACGCGCCGTCATGACGGCGCGAACGGTCGCTGCTTGGAGTCGGGCGCTTGGGGGCAGCGTCACGGTCGCCCTACCCTGCGGCGTCCATGGCTCCCCCGGCTCCTGCGTTGCCGACCCGGGTCAGTGACCTGCTGGGGTGCCGCCACCCGATCGTCCAGACCGGCATGGGGTGGGTGTCGGGCGCCAACCTGACCGCCGCCACCAGTGCCGCGGGCGGCTTCGGCATCCTCGCCGCGGTGACCATGGACCCGGCCCAGCTGCGACGGGCCGTGTACGCGGTGAAGGAGAGCACCGACGCTCCCTTCGGCGTCAACTTCCGGCCCGACCAGCCCGACCTCGACGAGCGGATCCGGTTCGTGGCCGACGAGGGGGTCCGGCTGGTGTCCTTCGCCGGAGCCCCCGGCCACGACACCATCGCCCGGCTCCACGACCACGGGGTCCTGGTGATGCCGACGGTCGGCGCTCGCCGCCACGCCGAGAAGATGCTGGGCTGGGGCGTCGACGCCGTGATCGCCCAGGGGGGTGAGGGCGGCGGTCACACCGGGCCGGTGCCCACCACGCTGCTGCTGCCCGCGGTGGTCGACGCGGTGGGGGCCGAGATCCCCGTCCTCGGTGCCGGCGGCTTCCACGACGGACGGGGCCTGGTGGCGGCGCTGGCCTACGGCGCCGCCGGCATCGCCATGGGCACCCGCTTTCTGCTCACCGCCGAGAGCCGGGTGCCCGACGAGGTCAAGGAGCGCTACCTCGTCGCCTCGGTGACCGACACGGTGGTCACCGAGGCCCTCGACGGCGCCCCCCAGCGCGTCATCCGCACCGATCTGGTCGACAAGCTCATCAGCTCGCGAGCCGTCAGCCGCCTGCCGCGGGCGGTGGGCAACGCCCTCGCCTTCCGGCGCCTCACCGGCACCAGCGCCCGGGACCTGGTCACCGAGGGCTTGGCCATGCGCAAGAACCAGGACCTGACCCTGGCCCAGCTGGCCATGGCCGCCAACGCCCCCATGCTCATCAAGGCCGCCCTGGTCGACGGCCACCCCGAGGTCGGGGTGCTGCCCACCGGACAGGTCGCGGGGCTCATCGACACCATCCCGACCGTCGCCGAGGTCATCGAGGAGATCGTCACCGAGGCCGAGACCACCCTGGCCCGCCTGGGCGGCGACGCGCCCTCGCGCGTGGCCGGGGATGCGGCGACCTGACGGCGTCGCCCGAGCGGGTCAGCTGGTGTGGGTGATCCGCTTGAACTCGACGGATTGGGAGAACTGGAGGGTGACGATGGCGCGTTCGGTGCCGTTGGCGAGGCGGTTGATCCAGAAGGCCTTGCCGGAGGCGTCGCCGGGTCGGCCGAGGACGTTGGTGTAGAGGGTGTCGACGAACTCGGCGTCGGTGAGGTCGCCGTAGGTGGAGCGGAACTCGGTCTGGGAGGTGAAGTAGCGGGCCAAGTAGCGGAGGCTGCCACCGCGATCGATGCGGTGTCCAGAAGGCGTGACCGGCGGCGTCGGGTTGGCGGCCGAAGACGGCCACGTGGAGGCGGGCCACCGAGGCGTCGGTGCCGGTGGCGTTGGCGTAGGGGCCGGTCAGGACCCGGGGGTCGACGGCGGCGGTGATGGTGACCGTGGCGGTGGTGGTGGTGTTGCCGACCCGGTCGACGGCGGTAACGGTAAGGGTGCGGTTGCCGGGGGTGGTGGTGTCGATGGTGGCGCCGTTGTTGATGGGGGTGTCATTGAGGATGGCGGTGCAGGTGGCCAGGCCGCTGGCGCCCTCATCGGCGCGGTGAAGGCAGCGGTGAGGGGCTCGCCGGCGGTGACGGTCTGGCCGTCGGCCGGGCTGGCGATGGTCGCCGTCGGGGCGGTGAAGTCAGCGGCGCTGAGCTTCTGGATGCGGTTGTTGCCGTAGTCGGCGAAGTAGAGGCTTCCCTCGGCGTCGAGGGCCAGGCCCGCGGGTTCGTCGATCTGGTCGGCGCCGGGGCCCTGTCCACCCGTCCCCGCGACGGTGGTGGTGCCGTCGGCCGCGACCCTCCGAACCCGGTTGTTGTTGTGGTCGGAGATGTAGAGGTTCCCCTCGGCGTCGAGGGTCACTCCGATCGGGTCGGCGATGTAGAGCGTGCCGTCGTCCTCGACGGCGATCCCGTAGGGGCTGTTCAGCTGGTCGGCGCCCGCGCCCTTTCCGCCGGTGCCGGCGACGGTGGTGACCGGTTCGGTGCCGTCCACCGCCCCCGAGGGCGATGCCTGGACCAGGGCCAGGACGGCGACGATGACGACTGCGAGGAGACCACGACGGCCGGAGCATGAAACACACCTGTCGGCGGGGGAGCGCCGGGACTTGAGGATGTGCGGGCCGGATCGTCGCCGTCGCTGACCTGACGGATCGTCAGATACCGTCTCCGGCGTGGACCTGACCTGGTCGGAGAGCGAGGAGGCGTTCCGGGCCGAGGCCCGAGCCTGGCTGGAGGAGAACCTGGCCGCCTGGCGGGAGCGCCACGGCGGTCGCATCCTCTCCGGCGACACCGAGGAGGGCTTCGCCCAGCACCTGGACTGGGAGCGCACCCTCTTCGAAGGGTGCTGGGCCGTGGTCTCCTGGCCGGCCGAGCACGGTGGTCGCGACGCCAGCCGGTGGGAGTGGCTGATCTTCGAGGAGGAGTACTACCGGTGCGGGGCCCCGCCCCGCATCACCCAGAACGGGATCTTCCTCCTCGCCCCGACCGTCTTCGAGTACGGCACCGCCGACCAGCAGACCCACATCCTGGGTCGCATGGCCCGTGGCGACGATCTCTGGTGCCAGGGCTGGTCCGAGCCCAACGCCGGCAGCGACCTGGCCTCGCTCATCAGCCGGGCCCGCCGCGACGACGAACGGGGCGGGTGGGTCCTCGACGGCCAGAAGACCTGGACCACCCGGGGCGCGTTCTGCACCCACCTGTTCGGGCTGTTCCGCACCGACCCCGACAGCGAGCGCCATCGCGGCCTGACCTACCTCCTCGTCCCCCTCGACCTCGACGGGGTCACGGTGCGGGGCTTCGGCCGCCTCGACGGCGACGAGGGCTTCGCCGAGGTGTTCTTCGACGGGACCTTCCTCCCCGACGACGCCGTGTCCGGCGGCGTGGTGCTGGGCGAGGTCGGCGCCGGGTGGTCGGTGGCCATGGCCACCACCAGCTCGGAGCGGGGCCTGACCCTGCGCTCGCCGGGACGCTTCACGGCCACCGCCGACCGCCTGGTCGAGCTTTGCCGCGAGCGTTCGGCCGATCCCGACGGCGTCGACCCAGGGGTGCGCGACCGCGTGGTCCAGGGCTGGATGGAGGCCGAGGCCTACCGGCTCCAGACCCTCCAGACCGTCACCGACGACGCCGAGGGTCGCCCTGCCGGTGCTGCGTCCAGCCTCGTCAAGCTCTGGTGGTCCGAGCTCGACGTCGCCCTGCACGAGACGGCCATGGACCTCCTCGGCCCCGACGCCGAGCTCGACGACCCCTGGTCGAAGGGCTGGCAGTTCTCGCTGTCCGGGCCGATCTACGCCGGCACCAACGAGATCCAGCGCAACATCGCGGCCGAGCGGGTGCTTGGCCTGCCGAGGAAGTAGCCGTGCGCTTCGCCTTCGACGAGGACCAGGTCGCCTTCCGCGACGCCACCCGCGACCTGCTGGCCAAGGAGTGCCCGCCCGAGGTCGTGCGGGCCACCTGGCCCGACGGCACCGATGACCACGGGGCTCGCAAGGGTGAGGGAGCGCGAGCACAGCACGATCGCAGCTGGCGGGCTCTGGCCGAGATGGGCGTGCTCGGCATCGCCGTCCCCGAGGCCCACGGCGGTCTCGGCCTCGGCCCATTGGACTGGGTGTTGCTGGCCGAGGAGACCGGCTACGCCGCCCTGCCCCACCCCTTCGTGGAGTCGGCGCTGGTCGGGGCGCCGCTGCTGGTCGCGGCCGGCGACCACGACGAGGTTGTCGAGCGCATCGTGGCCGGTGACGCCCTGGTCGGGGTGCGGGCGCTGATGGGGTTCGTCCCCTGGGGTCTGGAGGCCGAGCTCCACCTCGACGTGTTCCGGCGGAGAGAGTGGGAGACCCGCGTCATCGATGCTCGACTGGAGGCCGTCGCCACCGTCGACGCCAGCCGCCACCTGGCCCTGGTCCGGTCCTTCGCCTCGGTGGGCGGGCTCGGAGATGCCGCCGCGTCCGAGGCTGCGTTCCACCGGGGGGCGCTCGCCACCGCGGCCCAGCTCATCGGGCTGGGCCGGCGGATGCTCGACCTCACGGTCGCTTACGTCGGCGAGCGCCAGCAGTTCGGCAAGCCCATCGGCGCACAGCAGGCGGTCAAGCACCACCTCGCCGACGTGGCCAAGGACCTGCACTTCGCGGCTCCGTCGGTCTACGGGGCGGCCTGGTCCCTCGCCACCGACCAGCCCACCGCCGCCCGCGACGTCTCCGTGGCCAAGGCCCTGGCCTCCGACGCCGCCCGGCGCACCGCGCGGGCCGCCCTCCAGTGCCACGGGGCGATCGGCTACACCGTCGAGGCCGACCTCCACCTCTACTTGAAGCGGGCCGAGGCCCTGGCCCGGGCCTGGGGCGACGCCGCCTGGCACCGCGCCCGCGTGGCCCACGCCCTCGGCCTCTGACCGTTCTGGCCGTCCCGGCTGGTCCAGAGATGGACCCTTCAGGGCGTGTTCCTAGACCAGAACGGGGTCATCGAGAGCCCCAGGCCGTTCTGGTCTGGAGATGTGCCCTGGAGGGCGTGTTCCTAGACCAGAAGGGCGGAGGGCCGCCCCTTGCTGTGGCCGCTGAAGGACCTGAGGGGTGTCAGGTAGCGTGGTGGCGCCCGCGACACCAGGAGCCCGCCATGCCTGAGGCCTACATCGTCGATGCCGTCCGCACACCGGTCGGGAAGCGGGGTGGCGGGCTCTCCGAGCTCCACCCGGCCGACTTGGGCGCCCTGTCCATCCGCGCTCTGCTGGAGCGCACCGGCGTCGACCCCGGGGCGGTCGACGACGTGGTGTTCGGCAACGTCGACTCCGTCGGTGGTCAGGCCGGCGACATCGCCCGCACGTGCTGGCTGGTCGCCGGCGGCCCCGAGCACGTGCCCGGCACCACCGTCGATCGTCAGTGCGGATCAGCCCAGCAGGCCGTGCACTTCGCGGCCCAGGCCGTCATGGCCGGGGCGAACGACCTGGTCGTCGCGGGCGGCGTGCAGCAGATGTCGCAGATCCCCATCAGCTCAGCCATGACCCTGGCCGCCGACCTCGGGTTCCCCGACCCCTTCTCCACCTCGCCGGGGTGGGTCGATCGCTACGGCGACGGCGAGGTGAGCCAGTTCCGCGGCGCGGAGATGATCGCCGAGCACTGGGACATCAGCCGCGACGACATGGAGGAGTTCGCGGTCGAGTCCCACACCCGGGCTCTCAAGGCCGCGGCCGACGGCCGCTTCGATGCCGAGATCACCCCCGTCGACGACCTGGCTCGCGACGAGGGCCCCCGTGAGCCCAACTGGGAGAAGATCCGCCGCCTGCCCACCCTCGTCGAGGGCGGTCGGATCACCGCCGCCATGGCCAGCCAGATCAGTGACGCCTCGGCCGCCCTCCTCCTCGCCAGCGAGGCCGCGGTGGCCGACCACGGCCTCACCCCGCGCGCCCGCATCCACCACATGAGCGTGCGGGGCGACGACCCCATCATGATGCTCTCCGCCCCCATCCCCGCCACCCGTCACGCGCTCGAGCGCACCGGGATGTCGCTCGACGACATCGACGCCGTCGAGATCAACGAGGCCTTCGCCTCGGTGGTGCTGGCGTGGGCCAAGGAGCTGGAGCCCGACCTGGCCCGGGTGAACCCCAACGGCGGGGCCATCGCCCTGGGCCACCCCCTCGGCGCCACCGGCGCCCGGCTCATGACCACGCTGCTCAACCACCTGGAGCAGACCGGTGGCCGCTACGGGCTCCAGACCATGTGCGAGGGCGGCGGCCAGGCCAACGTCACCATCATCGAGCGGCTCTGAGACACCGCAGTCCCGACCGACCCGGCGCGACGGGGAGGTGTCCCCGGGTCACACCCTGGCGGGGTCGGTCTAGCATCGCCGCCCATGGGCTACACCCAGCAGGGCGGCACACGCGAGCATCCCGAGGGCACCAAGGTCCTCGTCCTCGGGATCCTGGGTGTGGTCCTGTGCAACCTCCTCGCCCCCTTCGCCTGGGTGATCGGCAACCGGGTGGTGAAGGAGGTCGACGCCTCGCCGGGCGGCTACAGCAACCGGGGCACGGCCAACGCGGGGCGCATCTGCGGGATGGTGATCAGCATCCTGCTCATCATCGGGCTGGTGCTCGGGCTCGGGCTCGCGATCCCCGCCGGGGCGTCGGGCGACAGCTCCTCGCTCGGCGCGTCGGGCTGAGGTGAGCTTCCCACCGGGCCCGCCTCCGGGCTACGGCCCCGGTCCCCAGGGCGGACCCGCTCCGTACGGAGGAGGGTACGGCTACGGCTAGGGCTGCCCCAGGTGGAGCACCCGCAGGGCACCATCGTCCTGGTGCTCGGGATCCTCGGACTGGTGGCCTGCCAGATCCTCTCCCCCGTGGCCTGGGTGATGGGCAATCGGGCCCTGGCCGAGATCGACGCCGATCCGAACCGGTGGTCCAACCGGAGCAACGTGAACGCGGGTCGCATCTGCGGCATCGTCGGCACCGTGCTGCTCATCCTCAGCGTGGTGTTCATCGTCCTGGTCATCATCCTGCCCCTCTTCCTCGCCCTCGCCGGATCGACGGGCTGACGTGGCTGGCGCGTCGGGCCCCGAGGGACGAGCAGCCTTCCCCTCACCCCCCGTCGACAGCGCCGGTCCGCCGGTCGAGCACCCGCAGGCGGGCACCATCCGCGCCCTCGGCCTCGTCAGCCTGTTCGTCCCGGTCCTGGGCCCGGTCGCGTGGGTGCAGGCCCGTCGGGCCCTGGCCGAGATCGACGCTGAACCCGGTCGCTACCTGAACCGGTCCGCCGTCGCCACCGGCCGCACCCTCGGCGTGGTGGGGACGGTCCTGCTGGTGCTGGCCGTCGCCTGGATGGCCGTGGCCGTCGTGTTCGTCCTGATCAGCATCGCCGACGGGACCTTCGACACCGGATGACCGGACCGCCCGCCTCGGAACCCGCGCGGGTCGATGGTCGAGAGACATCGCCTCGTCGAGGTGCACGGCGGGTTCTGAGCCGGTCTGGCCTGCTCCTCCGTCGCAGGCCAGACCACCCGTGCCGTCGCTGAGAGGGCCCAGCTCGCTCGTGGTGGTCGCGTTCACCCTCGTCGACCTGTCCGCCTCGGGCTCAGCGCCGGGGCCGCAGCAGCACCTCCTGGGCCACGGTGGCCACGTGGGTGCCATCGGCGGTGAAGACCTCGCCCAGGGCCAGGCCGCGCGAGGACATGAGGCCCTGGCAGCGGAGGGTGTGCAGGTGCCACTGGTCGGTCCGGGTGGGGCGGTGGAACCAGATGGCGTGGTCCAGGCTGAAGCCGGCCAGGTTCGTCCAGTCGTCGGCGTGGCGAGGATCGAGAGCATGGGCTGAGTCGGTGGCCAGGTCGTCGGAGATGTAGGCGACGGCCGCGGCGTGCACCGCGGAGCCATCGTCGACGTCGGCCGCGAGCGGCGCGGCGCGCATCCACGCGGCCTGCTCGCCCGGCCGCTCCCGGGCGGGGAGGGGGCGGCGGTCGAACAGCGAGGACCACGACGTGTCCTCGATGACGTCCGGTGGCGTCACCTCGGGCAGGCCGGCGATCTGGACCTCGGGGGCGTCCTCGTCGACCTGGAACGAGGCCGAGAGCGACAGGATGGCGCCCACGGCTTGACGGGCCTCGACGGTGCGGGTGCAGAAGGAGCGACCGTTGCGAGTGCGGGCCACCTCGTAGCGGACCGGCTCGAGGTGGTCGCCGCGACGGATGAAGTAGGCGTGGAGGGAGTGGACCCGGTAGCCGCCGTCGACGGTGGCCGCCGCCGCGCCCAGGGCCTGGGCCACGATCTGGCCGCCGTACAACCCGCCCCAGGGGTACCGGGGCCCGACGCCGACGAAGGTGTCGGGGCCGTGGGGCTCGAGGGCCATCATGGCGTCGAAGGAGCAGGTGGGATCAGCGGCCATGCCCGCCCGACGCTACTGAGGCGGCCGGCCGCCCACCGCGCCCCAGCCCCGGCCCGCCCCCACCCGAACCGGTCCCGACCTTGGTCGTCCTGGTGACCGTTCTCGGGACCACTTCGCCGCGGAAGAGGTCAGCGCCGGGGGCGGAAGAGGTAGTGGCTGACGCCGAAGTCCTCGCCGCCGTCGTGGCCCCACAGCGCGGCGCAGCCGGCGAAGAAGGCCCGCCAGCGTCGGACCTGGACCCGGCCGACGAGGCGGTCGAGCTCGGCCCGATGGGCCTCGAGGTTGGCCAGCCAGGCCACGGCCGTGCGGTGGTAGTGGACGCCGCCCAAGAACCAGTGGTCGACAACCGCGAGGTCGTCCTGAAGGTGGAGGAAGAGGTCGTCGCGGGGCATGAGCCCGCCGGAGAAGAAGTGGCGGGCCATCCAGTCGCGGGTGTCGTCGGCGTCGTAGGTGAAGCAGACGTCGCGACCGCTGAAGACGTGGGTGAAGAACAGCCCGTCGTCGGCCAGCCAGCGCGAGATCCGCTCGAAGATCGCCCCGTGGTTGCGGACGTGCTCGAGCATCTCGACCGAGACCACCCGATCGAACGGGCGAGCCTCCCCGTGCTCGGCGGGGTCGAAGGTGTGGATGTCGGCGGTGATCACCGCGATGTTGGTCAGGCCCCGCTCGGCCGCCTGCTTCTCGATGTGCTCGCGCTGGGTGCGGGAGTTGGAGAGGGCGACGATCTCGCCGTCGGGGTAGGTCGCCGCGGCCCACAGGGTGAACGAGCCCCACCCGCACCCCAGCTCCAGGATGCGCTGCCCGTCGGCCAGTCGGGTCCGCTGGCCGTACAGCTCGAGCATGGCGGCCTCGGCGTCGGCCAGATCGTCGACGCCGTCCGGGTAGTAGCACGACGAGTACTTCAGGTGCGGACCCAGGACCGCCTCGAAGAAGCGGGTCGGCACCTCGTAGTGCTGTTCGTTGGCCTCGGCGGTGTGGGTGGCCACCTCGCCCGAGCGGAGCTCAGCCACGAGGGTCCGGAAGCGGTCGCTGCGCTCCTGCGGGGTGCCGGCGCGCTCGGTCCGCAGCCGCTTGGCGACGCGGGCCCGGCAGGCGGCGTGGAGCACCGGCCTCGGGACGAGCCCCCGGTCCAGGGCGGTGAAGGAGAGCGTGCTCAGGGCGTCGGCGACCGAGGCCATCAGCCCGGGCTACGGGGCTTGACGGCCAGCACCTGCTGGAGCGAGACGTACTCTTCGGCGTAGGCGCCCTCGCAGTAGCAGAGGTAGAACTCCCAGAGGCGCTGGAGGGACTCGTCGTAGCCGAGGGCGACGGCCTGCTGAACGTTGGCCAGCAGGCGCTCGTTCCAGATGCTGAGGGTGCGAGCGTAGTCCTGCGGGAAGGCGTCGATGGCGGTCACGGCCATGTCGGTGTGGGCCGCGAAGCTGCGCTCGATCACCTCGACCGAGGGGAGGCAGGAGCCGGGGAACACATAGCGCTTGACGAAGTCGCTGGAGGTCTTGGCCCGCTCGTAGCGGGCGTCAGGCACGGTGATGGCCTGTAGCGCCATGCGGCCGCCGGGACGGAGGAGGCGACTGCAGGTGGAGAAGTAGGCCGGGTGGTCGCGCCAGTCGACCGCCTCAATCATCTCCACCGACACCAGGCCGTCGAAGGCCCCTTCACCCTCCCGGGCGAGCAGGTCGCGGTAGTCGAGCAGCTCGACGTCGACCAGGTGGGCCAGGCGGACCCGGTTGATCCGGTCGGTGGCCAGGAGGTGCTGTTCGCGGGAGATGGTGCAGGTGGTCACCCGCAGGCCCCGGCGGGCGGCCCGCTCGGCCAGCCCGCCCCAGCCGGTGCCGATCTCGACCAGGTGATCGCCGGGGGTGAGATCGAGCATGTCGAGGAGACGGTCGATCTTGGCCTGCTGGGCCGAGGCCAGGTCGGAGACCCCGTCCCACAGCCCGCAGCTGTACGACATGGTCTCGGGGTCGAGGAACAGGCTGAAGAAGTCGTTGCCCAGGTCGTAGTGGGCCTCGATGTCGCGCCGGTCCTGATCCAGGCTCTCAGGGCGCAGCCGACGCACCCGGTCTGCCACCGGCCCAGTGACGGCATCCCACCGGGTGCGGATGGCATCGAGCACGTCGAGGTTGCGGATGGCCAGGCGAACCAGACCGGTGAGGTCGTCGGTGTCCCACCAGCCGTCGATGTAGCTGCCTCCGAGCCCGGTGCTGGCCCTGGTCACCACCTCCCGCCACACCGCCGGGGTGCGGAGGCGCATGGTGACGTCGAGGTCGGTGGGCTCGCCGTAGGCCTGGACCGAGCCGTCCGCCTCGATCAGGGTCAGCCGCCCCCCGCGGAGACGGGTGAGCAGAGGGTGCAGGACGGCACGGGACGCGCGGTCGGCCACCGTCGCGGTGCGCCGGGCGGGGCGGACCGCGGCGGGCCGGATGGCACCGGCAGCCGACGGCGAAGCGAGGGCGGACGGGCTGGTGTGGTCGACGGTGTCGGTCACGTCTGACTCCGGTGGGGATGGTGGCGGAAGGGCGCTCCCTTGCGCCACAGGCGCAGGGCGTTGCGGTAGATCCCGGCCGACACTCGGTGGGAGGGCACGGCGTGGTGGTGCAGGACGTCAGACATGGCGGCCCGGTCGAGGGGCCGGCGACGGAGCGCGAGGCGGGCGGAGAAGACCAGCTCGTCGGTGTCGTCTCGACGTCGGTCGTCCATCTCCACCGTCAGCTCCTCGGCGCCGGGCGGGGTGGTGCCCAGCACGTGGTCGAGATCGAGGTCCATGAACGGGGAGACGTGCAGCTCCTTGGCGAAGCGCACTCCCTCGGTGGCCATCCGGTCCGGTGCCGGGACGGTCAGGACGTAGGCGTGGCGTTCGTGCCAGGGGGTGTTGGTCACCTCGGCGACGATGGTCTCGACCTGGGTGTCGGTCCCGTCGAAGCAGAAGTAGAGGCTGATGGGGTTGAAGGTCCACCCCCAGTGGCGAAGGTGGGTCAGGACCCGGATCGGGCCTCGCGGCGGGGCGTCCCGCTGGGCGGCCACGGTGCGGCGCACGGCGACGTCGAGGGGGACCGCGGGGTCTCCGTGCATGTCCTTGCGGCGGAAGCGGACCGGGGCCGGGTGGTGGCTGGACCAGAGCGGATGGGCGTCGAAGGCGTGACCGACCTCGTCGAGGTCGAGGTACGCCATCACGATGGGCTGGCTGAACCCGTGGCCCACGTCGATGTGGCGACGGTGGGAGAGGGTGCCCTCGTAGAGCGCGCTGCGGGGCGGCGGGGCGCCGGGCCGCAGGTCGGGGGCCGCCTCGGGGGCGAGGGTCGCTACCACCGCGTGCTCCCGGGGTCGATCCGCTCGCACACCTGTTCCGCGGCGCGGGCCCCGTCCTCGTGGAAGCCGTAGCTGGCCCAGGCGCCGGCCCAGTAGAGGCCACCGCGACCCTGGAGGCGGGGCAGGCGGTGCTGGGCGCGGATGGCCGCGGTGTCGAGGACGGGGTGGGCGTAGTCGTAGGAGCCCAGGATCGTGTCGGGGTCGATGCGGTCGTCCTGGTTCAGGCTGACGCACACGGGGGTGTCGACCGGCAGGGGCTGCAGGCGGTTCATCAGGTAGGTGACCGCCACCTGGCGCTCGGCCTCGGCCGGGAGGTGCACGTTCCACGACGACCACACCGCCTCGTGGCGGGGAAGGGCCCGGCGATCGGTGTGGAGCACGGCCGGGTTGGGCTGGGTGCGCACCGCGCCGAGGACCTCGCGCTCGTCGCGGTCGACGTCGGGGAGCATGGCGAGGGCGATGGGGGCGTGGACCGCCAACACCACCGCATCGAAGGACTCGGGATCGGCGCCCGCGACGCGCACGTCGACGCCCCCCTCGGGGCGGCGGCGCACCTCGGTGACGGGGGCCTTGAGGCGCACGTCAGCCTGGAAGGGGGCACTGATCGCATCGACGTAGGAGCGGGAGCCGCCCACGACCGTCCGCCAATGGGGGCGCTGGCCGAGCGAGAGCATGCCGTGGTTGCGGAGGAACCGGCAGATGGTGGCGGCAGGGAAGTCGAGCACCGTGGTGGGGTCGGCCGACCACACCGCGGCGGTGAGGGGCACGACGTAACCCTCGCCGAAGGACTCCGGCAGACCGGTGCGGGCGAGGAAGCGGCGGAGGGTCTCGTCGGAGTCGGCCTCGCCCCGGTCGGTCTGGTCGAGCAGGCGCCCACCCGCCTTGTGCCAGCGGGGGATGCGGGCCACCAGGGCGGCGTGGGCTCCGTGCTGGCGGAGGCCGATGCTCCCGGCCCCGGCGGGCCGGGCCCGCAGGCGGCCGGCGGCGGTGCCCCACTCGACCCCCGCCCGCTCGTCGCTGATGGCCAGGCTCATCTCGCTGGGGACGGTGGCCACGTCGAGGCGCTCGAGCAGGGCGGTGAACCGGGGGTAGGTGCGCTCGTTGCACACGATGAAGCCGGTGTCGACGGGGAAGTCGACGCCGTCGACCTCGACGTCCACGGTGTGTGCGTGGCCCCCCAGGCGATCGTCGGCCTCGAAGAGCCGGATCTGGTGGTGGCGGCCGAGGTGGTGAGCGGCCACGAGGCCGGTCACGCCCCCGCCGACGATGGCGATGCGCACGGAGGGTGTTCGGCCCGGGGACCGTCGGGGATTGCCGTCGGCGCCCACGCCCCAAGGGTGCCGCGACCGGGTGTCGATGGCGCGCATCCCCGCTGGTGGGGGGTCGATGCCGCCGCTGTCGCCTGCGTGGATCGGCCGGGTGGTGGCACCTGTCACCGACCGGGGGCTGTCACGCGAGCGACGGGGCCCGAAGGTGGGCGAGGGCGAGGACGGACCAACCTCCGGCCGCGGCCCGGGCGAGAATGCCGGGCCACCGCGACGGGCGGGCGTGGGGGACGCGCAGGACGTGACCCATCGACACCCGCACGCTGCGCCGGTACCAGGGATCGGCGCAGGTCGGGTCGAGCAGAACTGCGTCGGTCCCGAAGGCGGCCGCGGTGCGGACCAGGGCACCGAGGTTCTCGTGGTCGTTCACGCCCTCCACCGCGAGTACCGTCCCGGCCCCGTCGAGGAGGTCCTCGGCGTCGAGCGGCTCGGGACGGGCGACCGAGGCCACCACCCCCCGGTGGAGGGCGAAGCCGGCGGTGGCCTCCAGCACGGCGGCAGGGGCGGTGTAGACGGCGACGTCCTGCGCTGTCAGAGCGTCGATCGCCGGTGCCATGCGGGCCAGTCGGCGCTCGCCCACCAGCAGCGAGCGGGTGGCGGGCGCGTGGGGCGAGGCAACCAGGGCCTCGACCGCCAACGGGCTCTCGACGATGAACACCCCGGACCGGGCCTCGAAACGCCGCCGGGCCTGCGGGTCGGTGAGAACCCGGTAGTCCTCGAGCCTCGGGTCGTGGGGGTCCTCGATGCGGGTGGGCGCCACCGGAGAGAGCCTGCCAGCCGGCGTGTCCCCGCCCCTGCTCGAAGTGGGCGCGGATCCGGGACCGTGGTCGAGCGCCGCTGGCTCGGTCAGCCGGGGAGGTAGGGCGCGTACGAGTCGAGGGTGTGCAGGATCTCGTCGCGACCGGCCGACGGCAGCCGCAGCACGCACTCGTCGACGCCGAGCTCGGCGTAGTGGGCCATTTTCCCCTCGTCAGGGATGGTGCCGAAGGTGAGGACGCGCAGGGCATCGGGGTCGCGGCCCGCCTCGGCCATGGCGACCCGGAAGCGGGGGACCGCCTCGGTGAGTCCCGCCCCGCCGATCGGCAGCCAGCCGTCACCCCACGCCGCGACGTGGCCGAACACCGTGGGGCTGGCGACCCCGCCCAGGTGCACCGGCACCCCGCTCCGGGGGGCTTGGCCGCCCTGGCCGTCGGGTCGCAGCACCTCCTGCACCGGCTTGGGCCAGGCCCACGACGGCGACAGGGTCACGTGGTCGCCCTGGTACGACGCCACCTCGTCGGCCCAGAGGGCCTGCATGGCCTCGATCCGCTCGTGGACGACCGCCCGACGGTCGCCCATGGTCACGCCGTGGTCCTCCAGCTCGTCCGCGTTCCACCCGAAGCCGACGCCCAGCTCCAGGCGACCGCCGGAGAGCAGGTCGAGCGAGGCGACGGCCTTGGCCGTCACGATGGGCTCGCGCTGGGCCGGCAGGAGGATGCCGGTGCCCAGGCGGAGCCGGGTGGTGACGGCCGCGGCCCAGCTGAGGGCCACGAAGGGATCGAGGGTGCGGGTGTACTCCTCGGGCAGCTCGGCGTCGCCGGTGGGCGGAGGGGTGCGCCGGCTGGTGGGGATGTGGGTGTGCTCGGGGATCCAGAGCGAGCGCACGCGCCGGGCCTCGAGCTCGGCGGCGAGGTCGCCCGGCGCCCAGCTCCGGTCCGTTGCGAACATGGTGACACCGACGTCCATCGTCGCTGAGGCTACCTGTAACCTGACGACCCGTCAGAAGATGGCGGCACCAGGAGCGACACGAGCGACATGACCGAGGGCATCTGTGAGGGACGGGTGGTCGTGGTGACCGGGGCGGGACGGGGGCTGGGCCGAGGCCACGCCCTCGAGCTGGCCCGCCAGGGAGCGCGGGTCGTGGTCAACGACTTCGGTCGCGAGCTCGACGGAGCTCCCAGCGCCGACAACCCCGCCCACGAGGTGGTGGCCGAGATCGAGGCCCTCGGCGGCGAGGCCGTCGCCAACGGCGACGACGTGGCCGACTGGGACGGTGCCGCCCGGATGGTCGGCCTCGCCGTCGAGCGCTTCGGGCGGCTCGACGCCGTCGTCAACAACGCCGGCGTGGTGCGCGACCGCATGTTCGCCAACGCCACCGAGGACGAGTGGGACCTGGTCGTGCGCGTCCACCTGAAGGGCCACTTCGCACCGTCCCGCCATGCCGCCGCCCACTGGCGTGAGCGGGTCAAGGCCGGCCAGGAGGTCGACGGCCGGATCATCAACACCACCTCGGGCGCGGGCCTGATGGGCAGCATCGGCCAGGCTGCATACTCGGCGGCCAAGGCCGGCATCGCCGGGCTCACCCTGGTGCAGGCGGCCGAGATGGGCCGCTACAGCGTCACCGCCAACGCCCTGGCTCCCTCGGCCCGCACCCGGATGACCGAGGGGGTCTTCACCGAGATGATGGCCCGCCCCGACGATCCCGATGCCTTCGACGCCATGGACCCGGCCAACGTGTCCCCGCTGGTCGCCTGGCTGGCCTCGGCCGACAGCGCCGGGGTCACCGGCCGGGTGTTCGAGGCCGACGGCGGGCGGGTGAGCGTGGCCGACGGCTGGCAGCATGGCACCGTGATCGACAACGGCGCCCGCTGGGACCCGGCCGACCTGGGCGCCGCCGTGCGCGAGCTCATCACCGCCGGACCCGACCCCGCCCCCGTCTACGGCGCGTCCTAGCCCCCGAGCCGATCCCGGCGGCCTCGGTCGCACGAGACCGGACATGACCGCTCACACCATCACCCACCAGCCGGACCGCCGCGTGGTGGCCACCATCTCGCTGTCGATCGATGGCCGGGCCAACGGCGCCGGCGGCGAGCACGACATGTGGGCGGTCTGGCCGCGCTGTCGGCTGGAGCAGCGGTGCGATGGCTCGTCCTCTGTTGCTCATCGGCTGGGAGCGTGGATCTCGGCCAGCCGAGCGCTCAGGCGGGCGCGTTCCACTTCGTTGGTACACAGCTCGAGCGCCGTGCGGTAGGAGGCCCGGGCGAGCTCGGCGTCGCCGGCCCGCTGTGCGAGTTCGCCGCGGACGGCGGAGAGCCGGTGGCTGGTGCCCCAGGATGTCGTTGCGGCCGCTTGGGCCGTCCGCCGTCAGCGGTCCGCGACGGCATCGACGATCGGGCCCAGGAACGCGGCAGGGTCCCACCCTTGTTCCGGGGGTGTGGTGCCCTTGCCGGCGATCAGCCCGCCTGTCGGGTACTTGCCGAAGAGGTTGGGGTCGGCCACCGGATCGCCGGGGTCCTTCACGTACGCGCCGTTGCGCACCACCACCAGGTCGAGGCTGGGGACCACGTAGATGAACTGGCCGTCGTGTCCTATGGCCGTGAAGGTCTCTTCAGGGATGCCGGCGATGTCGGTGAGCCACCACTGGTAGCCGTACTGGTCCTCGGTGCCGGCCGCGGGTCGTAGGGACTCGGCCACCCACTCCTGGGGCACCACCTGGCGGTCGCCCCAGGCGCCCTGGTGCAGGTAGAGCAGGCCGAACCGGGCGAAGTCGCGCGTGGTGGTGTCAAGGCAACAGTAGGTGAGGGTGTGGCCCTCGGCGTCCTGCCACCACTCGACCTGCTCCATGCCGATGGGCCCGAACAGCTTCTCGTCGGCGTAGGCCTCGGCCCGCATCCCGGTCGCCTGCTGCAGCACACCCGACAGCAACATGGCGTCGCCACTCGAGTAGCTCCAGCGGGTGCCGGGCTCGACCTCGCTCGCGATGCTCGCCGCGTACGCCAGCTGGTCCGACTGGTTCAACACCATCTGGGCCACCTCCGACTCGCTGGGGTCGGAGCCCTCGTAGCCCTCGTCCCAATCGAGGCCCGACTTCATCTCCAGCACGTCGCGGATGGTCATGGTCTCCCGGGGCGTCCCCGTCCACGCCGGGAAGTAGGTGGTCATCGGCTCGTCGACGCTTGGGATCTTCCCCTCGTCGATGGCGATTCCCACGAGCGCGCTCGTGAAACTCTTGGCCACCGACCAGCTGGCGGCCCACGATGTCTCGTCGGCG
>JBBSMQ010000046.1:0-20680 GCA_038233075.1 Acidimicrobiales bacterium
GAGGCCTACGCCGTGGTCGCCGAACGGTGGCGCGGTGAGCCTCTGGTGGAGCTGGTCGACCTCGAGGACTGCGACGCGGAGCGACAAGCGGTGACCCGGATCCTCATCGAGGCCACCTGCCGGGCCGGCGAGCTGGCCATGGCGCTGCGGGAGCCCGGTCGGGCCCTGCAGCTGGTCGAGCGGGTGCTGGCCCACGACCCCCTCATCGAGCGGGCCCACCGCCTCGTCGTGGCCGCATCGCTGGCTGGGGGCGATCGGGGCTCAGCCCAGCGGGCCTTCGGTCGGGCCGAGTCCGCCCTGGCCCAGGCCGGGCTGACCCTCAGCGACGAGACCCAGGTGCTGGCCCGGCAGCTCTGCCCCTGACGGTCCGCCGTCCCGGTCAGGTCGTGGCGCCGTCGGCGGTGCGATCGTGGGTCTCCACCGACAGGAGGTAGCCCCGGCTCCGGACGGTGTGGATCGTCATCCGCAGCGGCGCCAGCCGGCGGCGCAGGCGCAGGACGTGGACGTCGAGGGCGTTGCGCCCGGGCGCCCCGTCCGGCCACCCAGCGTGGGCCAGAGCGTCTCGGCTGACGACAGCCCCCATCCGGTCGAGGAGGGCCCGGGCCAGCCGGTGCTCGACCGGCGGGAGAGCCACCCAGTCCGGGCCGATGCGGACCAACCCGTCCTCATCGATGGTCGGGCCGGTGTCGTCGCCCGTCGCGTCGCACCCAGCCACCCGGTGGGCCAGCCACCGGACCCGAGCCCGCAGGTCGGCCTCGGCCACCGGGATGCGGACCCAGTCCTCGAGGTCGTCGTCGGGCGTGGGCACGGGGGTCGACGGGTCGAGCAGCAAGAGGCGGGCTCGACGAGCAGCGCGCAGCGCCGTCCGCCTGGCGTCCTGCGCGGGCCAGCGCACGAGGGTGACCTCGGCACCGCTGTTCGTGGGGTCGTCCACCATGGCGGCGACCGTACGGAGGCCAGGTTTCGCCGTTGTTTCGCACCGGTGAACGGTGCGCCGCGTGTGCGGCGGTCAGCCGTAGATCTTCGAATCCAGCTCGCGCACCCGGGAGGCCAGGGCCGCCATCACCTTGCGGGAAAGGGACGGGACGTCCTCGATCACTCCCGCGAACTGCCGGGCGCCGATCACGAACAGGGTCATCTTCCCGTCGGCCACGACCGAGGCGGTGCGGGGGCCGTGGTCGAGGAGGGCCAGCTCACCGATGCAGTCTCCCGGTCCCAGGCTGGCCACCTTGCGGTTGCCGCGCTTGACCGTGGCCGTGCCCTCGACCACCACGAAGCACTCGCGCCCCGCATCGCCCTGGGTCACCAGCTCGTGGCCGGCCTCCACCTCCAGCTCATCACCCGCCTTGGCGATCTTCCCCAGGTCGCGCCGGGAACAGGCGGAGAAGAGGGGGACGGAGCTGAGGTGGTCGAGGTAGGTCTCGCGGCGGGCCATGGCCGGAGCATACGGGTGCATTCCGTCCGCTGCTGGAGTTCTCTCCCCGGCGGACCGGGAGAAAGCAAGGCGCCAAGAAACTCGTCACCGACACGACAGCGAGCCGAAACGCGCTGGAAACAGTCGCTCCGTACGTTGCCGACGCCCCACGGGTGCCGTTCGGCGCCCCGCGACAGGAGGGTGATCCCCCACATGGAGAACGGTGACCTGGCATGGGTCCTCATCTCGGCCGCCATGGTGTGCTTCATGACACCGGGCCTGGCCTTCTTCTACGGAGGCATGGACCGGTCCCGGAACGTGCTGAACATGCTCATGATGAACTTCTGGTGCCTGCTGATCGTGCCGGTGCTGTGGGTCGTCGTCGGCTACTCGTTGGCCCAGAGCGGTGACGGAGGCCTGATCGGCAACTTCGACAACCTGTTCCTGAACGGCATCGGGATCGTCGACGACAACGGCGGGGCCATCGCCACCGTCGCGTTCCTGGGCATGTTCGCCGCCATCACGCCGGCCCTGATCTCGGGGGCGGTGGCCGACCGCATGCGCTTCTCGGCGTGGGCCATCTTCGTGCCCCTCTGGGTCCTGCTGGTGTTCGTGCCCGTGTTCAAGTGGGTCTACGGCGGCTGGTTGTTCGACCGGGGCTCGATCGACTTCGCCGGCGGCACCGCCATCCACGTCAACGCCGGCATCGCAGCTCTCGCCGCGGTCCTGGTGCTGGGCAAGCGGAAGGGCTGGCCCACCGAGGGCCACCCGCCGCACTCCATGCCCCTCGTCATGATCGGCACCGGCATCCTGTGGTTCGGCTGGTTCGGGTTCAACGCCGGATCCGCCCTCGGTGCCAACGGCCAAGCTGCCCAGGCGTTCATGAACACGTTCCTCGCCGCCGCGACCGGGGGCCTGGCCTGGGCCCTGGTCGAGCGGATCCGGGACGGGAAGGTCACCAACCTGGGCGCGGCCTCGGGCATCGTGGCCGGTCTCGTGGCCATCACCCCGGCCGCCGGCTTCGTGTCCGGCGTGGGACCCCTGGCCATCGGCGCCCTGGCCGGTGTGGCCTGCTCGTTCGCCGTCCACGTCAAGAACAAGGCCGGCTACGACGACGCCCTCGACGTGGTGGGGGTGCACCTAGTCGGCGGCCTGGTCGGCTCGTTGCTGGTCGGCTTCTTCGCCAACTCCGAGTTCTTCGGTGCGGACGGCTTCGGTGAGAAGGCGCTCGACGGGATCTTCTACGGCGGATCCGTGGAGCTTCTGGTGGAGCAGGTGATCGCCAACGCGGCCACCATCGTGTACTCCGGTGTGGTCACGTTCGCGATCATGGTGGCCCTGAAGGTGACGATGGGGGTGCGGGTGTCCGAGGAGATCGAGAAGACGGGCCTCGACCTGGCCGAGCACGCCGAGACCGCCTACCACGAGACCAACGCCTGAGCGCCCTGCGCTCCAGAGAGGACACGCCATGAAGATGGTCACCGCAGTGATCAAGCCGTTCAAGCTCGACGACGTGAAGGAAGCCCTCAAGGAGGCCGGCGTGGTCGGCATCACCGTCACCGAGGCCAAGGGCTTCGGCCGCCAGGGCGGTCACACCGAGACCTACCGGGGCACCGAGTACCAGATCGAGTTCGTGCCCAAGCTCAAGCTGGAGGTCGTGGTCGACGACCCCGAGGTCGACAAGGTGGTCGACGCCGTGGTCGCCTCGGCCGTCACCGGCAAGATCGGCGACGGCAAGGTCTGGGTCACCGACGTCGACGCCATCGTCCGCATCCGCACCGGCGAGCAGGGCCCGGACGCGGTGTAGTGGGTTTCGCCGTCACTCGGTCGCTGGCGCTCCCTCCGTTCCGGCGAGTCTGGTCGTGCTCGCTGCGCTCGCGCTGAAGGTCTCCCCAGCGGTCGCGCCGGGGCGGGACGGTTCCTGCGGGTGGTCGCCGGGTTGGTGGTTGACGGTTCACTGCAGTTGAGGGTGCCCCGGGATCTGATCCCGGGGCACCGTCGCGTCGTTTCGGGATCGCGACACCCGCGCGAAGGACTGGGGTCAGACGCGTGTCAGGAAGGCGTTCGACGGGGGTAACGCGATGCGCCTCGGCCTGAAACACGCGCTCCGTACCTTCCCTCCTGTCCCGCACGGCATCGCTGTGCCCGAACCAAGCAAGTCAACGGAGGAACCGTGAGACGCAGACTCATCACCGGAGGGGTGCTGGCAGGGGTGGCGGCGCTCGTCGTCGCCTCGCCGGCCGGTGCCCAAGAGGTGGGCTACGAGCCCACCACCCAGGACATCCTCGACAACCTGTGGATCTTCCTGGCCGGCGTGCTCGTCCTGTTCATGCAGGCCGGGTTCGCCCTGGTCGAGGCCGGACTCACCCGAGGCAAGAGCGTGGCCAACATCATGATGAAGAACATCATGGACCTGTGCGCCGGGGTCATGGCCTTCTTCGTCGTCGGCTACACCATCGCCTACGGCTCGTCGAACGGCATCTTCGGCTTCGGGGACTGGTTCCTCTCGGGCGGGGAGTACGAAGGCGGTCTGACCATCCAGACCGACTTCTTCTTCCAGGTGGCCTTCGCCGCCACCGCGGCGACGATCGTCTCCGGGGCCATGGCCGAGCGGACGAAGTTCAAGAGCTACTTCCTCTACACCTTCGTCATCACCGCCCTCATCTACCCGGTGGTCGTCCACTGGACCTGGGGCGGTGGCTGGCTCTCCCGACTCAACACGCCGTTCAGCGACTTCGCCGGCTCGACCATCGTGCACAGCGTCGGCGGCTGGGCCGCTCTGATGGGCGCCCTCGTCCTCGGGCCCCGCCTGGGCAAGTACACCAAGGAGGGAAAGCCCCGGGCCATCATCGGCCACAGCATCCCCCTGGTGGTGCTGGGCACCATCATCCTCCTGATCGGCTGGTTCGGCTTCAACCCCGGCTCCGAGCTGGCGGCCGACCTGGCGGTGCAGGAGATCGCGCTGATCACCCTGCTGGCCGCGTCGGCCGGTGGCCTGGCCGGGATGATCACCATCTGGATCAAGAGCGGCAAGCCCGACGTGGGCATGACCTGCAACGGCGTCCTGGCCGGCCTGGTGTCGATCACCGCCGGCTGTGGCGCTCTGACCAACGGCTACGGGATCCTCGTCGGGGCCATCGGTGGCGTCCTCGTCGTCTTCTCGGTGGACTTCTTCGAGAAGGTGGTCAAGGTCGATGACCCGGTGGGCGCCATCTCGGTCCACGGCGTCTGCGGCGTCTGGGGCACCCTGGCTGTCGGGCTCTTCGCGACCAAGGAGGACGGCTTCCTCGGAGGGGCCGATGCCGGCCTCTTCTACGGCGGAGGATTCGACCAGCTCATCACCCAGGCCATCATGGTCGTGGCCGTGTTCGTCTTCGTGACCATCACCGCCGGGGCCCTGTTCCTGGCCATCAAGGCCACCGTCGGGCTCCGGGTCAGCCCGGAGGAGGAGCTCGAGGGTCTCGACGTCATCGAGCACGGCTCGCCGGGCTACGCCGGTGACACCCTCGCCGGGTTCAGCCTCTCGGACCTGGTGCCGGCCGGCACCTCGTCGTCCACCAACAAGACGGAGGTCTGATCATGAGGATGATCACTGCCATCATCAAGCCCTTCAAGCTCGACGACGTGAAGACCGCCCTCAAGGAGGTCGGGGTGGTCGGGATCACCGTCACCGAGGCCAAGGGCTTCGGCCGCCAGGGCGGTCACACCGAGACCTACCGGGGCACCGAGTACCAGATCGAGTTCGTGCCCAAGCTCAAGCTCGAGATCGTCATCGATGACGTCGAGAGCGACAAGGTGGTCGATGTCCTCGTCGCCGCCGCCGCCACCGGCAAGATCGGCGACGGCAAGGTCTGGGTCACCCCGGTCGAGGCCATCGTCCGAATCCGCACCGGGGAGCAGGGCGCGGCTGCCATCTAGCCACCCTGATCCCCTGATCGACGCAGCCCCCGGGTCCCCCCGCCCGGGGGCGGCGGCGCGCCCGGGGTCTTCGTCGTCACTCGCTTCGGGTCTTCGTCCTCACTCGCTCGCTGGCGCTCGCTCCGTTCCGACGCCCGGCCTTCCAAGGCCGCCGAAGGCTTGTCCCCCACCGTGTGGTCAGTCGCGGGGGGAGGGGGGGTCTCCAAGGTCGTCCATGACGGTGTAGATGGACTGGGCTGCACCGGTGTCGTGGGCGGCTCGGCCCAGCAGGTGGCCCGACACGGGGGCGGTGGCCAGCTGGAAGACGGCCGCGAGGAGGAGCTTGGTCACCACGGCGACGTCGTCGACCCGCAGCGCGGCGCCGATCAGGCACAGCGCGATCCCGAGGGTGGCGGACTTGGTGGCCGCGTGCATCCAGGCGTAGATGTCCGGCAGCCGGTACAGCCCGATCACCGTGGTCACGGTGAGGGCGGTGCCGGCCAGGAGCAGGATCCCCGAGGCGATGGCGAGCGCGGTCTCCATCACGGCCCCCGCCGGGCCATGAACCGGGAGATCGCAACCGTGGCCAGGAACCCCAGCAGGCCCAGGACCAGGGCGATGTCGGCATAGATCCCGTCGCCGGTCACAGCGATGCCCACGGCGATGCCCGAGACGATGGTGGCGGTGACGGTGTCGAGGGCCACGGCCCGGTCGGCCAGCCCGTCGGCCCGCCAGACGCGCACCAGGCAGAGGGCCGCGCTCAGGACGAGGGCGGTCAGGCAGATCCCGGCGACCACGATCACGCGATCGCCTCCTCGGCCCGGGGGGTGAAGGCCGCGGTCGCCCGGCGCTGCAGGTCGCGGATCGAGTCGCGGAACTCGTCGGGGTCGATGAGGCCGAGGGCGTGGACGTGGAGCACCGCCGGGTCGGAGGTGGCGGCCACGGTGAGGGTCCCCGGGGTGAGGGTGATGGCGTTGGCGACCAGTGTGGTGATCAGCGGGGTGGCGCCGGGCAGCTCGATGCGGACGATCCCGGCCCGGAGCCGGGCCGGGGTGGGCGCCAAGGCGGTGACCGCGACCTCGAGGCTGGAGGTGACGAGGCTGCCGGCCACGAACAGGGCGAAGCGCAGCAGGGCCCACGGGTGGAACCGGTGCGATGCCAACGCCGGAGCCAGGGGGAAGGCCGCCAGCACCAGCAGCGAGACGGCGAGCCCGCCGAGGACGTTGGCCACGGTGGGTTCGCCGTTGAGCAGCACCCAGACCGCGGTCAGCACCAGGACCCACGGCGCCATGCGGCGCAGGCGCATCATTCGTCGGCCCTCTCGTCGGCCTGCACCTGGGCCGCGTACCGGCCAGGGGTGGTGAGGTCGGTCGCCGTGCGCTCGCACAGGGCGTAGAGCGGCCCGGCGGCCACGGCGAGCGTCAGGCCCAGGGCGACCATGACCGCGGTGGCGGTGGCCATCCCGAGGCGGTCACGGAGGATGCCCTTCTTCTCGCTCCCGTCGGGGACCTCCTCGGCCCGACCCCAGAACGCGCCCAGCCAGATCTTGCCCAGCGAGACGAGGGCTAGCAGGCTGCCGACGAGGGCCACCGCGACCAGCGCGTACTGGCCTCGGTCGACCCCCGAGGTCACCAGACCGAGCTTGCCCACGAAGCCCGAGAAGGGCGGGAAGCCGGCCAGGCTGAGCGCAGGCAGCGCGAACAAGACGGCCAGGGTGCCGGAGCGGTGAGCCAGGCCGCCCAGGCGGTCGAGGGCCCCGGTGCCCTCGCTGTCCTCGATCACGCCCTCGACCAGGAACAGTGAGGTCTTGGTGGGGATCTGGTGGAGGAGGTAGAAGACCGTGGCCGCGATGGCGGCCGGGCTCCCGATGCCGAGGCCCATGACCATGAAGCCGATGCTGCTCACGATCTGGAAGGACAGGATGCGCTTGATGTCGTCCTGGGCGATGGCTCCTATGGCGCCGATGATGATCGTCAGTCCGGCCACGACCAGCAACAGGGTCCGGTGCTCCTCGGGGAACAGCAGCGTTTGGGTGCGGATGAGGGCGTACACGCCCACTTTGGTGAGCAGCCCTGCGAACACGGCGGTGACCGGGCTGGGGGCGGTGGGGTAGGCGTCGGGCAGCCAGAAGAACAGGGGGAACACCGCCGCCTTCAACCCGAACGCCACCAGCAGGAGCACCTGGAGGCCTGTGCGGAGGCCGGGGTCGAGCTCGGCCAGGGCCGCGGGCAGATCCGCCATGCTGAGCGTCCCGGTGGCCGCGTACACGAGGCCGATGGCGCTGAGCAGCAGCATCGACTCGATGCTGTTGATGATCACGTAGGTCGTGCCCGAGCGCACTTGGCCCGGGCGGCCGTTCAGGGTGAGCAGCACGTAGCTGGCCATCAGCAGGACCTCGAAGGCCACGAAGAGGTGGAAGAGGTCGCCGGTCGAGAAGGCGGCGGCGATGCCGGCCGCCAGCACGAGGTAGGCCGGGTGGTAGTAGGGCGATCGCTCGTCACCCGTGTCCTGGGCGATGGCGAACACCAGCACCAGCAGCATGGTGGCGAAGGCGATGACCAGGAGCATCCCGGAGAGCCGGTCCACCACGTAGGTGATCCCGATCCGTGACGACCAGCCGCCGATGTGGGCGACGACCGCGGCGTCGTCCCGCTCGACCTGGACCAGGAGTGCGATGGACAGGGCCAGCCCCGCGGCCAACGACACCAGGTTGATGATCCGCTGCACGCGCTGGTGGCGGGCGGCGAGCAGGCTCAGCGCCGCGCCCAGGATGGGCAGGGCGAAGGTGAGGGGGACGAGGTGTCCCATCAGTCCGCCTCTCCGCCGGAGGCCTCGGTCCGGGCATCGAGCCGGCCGGCCTCGTCCTCCGTTGCGTCCTCCAGGCCGGCCGGCGACCGCTCGGCCAGCCGACGGTCGGAGATGTCGTCCTCCACCTCGTCGTTGCCGTCGAGGGTCCAGTTCCGCCAGGCCAGGGCGAGCAGGAAGGCCTGCAGGGCGAAGCCGATGACGATGGCGGTGAGCACCAGGGCCTGGGGCACCGGGTCGGCGAGCCTGCCCGCTTCGGCTCCGAGGATCGGTGGGTCGCCAGGGAGCCCGCCGGTGCTGATGATCAGCAGGTTGACCCCGTTGCCGAGGACGCCGAACCCGAGGATGATCCGGGTCATCGTCCGGTGCATCATCAGGTAGGTGCCGCAGGCGAACAGGACCCCGATCAACAGCGCGAGGGGCACACTCATCGCTGTCGCCCCGAGTCGTCGGTGTCCGTGAGTGAGATGGTGGCCGGGCGACGATGAGCGCCGCCGGCTCCGTGGGCTCCCGCTTCGGAGGGCCTGTGTTGTCTGGTTCGCTCGCTGTGCTCGCTCATGTTGCCCCCACCTCGACGCGGCGGCGGACCCAGCGGGGCGGACGGGCGGCCTCGGCCCCCAGGTGGGTCAGCACGCTGAGGACCGCGCCGAGCACCAAGACGTAGACCCCGATGTCGAAGACTGTGGCGGTCACCAGCTCCACCTCACCGATGATGGGGACCTCGAGGTGTCCGATGCCGCCGTCGAGGAACTCGGCGCCGCCTAGCACCGAAGCCAGCCCGGTCCCGACCGCGAGGAGCAGGCCGCAGCCGATGAAGCCCGACGTCGGCACCGGGCGGGCCCGCCGCAGGCGGGGCGAGCCACCGGCGAGGAACCTCATGACGAAGGCGATGCCGGCGATGAGCCCGCCCGCGAACCCGCCGCCGGGGGCGTTGTGGCCGCGCAGGGCCACGTAGACCGAGACGAGGAGGATGACCGGGAACGCGGCACGCGTGACCTGGTCGAAGATCGCCGAGTGGGCCCCCATGACGGGTGCGGGGTTCGCAGCCAGGGGGTCCGGCCCGTCGCCGACGGACTCCGGGTCGCCCAGAGGGTCGATGGCGTCGTCGTCGAGGTCGCGCCGGGCCGCTCGCACCAGGTTGGCCACGCCGGCCGCGGCGATGGCCAGCACGGTGATCTCGCCCAGGGTGTCGATGCCGCGGAAGTCGACCAGGATGACGTTGACCACGTTCTGGCCGCCGCCCTCCGGCTCGGTCCGCTCGATGATCTCCTCGGCCACCGGGCGCTCGGTGCGGGCGGTGCCGGCGGCCAGGGCGAAGCCGGTCACGGCCAACCCGACCGCCACCGCGATCCCCACCCGCAGGGCCTTCGGGGCCCACTCCGGCGGCGCCGAGTAGCCCTCGGGCAGGTGCCGCAGCACCAGGAGGAACACCACCAGCGTGATGGTCTCGACCAAGAGCTGGGTCAGGGCCAGGTCGGGCGCGCCCTGGAGGATGTAGATGACCGCCATGGCGTAGCCGACGACGCCCAGCATGAGCACGGCCACGAAGCGACGCCGGGTCGCCACCATGGCCACGGCCATCGCCGCGGCCATGGCCGCCACCACGCCCTGGAGCACACCGCCCCCGGTGGGGTCGGCCGGTCCGAGCTCGGCCCCGTGCACCGCGGCGCCACCGATGGCCGCCACGACCACGCAGAAGATGACGGCCACGTAGGCGGGGAGGGAGCCGTTCTGCACCAGGGCCGTGAGCCGACGGGCGCCGTCCTGGACCCCGTCGTAGGTCCGCAGGAACGCCCCCTCGCCGGACAGCCGGGCCGTGGGTACGCCGGACGACCGCTCCAGGGCCAGGTAGAGCCCGGTGCCCGCGGCGATGATGCCGATCGAGAGGAACAGCGGGAGGTGGAGCCCGGCCCACAGGGTCAGGTGCCCGTGGGCGGCCTCGTCGAGAGCCTCGCTGGCCACGCCGAGGCGATCGCCCAGAGGACCGGCGAACAGGCCGCCGGCCACCGTGAGGCCGGCCAGCACTGCCACGGGGGTGACGAGGGAGGCGCCCGGCCGGTGGCGGACCGTCGCCGGGTCCTCGGCCGGCTGGCGCCCGTCGCCGAACACCCCGAACCACAGCCGGACGGAGTAGGCCGTGGTCAGGACCGACCCCAGCACCACCGCCACCAGCGCGACGACGGTCCAGGCCCCGGCCTCCTCGACCAGCGCATCGAGGGCGGCCTCCTTGGCCACGAAGCCGAGCAGCGGCGGCAGCCCGACCATCGACGCAGTGACGATCGCCGCCATCGCCGCGACCCAGGGGAGCTGGGATCGGACGCCGTGGAGCCGCCGGATGTCACGGGTGCCGGTGGCGTGGTCGACGATGCCCACGATCAGGAACAAGCCCGCCTTGAACAGGGCGTGGGCCACCAGGAGGGCAACACCGGCCGCCGTCGTCTCGGGGTGGCCGATCCCGAACAGCACGATCAGCAGCCCCAGCTGCGACACGGTGCCGTGAGCCAGCAGGAGCTTGGCGTCGTGCTGGCGCAGGGCGTTCACGCCCCCGACCACCATCGTCGCCCCGCCGATGAGGACGATCGCCGGTCGCCACCAGCTGACCTCGGCGAACTGAGGGGCCAGGCGCCCGACGAGGATCACACCGGCCTTCACCATGGTGGCGGAGTGGAGGTAGGCACTCACCGGTGTGGGCGCGGCCATCGCCCCCGGCAGCCAGAACTGGAACGGCACCTGGGCCGACTTGGTGATCGCCCCGAGCAGGGCCAGGGCCAGGCCGACCTGGACGACCACGCGGGCGTCGTCGGCCGCAGCCAGGTCGGACAGCGCGGTGGTGCCGGCCGCGTTGGAGAGGATGGCCAGCCCACCCAGGAGGCCGAGGCCGCCGAGGCCGGTGATCAGTAGGGCCTGACGGGCTGCGGCCCGAGCGGCGGCCTTCTCGTCGTCCAGGCCGATCAGGATGAAGGAGGTGACCGTGGTCGCCTCCCAGAAGATGAACAGCGTCCAGACGTCGTCGGCCAGGACCAGTCCGAGCATGGCGCCCGCGAAGGCCACGAACCCGCCGGCGAAGCGGGCCAGGCGCTCCCGAGGCACGTCCGGTCCGAAGTACCCGTCGGAGTAGACGAGCACCAGGGCGCCGATGCCGGTGACCACCAGGGCCATGAGCAGGGCGAAGCCGTCGAGGCGGAAGGAGAACGAGACGTCGAGCCCGCCGACCCAGCTCAGCCGGCTGGAGAGCTCGGCCCCGTCCAGCACCGAGGACACCTGGACCGCGAACCACCCGAGGGCCGCGACGGGCGCGACGAGGGCGAGCCCGATCATTCCCCGGCGGGGGAGGTGGGCTCCGACCGCGAACAGGGCCGCGGCGATGAGGAGGTGGGAGGCGACGAGGAGGAACATGTCCGTGCGGGGTCGGAAGTTACGGCGCCGACCAGGCTTCCCGGCAATCCCGGCAGGGAAGTTACCAGCCCGTCCTCACGGTCCCACCGCGCCCGATCCGAAGTGGTCGGGGAATCGGGTCAGCCGCCCTGGGCCTGGGCGGCCACCGCGGCGGCCGCGGCGGCGACCGCGTCGGGGTCGCCCAGGCTGCGGGCCAGGGGGTCGCCGGGCTCGGTCGGACGCATGGTGGCCGGGTCGAGGTCGTAGACGAGGGGCACGCCGGTGGGGATGTTGAGCGAGGAGATGGCGTCGTCAGAGATCCCGTCGAGGTGCTTCACCAGGGCCCGGAGGCTGTTGCCGTGGGCCGCGACCAGCACCGTGCGCCCGGCGGCCAGGTCGGGGACGATGCCGTCGAACCAGTACGGCAGCATGCGGTCCACGACGTCGGCCAGGCACTCCGAGGCGGGCAGCACGTCGGGGGGGAGGTCGGCGTAGCGGCGGTCGTCGTTGGGGTCATGCGGGTTGTCGGCGCTGATGGCCGGGGGCGGGGTGTCGTAGCTGCGGCGCCAGGTGAACACCTGCTCCTCGCCGTACTTCTCGGCGGTCTGGGCCTTGTCCCGGCCGGTGAGGTCGCCGTAGTGGCGCTCGTTGAGCCGCCAGTGGCGGCGCACCGGGAGCCAGGAGAGGGCCATCTCCTCCAGGGCCAGCTCGGCGGTCCGGATGGCGCGGGTCTGCAGCGAGGTGTGGACGACGTCGAGGCCGAGGTCAGCCTCGGCCAGCAGGCGCCCGGCCTCCCGGGCCTCGGCCACCCCCACCTCGGACAGCGGGCAGTCCCACCAGCCGGTGAAGAGGTTCTCGGCGTTCCAGGTGCTCTGGCCGTGGCGGAGGAGGACGAGGGTGGCGCTCATGGTCGAGAGCGTAGGAGGCCGGGGCCGGACCGGTTCCCGGAGGCCCGGAGAAATCCCGCCGTCCGAGTTGATAATGACGCACTCAACTTTTATCCTGCACCTCACACGCGACACGACGCTCGGGCTACGAGCACGTCGCAAGCACAGAGATCATCCCACCTGGAGGAACCCACCATGCCCAAGGCCGTCGGAATCGACCTCGGCACCACCAACTCGGTCGTCAGCGTCCTCGAGGCCGGCGACCCGCTGGTGATCCCCAACGCCGAGGGGTCGCGCACCACCCCGTCCGTCGTCGCCTTCTCCAAGGCCGGCGAGGTCCTGGTGGGCGAGGTGGCCAAGCGCCAGGCCATCACCAACCCGGGGCGCACCATCCGCTCGGTCAAGCGCCACATGGGCACCGACTGGAAGATCGAGATCGACGGCAAGGACTACACAGCCCAGGAGATCTCGGCCCGCACCCTGATGAAGCTGAAGTCCGACGCCGAGTCGTACCTCAACGAGACCGTCAACCAGGCCGTCATCACCGTGCCCGCCTACTTCAACGACGCCGAGCGCACCGCCACCAAGGAGGCGGGCCAGATCGCCGGCCTCGAGGTGCTGCGGGTCATCAACGAGCCCACCGCCGCGGCGCTGGCCTACGGCCTCGACAAGGGCGACGACGCGGACCAGACGGTCCTGGTCTTCGACCTGGGCGGCGGCACCTTCGACGTCTCGGTCCTGGAGATCGGCGACTCGGTCTTCGAGGTCAAGTCCACCCACGGCGACGTCAACCTGGGCGGCGACGACTGGGACCAGGCCATCATCGACTGGATGGTGGGCGCCTTCAAGAACGCCCACGGCATCGACCTGGCCAAGGACCCCATGGCCGAGCAGCGCCTCAAGGAGGCGGCCGAGAAGGCCAAGATCGAGCTGTCCTCGACCCAGCAGACCCAGATCAACCTGCCCTACATCACCGCCGGCGCCGACGGCCCGCTCCACCTGGACGAGACCCTCAGCCGGTCCAAGTTCACCGAGCTCACCGCCGACCTGCTGGACCGGTGCAAGGGCCCCTTCGAGCAGGCCATCAGCGACGCCGGGCTGTCCAAGGGCGACATCCAGCACGTGATCCTGGTGGGCGGCTCCACCCGCATGCCGGCGGTCACCGAGCTGGTCAAGGAGATGACCGGCAGCGACCCCAACAAGGGCGTCAACCCCGATGAGGTGGTGGCCGTGGGCGCGGCCATCCGGGCCGGCGGGCTCAAGGGCGAGGTCAAGGACGTCCTGCTCCTCGACGTCACCCCGCTGTCGCTCGGCATCGAGACCAAGGGCGGGGTCATGACCCGGCTCATCGAGCGCAACTCCACCATCCCGACCCAGCGCAGCGAGACCTTCACCACCGCCGACGACATGCAGTCGCAGGTGGAGATCCACGTGCTCCAGGGCGAGCGGGAGATGGCCCAGTACAACAAGACCCTGGGCAAGTTCCAGCTGGTCGACCTGCCGGCCGCCCCCCGGGGAGTGCCCCAGATCGAGGTCACCTTCGACATCGACGCCGACGGCATCGTCCACGTGTCGGCCAAGGACAAGGCCACCAACAAGAGCCAGTCCATGACCATCACCGGCCAGTCCTCGCTCGACAAGGACGCCATCGACCAGATGGTCAAGGACGCCGAGGCCCACGCCGAGGAAGACCGGAAGCGCAAGGAGGAGGCCGAGGCCCGCAACCAGGCCGACACCCTCGTGTACCAGGTCGAGAAGGTGCTCCGCGACCAGGGCGACAAGGTCGACCCCGCCGACAAGGAGCCGGCCGAGTCCGCCCTCTCCGAGCTCAAGACCGCCCTCGAGGGCTCCGACACCGATGCCATCAAGGCCGCCACCGAGAAGACCATGGCCGCCAGCCAGACCCTCACCCAGAAGATCTACGACGCCACCAAGGCGGAGAACGAGGGGGCCTACGGCGAGGGCGCCGGCGCCGGTGCCTCCGACGGCGGCTCCGACGACGATGTGGTCGATGCCGAGGTCGTCGACGACGACGAGGCCCAGGCCTGATGACCGACGCCACCCCGGACCCGGCCCCGGGCGGGGTCGCGCCCGCGGGCGCCGTCCCGCCCGAGGGCGAGGCGCCGCCCGAGGCCCCGATCCCCGGCGGCACCGTCACCTCCGACGATGCCCCCACCGTGGGTGCGCCCGGGGATCCCGTCGCCGCGGCCGACCCCGGCGGGGCGATCGACGCCGACCGTGCGCCGGACGTCGCCCCCCCGGTCGATGCCGGCGCGGCGGCTGGTGCCGATCCGGCGGTCGAGGCCGCCCCGGCCGATGGTGCCGATCCGGTCGCCCCGGCGGACCTCTCGGTGGAGGCGCTCCTTGACGACGTGGAGCGCCTCACCACCGAGCGCGACGAGTACCTCGACCGGCTGCGCCGGACCCAGGCCGACTTCGAGAACTCGAAGAAGCGCCTGGGTCGCGACGCGGAGTCCCGGGCCGAGGCCGTCACCGGGCGCCTGGTCGAGGACCTCCTGCCGGTGCTCGACGCCTGCGACGGTGCCCTCAGCCACGGCGAGGACGCGGTCGAGCCGGTGTTCGCCGCCCTGTTGCAGGTGCTGGAGAAGAACGGCCTCGAGCGCATCGACCCCACCGGCGACGTGTTCGATCCCACCCGCCACGAGGCGGTCATGCACGAACCCGCCGGAGAGGGCGACGATCCTGCGCTCTCCCTCGTCGCCGACGTGCTGCGCATCGGCTACGCCTGGAAGGGGCGGATCGTGCGCGCCGCCATGGTGAAGGTCCGCGGCTGACCATGGCACCGCAACGGGAGTGGTTCGAGAAGGACTACTACGCCGTCCTCGGCGTGGCCTCCGACGCCGACCCCAAGGCCATCACCAAGGCGTACCGGAAGCTGGCCCGTGAGCTGCACCCTGACGCCAACCCGGGCAACGCCGAGGCCGAGCAGCGCTTCAAGGACGTATCCGCGGCCTACGACGTCATCGGCGACGCCGAGCGCCGCAAAGAGTACGACGAGGTGCGCGCCCTGGCAGCCCAGGGCGGGGGCTTCGGCCCCGGCGGCTTTGGTCCCGGCGGTCCCGGCGGGGGCTTCGGCGGCCCCGGCGGGTTCACCGCCGACGTCGGGGACCTGGGTGACCTGTTCGGCAACCTCTTCGGCCGGGGCGGCGGCGGTCGGAGCCGTTCCGGCCGGGGTTCGGGGCGCCGCCCCCAGCGCGGCACCGACCTCGAGACCGATCTGCACCTGTCCTTCGTCGACGCGGTCGAGGGTGTCACCACCACCGTCGGGCTCCTGGCCGATGCGGTGTGCGGCACCTGCGACGGCACCGGTGCCCGCCCCGGCACCCGGCCCACCACCTGTCCCCGCTGTGGCGGGCAGGGCTCGATCGCCGAGGACCAGGGTCCCTTCTCCTTCAGCTCGCCGTGTCCCCAGTGCCGAGGGCGGGGGTCGATCATCGAGGACCCCTGCCCCACCTGCCAGAGCACCGGCATCGAGCGACGCCCCCGGCAGGTCAAGGTGCGCATCCCCGCCGGTGTCACCGACGGCCAGCGCATCCGCGTGCCCGAGCGGGGCACACCCGGGCGCGACGGGGGCCCGGCCGGCGACCTCTACGTCGTGTGCCGGGTCACCCCCCACGACCTGTTCGCGGTCAAGGGCCGCGATCTGACCCTCACCCTCCCGGTCACCTACCCCGAGGCCACCCTGGGGGCCGACGTGTCGGTGCCCACCCTCGACGGAGGTCAGGTCACCGTCCGCATCCCCGAGGGGACCCCCTCGGGCCGCACCCTGCGGGTCCGGGGCCGGGGGGTGGCGGCCAAGGCCGGCACCGGCGACCTCCTCGTCACCGTCGAGGTGGCGGTGCCCACCAAGCTCACCGCCGCCCAGCGCAAGGTGATCGAGGAGCTGGCCACGCTCCAGGCCGACCAGTCGCCCCGGGCCGCCATGGAGGGCGTGTCGTGACCCACCCCGCTCCCAACTTTGGACGGAAGGGCGCCACATCCGGCGCAGTCCGTCCAAGGTTCGGTCACCGGTCGGGTCGCCTTCGGCCTGGCAGCATGGGGACCCGAGGAGGTCGCCGTGGCTAGGTCGGCCCGTGCCGTGTACGTGATCTCGGTCGCCGCCGAGCTGGCCGGTGTCCACCCCCAGACGCTCCGCATCTACGAGCGCAAGGGGCTGGTCGACCCGGCCCGCACCCCCGGGGGCAGCCGGCGCTACAGCGACGACGACATCGACCTGCTCCGCCGCATCAGCGAGCTCACCGACGAGGGCCTCAACCTGGCCGGCGTGCAGCGGGTGCTCGAGCTGGAGGCCGAGGTGCGCGACCTGCGGGTCGAGCTGACCCGGGCCCAGACCGATGCCCGACGCGACGTGGCCGAGGCCGAGCGGCGCCAGCGGGCCGATCTGGTGCCGGTGTCGCAGTCGATCGTCCTCTACCAGGGCCGACGGCGGTCGGCCCGACGCTGACCCGGCGGGTGCCCCGGGCGCGGCCTCAGGAGGGGCGGTCAGGCCGGGCGCAGGAACAGGGCGACGGTGCGGCGTGCGTAGCGACCCTGGAGGTCGACCCACGTCGCGAACTCGGGGCTCAGCTGCTCGGGGTCGATGAGCTCGAAGTCCACCAGCACCGTCACCTGCCCCGATGCCAGGAGGGCGACCGCGTCATCACCGGTCGCCCCGAGGGCTACGTTGTCCCCCCCGGCCAGGCGCGCCCGGCCGAGATCGGTGAGGGGCAGGCCGTCGCCCTGGCCGATGCTGTCCTCGATCTCTTGCCGCAGACGTTCCCGCTGGCGCTGCTCCTCGGGGGTGAGCTCGACGTGGAGGGCGATGCGCCGGCTTCCCGCGGGGACGTCGAAGGCCGCGTCCCCGGCGACGAGGGTCGCGACGGAGCGCTCCGAGCCGTCGGAGCGTCGCAGCTCGCCCACCTGGCGCACCAGGTCGTCGTCGCTCACCGTGAAGTCGACATCCGCGTCGAGCAACGCAGCCATGAGGGCGGGACCGAAGGTGCCGCCCGGGCCGGGGCCGATGCTGAGGCGCACCGGGTCGGCGGCGGCCAGGTCCGGGATGGCTTGGGCCTGGAGCTGACGCGCCACCGGAATGGCCCACGGGGGCGCCGCCGTCCCCGCATCACGGGTCGGCAGCGCCGCGGCCGCCAGCACGACCGCGACCAACGTGGCGACCCACGTCACCCGAGCCCGGACCGTCGGACCCAGCGGCTCTGATCGACGGTGGGCGACCTCTCGCCACACCGCGATGGCCATCATCGCCCAGGTGAACGCCGACGCCGGCCAGAGCCAGCGCACGTAGGTCGGGAACAGGCCGAAGGGAGAGGTGGAGCGAGCGGCGCTGAAGGCGCACAGCGCGATGCCGGCGACGGCGGTGACGAGTCCGGCCGCGGTGGCGGTGTCGCCCCTCCGGCGGGCGCGCCAGGCCAGGGTCCCCGCCGTCGCGATGACAGCTGCGAGAGCCCCGAGGACGAGGCCCCGGGGCTGGCCCTCGCCGGCCACGTCGAAGGTGGGGTCCTCCCAGCCGCTGGGGAACCACAGCGGGGGGAGCGCCACCACGCTGCCGGTGGCCTGGAGGCCATCGCCAAGGCCCGGCGTGGCAGGGGGCTCCTCGTCGCTGGCGCCGATGAGCGCCGACAGGTTGCCCTCGCCTGCGACCTGGTCGACCAGCACCGGAGCCCACAGGGCCAGGCCGATCGCCCCTGCGACGGCCAGGGCGACGAGCCGGGAGCGCCGGTCGGGTCGGGGACCGCCCAGGGCATGACCGACGGCGCCGGCGACGGCGAGGGCGATCAGCCCGGGGACGAGCAGGACGTAGCTGAGGTGCGTCTGCAGGGCGAAGCTGCCGGCGACCACGGCGACGGCCAGTCCGAGCCGGTCGCCCGCCACCGCGGCCCACGTCCCGGCCAGCACGACGAGGAACGGGAGCAGCGGGGCGTACTGGCTCCAGGGGTCGTAGAGGAGCTCACTGCCGAGCGTCAGCACCAGCACCGCGGTGCTGACGGCGACGGCGAGGGCGCCGGCCCGACCCGCCACCCGGAGCGCCAGGACGCCGGTCACCACCACGCAGACCGCGTTGGTGGCCGCGGTCCCCAGTGCGGTCCCGGCGCCGGGGCCGAACAGCCGCACGGGGAGGGCCAGCACCTCGAACTGGAGAGGGCCGGGGTGGTTGACCTGGTGGCCGATCCACTGCGAGGCCGACGACCAGGTGCCCAGCAGGGGTTGGTGGCTGGTCAGGACGTCCTGGGCTCGCGTGGCCGACAGGCCGTCGTCGCCGACCGGCAGCCAGCCGCGGGCCGCAGCCCGGATGCCCGCGACCACCACGGGCAGCGCGAGGGAGGCGATTGCGACGATGGGGCCCAGCCGCGCCGACTGCGGGCCGACACGTGACGCCACACGGTCGCGAGCGGCCTCCCCCATGGCGAGCCATCCTGCCAGCAACGCGCTCGGGGGTCACGTCGTCGGCGCCGTCGACCGCCGATCAGCGGGCGACGGGCGTCGCCTCCCTCAGCCCTCTGGAGAAAAGTTGACAATGGGTATGTCAACTTTGGCGGCCGGCCGGTAGCCTGGGACCATGGCGCTCGACCCCAACCGCTGGACGCTCAAGACCCAGGAGGCGGTCACCGCCGCGTCCGAGGCGGCCCGCACCGCCAGCAACCCCGAGGTCACCCCCGACCACCTGCTGCTGGCCCTCCTGGGCCAGAGCGAGGGGGTCGTCCTCCCCATCGTGGTCAAGCTGGGCCTCACCCCGCTGGCCGTGCGCAACGCCACCCAGGAGAGGCTGGACAAGCTGCCCAACGCCTACGGCAGCGAGGTCCGCATGAGCCGCGACCTCACCAGGGTGATGGATGCGGCCCAGAAGGCCCAGACCGAGCTCACCGACGAGTACCTCTCGACCGAGCACCTGCTCCTGGGCCTGGCCGATCGCCTGGAGGTCGACCGCGACGCGCTGCTCACCGCCCTCCGCGAGGTGCGGGGCAGCCACCGGGTCACCTCGCAGAACCCCGAGGAGACCTTCCGGTCCCTCGAGCGCTTCGGGCGCGACCTCACCGAGGCCGCCCGCCAGGGCAAGCTCGACCCCGTCATCGGTCGCGACGAGGAGATCCGCCGCACCATCCAGGTGCTGTCCCGGCGCACCAAGAACAACCCGGTGCTGATCGGTGAGCCTGGCGTGGGCAAGACCGCCATCGTCGAGGGCCTGGCTCGCCGCATCGTCGAGGGCGACGTGCCCGAGGGACTGAAGAACCGCCGGGTCATCTCCCTCGACCTGGGGGGCATGGTCGCCGGGGCCAAGTACCGCGGTGAGTTCGAGGAGCGGCTCAAGGCCGTCCTCAAGGAGATCACCGACTCCGAGGGCGAGGTCATCACCTTCATCGACGAACTCCACACCATCGTCGGCGCCGGCAAGGCCGAGGGCGCCATGGACGCCGGCAACATGATCAAGCCCATGCTCGCCCGGGGCGAGCTGCGCCTGGTCGGGGCCACCACCCTCGACGAGTACCGCAAGTTCATCGAGACCGACGCCGCCCTCGAGCGTCGCTTCCAGCAGGTGTTCGTCGACCAGCCCTCGGTCGAGGACACCATCGCCATCCTCCGGGGCCTGAAGGAGCGCTACGAGGTCCACCACGGCGTCCGCATCCAGGACTCGGCCCTGGTCGCCGCGGCCGTCCTCTCGGACCGCTACCTCACCGGGCGCTTCCTGCCCGACAAGGCCATCGATCTGGTCGACGAGTCCGCGTCGAAGCTCCGCATCGAGATCGACTCCCTCCCCACCGAGATCGACGTGGTCGAGCGGCGGGTCCGCCAGCTGGAGATCGAGCGGGTGGCCCTGGCCAAGGAGACCGACGACGCCTCCGTCGAGCGGCTGGAGGCCCTCGACCGCGAGCTGGCCGACCTCAACGAGACCGTCAACGGCATGAAGGCCCATTGGACCTCGGAGAAGGAGGCCATCGAGGACATCCGCGAGTTGAAGGAGGCTCTGGAGGCCCGCCGCAGCGAGCTGGAGCGCGAGCCGGACCTGGAGAAGGCGGCCGAGATCCGCTACGGGCAGATCCCGGCCCTGGAGAAGCGGGTCGACGCCGCCACCGCCCGGCTCGACGAGCTCCAGGCCACCCAGCGCATGCTGAAGGAGGAGGTCGACGAGGAGGACGTGGCCGGCATCGTCAGCGCCTGGACGGGTGTCCCCGTCACCCGGATGATGGAGGGCGAGATGGCCAAGCTCGTCCGCATGGAGGACGTGCTCCACGCCCGGGTCGTGGGCCAGGACGAGGCCGTCACCGCGGTGGCCAACGCCATCCGTCGC
>JBBSMQ010000047.1:0-20109 GCA_038233075.1 Acidimicrobiales bacterium
CTGGAGGCCGACGTGGCTGTCGCCCATCTCGCCCTCGATCTCGGCCCGGGGCGTGAGCGCGGCGACCGAGTCGATCACGACCACGTCGAGCGCCCCGGAGCGGACGAGCATGTCGCAGATCTCCAGGGCCTGCTCGCCGGTGTCGGGCTGGGAGATGAGCATCTCGTCGACGTCGACGCCGATGGCGGCGGCGTAGACCGGGTCCATGGCGTGCTCTGCGTCGATGTAGGCGCAGATGCCGCCGTTGCGCTGGGCCTCAGCCACCACGTGCATGGCCAGGGTCGACTTGCCCGACGACTCCGGGCCGTAGATCTCACAGACCCGGCCCCGGGGCAGGCCCCCGATGCCGAGGGCGAGGTCGAGGGCGAGGGCGCCGGTGGGCACGGACTCGATGTTCATGATGTCGCGCTCGCCCATCTTCATGACCGAGCCCTTGCCGAACTGCTTCTCGATGCTGCCGATGGCCATGTCGAGGGACTTCTGACGATCTTCCACGGAGGTGGTCCTTTCCTGGTGGCCCCCTTCGGGGCCGGACGAGTGCCGGCTGCGGAACGCCGCAGCGATCGATGAGGGAGACCCTACGGAGGGGGTGTGACAGCGAGCCGGCGCCGGGTGCGGGGACCCGGGGCGACCGGGGTGGGCGGGACGACAGGACTGTAGTTTCGAACAGCCGTTCGTGCAAGGATCTGGCGAATCTTCTCCTCGGGAAGCGCACCGGTCTGGGCCGGTCAGGAGGGGGCCGGGCGCCCTCATCGGAGGGCCCCGCCGGCGCTCGATCCTGGCTCAGCCCAGGGCGAGGGAGTCCGGCACGGAACCCGGGGCCGACCGGGCGTCGGGGTCGGCTGATCGTCCCCGGGGCCTCCCCCGAGGTGGGCAGGCTGTCGCCTGTGTTCTGGCGGCGGGGGCCGGCAGAAGCGGGGTCCGGGGTGCAACATCGCAATGGTCCACCGCGTCGGAGGAAGTGTGGAAGAGGACGCCCGTGCCGCAGTGACCGAGGCGGAGGACGCCGCGGCCGCACGGGACACCCCTGACCCCCGTCGGCCGGGGGTCGAGGTGGACCGCTGGGAGCGGGTGGAGGTGCTGCAGCCAGCGCAGGGCGAACCCGTCCTGGGACGTCGGCCGGGGGTCGAGGTGGACCGCTGGGAGCGGGTGGAGGCGCTGTACCGGGTGGAGCACGCCCCGATGGTCCGCCTCGCCCACCTTCTGATCCGCGACCGTGCCGTGGCCGAGGAGCTGGTCCAGGGACGCCTTCGTCCGCCTCCACGCCCACCTCGACGGCGTGGAGGAGCCAGGCGCGTACCCTGCGCACCACGGTGGTCAACCTGTGCCGGGGTCACGGGCGGCGCCGGGCCACGGCGGACCGCCACGAGCGGGACCTCGGCCCTCCGCCGACGGCGCCGCCACCCCGCCTGCCCCGAGAGCTCGACGAGGTCTGGCAGGCCTTGGGTCGGCTCCCCCGCCGCCGGCGCGACGCCCTCGTCCTCCGCTGCCACGCCGATCTGTCCACCGCCGAGGTCGCCCGCCTCCTCGGCGTCCGCCCCGCCACCGCCCGGTCGCTCATCCGCCGCGGCCTGGCATCCCCTCGAGAGGGAGCTCGCCCCATGACCGACACCCCGCCGCGCCCCGAGCCTCGCGACCTGGAGGACCGCCTGCGGGCCACCCTCCGCGCCGTGGCCGACCATGAGCCCGTGGTCGGCGACGTCGACGAGCTGCGCCGCCGAGCCGACGACGTCCACGCCGGTCCCCGACGCCGGCAAGCCTTGATCCCCGCGGCCGCCGCCGTGGTGGCCGTCGTCGTCGCCGTGGGCGTCCCCGCCCTCCGCACAGGAGGCGACGACCCGGACGAGGGCCTCACCTCCGACGAGCGTCCCGATCTCCTCGAGCTACCCGGCGCACCGGGCCCGGTCTGGATGGCCGGTCTGACCGCCTTCTACCCCACCGGAAGGGGACCCCGCTCCCTGACGGGACTGTTCCCAGGGGCCGTGGTCGTCATCACCCCAGGCCTCGGCGACCCCGAAGCGGCTGCGGCCCGGGCGACCGAGATCGAGGCGAGCGAACGGGCGCTCGCGGACGCCTTGCGACCCGTCGACGCCGACAGGTGGGCCGAGACCGTGTGCTCGGTCGACCCCGATCCCGATGCTGCCCTGCTGTCACCTCCGCTGGCCGAAGCGCCGACCCCGCAGATCGACTTCGCAACCACGACGACCGGGCCCCCGCCAGAGCCGTCACCTCCGGCCTCGCAGCCGACCGCAGGGTCATCCGATCCCCGGGGCGGACAGCCGGGGGGGTGAGCGGAACCTGTTCTTTGTGCGGGTGACGTCGCCTGGGGCGTGCAGGCGCACAAGGTTCGTGGTGGGGTCGCCGTGCTCGACCCTGGCTCCTGAGCAGGCGGACCCTACGGACGCGCCGCACGCGGCGTCCCTCCGTTCGAGGGCCGGCGTCGGAGCATGCGTCGCCTCCCCGGGTCCGACAGCTCGGCACGACCTACGGTGACCGCATGAGCAACGGGACGACCGGACCGACGGCGCGACGCTTCCCGATCCGCTTCACCGGGGCCAACACGGCGAGGGCTCTGCTGGGCATCAGGCCCGGGAGCTCCTTCGTCGAGCTCGACGACGACGTCCTACGGGTCCACATGGGGTGTCGTTCGCGTGCACCATCGCTCGCTCCTCGGTGCGCTCCGTCGCCCGTGACCGCGATCGCGTGACGGGGTGGGGCGCCCACGGCCGACGGGGGTCTGGCTGATCAACGGCTCGTCGTCGGGCATCGTCCGCATCGACATCGACCCGCCGGGGCGAGCCCGACTGCTGGTGGGCTCGGTGCGGGTCCGGGCCCTTCGGGTGGCGGTGGAGGATCCTGACGCCCTCATCGCCGCCCTCAGTCCCGAGCGCCGGACCGCAGCCCTGCCAACTTTGGACGGACATGGCCGCATGTGGCGCCCTTCCGAACAAAGTTGGCGGCGACTCCTCGAACTTCGTACGGACCTGGCCGTATGTGGCGCCCTTCCGTACAAGGTTCGGGTCGCTCTACTCGGCGTCCCATGCGGGCACAGAGCGCTGGTCGAGGTCGCCGGCGTCGCCGGCGGTGGCTCCGAGACGGGCGGCGAGGCGGGTGCGGAGCAGGCCCAGGGCGGAGATGACCGCGAACTGGCGGACGCGCAGGCGGTCGCCGGGCAGCTGGAGGCGCACCGAGGACACGTCGCCGGCGATGTCGAGGCCCACGAACACGGTGCCGGGGTCCTCCCCGTCTTGGGGATCGGGGCCGGCCACGCCCGTGAACGCGAGTCCGACGTCGGCGCCGAGCACCCGCCGGGCACCGGTGGCCATGGCCTCGGCCGCGTCGGCGCTGACGACCGGGCCCTCCCCCACGTCCAGCAGGCCGTGCTTCACCTCGCGGGCGTAGGACACCACCGCGCCCCGGAAGGAGTGCGACGCGCCGGGCACGTCGGTGATCCGCGACGCCGCCAGCCCCCCGGTGAGCGACTCGGCCAACCCGAGGGTCAGCCCCGCCTGCCCGAGCAGCGCGAGCACCGCGCTCTCCATGGTCTCGTCGTCGACACCGAAGACGAGGTCGGGCCCCAGCACGCCCCGCACCTCGGCCTCCTCGGCCGCCAGCAAGGCCTCGGCCGCGTCGGGCGAGTCGGCCTTGGCCGTGAGGCGCACCTTCAGCCCCTCGATGCCGGAGGCCAGGAAGGCGATGGTCACCCCACCCTTGGCCTCGCCGGCGGCCGCGGCCCGGTCGAGGGCCTCCATGCGATCGGCCAGCCGCTCGGCCAACCCGGACTCGCTCTCGCCCCAGGTGCGCAGCGTGCGGCTGCGGATGGCGGCACCGACCCCGGCCCGGGAGGCCAGATCCGGGAACACCGCCCGGGTCATGATCTCCTTCATCTCGTACGGCACGCCGGGCACGGCGTAGATCACCTTGTCGACCGGCGCCCCGTCCGGGCCGGAGCGGGTGAAGGGGCAGATGAGGCCGGGCGCCGTGCCCGGCTGCGGGTCGGCGATGGCGGTGGCCCCCACCGGCACCTCGGCCTGGCGCAGGTTGTTCATGGGCATGCGCCGCCTCCGGCCCCCGAACATGGCCTCGATGCGCGCCGCCACCGCGTCGTCGAGGTCCAGCTCCACGTCCATCACCCGGGCGATGGCGTCGCGGGTGATGTCGTCCTGGGTGGGGCCCAGCCCGCCGCAGACGATCACCGCCTCCGCTCGGTCGACGGCCTCGGAGATCACGGCCACGATGCGGTCCATGTTGTCGCCGACCTTGGTCTGACGCAGCGAGTCGATGCCGACCAGGGCCAGCTGCTCGCCGATCCACGACGAGTTGGTGTCGACGATCTGGCCGAGCAGCAGCTCGGTCCCCACGGCCACGACCTCACAGCGCACGGGCGCAACCTACAGCGAAGCAACACCGAGACCGGGTGAGGTGGTGCGGTCCGGGGTACCACGGAGGACGATGTCCACGCCCTTGCTCCAGCGCGCTCATCGCCAGGTGCAGCAGCGCGTCGCGGTGTGGAACGCCACCGAGCTAGAGAGGACGGCCGAGCGTCCTTGTGACTCTTACCTCGAGGGTCCCCAGAGGAGGTTGGTGCGGGCATCGAGTCGAGGCACCGCCGTGGGTGCTGTTTCGCTGGCTGTGCCAGCTCAAGGTCGCGCCCTACAGCTACGACCTGATCGACAACCCCGGGCGCCGAAGCCCGCGCCGGCTCACCCCGGGAGTCGAGGAACTCGCCGTGGGCCAGCCGTTCCTGGTTTTCGAGATCGTCGAGTACGAGACCAACGAGCACATCTCCGGCGTCGGACGGCCGCCGTTCACCAACCTCTATGGTCCCCTTGCGGTCACCTACGCCGTGGACGACCCCGGCGGGAGAGCGGCGCGGCTGGTCGTGAAGCTCGACGTCGGGGCGGCGACGAGATGGTCGCGCGCCCGGTCTGCGGCGCTCGCCGCAGGTGACCTGGTGATGATGCGCAAGCAGCCGCGGACCCTCAAGCTCCTGGCCGAGGCGCCTGTGGCTGGGCCTCGCGCCTGACCGGGGCGACCCACTCCCGCTGGTGGGTGCCGGACTCAGACCGGGACCTCCACCCGCACGATCACGGGGTCGTGGTCGGACACGGGAACGGCGCGCACCCCGGGATCGGACGCCCGCACCCCCGGCCCGGTGAGCACGTAGTCGAGCACTCGGTGGCCACAGGTGGGACGACGGGCGTCGCTGGCGACGACCAGGTCGGAGGCCCGCAGGGCCGCGGCAAGGGTCGTCGGGGACTGGTTGAGATCGCCGGTGGCCACCACGGGACCGGCGACACCCGACGCAAGGGACAGGAAGGCCCGGGTCTGGGCCCGTTGCGGGGCAGGCCGGAAGGTGAGCAGGTCGACGAGGCTGCGGTCGGTGACGAGGCCGAGGTGTGTGTTCACGATCGTCACGGCCGCACCGCCGATCGTGGTGGTGATGACCTGGGCCGCCCGGGGTTCGCGCCCGTCGTCGGGCAGGACGTGGTCGGCCGTTGTCGAGATCGGGGCCCGGGAGAGCACGGCGATGCCGTAGTCGCTCTGACGGTCGGCCAGGTGGGTGACCCGCCGCTTGTCGCTGCGGGACCGCGCTCGCTCCAGGCTGCGGGCCATGTGCGCGGCCGAGACGGTGGGCGTGAAGTGGGCGTGGTGGTCAAGGCCGTGGTCGTCGGCGAGGGCCGCCAGCAGCAGGGGGACGTCGTCGGCGTGGACCTCCTGCAACGAGACCGCGTCGGCTCCCCCGTCGGCGGCCACGACGTCGGCCACCCGAGCCAGGTCGGCCTGGTCGCAGCCCCGGGGTCCCGTCGCGCCCCGACCCAGGTTGAAGGTCATCACCGTCCCCGTCCCGGGCGCGTCGTCCTCACCCACACTGGAGATCAGAGGGCGATGCCGACGTACTTGGTCTCGAGGTACTCGTCGATGCCCTCGGCCCCGCCCTCGCGGCCGAAGCCGGAGTGCTTGATGCCGCCGAACGGGGCGGCCGGGTTGGAGACCAGGCCGGTGTTGAGTCCGACCATGCCCGCCTCGATGGCCTCGCAGACGTGGAAGGCCCGGTCGAGGTCGCGCGTGTAGACGTAGGACACGAGGCCGAACTCGGTGTCGTTGGCGGCGGCGATGGCCTCCTCGTCGGTGGAGAAGGTGGTGATCGGCGCCACCGGCCCGAAGATCTCCTCCTTCAGCAGTCGGGCGTCGTCGGGCACCGACCCCAGCACCGTCGGGGCGTAGAAGTAGCCCTCGTCACCCAGGTCCTCTCCCCCGGTCAGGACCTTCGCCCCCTTGCCCACGGCGTCGTCGACCAGCTCGCGCACCTTGTCGCGGGTGTCAGCGTCGACGAGCGGCCCGACCTCGACGTCGTCCCCGGTGCCCCGGCCGACCTCCATGGCACCCATGCGCTCGGCCAGCTTGGAGGAGAACTCCTCGGCGACCGACTCGTGGACGAGGAAGCGGTTGGCCGAGGTGCAGGCCTCACCGCCGTTGCGCATCTTGGCCACCATGGCGCCCTCGATGGCGGCGTCGACGTCGGCGTCGCCGAAGACCACGAAGGGGGCGTTGCCGCCGAGCTCCATCGACACCCGCAGGAGCTGCTCGGAAGCCTGCTCCATGAGGCCGCGGCCCACCTCGGTGGAGCCGGTGAAGGAGAGCTTGCGCAGCCGGCGGTCCCGGATCAGGGGCTCGATAACCTTGCCCGTGGTCGAGGTGGTGACCACGTTGAGGACGCCCTCGGGCAGGCCCGCCTCGGTGAGGATCTGGGCCAGCATGAGCATGGAGAGCGGGGTGGCCCGGGCCGGCTTGACCACCATCGTGCACCCGGCGGCGATGGCGGGGCCGATCTTGCGGGTGCCCATGGCCAGCGGGAAGTTCCAGGGCGTGACGAACAGGCACGGGCCCACCGGCTGGCGCATGGTGAGCAACCGGCTGGACCCGTTGGGCGCCATCGACCAGCGGCCGGAGATCCGGACGGCCTCCTCGGAGAACCACCGGAAGAACTCGGCCCCGTAGGTGATCTCGGCCTTGGCGTCGGCGAGGGCCTTGCCGTTCTCGAGCGTCATCAGCAAGGCCAGGTCGTCGGCCCGCTCAGTGATGGCCTCCCACGCCGAGCGGAGGATCTCGCCCCGATCACGGGGCGGTGTTGCCGCCCAGTCGGCCTGGGCCGTCACCGCGGCCGCGAGGGCGGCCTCACCGTCGTCGGGGGTGGCGTCGGCGACGGTGGTGATGACCTGGCCGGTGGCCGGGTCCTCGACGTCGATCTCCCCGCCGCCGGAGCCGGGCCGCCACCCGCCGCCGATGAACAGGCCGTGGGGCACGGCCTCGACGACCTCGGCCTCGTGACCGGTGAGCGGGGTTGACGTCGCCATGGGGGACCTCCGTGTCGCGGGTGGCGCCGAGGGTACCGACGGTGCCCTCGCCCCCGGTCCCTCCCCGGACGCCGGAAGCCTCACACGGACTTCTCACCCTCGCCGTAGGGGTCCTAGGTTCGGCGACGTCGTCGACCGCACCGGAGGACACCGTGCGCAGCCCGAAGGACTTCTTCCGCCCCCTCGCCGTGGGCGCCCCGGACCCGGTGCGGGAGATCCCGGTCCGCCCCTCGCGGATGATCCACTTCTTCCCGGCGTCGAACCCCAAGATGGTGGCCAAGGTCCCCGACATGGCGACCAAGGTCGACGTCCTGCTGGCCAACCTGGAGGACGGCGTGCCGGCCGGCGACAAGGAGGCCGCCCGCTCCGGGCTGGTCGACGTGGGGAAGGCGTGGCAGGCCGACGGCACCCAGCTGTGGACCCGGGTGAACTCGCTCGACTCGCCGTGGGGCCTCGACGACCTCACCACCGCGGTCACCGAGGTGGGCGGGGCCCTCGACGTGATCATGATCCCCAAGGTCGAGGGCCCCGAGGACATCCACTTCGTCGACCGGTTGCTGGCCCAGCTGGAAGCCAAGGCAGGCCTCACCGAACCGCTCCTGGTCCACGCCATCCTCGAGACGGCCCGGGGCGTCGCCAACGTGGAGGAGATCTGCGCCGCCAGCCCCCGGATGCAGGGGCTGTCGCTCGGCCCCGCCGACCTGGCCGCCAACCGGCGCATGAAGACCACCCGGGTCGGCGGTGGTCACCCCGGCTACCTGGTGCGCCAGGACCCTGGCACCGAGGATGAGAATGCTCCCCGGCCCACCTACCAGCAGGACCTGTGGCACTACACCGTGGCCCGCATGGTCGACGCCTGCGTGGCCAACGGGATCCTCCCGTACTACGGCCCGTTCGGCGACATCAAGGACACCACGGCCTGCGAGGACCAGTTCCGCAACGCCTACCTGCTCGGCTGCGTGGGCGCCTGGAGCCTCCACCCGGTGCAGATTGACATCGCCAAGAAGGTGTTCTCGCCCGATCCTGACGACGTGGCCCACGCCCAGCGGGTGATCGAGGCCATGGGCGACGGCACCGGGGCGGTGATGCTCGACGGGAAGATGGAGGACGACGCCTCGGTGAAGCAGTGCCACGTCATCCTCTCCCTGGCCCGGGAGCTGGCCGACGACGACCCCGAGCTGGCCGAGCGCTACGGCTTCGCCGGATCGGAGGCCTGATCGTGGCCGTCCTTGACGACACCACCGACACCGCGCTCCGGCCCCGCCGGTCGGCGCTCTACATGCCCGGCGCCAACGAGCGGGCGCTGGAGAAGGCCAAGGGCCTGGCGGCCGACGCCATCATCTTCGACCTCGAGGATGCGGTGGCCCCCGATGCCAAGGCCGAGGCCCGCGACCGCGTCTGCGCGGCGGTGACCTCGGGCGCGTACGGGGGGCGCGAGCTCACCATCCGGGTCAACGGTCTCGAGACCGAGTGGCACACCGACGACGTGGCCGCTGCGGCCCAAGCCGGTCCGGCCGCCATCGTCGTGCCCAAGGTCGGCTCCACGGCTGACCTCAAGGCCATCGAGGACCGCCTCGAGGCCGCCGGCGCCCCCGACCACACTGCGATCTGGGCCATGGTCGAGACCCCGGTGGCCATGCTCCACGCCGAGGAGATCGCCGCCGCCTCCGAGCGCCTCACCGTGCTGGTCATGGGGACCAACGACCTGGCCAAGGAGCTCCACGCCGAGCACGTCCCCGGTCGCCAACCGCTGCTCCCCGGGCTCGGCCTGTGCCTCCTCGCGGCCCGGGCCACCGGCAAGGTCATCCTCGACGGCGTCTACAACGACATCAAGGACCCCGAGGGCTTCCGGGCCGAGTGCGTGCAGGGTCGGCAGATGGGCTTCGACGGCAAGACCCTGATCCACCCGAGCCAGCTGGAGCCGGCCAACGAGGTGTGGGCGCCCGCGCCCGATGCGGTCGAGGACGCCCGCGCCCTCATCGCCAGCTTCGAGGAGGGGATGGCCGCGGGCAAGGGCGTGGTGACCCACAACGGTCGCATGATCGAGAACATGCACGTGGACAATGCCCGACGCCTCATCGCCCTCTCCGAGGCCATCACCGCCCGCGACGAAGCCTGACGGTCCTCAAGCTCAGAGCGGAACTCTTCGCTTGAACTGGCCGAGTCGACTCCGTCGACGCTGATCCCGCACGGAACGACCGGCAAGCCGGACCGTTCCGTGGGCGAGGGGGCGGTTCAGGTGGACGGGGCGCGCCCGGTGCGGTGTCCGAGGGTGGTGGCCGCGCCCCGGCCGTCGCCCAGGTACTGGGCCCCACTGACCAGGGTCAGCGCCACCGCCACCCAGAGCACGGTGTCGGCCAGCAGCGGGTGATCGACGGTGAGGGGGAGCAGCGCCAGGAACACCGCCAGCTCCTGGATGACCGTCTTGACCTTGGCCAGGGTTCGGGCCGGCACCGCCAGACCGGACCGGCCCAGGTGGGTCCGGTAGACCGAGATGGCCACCTCCCGCGCCGCGATCAGCGCCACCGGCAACCAGTGGAACCGGTCGGCGGCCACCAGGGCGAACAACGCGCCGAGGACCAGGACCTTGTCGGCCAGCGGGTCGAGGAAGGCGCCCGAGCGGGTGGTGCCGAAGCGACGGGCGAGGGCGCCGTCGATGCCGTCGGTCACCCCCAGCACGAACCACATGCCGACCGCCAGCCACGACGAGGGCTCGTCCAGGATCATTACCAGCAGGGCCGGCGACACCAGCAGACGGATGATGGTGACGGCGTTGGCCGGCGTGGCCAGGGCCGACGGCCCGTAGCGGCCGTCGACGTCGTCGGTGCGCTCGATCCTCATCGGGCCCGCTCCTGGTGCTGGTCCCCCATGGGTCCCCGATCCTGCCATGCCGTGCCCACGGTGCTCTGACTCACGGCCATCACCCGGCGTCACATCGGATGTCGACCACCCACCGGCGCCGCCACCCCGTGGCCCGGTCGCGCACCGTCACCCAGGCCAGGGAAAGGGTGCTCAGGCGGCGTCGAGGTCGGGGCCGGCGGAGCCGGTGACGGTCAGCGAGGCGATGCGTCCGACCGGGAGGTCGTCGGCCACGTTGACGACACCGTCGATCTCCGGGGCCTCGCGATGGGTGCGGCCGACCCCCGGCTCGTCCACCAGGACCTCGACCTCGCGTCCCACCAGCGCCGCCCGACGGCGCTCGGTGGTCGCGTCCTGGACGTCACGCAGCTCGGCCAGACGCTCGGCCACCAGACCCGGGTCGACGGTCCCGTCGAGGTCCGCGGCGTAGGTGCCGTCCTCGCGGGAGTAGGAGAAGAACCCGCACCAGTCGAGCTCGGCCTCCTCCACGAAGCGCAGCAGGGCGTCGTGGTCCTCCTCGGTCTCGCCCGGGTAGCCGACGATGAAGTTGGACCGAAGGGCAGCATCAGCCTCGCGGCCACGGATGTCGGCGATGCGAGCGAGGAACCGATCGCCGTCACCCCAGCGCCGCATGCGTCGCAGCAGCGGGCGCGACACGTGCTGCAACGACAGGTCGAAGTAGGGCACCCCCGAGGCGCAGATGGCGTCGACGAGGGCATCGGTGAGGTCCGACGGGTACAGGTACAGCAACCGCACCCGTTCGACCCGCGCCGCCACCTCGGCGATGAGTGGGACCAGGCCCCTCTCCCCCACACCCTGGTCGCGCCCGTAGGACGCCAGGTCCTGGGCCACCAGCACGATCTCCTGGGCTCCCAGCTGATCGACCTCGGCGAGGATCGAGGCCGCGGCGCGGCTGCGCTGGGGACCGCGGAAGCTGGGGATGGCGCAGAACCCACAGGCCCGGTCGCAGCCCTCGGCCACCTTCACGTAGGCCCACGGCGCGGTGGCCGGGGGGCGGGGCAGGTTCAACAGGTCGAAGTCGGGCACCGCCGGGGCCGCGGCGCCGTCGAGGGCGCCCACCCGAGGCCGCAGCAGCACCGGCACCGAGCCGCCGGCCGGCGGGCTGTCCGGTGCGAGGAGCGAGTGGCCGAAGCCGACCACGGCGTCCACCTCGGGCAGCTCGGCCGCCAGCTCGGCGCCGTAGCGCTCGGCCAGGCAGCCGGTGACAACCAGGCGGGAGCCCTCGCGGCGTTCGTCGGCCAGGCCCAGGATGGTGTCGATCGACTCCTGGCGGGCCTCGTCGATGAAGGCGCAGGTGTTGACCACCACCACATCGGCGGCGGCGGCGTCAGGGGCTTCGGCCAGCCCATCGGCGACCAGTCGGCCGTGGAGCTTGTCCGAGTCGACCTGGTTCTTGGGGCAGCCGAGCGTCTCCACCCAGTAGGAGCGGTCAGGCACGGGGGCCGATGCTACCGGCGTCTCGTCCGGGGACGATGGTCGAGCGCCCACGCGGCGAGGTCGAGGGGAGACGCTCGTAGGGTGATCCGATGTCCGTCGCCGAACGATGGGTCCCGTTCCGCCGAACCGACCTGGTCGACCTCCTGGCCCAGCAGTCGCCCGACGCCGACGGCTTCCGCACCCTCGCCCGCATCGTCGCCGCCGTCATCCACCACGAGCACCAGGAGCACCTCGAGCGGGTCGCGGATGCCTACGCCCCGTTCAACCGCGACACCGACCACCGCGTGGTGCGGACCTGGACCGACGCCGAGCGCGAGGAGTGCCAGCGCACCCTGGTGGCCGAGCTGTCCGAGATGGCCGACGCGGCCAACTTCGAACGGGTCCAGGAGGAGCTGGTCGATCACGCCTTGGAGGCCGAATCGCTCCTGCGAGTGCGCCTCCACGTCGACCTCGACGACTTCGAGGAGATCCTCTTCTTCCGGCGCGGCCTGTCGCGCCGCTCCGAGGAGGTGGACCGCTTCTTCGGACTGCGGCAGAAGACCGTCGAGCTCACCAGCTGCGACCGGGTGCTCGTCTACCTGAAGTACCGCGACGCCGAGCACTTCGAGGCGGCGGGCCGCGAAGACCTCCCCTTCGAACCCGGGTCGACCATCATCAAGCTCTTCCAGGACGTGCCCCGCGCCGACCTGGAGATGCTGCTGCCCAACACCGAGGTGCGGATGCGGCCGGTGGACAAGGTGGTCCTCGGCGTCCCCGCCGTCGTCAGCGGCATCATCGTGCTGGTCACCAAGCTGGCTTCGTCGCTCGGTCTCATCGTGCTGCTCCTCCTGTTCTGGGCCGGCCTGCGTGACGACAGCGTGTCGATCGGCCAGGCCCAGCTGGTCGCCATCGCCATCGGCATCGGGTCGCTGGTGGGCTTCGGCTGGCGCCAGTGGACCAAGTTCAAGAACCGCCGCATCCAGTTCATGAAGATGCTCTCGGAGAGCCTCTACTTCCGAAACCTCGACAACGACATGGGCGTGTTCCACCACCTCCTCGATGCCGCCGCCGAAGAGGAGATCAAGGAGGTGCTCCTCGCCCTGTGGTCCCTCGGTGAGGGTCCCGCCACCGCTCCGGAGCTGGACGAGCGCATCGAGGACTGGTTCCGCGATCACCTCGACTGGACCCTGGACTTCGACGTGGACGACGCCGTCGACAAGCTGGTCAGGCTCGACCTGGTGGAGGTCGACGGGGAGCACCTCACGGCCCGGCGCGTGCCCGAGGCGCGCCGGCGTCTGGACCAGCGGTGGGACGACATCTTCGGCGGCGAGCAGGAGGCCGCGGCCCGGCCGGCCTGACCCGGGCCTGGGTAGGGTCCGGCCGTGCGCCACGCCCTCTACCTGGCTCCGTTCGAGGAGATGGCCGATCCCCATGCCCTGGTCGAGGTGGCGGTGGCGGCCGAGGCGGCGGGCTGGGACGCGGTCTTCCTGTGGGACCACGTCCACCGCGACCCCGCCGAGGCCGGCGACATCGCCGACGTGTGGACGATGCTGGCCGCCGTCGCCGCCGCGACCGAGCGGGTCCGTCTCGGCCCCATGGTCACGCCGCTGTCGCGGCGCCGGCTCTCGACCCTCGTGCGCCAGACGGCGACCCTCGACCACCTGAGCCGCGGACGGCTCACCATGGGGATCGGTCTGGGCGTCGACGTCGCCGGTGAGCTCACCCGCTTCGGCGAGGTGGCCGACGCCCGGACCCGGGCCGAGATCCTCGACGAGTCGGCCGACGTGCTGGTCGAGGCGTGGAGCGGGCGGCTGGTCGAGCACCGAGGCCCGCACGTCACCGTCGACGGCATCGCCTTCGCGCCGCGGCCCTGGCAGCAACCTCGCATCCCCCTCTGGTGCGCGGCCCGCGCCGGCGCGCTGCGCCCCGTGCGCCGGGCGGCTCGCTTCGACGGGTTGTTCGTCATCGAGGTGGACGCCGGCGGCCTGGCGCGCGTCCTCGACGAGGTCGTCTCCGTCCGGGGCGGCCTCGACGGCTTCGACGTCGCCGTCCGGGTGTCGCCGTTCGACGACCCCGCCATGCTGGAGGTCCCCGGCGTCACCTGGGCCGTGCACTCCTTCGCCCCCGACGCGTCGGCCGCCTCACTCCTGGCCGTCGCCTCCGAGGGTCCGAGGATCGCCTGACCCCGGATCCGGCGACGCCCACCAGCGGTCTGCCCGACGAGCGTCGTACCTTGGCGGTGTCAGTGTCGGCTTGGGCTCGGGGACCCGGCCAGGCGCTCCTCGTGCACGGTGATCAGGTCGGGTCGACCGTCGTGGTCGTGGCGGGCCTGCTCGATGCGCACCCGCGCCATGGCACCGTCGAGGGTGAGCGTGGTCACCACGTTGCCGAACCAGGGCCCGGCCGACAGCGCCCAGGACACCGGCTCCTCGCGTCGGCCGGCGGTGAGGCGCCCGATGTGGCCCAACCAGGCTCCGACCCTCGAGGTGGTGAAGCGGAGGACCCGCTCCATGTTGGTGGGCACGCCGTTGCGCAGCGGCGAGCTGACCAGCTGGACGACTCGGGCGCCATCCACGCCGAGGTCGGCGGGGGCGACGTAGCTGAAGTGGACGTCGCCGGAGAGGACCAGCACCGATGAGGGTGCCGACCCCTCCTCGCCGCGGGCGATCGAGGTCAACAGGGCGGCCAGGTCGTCGAAGGAATCGTCGAAGCTGGGCCAGTGCTCGAGGTCGCGGAACCGGCGGGCCCACTCGGCCAGGTGGCGCCCGGGAGGGCCCCACGCCCCGGCCGCGAGGGCGGCGCCCCAACGCTCCAGGTCGTGCACCGCCGGGGGCAAGAGCCAGGGCAGCGACGAGCCGAGGAGCAGGTGGTCGATGCCGTCGCGGTCCACGCGAGCCTGCTCGGAGACCCACCGGGCCTCGTCCTCGTCGATCAGGGCCCGGTCCGCCTCGTCGAGCACGCGACGGTTCCGCGTGTCGACGGCCAGGAACCGGACCGTGGCGGAGCCGGCCAGGTCGCGGCTCGTGCTCCAACGGTTCCGGGGGGCCGAGGGCCGGTCCGGGCGCCAGCCGTCGACCTCGGCCCGCAGCGCGGTCGTCGCATCGTCCACCGAGGCGACCTCGGTGGCCAGAGCGTCCGAGGCCAGCTGGCTGGGCGTGAGGTTCCCCCAGTGCTGGTAGATCCAGTACGAGATCAGCGCGCCGTCGATGCGGGCGTCCCACCACGGTTCCCGGTCGATCTCCTCCAGCCAGGCTGCGGACAGGTTCCAGTCGTCGATCACGTCGTGGTCGTCGAAGATCATGAGCGAGGGCACCGTGGACAGCAGCCAGCGCACGTGGGGATGGGACCAGCTCCGCCGGTACAGGACCTGATAGTCGGACAGGTCGGCGGCCGATCCCTGCGGGGGACCGCCCGGCCGAGGAGGGCGAGCAGCCACCGGCCCGACCAGCACCGCGTCGGCGTAGAGCTGGTCGCCGAGGAGGGCGAGGAGGTCAGGTCGGTCGTCGGGGTCACCCACGACGAGGCGGTGGGCCAGCGCGTCGAGCGCATCGACGCCCTGGCCCTGCTCGGCCTCGCCGGGGGGACGGTCCCAGGGCGCCTCGGTCGGAGCCTCGACGCGACAGGAGCCGACGACGACCTGAAGCGGGCGGCGCGGGTCCGAGGTGCGGATGGTGCTCGCGGGCAGGTCGCGCCCGGCCAGGGGCCAGACCACCTCGCCGTCGAGGGCCACGGTGTACTCGGTGGCCGTCGCAGGCGGCAGGCCCGCGACCACGACCAGGGCGTAGGACCCGCCCGCCACGGTCGTGGTCCGGGCCCGACCCCCAGCGGGACCGGCGGCGACGGTGACCTCGCACGGGAGATCGGCCTCGATCCACACGGTGGCGGCATCACCCTCCACCGCGCGCAGCAGGGGTCCCAGGACGAGCTCAGCCATGCTCGTCCCTACCCAGCCCCCGCCGCCCGCACCACATGGCCGCCTACGCTCGGTCTCCCGTCTTCAGGAGCGACCCAATGGCCGAGCCGCCATCACGCCAGGACCGCGAGGAACCGCACTCAGGTGTGACGGTCACCCCCCGCCGGGACGGACCCATCGTCATTGCGGGTCCCATCACCCTGACCGGACCCGACGGCACGGTCGAGCAGCGGCCCGGGCCCACCTTCCTCTGCCGCTGCGGCGCCTCGGAGACCAAGCCCCTGTGCGACGGCTCCCACAAGCGATGCGGGTTCACCGCCCCCGGCATCACCCCGCCCCGCAAGCGCGGGCCCTGAGCCAGCGCGGCGATCGGCAGCTCACCCGCCGCGCAACCGTCCTCGTGCGCTCAGGCCAGGCGGGCACCGTCCCCCCGCGCCAGGACAGCGTTGTTCCCCGGACCGCTGTCGGCTGACGAGCGCCGCCGGGCGTCAGGCGGAGCGGGCCAGGCGACCGGAGATGTCGGCGCACTCCTCGCACACCGACTCGGGCACCACACCCACCCGCATGAGCAGGGCGAAGGCCTTGCACCCCAGACACAGGCCCACGAACGCCTCCAACGAGGCGGCCACGGTGACCATGGCCACCAGCACCTGGGCCCCACCGACGGCGCCGAAGCCGATCACCACGACCACCGCGGCCGAGGAGAGGGCGGCCCCGATGCCCTGGGCGAAGCGCTTCGGAGGTCCAGGCGTGGGCCGGGCCTCGACGGGCAGGGCGGGGCGAACAACCCGGGTGACCAGCTGGCCCAGTGGACTGAGGGTGGGTCCGGTCAGGACCCGGGCCAGGAAGCCCAGGGCCAGGACCACCACCAGCGGCGTCCACCCGGTGAGCACGTACGCCGCGCTCAGGACCACCACCCCGGCTGCTACCAACCGGGCCGAGACCTCGTCGACCGGGTTGGGGAAGCGCAGCAGCGACCTCATGGGCAAAACCCTACCCAGTGGGTCACCTATTGCCTCACGATGGCCTGGTCGCCTCCACCAGCACCCGGCAGGCACTGGTCTCGAAGCAGCCCTGCCTCACGATCGTTCGATGGAGCGCGTGCAGCCCCTCCCGATGAGAGCTGACGCTGAAGTCCGGGACCATCCAGGGCACGAGGCGCAGGAAGTAGACGATCGCCCCGATGTCGCAGAAGACCGTGCGGGGGCGTTCCATGTCCATGCGGTGCACCCGGAGGCCGGCGTCCTCGGCGGCCCGCCGCTCGACGTCGGGGTGACGCGCCGATCGCTCCGGACACGGGCCGGCCAGGCGCTCGCCCAGCGATCGGAGGCTGTCCGGCCCGACGTGTTGGGCGAGGTAGGTGCCGCCGGGACGCAGGACCCGTGCGATCTCAGGCCACCACACCTCCACGGGGTGGCGGCTGATCACGAGGTCGAACGAGGTGTCGGCAAAGGGGAGGGTCTGGATCTGCTGCGACGTGACGAGGAGGTGCACGCCCGCGGCCCGCAGCCGCGGTGCCGCGAGCGCGACGCTCGGCGGATAGGCCTCGGTGGCGACCGACAGAGCCGGGGTCGAGGACAGGTGGCCGATCATCGTCCCCGAGCCGGCCTGGACCTCGAGGAGCGCATCGACGCCCCGGATGCGGTCGACGACCAAGTCGAAGTAGCGCCAGGTCGGTCGCTCCTCGACGGCCCGGCCGTCGAGCCAGGTGAAGTCCCACGACCCGACCGGTGCCGCCTCGGCCTCACGGATGAGGTCCTCGAACCGGTCCATGCGCCTCATGCTCCCACCACCGCCGCCGGACGACCCCGGCGGTGGAGGCGACGCCGGGAGCACCTGACCCTCACGGTGTGGCCGAGATAGGTTCGACCGCCGTGGCCGTTCGACGCGCCGACCCCGGCGATGAGCGATCCCTGGCCGCGCTTCGCTGGGAGTGGCGGGTGGGCGAGCGCGGCGAGCAGGGCATGTCGCGAGCAGAGTTCGAGGACAGGTTCGCTGGCTGGGTCGTCGCTCACCGAGAGTCCCACCTGGCCCTGGATCGTCGAGGTCGACAGGAGACCTGCCGGAATGGCGTGGCTGGTACGGTCGAAGGGGCGGGGCGAGCAGAGGCGGCCGCGACGGGCCGGCGGTCGGACCCGGCCAACAGTCGCGAGCCGGTCGCCCCGGTCCTTGGGGGTGTCGCGCCGCCTACGTGCCCCGGACTGAGGGGCACCTCCGAGACCTCCCCTCATCCCTACCGCCCCCCACGAGTGCGATCGATCGCGGCGCACCTCAGGGTCGGACCGGGAGGGCCACCTCCTGGGGAGGGTCGCCCCAGGGCGAGGCCTGGAGGACCGTGCGCCCCGGGTGGAGCCCATCGTCGCCGCAGTAGCTCTCGAGCAGGCGCCGCTCGGCACCGTCCTCCGCCCGGTCGGCGGCGAGCAACAGGTCGGCGATCCCGTCGAGCCAGTCCGCGTCGTCCACGGAGACGGGCTCGCCGGGTCCGCCCATACGTCCCCAGGAGTCCCACAGCAGCAGCTCGTCACCGAACCGGTGGGCGACCTCGTGGATCACCTCGTCGAACACGAAGCGCTCACCTCGGAACCCGGGGAGGTCGGGGTCGACCCCGTAGGTGCCGGGATCAAGCTCACCGCGTCGGTGCGCTGTCCAGACCTGAGCGGCGGTCACGAACCCCCGATCCCCCACCTCGGCGAAGGGCACGTCCATCGGCGCCGCCAACCCGGGGCGGGCGCGCTCCACCTCCGCGTCGAACCGGCGCCACCTCCCGTCGAACCAGGCCTCGACGATCACGTGGTCGTGGTGCCAGCCCTCGACGAAGTAGCCCGCGAACCCGACCCGCGAACGGGCCGGGACGCCGTGCTCCCGAAGCACCCCCACGCAGAACAGGGTGTGATCACGACAACACCCCTGCACCCGATCCACCACGTCTCGACCGACCTCGAGGTCCCGGGGATGTCGGTTCTGGTCAGCCGCCAGCATCGCCTCGATCCAGCGGGAGTGGATCTCGTCGCGGGTGGCGGCCGGGAGCTCGTGGCCGGAGGCTCGGTAGTGGACGATCAGGTTCCTTGCGACCGCCGAGAGGCCCGCAGGGTCCATCGGCAAGGGCGCCATCAGGTCGGCGAAACGCCCCGGGTAGGAGTAGGCGCTGTGCTCGGCGTGGTCGATGGCGGCGCCCATGGTTCGACCCGTTGCTCGGGGCGCCGTCAGCCCAGGACGTCGGGCTGAGCGCCGGCGGCGACCGGCGGCTCGCCGGCGTCGTCGGCTCCGTCGGCGTCGCCCCCACCACCGTTGAGCTCGTCGACGGTCATCAGCACGGCCCGGGCCTTGGACCCGACCGAGGGGCCGACGACGCCGCGCTGCTCCAGCAGGTCCATGAGGCGCCCGGCTCGGGCGAAGCCGACCTTGAGCTTGCGCTGGAGCATGGAGGTGGAGCCCAGCTGGCTGCGGACGACCAGCTCGGTGGCCTGGGCCAGGAGGTCGTCGTCGTCATCGTCGCCCGCCCCTCCCCCGCGGCCCGACGTCGAGCCGGCGGTGCCGGGCTCGTCGGAGGTCTGCACGGAGTCGTCGTAGGTGACCTCGGGGGCCTGGCGCTTCCAGTGGGCCACGACCTGGCGCACCTCGTCCTCGGTGACCCACGAGCCCTGCACGCGGTGGGGCACGCTCGACGACGGGCCCATGAGCAGCATGTCGCCCTTGCCCAGCAGGCGTTCGGCGCCCTGCTGGTCGAGGATCACGCGGCTGTCGGTGCTGCTCGACACCGCGAAGGCCCACCGGCTGGGGACGTTGGCCTTGATGAGACCGGTGATGACGTTCACCGACGGACGCTGGGTGGCGATGACGAGGTGGATGCCGACGGCCCGGGCCTTCTGGGCGATGCGGGTGATCGACTCCTCGACGTCGCGGGCCGCGACCATCATGAGATCGGCGAGCTCGTCGATGACGATGAGGATGAACGGCAGCCGGGGCAGCTCGGGGTCGCCCGGCGCTTCGGCCTGGAGCTCACCTCGGTCGTGGGCCGCGTTGTAACCGGTGATGTCACGGAAGCCGATCTGAGCCAGCAGGTCGTAGCGGCGCTCCATCTCCCGCACGGCCCAGGCCAGGGCGTTGGCCGCCTTCTTGGGGTCGGTCACGACCTCGGTGAGCAGGTGCGGAAGCCGGTTGTACTGGCCCATCTCGACCTGCTTGGGATCGACGAGGATCATGCGCACCTGGTCCGGCGTGGCCCGCATGAGCACCGATGTGAGCAGGGAGTTGATGCACGACGATTTGCCCGCTCCCGTTGCGCCGGCGATGAGCACGTGGGGCATCGAGGCCAGGTGGGCCATGACGGCCCGACCGTCGATGTCGCGCCCGACCGCCACCTCGAGGGGGTGGGCGGCGGCGCGGGCCTCGGGGCTGGAGAGGATGTCGCCCACCGTGACCAGCTGCTTGCTGGCGTTGGGGATCTCGACGCCGATGGCCTGCTTGCCGGGGATGGGGGCCAGGATCCGCACGTCGGGGGTGGCCATGGCGTAGGCGATGTCGCGGTGGAGGCTGGTGACC
>JBBSMQ010000048.1:0-19017 GCA_038233075.1 Acidimicrobiales bacterium
CCGCCGGCGGCGACGCGGTCGGTCCAGTACCGGGCGCCGGGGCTGTCCTCGGCCACGGTCCGGCCCAGGACGTCGCGGTACAGGGCCACGACGAACCCGGCCGGGTACCCGCCGCCCTGGCCGTTGACGTAGTCCGGGTCGGAGAGCAGGTCGATGAGGATCGACTCCACGGTGGCCCGCCGGGCCCGGATGTCGGCGATGTCCCCGTCGAGCTCCCCGGCCGCGGGGTCGTGGTGGGCGGTGGCGTAGGCGGCGCGCATGTGGCCCGTCAGCGATTCGCGCGACAGGACCACCAGCCGGGCGAACGTCCCCCGACTGGTGCCCTGATCGAGGCGGTCGCCCCAGAAGGCCAGGCCGCCCGCATCGACGTCGCGCCCGAGCACCGACCGGTAGGCCTCGCGCACGTAGCGCTCCGAGGCGGGCCGGACCGGGATGCCCGGCGCCCCGAAGCCGGGGCTGACCGCAGCGCCGGTGACGACCGGTGCCGAGGGGCTGACGGCGGGCGCGGGGGAGGCGGTGCCCACCGTCGTCAGGGCCACGAGCGTGGCCGTCGCCCGCGCCAGCCGTCGCCGGCGACGGCGGAGCGGGGCGACGAGACGGGGACGGGGGCGGGGGCGGCGCATGGGTCTCCACGGGGCGGCATTGGTCGGGTGAGGCAGGAGCCTAGACGAGCAGTGCCCACCACGTGTCAGGCGTCACCTGAGAGGTCCGGCACCGGCCGACAGTAGGGTCGACCCCGTGACCGAACCCACCACCTTCGACGTCGTCGGCATCGGCAACGCCCTCGTTGACGTCCTCAGCCACGAGGACGAGGACTTCATCTCGACCCACGACCTCACCAAGGGGGCCATGACCCTCATCGAGGACGACCGGGTGGAGGAGCTCTACCCGGCCATGGGCCACCGCACCGAGATGTCGGGGGGGTCGGCCGGCAACACCCTCGTCGGCCTGGCGTCCTTCGGCGGGCGGGCCGCCTACATCGGCCGCGTCCACGACGATGCGCTGGGCGCGGTGTTCGCCCACGACATGACCAGCCTCGGGGTCGACTTCTCGTCGGCCCGCGCCATGTCGGGCCCCGGCACCGGGCGCTGCCTCATCATGGTCACCCCCGATGCCCAGCGGACGATGAACACCTACCTGGGGGCCTCGTCGCTCCTCGGTCCCGACCACATCGACCTCGACGTGGTCCGGGCCTCCTCGGTCACGTTCCTCGAGGGCTACCTCTACGACCGTGACGAGGCCAAGGCCGCCTACCGGGTGGCCGCCGAGGCCGCCCACGGCGCCGGGCGGGAGGTTGCGCTCACGCTGTCCGACGGGTTCTGCGTCGACCGTCATCGGGAGGACTTCGTCGCCCTCATCGACGGAGGCGTCGACATCCTCTTCGCCAACACCGACGAGATCACCCGCCTGTACCAGGTCGACGATGTCGACGATGCCGTCGCCAAGGTGCGAGGCCGGTGCCAGATCGCCTGCATCACCCGCGGCGCCGAGGGGTCGGTCGTCGTCGCCGGCGACCAGACCCATGACATCGCGCCCCACTCGGTCGACGAGGTGGTCGACACCACCGGGGCCGGCGACCTGTACGCCGCCGGGTTCCTCTACGGCTACACCCAGGGCATGGACCTGGACTCGTGCGGTCGCCTCGGCTCCATCGCCGCCGCCGCCGTGATCGGTCACACCGGGGCCCGGCCGGGCCTGTCGCTGGCCCAGCTGGTGCACCTCCTCGACGACTAGGCCGTGGTCCTGGCCCCACCCGAGCCGCTCGGCGACCTGCTCGCCCGGGTCGGGGAGTGGGCCGACGACGATCCGTCGCCCGAGCTGGCCACTCGGCTGCGCCAGCTCGGGGGCGCGGCCGACGGCGGCGACGTCGAGGCCGAGGCCGAGCTGCGCGACCTGTTCCGGGGGACACTGGCCTTCGGGACCGCGGGGCTACGGGGCGCCGTCGGGCCCGGCCCTCACCGGATGAACGCCGCCGTCGTGCGCCGGGCTGCGGCCGGGGTGGCGGCCTGGGTGCGATCCCGCGACGTGGCACCGTGCGTCGTCGTCGGTCGCGACGCTCGGCACGGCTCGGCCGGTTTCGTGGAGGACACCATCGCCGTCCTCGCCGGTGCCGACCTCCACGTCCACGTCCTGCCCGCTCCCGTCCCCACGCCGGTCCTGGCCTACGCCGCCCGCCACCTCGACGTCGGGGCCGGGATCATGGTCACCGCCAGCCACAACCCCGGCGCGGACAACGGGTACAAGGTCTACGACCACGAGGGTCGCCAGGTCGACGAGGCCCAGGCGACCGCCATCGCCCGCGCCATGGATGGTGCCGGCCGGGTGACCGACCTGGTCCTCGCCGGGGACGGCGACCCCCGTTGCCGCGCCCTCGGATCCGAGATCATCGACGAGTACGTGGCGGCCACGGGCCGGACGGTGCTGGGCCCGACCCGCCCCCGCGCCCCGGTCGAGGCGGCCTACACCGCGCTCCACGGGGTCGGGTCCGCCGTGGTGCGGCGGGCCGCCCGGGCGTCGGGTTTCCTCACCCTGCACGAGGTGGCCGCCCAGGCCGAGCCCGATCCCGACTTCCCCACCGTCGCGTTCCCGAACCCCGAGGAGCCCGGCGCCCTCGACCTGCTGCTGGCCCACGCCGCCGACGTCGGCGCCGACGTCGCCCTGGCCAACGACCCTGATGCCGACCGTCTGGCGGTGGCGGCGTGGGACCCCGCCCGCGGTGATCGCGGGGACCCCACGGCGTGGCGTCGGCTGAGCGGCGACCAGCTGGGGTGGCTCCTGGCCGACCACCTGGTGCGTCGGGGTGGCCTGCCCCCGGGCGGGCTGATGGCCACCACCATCGTGTCCTCCACGCTGCTGCGGGCCCTGGCGCGCGACGCCGGGCTGGGCTACGCCGAGACCCTCACCGGGTTCAAGTGGATCTCGCGGGCGCCGGGTCCGGACCGGCCACTGGTCTTCGGCTACGAGGAGGCGCAGGGCTACTGCGTCGGCGACCTGGTGCGCGACAAGGACGGCATCGGCGCCCTGCTCCTTGCGGCCGAGGTGGTCAGCGACCTCCTGGCCCAGGGTCGCACCGTGTTCGACGCCCTCGATGACCTGGCCCGCCGTCACGGCGTCCACGCCACCGGCCAGTGGTCGGCCCGCCTCGAAGGGAGCGAGGGCGCGGCCCGCATCGCCGCCGCCATGGACCGCCTCCGCACCCGTCCGCCGACACGGGTCGGGGGTCGTCCGGTGGTCTCCCTCACCGATCTGGCCTCGGGGTCACCGGACCGTGACCTGCCGCCCGCCGACGTAGTGAGCCTCGCCCTCGACGGGGCCCGGGTGGTGGTGCGCCCCAGCGGCACCGAGCCCAAGCTCAAGTGCTACATCGAGGTGGTGGAGCCGGTGCCCGAGGGTGCCGACATCGCCGCCGTCCGCGCCGCCCGGGCCCACGCCGAGGCCGGTCTGGCCGCCCTGCTCACCGCCATCCCCGCCACCCTCGGCCTCGCCTGACCCTCCCTCCCCCGCAACTTTGGACGGAAGGGCGCCACATGTGGCCAGGTCCGTCCAAGGTTGCGGCTGTCCCCCGGAGCTTCGGACGGAAGGGCGCCACATGCGGCCAGGTCCGTCCAAGGTTGGGCTTGCGCCGGTCATCCGGTCAGTCGGGGCACGGTCTGTCGGCCGCGTCGGGTGCGGCCCAGGCCTCCAGGTCGGCCTCGGGGTCTCCGACCGACGGCGGCACGACCACCAGGACCAGGTCGTCGGCCCGTAGCCGGGAGTCGCCGTCAGGCACGGCCACGGCGGCCCCGCGCACCAGGGACACGATCCGCATGGGGCTGGGCGGAGGCACATCTCGGAGGCGCTGTCCGCACAGGCGCGACTCCTCGCTCAGGCGCAGCTCTACCACGTCGCCGGCGGCGGTCTCGATGGGCACCGAGTCCAGGACGGTGGCCCCCCGGGGCGCCCCGACCAGACCCAGGCGGCGGGCCAGGACGCCCACGGTCGTGCCCTGGAGCGCAACCGACACCAGCACCACGAAGAACACCACGTTGAGCACGAAGCGCCCGCCCGGGACGCCCTCGGTGATGGGGTAGGTGGCGAGCACGATGGGCACGGCCCCGCGCAGGCCGGCCCAGGAGACGACGGCCAGCTCCTCCCGTGGCGTGCGGAAGGGCAGCAGGCACAGCGCCACGGCCAGCGGACGGGCGACCAGGACGAGCGCAGCGGCCACGATCAGGCCCCGCCCCGCCACGGGGCCCAGCTCGGACGGGAAGATCAGCAGGCCGAGGATGAGGAAGAGACCCACCTCGGCCACGGTGGCCAGGCTGCGGTGGAAGGCGATGAGGCTGAGGCGCTGGCGGCGGGTGCGGTCACCCAGGACGACGCCGGCCAGGTAGGCGGCCAGCAGTCCCGAGGCTCCCAGGCCCGCAGCCCCGCCGTAGGCCAGCCCCGCGACGGCCAGGCTCAGGACTTCGGGCGAGATGCTCCGGCGACCGTGCTGGTGGCGGATCACCGCCGCCGCGATGCCCCCGATGCAGACGCCGATCACGGCGCCGCCGACCAGCTGCACCACGCCGAAGGAGATCCAATCGAGGGTCGACGGGTCCTGGCGCCAGGCCTCCAGCACGCCGACGGTGAGCAGCGCCGCGACCGGGTCGTTGAGCCCGGACTCGGCGCGCAGGATGCGCGCCGGACGGGCGGGGACGGGAGCGCCCCGCAACGACGCGAACACCGCGGCTGCATCGGTCGACGCCACGACCGACCCCACCAACAGCGAGGTCCTCGTCTCGACCCCGAAGGCCAGGTGGACCACGGCGGCCACCACCCCGGCGGTGACGACCACGCCCACGGTGGCCAGGACCAGGGCCGGTCCCAGTGCGGCCCGAAGCTCTTCTCGACGGGTGCTCAGGCCCCCTTCGAACAGGATCAGGGCCAAGGCCGCCACGGCGACGGACTGGGCCAGCTGGGTGTCGTCGAAGCGGATCCACGCCAGCCCGTCGTCGCCGACGAGCATGCCGATGCCGAGCAGGAGCAGGCCGCCTGGAACCTGCAGCCGCCCTGCCAGTCCGGAGGCGGCCAGACCTGCGACCAGCAGGGCTCCAGCGGCCAGCAGGACGACGTCGACGGCGAGACCGGCGTCCATCAGCTCAGTCTCGCGTGCCCTCTTGCCAGGCGGAGCCGAGGGACGCCGGTGCTGGTCGCGGGATCGGGCCCGTGGCGTCGGAGGCGCCGAGTGCGAGGAGCACGGCGAGGTCTGCGACGGGCCCGGCAGGAGGCGGGCCGACGCCACTGGGCCCCCTGGGGCCCGACGCCGTCACGCGGTGCCGAAGAGGCGGTCGCCGGCGTCGCCCAGGCCGGGGACGATGAAGGCCCGCTCATCGAGGTGGTCGTCGATGGCGGCAACCACCAGCTGGTCGACCAGGCCCGAGGCCGAGATGCGGGTCACCCCTTCGGGCGCGGCCAGCACGCAGACGGCCGTGAGCCGACCCGGGTTGCGCCCCTGGAGCAGCTCGCAGGCGAAGGCCAGCGACCCGCCGGTGGCGAGCATCGGGTCCAGCACCAGCACCGGTCGCCCCCCGAGGTCGGGGGGCACCGAGTCCATGTAGGGCACCGGCTCGTGGCTGTCCTCGTCGCGGGCCACACCGATGAACCCGGTGGGGGCGTCGGGGAGCAGGCGCAACACGCCCGGCAGCAGGCCAGACCAGCCCGCAGCACCGGCACCGTGAGCGGCAGGGGCTCCACTCGGCCCCCGGTCGCCCCCACCAGCGGCGTGGTCACCTCGACATCGACCACCGGCAGCGACCGGGTGGCCTCCACCACCAGGATGCCGGCCAGGTCGTCCATGGCCTGGCGGAACGCGGCGCGGTCGGTCGTCTCTTCCCGGAGGCGGGTCAGCGCCTGGGCGGCCAGCGGGTGGTCGACGACGGTCGTGTGCACCGGTCCAGTGTGACCGCAGGGTCATCGGGCCGCTCGCCCCTGTCGGTCCTCCGGCCCCTGTGGCAGACGGTGCGATCGGGCACTGATGCGGTCCCACGCCAAGCGGGAAGAGTCGGGAGACCGATGGTGTGCGATCCTTCCTGCGCCCCCGATCCAGGAGTCCGCGCGTGCGCCATCACCGTCCGTTCCGTATCCTTGCTGCCGCCCTTCTGGCCATCGTCCTTGTGTCCTGCGGCGGTGACGACGGGGCCGACGATGGCGGTCGCGGGCGGGACACGACCACCACCGAGGCCGCCTCCAGCAGCGACGGGACCCGCGCCGACGACACCAGCGCCGACGGTGGGCCCGAGCAGGCCCCGGCCGGCCCCTACGACGGCTACACCAGCGATGTCTACGGGGACGAGGCGGCGTGGATCTGTCGGCCTGACCTCGACGACGACGCCTGCCGGGACCTCGACGTCACCCGCATCGAGCCCGGTGGTGAGCGCACGGTGGAGGAGCGGAGCCCCGCCGCGGACCCGCCCGTCGACTGCTTCTACGTCTACCCCACGGTCTCGGCCGACAAGGGCACCAACAGCGACCTGGAGGTGGCGCCCGGCGACGCCGAGGAGCTGACCGTCGTGGCCCAGGCCGCCCAGTACGCGCAGTCCTGCCGCGTGTTCGCGCCGATCTACCGCCAGGTCACCCTGGAGGCGCTGGCAACGGGCAGCTTCGGCGACGGAGCGGACGTGGCCTACGCCGACGTGGTCGATGCCTGGAAGACCTACGTGTCGCAGTACAGCGAGGGCAGGGGCGTCATCGTGATCGGCCACTCGCAGGGCGCCGGCATCCTCCGCCGCCTCGTCGCCGAGGAGATCGACGGCGTGGAGGGGGTGGCGGACCGCCTCGTGTCCGCCCACCTGTTCGGCACCTCGGTGCAGGTGCCCGAGGGTGAGGACGTCGGCGGCACCTACTCGGACATCCCGGCCTGCACCGCTGCTGACGAGGTGGGCTGCGTGGTGACGTGGTCCAGCTACCCCGCCGCCTCGCCGCCCGTCGACGGCGCCCTGTTCGCCAAGGCGGAGGGAGACGGGCAGCGGGCGCTCTGCGTCGACGCCGTCGGTCTCTTGGGCCGGGAGCACGGCTCGGCGGTGGCGCCGGTCTCGGCGCCACTGGTCGGCGGCATCGAGGGCGTGGGCGATGTGACGACCCGGTTCGTGGCCCTGCCCGACGCCGTCGACGTCTCCTGCGCCACCGAGGGCGCTTACGACTACCTCGCCGTGGCCCTGAACGATGACGCCGACCCCCGCCCCGTCGCCAGCCTGGTCGAGGAGAAGCTGGGTCCGACGTGGGGCCTGCACCTGGTGGACATGACCGTCACCCAGGATGATCTCGTGGAGCTGGCCGCGCAGCAGGGCGCGGCCTACCCCGAGGGCTGACGATGCGGTGCGGCGAAGCGGATCTCAGCCGGCCAGGCTGACACCTAGACCCGAGGCGCGCAGGGCTGCGTAGCCGGGCTTGATGCGCTCGTTGATGATCCGCAGCCTCCGGTCGAAGGGCCAGAACGCGCTCTTCATGGCGTTCAGCGTCAGCCACTCGAGGTCGTCCCAGCCGTAGCCGAAGGCGGCGACCAGCTCGACCATCTCCTGGGTCATGGAGGTGCCGCTCATCAGCCGGTTGTCGGTGTTGACCGTGACCCGGTAGCGAAGCCGTCGCAGCAGGCCGATGGGGTGCTCGGCGATGGTGTCGCAGACCCCGGTGTTGACGTTGGAGGTGGGGCACATCTCCAACGGCACCCGGCGGTCGCGGACGAACGAGGCCAGGCGGCCCAGCTGCACGCCCTGGTCGGTCACGGTGATGTCGTCGATGATGCGGACGCCGTGGCCGAGACGCTCCGCCCCGCAGAGCTGGACCGCCTCCCAGATGGACGGGAGCCCGAAGGCCTCGCCGGCGTGGATGGTGATGTGGAAGTTGTCCTCGGCCACGGCCCGGAAGGCATCGAGGTGTCGGGTCGGGGGGTGGCCGGCCTCGCTGCCGGCGATGTCGAAGCCGACCACACCCTCGTCGCGGTGGCGCAGCGCGGCCTCGGCCACCTCCTTGGAGTTGGCGGCGTGGCGCATGGCGGTGACGAGCAGGCCGATCTCGATGCGACCGTCGGCGGTGCCCAGGCCGAAGCCCTCCAGCATCGCCCCGATGACCTCGTCGAGGCTGAGGCCCCGCTCCAGGCACAGCTCGGGGGCCATGCGCACCTCGGCGTAGACCACACCGTCGTCGGCCAGGTCCGTGGCGCACTCCGCCGCCACCCGCACGATGGCGTCGCGCTCCTGCATCACCCCGACGGTGTGCTCGAAGGTGTCGAGGTAGAGGACGAGGTCTCGTCGGTTCGCCCCCTCGGTGAACCAGCGGCCCAGCTCCTCCACATCGGTCGTGGGCAGACCGTCATAGCCGTGCTCGTCCGCCAGCTCGACCACCGTGGCCGGCCGCAGCCCGCCGTCGAGGTGGTCGTGGAGGAGCACCTTGGGGGCCCGACGGATCTGGTCGACGGTGGGACGCTCGTCCATCGGAGCAGGGTACCGGGGACCCGGGGGGCGGGCTGGAGGGACGGATCGTCAGCCACGGGGCGGACCCGCAGCGGCGGCCCCCGGCTCAGCAGCGGGTCATGAAGACCTGCACGCCCCAGTAGCGGCCGCCCCTCTTGACCACCCCCACACCGATGTGGGTGTACTTCCCGGCGAGGATGTTGGCCCGGTGACCCCGCGACGCCATCCAGGCCCGGTGCAGCCCATCGACCGAGCCGGCGACGGCCACGTTCTCGCCCAGGCTGCGCCAGCACGACGGTGCGCCGCGACGCAGGCTCGAGTGCGTGATGCGTCCGTCGCCGGCCATCTTGGCGGCCCAGCCCTCGGCCTTGGCCGTGAGCCGACCGTTGACGCCCAGCGGCCCCTGTCCCACCGCGACCCGATCGCGGTTGACGAGGTAGACCAACCGCTGCTGGCCCGAGTTCAGGCAGGCGGTGAGCAGCAGGGTGAGAGCGATGGCGACCAGGCCGAGGACCGCACGGGAACGATGAGTGGGGGTGTGGTGCATGGGCACCATTCTGGCCGACGCGCGCCCCCCAGATGAACTTAGCGTAGGCGTAACTCACCCTGGGTGGTCGTCAGGTATCTGAACTGCGACTTTTCGACACGAGTTCGTTACATTCGACACTCTCCGTGCAGACACAAAAGTCAAGGACCACGTGGGTGCGTCGTGAGGTGGTGAGCTCGGCTGTCGGCCAGCGTCGCCGCGGTCGACGGCCGGAGCGTCCTCAGTAGTCTGTCAGTCACCTGCAACCGGGCAGCGGGACCCGCCTGCAGCCATCGTCGGAGGGATGCGCGGTCGTGCGTGGCCCACGTAGGGGAAGGGAGTGGGCCGGTGCACGGGGAGTCGCATCTTCATCGGCTCCGCCGCGCCGGGCGGGATCCCTCGGTCCTCCTCGTGGCAGCCGTGGCCCTGGTCCTGCGCTGGTGGGCTCCGGGCGAGACGGTGCGCACGATCGACGAGTGGAACTGGATGCGGAGGGCGGAGCGCTTCGGCGATGCCCTGGGGGACGGGAACCTCACCGCCGCGACCGTCGAGCGCGCCTCGGCCCTCGCGACCCGCCCGGGGATCACCACGATGTGGATCGGGTTCCTGGCCGGAGAGGTCATCTCACCCCCTCCTGCCGTGGCCCGCTGGTTCAGCGTCGGCAACACGGTGGACCAGCTCCGCTTCGCCCACATCGGCATGGGGTTGGTCTGTGCCGCCGGGGTCCTGCTCTTCACCCTCCTCGCTCGGGTCGTGATCGGCAGGGGCGCCGGCCTCGTGGCCGGTGGACTGCTCGCGGTGGAGCCCTGGATCGTCGGCCACAGCACCCTCCTCCACACCGACGGCCTGGTGACCACCTTCTCCGCGACGGCCGTCATGGGTCTCGTCGCCGCCCTCGAGGCGGCCCGCGTCCCTCCGGCCGCGCGCCCGGCCACTCGGTCGTGGACCGAGCGTCCCGGCATCCTCGCCGGCCTGGGCGGGCTCGCCGGCGCGATCGCCCTGCTCACCAAGGTCAACGCGGCCGGCTTCCTCGGTGTGGCCGGTGTGCTCGCCCTCGGTTCCCTCGTGCTGCTCCCCCAGGCCGCCCGCAGGGAGCTGGGCGGGAGGACCGAGGGCGTCCGGACCGTGCTCACCTGGGGCGCCGTGTGCCTGTTGGTGACCGTGGCCGCCTGGCCATCGCTCTGGGTCGATCCCCTCGCACAGCTGACGGCCAGCTTCAACTCCGCCGCCCTGGCGACTGAGCGGACACGATCGACCTTCCTCTTCGGCCAGGTGACCGACGTCGATCGGCGCCTCTTCGCGGTGGTCGCGTGGTATCGGATCTCACCCTGGCTGCTCGTGGGGTCGCTTGCGGCCTTGGTGGTCTGGGTGGTGACCTCGAGGCGGCGGGACCGGGAGCGCCTGCCTCGTCGGGTGTCGGTCATGCTGACGGTCCCCGCCCTCGCCTACGCAGTGGCCATCAGCCTCAGCGACAAGCAGTACGACCGCTACCTCTTGCCCCTCCTGCCGTTCCTGATGCTCTTCGTGGCCCACGCGCTCGTCACCGCGGCCAAGGGCGTCCGGTTCGCGCCGATCCTGCGTCGGATCGCCTGGGGTGGCTTCGCCCTCGCCGCCCTCTGGGTGGTGCTGCTCGCGCCGTTCGCCGTCTCGTTCGTGGACCCGCTCGTAGGCGGTCAGACCGCCGCCCGGGACAGGATCCCTCTTGGCTGGGGGGAGGGGATCGAGACCGTCTTGGCCGATGTGCCCAGCGGGCCCGACCGCTGCCCGACCATCTCCTCTCGCCGATGGCTCATCGGCCAGCCCGGCTGCTTCGACCAGGTTGGCTGGGAGTGGCTGGACGGTGACGGCCCCCCACCCGAGTACGTGCTGATCTACGTCCTCGACCGCCAGCGGGGGTCGACGGTCGAGGAGGACGCGGTGCGCCGACGCGACGACTGGGTGCTCGTCGATCGCCTGACCATCGACGGCGTGAGCTACGTCGAGCTCTGGGCCCCGACGAGCCGCTGATCCTCGCCCCCCTGGTCAGGGGCCTGGTGGTGGTGAGCTGACCTGTAGGCGGGGTTCTGTCCTCGGGTCCCTCGCGGGGGTCCCGATGGGTGACCATCCATCTGTGCGGCCCACCTGGGACGTGACGGGCGGACCACCCTGTCCCTGTTCGGCCTTGCTCCCGGTGGGGGTTGCCAAGCCGCCGTGGTCGCCCACGACGCTGGTGCGCTCTTACCGCACCGTTTCACCCTTGCCTGTGCCCGAAGGCCATCGGCGGTCTGCTCTCTGTTGCCCTGATCCGACAGGTCGCCCCGTCCTGGCTCGCGCCAGCACCGTGTCCTGGGGAGCCCCGACCTTCCTCGACCGGCCCCGGCTCTCGCCAGGTCCGGCCGCGGTCACCCGGCCAGCTCACCACCGCGTCCCAGTCTGTCGGCTGGGGCCGCCGCCGTCGACCGAGAATCGACGGGTGGCCTCAGCCGCCCTCGGCCTCGGCGTCGTCGCCCTCCCCGTCCTCACCGTCGGAGGACGCCGCCGGGTCGGGGGGCTCGGCCAGCGTGTCGCCGCCGTCCATGCCCTTCAGCACCAGCATCTGTTCCGGCAGACGAGCGGGACCGGAGGTGTCGATGACGGCCTCGGGCACGGCGGAGGAGCCGTCGGGGTCGAGGAGCAGCGCCGGCAGAGCGGCCTGGCGCGCCCCGATGGCACCGACGGTCATGAGCGACTTCCGCAGGGCGGCGGTGGTCATGGTGCCCGCACCCCAGGCGTAGGTCGAGGCCCCGATCGTCTCCAGCGACAGCAGGAACTGCACCACGCTGCGCTCGGTCGTCAGGCTCTGCACCACCGGGCCCAGCAACCCCTCCAGGACGCCGGTGTTGGCCTCCTCGACGGGCTCGCCGCCGGCCGCGCTGACCACCGACTCCAGGTAGGCGGCGTGGCTCTCGTGGCGCTCGCGCAGGAGCATGAGGGCGGACATCGTCTCAGCGTCGTAGTCGATGGGTCCGGGGAGCCGCAGCTCGGTGGTGGCGTCGGCCAGCCCCGAGTCGGCCAGCACCACAGCGTAGATCTCGGTGGCGGCCAGCTCGAAGGTGCGGTGGGTCCGAGCGACGGCGGCATCCTGAGCGGCGCCTTCCTCCGGCGAGGTGGTCTGGGCCGGACCGATGGTGGTGGTGGCCTGCTCCGGGGTGGTCACGCCCGTCTCGCTGGGGGGCACCTCCTCGCCGCTGCCGCAAGCGGCGAGGACCGCGGCGGCCAGGACGCCGCCGCCCCCGAGGCGGAGGAACTGGCGGCGGCCGTCGGGCGCGGGGTCGGTGCCCTCCCGGGGGGACAGGATGCGCGCTGCGGTGTGTCGCCACTGGTCCAGGGCGGAGCGCGGGGTGCGCCGGGCCTCGTCGACCAGCGCGTCGATGTCATCGAAGTGCATGTCGGCCTCTCGTCCTCCCATCACCCTTCGCCCTGGGTCAGATCGTTTGGATTGCCGACCTCGGGTCCCTGGCCGCCCTCGTTGCCGAGGGGACCCTGGCCGGGTACTTCCTCGGCGGTGCCCGGCCTGGTGTCAGTCGGATAGCTGGCGACAGGCAGGTTGCCCGTCGCGGCCTGCTCGTCGGGGACCAGGTCGGCCAGCGCGACACCGGCAAGGGATCCCAGCACCACGACCTGCTGGCCCGTCGACGAGAGGACGGCGGCCACCGCCTTGGCGTCGTTCTGGTCCTCGATGGCCCCCAGGAGCACGTACTCGGTCGCGGTCAGCGACTCCTCCAGGTCGCGCAGGACCCCGAGCGCGGCGTCCTCATCGACGGCGCCGGCGATCGACGTCGCCAGCTCTTGCTCCAGGGTGGTGTTCCCGTTCTCGACCGCGATCGGCAGCAGCTCGTTCAGGGCGGCGGCCTGCTCGTTGTGGTTGGCGCCGAGCTGGCGCACGACCTCGGCCACCGGCTCTGACAGTGGGGAGGTCTCCGGGTCGACAGCCTGGGCGAAGCCCCGCGCCGCAGCGAGGCAGAGGCCGGCCAGGTGTTCGACGAGCATCTCGTCGGGGCTGAGCTCGGCGTCCTGGTCCTCGACGTTGTCGCCGCCGTCCTGGGCCAGGGCGGCGGGCACCACACCCCCGACGGGGACGAGCTGGGAGCCGGCAGCGAGGACGGCGCCTCCCGTCGCGACGCGGGTCAAGAACCGCCGCCGGGAGGATCCGGCGGCGGTCTCGGCCTGGTCTCCGGTCGGGTCGGTGTGGTCTGGCAGTCGCGGCGGGCTGATCCCCACGCGTCCTCCTCGTGTCTCGGCCACCCCTGGTGGGGTCACTGCTCGGCATTGCAGCACGATGGCCCATGTCTAGTGCGCGACCCCTGCTGGCCCGAAGCCAGGGCGAGACCTGCGCCGCGGCGGGGCCGGGGTTCGGTTCTGTGTCACGAGCGCGCTTCCATCCATGGCCCGTCCCACGGCACGTCGGGGGCTCAGAAGTCCAGTCCAGAGAGCTCGGGGATCCAGCGCTGGGCTCGCCGCACCGCCTCCTGCCAGCGCTCCCGGTCGAGCTGGCGGGTCGGCTCGACCACGCTCCGGGGTTCCCACAGCGAGGCCAGCTCGTCGGTCCCGGACCAGATCCCGGTGGCCAGGCCGGCGACGTACGCCGCGCCCAGGGTCGTGGCCTCGACCTCGGGGGAGACCTCCACCCGCCGGCCGGTGGCATCGGCCAGGGCGCTGACGAACGTCGGGTTGTCGCTCATCCCGCCGTCGACCCGCAGGGCGTCGATGTGACAGCTGCCGTCGGCCTCGGCCGCCTCCAGCAGGTCGGCGCCCCGGTGGGCGACCCCTTCCAGCACGGCCCGCACGATCTGCGGACGAGCCGAGCCCCGGCTGACGCCGAGGAGCGTGCCCCGGGCGCCGTAGTCCCACTGGGGGGCACCCAGCCCCAGCAGGGCGGGCACGTACCAGACCCCTCCGCTGTCCTCGCAGGCGGCCGCGACCTCATGGGACTCCGACGCCGAGGCGATGATGCCGAGGTCGTCGCGCAGCCACTCCACGTTGGTGCCGGCCGACAGCATGGCCGCCTCGACCCCCCATGTGACTTGCCCCTTGCGTCCCATGGCGACGATCGGGAACCCGCCCGAGGGCCCGCGGGATGCGAACGCGGGCCGCTCGGGCCCCACGCAGACGTCGAGCATGCCGCCGGTGCCGAAGGTGGCCTTGGCCTGTCCCGGCGCGAAGCAGCCCTGACCGGCGAGCGACGCCTGCTGGTCGCCGATGATCCCCGCGATCGGGCGCGCGCCGGGCAGGGCCGTGGCCGGGCCCACCACCCCGACGGAGTCGACGACGGTGGGCAGCGACGCCCGGTCGATGCGCAGCCGGTCCAGGACGACGTCGGACCAGTCGGTGGCGTCCGGGGTGCGCAGCCCGGTGAGGGCTGCGTTGGTGGGGTCGGTGACGTGGGCCGCGCCCTCGGTCAGGGTCCAGACAATCCAGCTGTCCACCGTGCCGATGCAGAGGTCCCGGTGACGTTCTGGGTCGACCTGGTCGAGGATGGCCTGGGCCTTGGTGGCGCTCAGGTTGGGGGCGATGCGGATGCCCTCTGCCCTCAGCTCCAGGCACCTGCCGACGGTGCGGAGGTCCTGCCACCCGAGACCGGGGGCGACGGGCTCGCCGGTGGACCGGTCCCAGACCAGGGTCGACGCCCGCTGGTTGGCGATGCCGACCGCGGCCACCGGACCCCCGGCATCGAGCGCCGCCCGCGCCACCTGCAGTACCGCTGCGGCCATGGCGACGCCGTCGAACTCGACCAGCCCGGGGGCCGGTGAGTCCGGGAGGAGCGGCGTCGGATGGGCGTGGGTGACCGACGAGTCGGCGGTCACCACCGCGGCCCGCAGGCCACTGGTGCCCACGTCGATCACGAGGATGCTGTCGGGTGCTGGGGTCACGGTGAGTCCTCCGAGGGGTCGGCAGCGGGGCGGGGGAGGCGCTCGACCCGGGCCAGCAGGCCCCCGGCGGCGGCGGTGACGGCGGCCAGGAGCCCGGTGGCGACCCAGGTCAGCGGGGTCAGGTCCTGGCCTCGGACCACGGAGGTGACGATGCCCACGGCCTGGAGGATGGCCCAGCACGTGATGCCGGCCACGGCGCAGGTGGCGATGGGCGAGCGGGGATCGATGCGGCGGACGACCCAGCCCGCGAAGCAGAAGCCCAGGAGCTGGACGGCCACGATCACCAGCGCGGTGCCGCCTCCCAGGTCGCCCTCGTCGTCGGCCAGCAGCTGGCCGACCAGGGCTGCGGGCGCCACGAACACCAGCCCGTTGAGGCCACCACGAGCCGCCAGCGGAAGGTCGATCCCATCGGGTCGCGGCCCGGATCCGCCGGAAGGCCGGCCCGGCCCCGATGGCGGCCGACGGTCCGGAGGTGAAGTCACCGGCCGGTCGCCGCCGTGGTCACGGCCACCCGGGGTCGCCGAAGGGCGAGGGCAGACCCATCTTCCCGGGGTTGAGGATGCCGGTCGGGTCGAGGGCGGACTTGGTCGCAGCCAGCACCTCGAACGCCGGGCCCAGGGCGTCGCGCACGAAGCGGGCCCGGTTGAGACCGATGCCGTGGTGGTGGCTGAGAGCCCCGCCGTGGTCCAGCACCGCTCGGGTACCGGCGTCCCACGCCGCCTGGTAGTAGGCGTCTCGCCTCTCGGGCTCCACCTGGGCCCCGAAGGTGAAGTACAGGCAGCCGCCGTCGATGTAGCTGTGCGACTGGTGGGCGGAGGCGACGAGGGTTCCCTCGACGCCGCGGCTCGCGTCCGCCGCGGCCGTGTAGATGTCGGGCAGCGCCGCCCAGGGCCCGCTGACCTCCATGGTGTCGACCACGTAGCCCTTGCTGATGAGCGCTTCGAGAGCGGCGACGTCGTTGCGCTTGGCCAGCCAGTGGTCGACGAGCTCGTCATCGAGGGGGGCGGCCCCCGCGCACTCCTCGGCCACCACGGCCATGCCCGCGTCGACCAGGCCCGGGTCGCCCTCGTCGAGGACCAGCAGGTCGTGGGTGCCCTCGGTCTGGTGGTTGCGGTTGGACTCGATGTCGTCGTACAGGCGGAGCACGGCCGGGGTCGCGCCCCGACGCAGGATGCGGCGCATGGCGTCGAGCCCGGCCTCGAAGGAGGCGAAGCCGTAGGCGGCCTGCGCCTGGTGGGGCGGCACGGGGTGAGCCCGGAGGCGGACGCCGGTGACGATGCCGAGGGTGCCCTCGGACCCGACGAAGAGCTGGGTGAGGTCGGGGCCGACGGACTGGCGGGGCTGGCCGCCGGTGGTGATGCGCCGGCCGTCGGCCAGGACCACGTCGAGGCCGGTGACGATGTCCTCGATCTTGCCGTACCGGGTCGAGTACTGGCCCGCCCCCCGGCAGGCGACCCAGCCGCCCACGGTGGCCAGGGCCATCGACTGGGGCCAGTGGCCGACGGTGAGGCCGTGGGTGCCCTGCAGCTCGGCCTCGAAGAGATCGCCGAAGGTGCCGGCGCCGACGTCGACGACGAGGGAGGTGTCGTCGACGTCGCGGATGCCCGACAGGGCGGTGGTGTCGAGGACCACGCCGCCGAACACCGGGATCGACGCGCCGCACACGCCGCTGCGCCCGCCGACGGTGGTGAGCGGGACGCCGGCCCCGTGGCAGGCGGCGGCCACGGCGGCGACCTCGTCGTCGGTCGAGGGTCGGGCGATGGCTGCGGCCCGGGCTGGGATCTGGTTGTCGGTGGCCCAGACCATGGCGAGGGGCCACCAGTCCCGGCTGGCCTCGGCGGTGGCTGCCGCCTCGGTGGTGACCTCGGCGCAGACGTCGGACAGGCGGGTCAGGAAGGCGTCGTCCAGCTCCACCGGGGGGGCCGGGAGGTGGGCGGTGGCGGCGCCCGGGTCGGGCAGCGCGATCGGGGCCGTGGGGGTGCCCGGTGCGGGCTGGGGGGTCACGGCCCGGACCCTACCGGTGGGCGCCGCCACCGACCTTCTGACGCGGAGGTGCTTCACCGATGACGCACCCACTCGTCAGAACAGGGCGGAGGTCGACCCCGGTGCCGCCGCGTCCACGTACCGTGAGGGCGTGGGCCCTACCGATGGATACGGCGCACGGGCCGACGCGTGGACGTCCCTGCCTGCGTCGGTCTGGGTTGATCCTCGCACTGCGGTCGGGCGCTCGAGGATCGCTGGCGAGGGCCTCTTCGCACGGGAGCAGATCGCTCGGCGGACCGTGGTCATCCGCCTCGGCGGTCGCCTGCTGGGCTCCACCGAGCTGGCCGAGCTGATCGCTCGGGCCGATGCGGACCCGGCTGCTCCCTTCGTCGACTCGCTCTCCATCGACGACGACGCCCACCTGGTGCTGCCGCCCGGGACGGCCGCCCACTTCGCCAACCACAGCTGCGATCCGACATTGTGGGTCGCGGGCGGTACCGCCCTCACGGCGAGGAGAGATGTCGTCGCCGGCGAGGAGCTCACGCTGGACTACGGGACCATCTCCGGGGCCGAGGGCTTCTCCATGGGGTGCCGGTGCGGGTCCCGAGCCTGTCGAGGCACGGTCTCCAGCGAGGACTGGCGGCGGCCGATCTCCGATCCCGCTACCCGGGCCACTGGACGCCGGCCCTGCAACGGCGCATCGATCGTGGGTGATCACCCGGATGCCCTCTGACGACAGCGTGACGTGGTTCTTGTCCAGTAGCTGGGCGATGGGATCGTGGCGGGCCACGTCGAGCCGGACGCTGGTGGCATCGACAGACTCGGCGGCGACGTACTGGTCGCGACGGAGGCGGTGGAGCCAGGAGGGCACGAAGGCCTCGACCACGAAGCACCCGCCTTCGCTGAGGTGGGCCGCCACGTTGATGAAGCAGCGGACCTGAGCGTCCTGCGTGACCAGGTTGAAGAGCGTGTTGAACACGACGTAGACGAGGTCGTAGGGCCCCTCCACAGGAACCTCGGCCATGTCGCCCACGGTCACGGCGAGGTCCGCGCCGCCGGGCTTGGCCCGCAGGCGAGCGACCTTGCGCTTCCGCCTTTAGCGAACTAGTGTTCGGAGTGCTCCCCCTTCGAGGATCAGGTTCCGGTCCTCCGCTCGTGATCTCGTCGCCGCCCGTTGAGCGGTGCCTGTCCGTTTGCCTTGGAGGTGAAGCCATGTCGACCGCGACCGAGCCCCTCGAGTCGTCGGTGGGTGTGGCGGCGCAGCTGCGGGCGCTGGAGGACATGTTGGTGGGTCTGGCCCCGGAGCTGGTGCCCGAGCGGATCACCAAGGGGGATCTGGCGGGGGTGGTGCGGTCGTTGGGGCGCATCGAGCGTTGCGCGGCGGGGGCCCGGATCGTCTTGACCAAGGCAGCGGCGGATGTGGGGGCGTGGAAGGGGCAGGGGTTCCGGTCTTCGGCGGAGTGGGCGGCGCGGGCGAATGGCACCACTGTGGGTCAGGCGGCGGCGGATCTGGAGGCCTCGGGCCAGCTCGAGGGGCTGCCGGCGACCCGGGATGCGGTGGGGTCGGGGGAGCTCTCCGCTGATGCGGCCAAGGCGGTCGCGGCGGGGGCGACGGCGGACCGGTCCCTGGAGCAGGACCTGTTGGCCAAGGGCAAGGCCGGGGATCTCACCGGGGCCCGCATCGGCGCCCGCCGGGCCCGCCAGCGCGCTGATGAGCGCGACGGGAAGGCGGCGGAGCGCATGTACCGGCGTCGTCAGCTGCGCATGTGGGTCGAGGTCGACGGCGAGGGGCGGGGGCAGTGGAACGTCCCGCCCGCCTACCAGGCCACGTTCCTCGCCGCCCTGGAGCCCTACCGGCAGGAGGCGTTCCGCCAGGCCCGCGCCGCCGGGCAGCGCCCCTCGGCCGAGGCGCTCATGGCCGACGCCCTCCAGCTGCTCTGCCTCGACGTCCTGGCCGACCTCGACCTCCCCATCCCCGACGGGGCCCGCCCCCGCGACCCGGCCACAGGCCCCGGAGCCCACGACAGCGGTGACGGATCACCAGATGGCCACGGCGACACCCCTTCGGCCACCGACGCGGGCGGTCAGAACAGCAGTGACGGCGGGCCGGGGGTCGGCGGGAGCGGACCCTCCGCCGCCACCGCCGCCACTGATGCCGCCACCACGGAAGGCGATCCCACCAGCACCG
>JBBSMQ010000049.1:0-17799 GCA_038233075.1 Acidimicrobiales bacterium
GAGAAAGACGGCAGGGCGCGACACCACGGCGCGCGCCAGCGCGACGCGCTGGCGCTGACCGCCGGAGAGCTCGGCCGGCTTGCGGTCGAGGAGGGGTTCCAGGCCGAGCATGCGCGCCGCCTCGTCGATGCGCTCCTGGCGCTCGGGCTTGGAGAGCTTGCGGACCTCGCCGGGGCCGTCTCCGTTCGTGTCGATGCGGGACGGCTTGGAGACGAGCGGTGACTCGATGTTCTTGGCCACCGACATGTGGGGGTAGAGCGCGTAGCTCTGGAACACCATCGACACGTCACGCCGGGCCGGGGGCACGTCGTTGACGACGCGGTCGCCGATGGCCAGCCCGCCGGCGCTGATCTCCTCCAGGCCGGCCACCATGCGTAGGGCCGTGCTCTTGCCGCAGCCCGACGGGCCCAGCAGGACCATGAACTCGCCGTCGTCCACCGCCAGGTCGAGCTCGTCGACCGCGGTGATGCCCCCGAAACGCTTGGTCACCCCGTCAAAGGTCACGCTGGCCATCACCGCGCACCCTACGCCAGCCCGGAACCCTGTGGTGGTGGACCACCGTCCGCTGGGCGACGCACAGGTGAGCTCCCCAGGAACGGCGTCGGCCGTCCGGCCTCGACGGGCTCACCAAGAGGTGACGGTCAGTCACCGTGTCGGGATGTGAGGGCGCGTCACCTCTTCGGTACTGTCAACCCCCGATGGTCGATTCCCCGACGACGACGGTGCGCCAACGCCCCGAGCAGGCCCGGAGCAAGCTGCGCGTCGAGCAGGTGCTCGACGCCGCGCGCGAGCTGATCGCCGAGCGTGGCATCGATCCGACGACGATCACCGCCATCGCCGATCGGGCGGGGATGGCCGTCACCGCCCTGTACCGCTACTTCCCGAACAAGGTGGCCATCATCCGAGAGCTCGCCGTGCAGACCTTCGAGCACGACGGCCGGGCCGTCGTGGCGCCCATCCTCAGCACCGACGCGCCGGTCGAGGATCTCGTCCGTCAGGGAGTCGTCGGCTACTGGCAGCTCAACCAGCAGGAGCCGTTCCGGAGGAACCTCCGGATCGCGGTCCAGGCCGATGCGGAGCTGGCTGCCCTCGACGCCGAGGACAACCGCCTGAACGCGGAGCTGCTCGGCCGGCACGTGGCCGGGCTCACCGGCTGCGACCTCCGGGCCATGCAGGAGGTGATGATGCTCACCCTGTCGCTGCTCGATGGTCTCATCCAGGTGACGACCCACATGCCCGAGGCCGAGGTCCCGGGCGTCCTCGACACCTTCGTGCAGATGGTCACCGGGGAGGTCCTCCGTCACGCACCCACATCCTGAGCGGGCCCAGCACCAGCGGGCGCAGCGACAAGGTGGGTGTGACTACGGGAGGGTCAGGATCAGCGGGCCGTCGTCGGTGATGGCGATGGAGTGCTCGGCGTGGGCCGCCCAGGTGCGGTCGATGGTGACGACGGTCCAGTCGTCGTCGAGCACGTCGGTCTCGGGGGTGCCGATGGCCACCATGGGCTCGACCGCGAGCACGTTGCCGGCCCGGAGTCGGGGTCCCCGTCCGGGCCCGCCGACGTTGGGAACCGAGGGCGACTCGTGCATGGCCTGGCCGATGCCGTGACCGGTGTAACCATCGATGACCCAGAGCCCGTCGTCCTCGACGACGCCCTGCACGGCATGGCCGATGTCTCCCAGGTGCCCACCGGGGACCATCGCCGCGATGCCGGCGGCCAGGGCCGCCTCGGTCACGTCGATGAGGCGCTGGGCCTCGGCGCTGATGGTGCCGACCCCGGCGGTGTAGGCGGCGTCGCCGTGCCAGCCGCTCACGACGGCCCCGCAGTCGATCGAGATGATGTCGCCCTCCTCCAACGCCCTGTCGCCGGGGATGCCGTGGACCACGACCTCGTTGGGTGAGGCGCAGATCACCGCCGGGTAGGTGCCGGCGACGCCCAGGAAGTTCGACGTCGCACCCCGGGCCGCCAGCACGTCGCGCCCGATGCGGTCGAGCTCGCCGGTGGTGACGCCAGGACGCAGGGCGGCACGGGTCCGCTCGTGCATCTCGGCCACGACCCCCCCCGCCCGGCGCATGACCGCGACCTGGTCGTCGGTGCGGCGCGCGATGCCCCCGAGCTTCACCCGGCCCGGCCCGAGCTGCGCTCGATCGCGAGGCCGGAGACACCTGCAACCTCGCCCGGTACGTGACGGCCCCCCAAACTGGGGTCCATCGCGGGGGTGCGAGCCCCCACGACCTGCCCCAGAACGTGACGGCGGGGCGGGGTCACGAGGAGCGGTGCACGGTGCGGGTGTCGATCACGGCGAGGATGCGCTCGAAGACCTCATCCTCGGAGCCCAGGCCATCGACGGTCTCCAGCAGGTCCTGGGAGCGGTAGTGGTCGACCAGGGGCGCCGTCTCCTGCTCGTAGAGGTCGAGCCGGCGGCGGATGGCCTCGGGCTGGTCGTCGTCGCGCAGCACCGGCGTGCCGCCGCACTTGGGGCAGGTGCCGTCGGCGATGGCGGCATCGTCGACCCGGTAGATCGTGCCGCAGCGGTCGCAGGTCCGCCGGGACGAGATCCGGTCGATGACGACCTCGTTGTCGACGGCCAGGTCGACCACCACCTCGAGAGGTGCGTCGTCGGTGATCTCGGCCAGGGCCTCGGCCTGGCCCACCGTGCGAGGAAAGCCGTCGAGGATCCAGCCCCGCTCGGCGTCGGGTTCGTGGAGGCGGTCGTCGACGATGCCGACCACGATCTCGTCGGGCACCAGATCTCCGGCATCCATGATCTGCTTGGCCCGCCGGCCGAGCTCTGTGCCCTCGCGCACCGCGACCCGCAGCATGTCACCGGTGGAGATGTGCGGCACCCCGCAGAGCTGGCCCAGGCGGTACGCCTGGGTACCCTTCCCCGCACCCTGGCGGCCGAGGAGCAGCATGCGGACGCCCGGGTGCTCCGGGTCGCCGTCCTGGTCCGTCATCGGTGCACCCTCATGTTGTTCGGCTGGCTCAGCGCCGCCGGCCAGGAGCCGGACACCGATGACGGCCGACGCCTCCGCTCGCTGCGCTCGCTCCAGCGTCGGAGGGCCCGTGCTGTTTGGTTCGCTCGCTCACGTCTTCAGGAAGCCCTCGTAGTTGCGCATCATCAGTTGGCTGTCGATCTGCTTCATGGTCTCGAGGGCCACGCCGACGGCGATGAGGATGGAGGTGCCGAAGAACCCGAGCTGCAGGCCGGCGCTCCCGCTGAGGGTCTGACCCAGCACGACGGCGGGGAGCAGGGCCACGAAGGCGATGAACAGGGCACCGGGCAGGGTGATCCGGTTCAGGATCCGTCCCAGGTAGCGCTCGGTCTGGATGCCGGGGCGGATGCCCGGGATGAAGCCACCCTGCTTGCGGATCTGGTCGGCCTGCTTGTGCGGATCGAACTGGATGGCGGCGTAGAAGTACGCGAAGCCGATGATGAGCAGGCCGTAGGTGATCAGGTAGAGGGGGCTGGTCCCCGCCCGGAAGTTGTCCTCGATGAACTGCTGGGCCTGGTAGGCCCAGTTGCCCCCGCCGTCGGGGTTGGTCTCGGCCGGCAGGACCGAGCTGACCATCACCGGCAGATACAGCATCGAGTTGGCGAAGATGATGGGGATCACGCCCGAGGCGTTGACCTTGAGGGGGATGTAGGTGTTCTGTCCCCCGTACTGCTTGCGGCCCACCTGGCGCTTGGCGAACTGGACCGGGATGCGGCGCTGGCCCTGCTCCACGAACACGATGGCGACCAGCACACCGATGAACAGCACGATGACACCCAGCATGGCGATGAGGCCGGACTCGGCGCGCACCGCACCGAAGTTGGCCGGCAGCTGGCTCACGACCGAGGCGAAGATGAGCAGCGACATGCCGTTGCCGATGCCCCGCTGGGTGATGAGCTCACCCATCCACATGATGAGGGCGGTACCGGCGGTGAGGCTGATGACCACGAGCAGCACCCGGCTCCAGTTGTAGTTGCCGCCGAAGAGGTCGAGGTCGAGGGGGTTGCCGCCGGCGAAGCCCTGGCCGCCCTCCTTGAACAGGAAGGTGAGGCCGGTGGACTGCATCACCGCGATGGCGACGGTGAGGTACCGGGTCCACTGGGTGATCTTGCGCTGACCCACCGCGCCCTGCTGCTGCCACTGCTCCAGCTTGGGGATCACCACGGCGAGGATCTGCATGATGATCGACGAGGTGATGTAGGGCATGACGCCCAGGGCGAACACGGCGAACTGGGTGATGGCGCCACCCGAGAAGAGGCGGAGGAACTGCAACGCCCCGCTCTCGCCGGCGCTGTCCTTGAGCGTCTCCAGGGTGGAGACGTCGATGCCGGGGACCGGCACGTGCGAGCCGAGCCGGTACAGCAGGATCATGAAGAGGGAGAAGGCGATCTTGTTGCGCAGGTCCTCCACCTTGAACATGTTCTTCATGCTCGACAGCACGAGGGTTCCTCTCGGTCAGGGCCGGGCGGGGACCGGGGTCAGCGGTTGGTGAGGTGGTTGCCCTTGGCCGGGGGACGGCGATCCCCCCACGGCGCGGGCACGACGGTCACGCTACCCCCCGCCGCGGTGATGGCGGCTTCGGCCGAGGCCGAGAAGGCGTGGGCCGAGACGTCGACGGCTCGGGTGAGCTCGCCCCGTCCCAGCACCTTGACGAGGGCCCCCTTGTGGGTGAGGCCCTTGGCCCGCAACGACGCGGGGGTGACGGTGTCGTCGCCGGTGGCCTCGAGGGCATCGAGGTTGATGGCCTGGTACTCCACGCGGAACGGGTTGTTGAAGCCCTTCAGCTTCGGCACTCGCATGTGGAGCGGCATCTGGCCCCCCTCGAAGCCGGTGGGGACCTTGCTGCGGGCCTTCTGGCCCTTGCTGCCGCGGCCTGCGGTCTTGCCGCCCTTGCCGCCGATGCCGCGACCGACGCGCTTCTTGCGCCGGTTGGACCCGGGGGGAGGGGTGAGGTCGTGGATCTTCATCAGTCCGTCTCCTCGACGGTGATCATGTGGGGGACCTTGGCGATCATGCCGCGGATCTCAGGCCGGTCGGGCAGCACGTTGGTGCGGCCGATGCGACCCAGGCCCAGCGCGCGCAGGGTGCCGCGCTGCTTGGGCTTGGAGCCGATGGCAGATCGGGTCTGGGTGACCTTGAGCGTCATCACGCCACCTCGTCGGGCACGTGCGGTCCGCGCTCGGACTCCTTGTAGGCCTCCAGCAGGCCCTTGGGCACGAACTCCTCGGCCGAGAGGCCCCGGAGGCGGGCGACCTCGTCGGGTCGCTTGAGCCCCTTGAGGCCGTTGATGGTGGCCCGGGCCACGTTGATGTGGTTGGCCGAGCCCAGGGACTTGCAGAGCACGTCGTGGATCCCGGCTTCCTCGAGGATGGCGCGGGCGGCACCGCCGGCGATGACGCCGGTGCCGGGGGCCGCGGGCTTGAGCATCACGCGAGCCGCGCCCTGGCGACCGATGATGGGGTGGGTCACGGTGGACCCGGCGAGCGGCACGGAGAACATGTTCTTCTTGGCCTCGTCAGTGCCCTTCTGGATGGCCAGGGGCACCTCCTTGGCCTTGCCGTAGCCGAGGCCGACCCGTCCGGCACCGTCGCCGATCACCACCAGGGCGGTGAAGGAGAAGCGACGGCCGCCCTTGACGACCTTGGCGACCCGGTTGATGTCGATGACCCGCGACTCTCGCAGCTGGGCCTCGTTGGGGGTGGGGGCCATGTCAGGACTCCAGTCCGGCGGTGTGGGGTGAGGGCATCAGAACTCCAGTCCGGCGGTGCGGGCGGCATCGGCCAGGGCCGCCACCCTCCCGTGGTAGTCGTTGCCGCCGCGGTCGAAGACGACGGTGGTGATCCCGGCCTCGGTGGCGCGACCGGCGAGCAGCTCGCCCACCCTGGTCGCGGTGGTCACGTTGCCCCCGCCGTCGCCCCGGAGGGACGACTCCAGTGAGGTGGCCGAGGCCAGGGTGTGACCGGTGCTGTCGTCGATCACCTGGGCGCCGATGTGGCGGTTGGAGCGGAACACGGCCAGGCGGGGGCGCTCCGGGGTGCCCCTGACCTTCTTGCGGACCCGGCGATGACGCCGGACCCGGGCCTCTCGCTTCTGCTGTGCACTGTTGCTCATCGTGTACCGATCTGGGTGTTCGTCTCGCTCGATGGGTGTCCGGGGCGCAGCCCCGGTGGGGAGCACGGGGGGTGGAGCCTCCCGTGGGTGTCTCTTACTTCGCGGTCTTGCCGGCCTTGCGGGTCACCTGCTCGCCCAGGTAGCGGACGCCCTTGCCCTTGTAGGGCTCGGGCTTGCGAAGCGCTCGGATGTCGGCCGCCACCTGGCCGACACGCTCCTTGTCGGCCCCGCGCACCGTGATGCGGGTGGGGCTCGGGACCTCGAAGGTGATCCCGTCGGGGGCATCGACCCGGACGGGGTGGCTGAACCCGAGCGACAGGTCGAGGGTGGTGCCCTGGAGGGAGGCGCGGAAACCGGTCCCGATGATCTCCAGGTCCCGGGTGAACTCCTGGCTCACACCGACCACCATGTTGTTGACGAGCGATCGCACCAGGCCGTGCATGGCCCGGGTCTGGCGCTCGTCGTCGGGGCGCTCGACCACCAGGGTGTCGCCGTCCTGGCGGACGGTGACGGTGCCCGGGAGGTCACGGGCCAGGTTGCCCTTGGGGCCGCTGACGGTGACGGTGCGCCCGACGATGCCGACGTCGACGCCGCTGGGCACGGGGATGGGGTTCTTACCTACTCGGGACATGGGGACCTCACCACACGAAGCAGAGGACCTCGCCGCCCACGTTGCGCTGGCGCGCCTCGCGGTCGGTGAGCAGCCCCTGGCTGGTCGAGACGACGGCCACGCCGAGGCCCCCGAGGACACGGGGGATCTCCTTGGACTTGCGGTACACCCGCAGGCCCGGCTTGGAGACGCGTTGGATGCCGGAGATGGTGCGGGACCGCTCGGGCGAGTACCGCATGGTGATGTGGAGCGTGGAGCCGGGGCGGGTGGAGTTGGCCTCGATGCGGAAGGCATCGATGTAGCCCTCCGCCTTGAGCACCTTGGCCAGGGCTTCCTTCTGCTTGGAGCTCGGCATGCGCACCTCGTCGTGCATCGCCACGTTGGCGTTGCGAACCCGGGTCAGCATGTCGGCGATGGGATCGGTCATCGTCATGGGTTCTCTCCGTCCCTCACCAGCTGGCCTTGGTGACACCCGGGATCTCGCCGGCGTGGACCATGTCCCGCAGGCAGATCCGGCACAGCTTGAACTTCCGGTACACCGAGTGGGGTCGGCCGCACCGCTGGCACCGGGTGTAGCCCCGGACCTTGAACTTGGGCGTCTTGTTCGCCTTGTTGATTAGAGCCTTCTTGGCCATTACTGCCCCTCACGCTTGAACGGGAAGCCGAAGGCGGCAAGCAGGGCCCTGCCCTCGGCGTTGGTCGTGGCACTGGTCACGATGGTGACGTCCATGCCCCGGGTGGAGTCGATGCGGTCGTAGTCGATCTCCGGGAAGATCAGCTGCTCGGTCACACCGAAGGTGTAGTTGCCGTTGCCGTCGAACGAACGAGGGTCGAGCCCGCGGAAGTCGCGGATGCGAGGGATCGCCAGGCTGACCAGGCGGTCGAAGAACTCCCACATCCGATCGCCGCGCAGGGTGACCTTGGCGCCGATGGCGTTGCCCTCGCGCAGCTTGAACCCGGCGATCGACTTCTTGGCCCGGGTGACCGACGGCTTCTGGCCGGTGATGACGGTGAGGTCGTTGACCGCACCGTCGAGCAGCGACGGCTGGCCGACGGCCTCGCCGACACCCATGTTCACGACGATCTTCTCGAAGCGGGGCACCTGCATCACGTTGGGCAGACCCAGCTCGGTCTGGAGCTGGGCCCGGATGGTGTCGTCGTAGCGACGCTTGAGGCGGGGAGCCTCTATCGTCTCGGTGGCCATCAGATCTCCGCTCCGGTCCGGCGACAGACACGGATCTTGGATCCGTCCTCGAGGACCTTGTAGCCCACCCGCGTGGGCCGGCCGTCGCTGGGGCTCAGCACCGCGACGTTGGGCACCGGCAGGGGCATGTCCTTGTCGATGATGCCGCCCTGGCTGGTGGCCGACCGGGCCCGCTGGTGCTTCTTGGCCACGTTCACGCCCTCGACGATGACCTTGTTCTGGGCCGGGAGGACCCGCATCACCACGCCCTCCTTGCCCCGGTCCTTGCCCGTGATGACACGCACGCGATCACCCTTCTTGATCTTCACGGTGCTACTCACTTCACAACACCTCCGGGGCGAGCGAGACGATGCGCATGAAACGCCGGTCACGCAGCTCGCGACCCACCGGTCCGAAGATGCGGGTGCCACGCGGCTGCTGCTGGTCGTTGATGAGGACCGCGGCGTTCTCGTCGAAGCGGATGTAGGAGCCGTCGGGGCGACGCTTCTCCTTCTTCACCCGCACGATGACGCACTTGACGACATCGCCCTTGCGGACCGCGGCGCCGGGGATGGCGTCCTTGACGGTGGCCACGATGGTGTCGCCGATGGACGCGTAGCGCCGCTTGGAGCCCCCCAGCACCTTGATGCAGAGGATCTCCTTGGCGCCGGAATTGTCTGCGACTCGCAGACGCGACTCTTGCTGGATCATGGCGCGACGCCCTCTCGTGTCGGGGCGCGCCCGGCCGGACCGGCAGCGAGGGCTCGCTCCATGATCCTGCGGATCGCCGTGCTGTCTGTTCGCCTCCGGCTCACCGTGCCCGCTCCAGGACTTCGAGGAGGCGCCAGCGCTTCAGCTTCGACAGCGGGCGGGTCTCCTGCACGCGGACGCGGTCACCGAGGTTGAGGTCGTTGGACTCGTCGTGGGTGTAGAGCTTGGTCGAGCGCTTGACCGTCTTGCCGTACAGGCGGTGCCGGTACTGCGAGGTGACGGTGACCACGGCGGTCTTGTCCATGGAGGCAGAGGTGACCACGCCCTCCCGTACCTTGCGGGGGTTGGCGCGCTCTGCGGTGTCGGTGTCGGGGCTCATCGGCTCATCTCCTCGGACTGGGCCTCGGCCTCGGCGATCTCGCGGCGTCGGAGCTCGGTCAGGATGCGGGCGACCTGGCGGCGGGAAGCCTTGATGGCCGCGCCGTTCTCAAGCTGGCCCGTCGCTCGGCGGAAGCGCAGGTTGAACAGCTCCTCGCGACTCTCCGCCAGCTTCTGGTCCAGCTCGCCGTCGCTCAGGTCGGTCAGGATCTCGGTGGCCATCAGAAGTCCACCTCCCGGTGGACGAAGCGGGCCTTCATCGGCAGCTTCTGGATGGCCCGGTCGATCGCCTCTCGGGCGACGACCTCGTCGGAGTAGGAGAGCTCGAAGAGGACGCGGCCGGGCTTGACCACGGCCACCCAGCGCTCCGGGTTGCCCTTGCCCGAGCCCATGCGGGTCTCGGCCGGCTTCTCGGTGACGGGCTTGTCGGGGAAGACGTTGATCCAGACCTTGCCACCCCGCTTGATGTGGCGGGTCATGGCGATGCGGGCCGCCTCGATCTGGCGGGCGCTGACCCAGCCGGGCTCGAGGGCCTGGATGCCGAAGTCGCCGAAGGTGACCTCGGTGCCGCCCTTGGCCGGGCCGGTGGTGCGACCGCGATGGGTCTTGCGGTGCTTGACCTTGCGAGGCATCAGCATCAGTCGGCGTCCCCGGGTCGGAAGTGGGGGGTCTCGTGGTGCTCGCGGACCGAGCGCTCGATGGCTTCCTCCTCCTCCAGGAGCTTCTCGAACTCGGGGTCGGCCTCGCCGATGAGCGGCTTGGGCTCCTCGCCCTCCGCGGCCGGGGCGGCCGGCGCCTCCTCGGGAGACGCGGCGGCAGGGGCGGGGGCGGGACGCCGGCCCTTCGACGAGACCACCGCGGCACGGGGGGCACCGGCGGGGACGCCGGAGGTCTCCCCGACGGCCATGGCCGCCTCCTTGTTGATCTTGTCCTCGGCCGCAGCCTTGTACGGGAGGATGTCGCCCTTGTAGATCCAGACCTTGACGCCGATGCGCCCGGCCGTGGTCTTGGCCTCGCGGAAGCCGTAGTCGATGTCGGCCCGCAGGGTGTGCAGGGGGACGCGACCCTCGCGGTACCACTCGGTGCGGCTCATCTCCGAGCCGCCGAGCCGACCGGAGCACTGGACCCGGATGCCGAGGGCGCCGGCCTTCTGCGCGTTCTGCACGGCGCGCTTCATGGCCCGGCGGAAGGCCACCCGGCCCGCGAGCTGGTCGGCGACACCCTGGGCGATGAGGGCGGCGTCGAGCTCGGGCTGCTTGATCTCCTGGATGTTGAGCTGGACCTTGTTGTTGCCGGTGATCTTGGTCAGGCTGGCCCGGAGCTCGTCGGCCTGGGCCCCGCGGCGGCCGATCACGATGCCGGGGCGGGCGGTGTGGACGTCGACACGGACCCGGTCACGGGTGCGCTCGACCTCGATGCGGCTGATGGCGGCGTGGGGCAGCGCCGACATGATCATGTCGCGGACCTTCCAGTCCTCGATCACCAGGTCGGCGTACTCGTCCCGCCCGGCGAACCAGCGCGACTTCCAGTCGGTGGTGACGCCGAGGCGGAACCCGTAGGGGTTGACCTTCTGGCCCATTACTCGTCCTTGTCCTCGGTGTCGTCGGCGTCGCCGTCGGCGTCGTCGGTGTCGTCGGCCGCCCCGAAGGCCGCGTCCTCGGTGACCACGGCGGCCGGGTCCGCGCTGGCGACCGGCTCGCGGGCCTCGTCGGGCGGATCCTCGACGCTGCCCACGGCCTCGTCCACGCTGGCCTCGGCGTCGGTGATCTCGGCCTTCGGGGTGGCGGCCGGGGCGGTGGTCTCGTCGCTCGTGACCTCGGCGGGCTCCTCGGCCTCGCCACCCTGGCGGGACTTGGCCACGCGGGCCCGCCGGTCCGCCGCCGGGCTGCGACGGCGGCCGCCGCGGCCGCCCTCGGTGGTGAGACCTCGCTGGTTCTTCTCCCGCCAGCGGCGCAGCTCGTCCTCGTCCATGCGGCCGACGATCACGGTGATGTGGCAGGTGCGCTTGCGGATGCGGGTGGCGCGACCACGGGCCCGCGGACGCCAGCGCTTGAGGGTCGGGCCCTCGTCCGCGTAGCAGGCCACGACCTTGAGCGTCTCGCCGTCCTGGCTGTCGTTGGCCTCAGCGTTGGCCACGGCCGAGGCCAGCGCCTTGCGCACGATCCGGGCCACGTCGCGTTCGGTGAAGGCGAGGACCTGGTCGGCGTCGGCCACGTGCAGGCCCCGGACGAGGTCGAGCACCTCGCGGGCCTTGTAGGCCGACACCCGCACGTAGCGGACCTGGGCCCGGGTGCCCGGGCGCTCGTTGGTCTTGACGCCGGCCATCAGCGACGACCTCGCACGGACTTCTCCTGGCCGGCGTGGAACCGGAAGGTGCGGGTGGGTGCGAACTCGCCCAGCTTGTGACCCACCATCGACTCGGTGATGTACACCGGGACGTGCTTGCGGCCGTCGTGGACGGCGATGGTGTGGCCGACCATGTCGGGGATGATCGTCGAGCGGCGGGACCAGGTCTTGATGACCTTCTTCTCGCCCTTGTCGTTGAGCCCGTCGACCTTGGTCAACAGGTGGCCGTCGACGAACGGGCCCTTCTTCAGTGAACGGGGCATGACTACCTCCGCGAGCCGCGGGTGCGGCGGCGCCGGACGATGAGCTTCTGGGACGACTTGTTGGTGTCGCGGGTGCGGCCCTCGGGCTTGCCCCACGGGGAGACGGGGTGGCGGCCGCCAGAGGTCTTGCCCTCGCCGCCGCCGTGGGGGTGGTCGACGGGGTTCATGGCCACGCCGCGGGTCTGGGGGCGGACGCCCTTCCAGCGGTTGCGGCCGGCCTTGCCCACCTTGATGAGCTCGGCCTCGACGTTGCCCACGGTGCCGACGGTGGCCCGGCAGTCGATGGGCACCCGGCGCATCTCGGTGCTGGGCAGGCGCACGGTGGCGAAGTCGCCCTCCTTGGCCACCAGCTGCACGCTGGAGCCGGCGCTGCGGGCCATGCGGCCCCCGCCGCCGGGCTTGAGCTCGATGTTGTGGACCGTGGTGCCCACCGGGATGTAGCGCATAGGGAGGGCGTTGCCGGAGCGGATCTCGGCGCCCTGGCCGGACTGGAGCATGTCGCCGACGCGCACGTCGCGTGGGGCCAGGATGTAGCTCTTGGCCCCGTCGACGTAGTGGAGCAGCAGGATCCGGCAGTTGCGGTTGGGGTCGTACTCGACCGCCGCGACCTTGGCCGGCACGCCGTCCTTGGTGCGGCGGAAGTCGACCTGGCGGTACTGGCGCTTGTGGCCCCCGCCCTTGTGGCGGGCGGTCTTGTGGCCGCCGTTGTTGCGGCCCCCGGTCTTGGGGTTGGGCCCGACCAGGGCCTTGTCGGGGCGGTCCTTGGTGACCTCGCCGAAGTCCGAGGAGGTCTGGAACCGGCGGGCCGGGCTGGTGGGCTTGCGCTTACGAAGTGCCATCAGAGCGCTCCTCAGTTCTCAAACAGGTCGATCGAGTCACCCTCGGCGAGGGTGACGATGGCCCGCTTGGTGCTGGCCTTGGAGCCCAGCTTGCCGGTGCGGCGGTTGCGGATCGACTTGCCCCGGCGGTTCAGGGTGTTCACCTTCAACACGGTGACATCGAAGATGGACTCGACGGCGTCGTGGATCTCGGGCTTGGAGGCCGTCGGGTGGACGATGAACGTGTACTGGTTGGTCTCCAGCAGGGCGTAGGACTTCTCGCTGACGACCGGCTTGAGGATGACGTGACGGGGATCCTTCATCACTCCTCCTCCGAGTCGGCGTCGTCGGCGGGCGGCACCTCGACGTGGTCGTCGAGGGGCTCCGGGGTCTCGACCGCGTCGTCGGCCACGACGGGGACCTCGTCGCGCTCGCCCGGGGCGCCGCCGCGCACGCCCTCGGGGGCGCTCCCCACCACCGGAGCGGGGCGGCCACCGTGACCCCCGCGCGACAACGGCGTGTCGCCGGGGACCGCGTGGGCGGAGAACACGACCCAGTCGCTGACCAGCACGTCGTAGGCGTTGAGCTCGGCGGGGGTCAGGATGTGGACGTCGGTCAGGTTGCGGAAGCTCTTCCAGGTGACCTCGTCGTCGGCCGGGAGCACGAGCAGGACCTTGCCCTCGATGCCCAGGTCGCCCAGCGCAGCGACGGCCTGGGCCGTCTTGGGGGCGTCCCATCCGAAGTCGACGACCTTGACCTTGCCGTCGGCAGCGCGGTCCGAGAGGGCGGAGCGCAGGGCCAGGCGCACCATCTTCTTGGGGGTGCGCTGAGCGTAGGAGCGGGGCTTGGGCCCCAGGGCGACGCCACCCCCGGCCCACTGGGGCGAGCGGATCGAGCCCTGGCGGGCCCGGCCGGTGCCCTTCTGCTTCCAGGGCTTGGCCCCACCGCCGGCCACCTCGGCTCGGGTCTTGGTGGACTGGGTTCCGGCCCGTCGCGCCGCCAGCTGGGCGGTGACAACCTGGTGGAGCACCGCACCGTGGGGCGTGATGGCGAACACGGCGTCGTCGAGGTCGGTGGTAGTGGTGGTCTTGCCGGTGGCGTCGACCACATCGATGGTGGCCATCAGCTCCCCTTCCCGACGACGGTCTTGGCCGCGTCGCGCACGAGCACCAGCCCGCCCTTGGGGCCGGGCACCGCACCCTTGATCAGCAGCAGGTTGCGCTCGGTGTCGGTGCGCACCACCTGGAGGTTCAGGGTGGTGACCTTGTCGCCTCCGGTGCGGCCGGCCATGCGCTGGCCGCGGAACACCCGGGAGGGGGTGGCACAGGCCCCGATGGCTCCGGGCGCGCGGTGGACGCGGTGGGCGCCGTGGCTCGCCCGCTGGCCCGCGAAGCCGTGGCGCTTCATGACGCCGGCGAAGCCCTTGCCCTTGCTGACGGCGGTGACGTCGATGCGCCCGACCTCGGCCAGCACGTCGACGCCCAGGGTCTGGCCGACGGAGTACGGCGCGGTGTCGTCGATGCGGAGCTCCACCAGGCGGGGCCCGGGCTCGACGTCGGCCTTGGCGAACTGGCCGGCGACAGGCTTGGGCAGCTTCGAAGCCTTCTTGGTGCCGAAGGTGACCTGCAGGGCGCTGTAGCCGTCGCGCTCAGGGGTCTTGATGCTGACCACGCGGACCGGCTCGACCTGCAGGACCGTGACGGGGATGACGTTGCGGTCGTCATCCCAGATCTGGGTCATGCCGAGCTTGGACCCGACGATCGCTGTGGTTGCCATGTCTCTCTCTTCTCGCGGAGGAACGGGAACCCGTTCACGCGGACGCTCCGCTCGGGCGCGCCCGGCGGAGCGTTGTCTCGGTTGTGCCTGGAGGTTCCCGGCCAAGAGGCTGGGCGCTCGAGGACGTCGATTGCGGGGGCAGCGGGGTACGAACCCGGGAGCCGGATCAGCACCCCTGCACGAAGGGGACACTGTACCGACGCCGGTGCCCGACGTCCAAGCCCGGCGTCGACGCAGTCCGCAGGCCCCTCGGTGGCCCAGGACGACAGCGACCCCGCCAGGGCCGCATCGGCATCGGGTGGCGCACCCTGGCTGCTATCGACGTCGAGCCGGCCGAGCAACCGACCCTCGGGCTGATCGAGATCGATGCCGCCCTCGACGAGCTCGCCGCCCTGACGGGGCCGGGCTCGGCGGGACGCCGCCGGGCGCTGTTGGCCGACCTCCTCTGCCGGGCAACGGCCGCGGAGACCACGTTCTTGACCCGCCTGCTCGGGGGCGAGCTGCGCCAGGGGGCACTCGCCGGGGTGATGACCGATGCGGTGGCCCGTGCGGCGGCGGTCCCGGTGGCCGCCGTCCGTCGTGCCGCCATGCTCGGCGGCGACCTGCCCACCATCGCGGTACTGGCCGTGGCCGACGGCTCGGCTGGCCTCGATGCCATGGGGCTGGAGGTGGGCCGACCCATCCAACCGATGCTGGCCTCGACGGCCACCTCGGTGGACGAGGCGGTGGCGGCACTGGACCGGGCGGTGGTCGAGTGGAAGCTGGACGGCATCCGCATCCAGGTCCACCGTCGTGGTGACGAGGTGCAGATCTGGACGCGGAACCTCAACGAGATCACCGGCCGGCTGCCCGAGGTGGTGGCCCTGGTGCGGGCTCTGCCCGCGGGCGACCTGGTCCTCGACGGCGAGGCCCTGGTGGTCGACGATGCCGAACGGCCGATGCTGTTCCAGGAGACGGCCAGTCGGGTCTCGGCCGACGAGGCGCGCGACGTGGCCGTGCGGCCCTGGTTCTTCGACCTGTTGCACCTCGACGGTCGGGACCTGATCGACGCCCCGCTCGCCGAGCGTCGGGAAGCGCTCGCCGGTCTCGCCCCCGCCCTACGGGTGCCGGGTGAGGTCACCGACGACGTCGAGACCGCCGCCGCGGTCCTCGACGCGGCGCTGGATGCCGGCCACGAGGGGGTGGTGGTGAAGGCCGCGACCAGTACCTACCAGGCCGGACGGCGGGGCAAGGCCTGGCGCAAGGTGAAGCCGGTCCACACCCTCGATTTGATCGTGCTGGCGGCGGAGTGGGGTCACGGCCGCCGCACGGGCTGGTTGTCGAACCTCCACCTCGGCGCCCGGGCTGATGACGGCGGCGAGCTGGTGATGGTGGGCAAGACGTTCAAGGGTCTCACCGACGAGCTGCTCACCTGGCAGACCACGGCCCTCCTGGACCGGCAGGTGTCGGAGGAGCCGTGGGGCGGGCCGCGCACCGGTGTCGTCCACGTCCGCCCCGAGCTGGTGGTCGAGGTCGCCGTCGACGGGGTCCAGCGCTCGACCCGCTACGCCGACGGCGTCGCCCTCCGCTTCGCCCGGGTGGCGCGATACCGCCCCGACAAGTCCCCAGATCAGGCGGACACCATCACCACCGTCCGCCAGGTGGGAAGGCCATGACGACCACCTCGGCCGCAGCGTCGGCCCGGCGCCCTCAGCTGCTCGAGCGGCCGTCGGTCCTGCTCGCCAGGGCGTCAAGCGCGGCCCCGAGGTCGCGTCCGCGCTGGAAGCCTCTCTCGGCGATGGTGTCGACGCCCTGCCGGGCCAGGTCCCAGTCCTCGTCGGTCGCCACCTGAGCCAGGGCGAGGAGATCCGCCCGGTCGAACGGCCTGCGCTCGCCCTCGGCGAGCAGCTTCATGGCCATCAGGTGCCCGACTCGCGCCACTGGCACCCTGAGGTCGGGGAGGGCCTCGAGCAGCTCGGCCGCAGCCGCGATCTCCGGTTCGATCCCACACGAGGCGAACAGCAGATCCGTCAAGGTCCCGCTCCAGGACGGGTGCTCCAGACGTGCCGTGGCAAGGCGACCCGACAGCTCGTGCTCCACGATGGCAACGACTCCGTACCCCTCACCCAAGAGGCTCGACACGAACGACTCCGCCTCGGCATCGTCCGCGGTGGCCACAGCAACATCGACGTCGCGTGTCAGGCGGGGTTGGGCCCGGATGGCAACGGCGAGCCCTCCGACGAGCGCCCACGGACGCCCGCGATCGGCCAGGTACGACGCCACATGGTGCAACGACCGTTCAAGGTCGGTGACCATCAGGTCGGGCGGACCCGCACCGTCCCCGCCACATCGCCGGCAGGGGCACCCGGCCGATCAGCTCGCCACTCCCTTATCACCTCGCCGCGCTCCTCGGTGCTGGACCCTGGATGCTCCCGAAGGTGACGCTGGGCCCTGATGCGACCCCCCACCTCGAACAGCTCGAAGGCCATGTCCAGTCGACGCGCCGGGGTGAGGTGAGCCTCGACCAGGGGAAGCTCATCAACCACCAGGTTAGGCGTGCGCCAGTCGCCGACATCGGCCGTTGTCTCATCCACGGCGCAAGTCTACGCCTTGGGCGCGAGCCCTCCCCAGGCTCGACTCCGGCAGACAAGCACCGCGACCGAGTGGGTGCGAGACCTACGCGGTCTGAGCAGGCGGGGGAGCGAGCGAACGACGACGAAACCTAGGCCGTCTGGATCTTGATCTCGATGTCGACGCCGGCGGGGAGCTCGAGGCGCTGGAGGGAGTCGACCGTCTTGGGTGATGGCTCGAGGATGTCGAGGAGACGCTTGTGGATGCGCATCTCGAAGTGCTCTCGGGAGTCCTTGTACTTGTGCGGCGAGCGGATGACCGTGTAGCGGTGCTTCTCGGTCGGGAGCGGCACCGGTCCCCGCACGGTCGCCTGGGTGCGCAGCACCGTCTCGACGATCTTGCGGGTGGACTGATCGATGATCTCGTGGTCGTACGCCTTCAGGCGTATGCGGATCCTCTGGTTGGAGTCGGCCATCGTCTGCTCTCTACTTGGTGATCTTGGTGACGCGGCCGGCGCCCACGGTGCGTCCACCCTCACGGATGGCGAACCGCAGACCCTCATCCATCGCGATCGGAGCGATCAGCTCCACCGCCATCGACGTGTTGTCTCCCGGCATCGCCATCTCCGTCCCCTCCGGCAACGTGATCGTCCCCGTCACATCCGTCGTCCGAAAGAAGAACTGCGGCCGGTAGTTGTTGAAGAACGGCTTGTGCCGACCCCCCTCATCCTTCGTCAACACATACACCTCCCCCTCGAACTCCGAATGCGGCGTGATCGACCCCGGCTTCGCCAACACCTGACCACGCTCCACCTCCTCCTTCTTCGTCCCCCGCAACAACGCACCGATGTTGTCCCCCGCCTGCCCCTCATCAAGGAGCTTCTTGAACATCTCCACCCCCGTACACGTCGTCTTCTGCGTGTTCTTGATCCCCACGATCTCGATCTCATCACCCGTGTGGATCACCCCCTGCTCCACCTTCCCCGTCACAACCGTCCCCCGACCCGTGATCGAGAACACATCCTCGATCGGCATCAAGAACGGCTTCTCCACCTCA
>JBBSMQ010000050.1:0-17698 GCA_038233075.1 Acidimicrobiales bacterium
CACCGCTGCCCTCTTCTTGTTCTCGGCCGTGGCCTACGCAGTCCGCCTCCGCCGCGTTCAGGAGTGACGCCGACCACCATCGAGGAGCTGACGAGGAGGTCATCGTCCCGGGCCACCCGGCGGCGTCCGATTCGGCGCACCCGGCCGTCCGCGACCGCCACCGCGTGGCGGAAGGGGCCGGGACCCCAGCGTCGGGCCCGGATGGCCTCGGCCCGCTCCCTGGTGCAACGGGCCCGTCGCATGGAGCCGATCGCGGCCTAGGAGCGGCCATCGGCGCGTGGTGCGCCGGTGGCGCCACGGCCGTGGCGTCGCCGAGCTCGCCGTGGAGGCGTTCCTCGTTGAACCAGGCGACCCATCGGAGGGCTGGCTTCAGCGCGCCCCGGGAGCCGTAGCGAGCACATGGCAGCCTCGCTGGCAACCGTTCCGGCCATTCCGGAGATGGCCACTACCGTCCTCCAGAGGAGGACGACCGCTTCGGCACACTTCGCGCCACAATCCGCGCCGTCCCCCGGGCCACTAGCTCAACTGGCAGAGCATCGGGCTTTTAACCCGCTGGTTCAGGGTTCGAGTCCCTGGTGGCCCACAAAACGTTGTCAGAAGTACAACGTTCTCCCTGGTCAGAGGGTATGCGCAGATCCGGTCGCCCGGCCGGTCGCTCAGGTGACCGGAGCTTCCCGGGAATCGCGTTTGAAGCGGCCGTGGGCGGCCGGATCGCCTGGTGCTCGCCGATCGCCCGGATGATCCTCCGCTGGCCCGAGAGGAGGTCCGCGTACGACGCGCCCAGCGCGCGCAGCAGGCGCGTCGAGCCCTCGATGTCGGTGAACGACCGGTCGGCAGCGCCATGGACGTCGGCGGTCAGCGACTCTGCGGGAAACCGAGGTCGATGCTCGACGTGGCGGGATCCGGCCAGCGCGCCGTGACCACCTTGCCCCGCGTGTAGAAGTGCACGCCTTCGGGGCCGTACATGTGGGTGTCGCCGAAGAGCGAGCTCTTCCACCCGCCGAAGCTGTAGAAGCCGACCGGTACGGGCACGGCCACGTTGATGCCGACCATGCCCACCTCGATGTCGAACTGGAACCGCCGCGCCGCGCCGCCGTCGCGCGTGAAGATGGCGACGCCGTTTCCGTACGGGTTCGCGTTGACGAGTTGGACGGCCTCCTCGTAGGAGTCCACCCTCACCACCGAGAGGACCGGACCGAAGATCTCGTCGTCGTAGGAGCGCATGCCGGGCGAGACGCGGTCGAGCAGGGAGCATCCGAGGTAGAAGCCCGGCCGGTCCGGCATCGATCGGCGTCCGTCGACCACCACCGTGGCTCCCTCCTCGGCCGCGGAGCCCACGTAGGACGACACGCGGTCGCGGTGCTCACCGGTGATGAGCGGACCCATCTCCGAGGCCGGATCGTGTCCCGGGCCGATCTGGAGCCCAGGTAGGCGCGATGCGATGGCGTCGACGAGCTCATCGCCCACGGCGCCGACCGCGACCACCACCGAGACGGCCATGCAGCGCTCGCCCGCCGAGCCGTACCCGGCGGAGATGGCCGCGTCCGCGGCCATGTCCACGTCGGCGTCGGGGAGCACGACCATGTGGTTCTTGGCTCCGCCGAGGGCCTGTACGCGTTTCCCGTTCCCTGTCCCGGTCTCGTACACGTACCGGGCGATGGGCGTGGACCCCACGAACGACACCGCGGCGATGTCGGGGTGGGTGAGCATCCGGTCCACGGCGACCTTGTCACCCTGGACCACATTGAGGACACCGGCAGGGACCCCCGCCTGGACGGCGAGCTCGGCGATGAGCAGGGGCGCCGACGGGTCCTTCTCGGATGGCTTCAGGATGAACGCGTTTCCCGTCCCGATGGCGTTCGCGATCATCCACAGCGGCACCATCGCCGGGAAGTTGAAGGGGGTGATGCCGGCGACCACGCCGAGTGGCTGGCGGATCGAGTACACGTCCACCCCGGTGGAGGCCTGCTCGGAGAAGTCGCCCTTCATGAGGTGCGGGATCCCACAGGCGAACTCGACGTTCTCGATCCCCCGGGCCACCTCGCCGGCGGCGTCGGAATGGACCTTGCCGTGCTCGGCGGTGATCGCGGATGCGAGCTCCTTGCGATTGCCGTCGAGCACGTCGCGGAAGTGGAAGAGGACCTCTGCGCGCCGCGAGAGTGACGTGCGCCGCCAGCCGTCCCATGCCGCCTTGGCCGCGGCGACTGCGGCGTCGACCTCTTCGACCGAGGCCAGGCAGACCTCGGCGGTCACCTCGCCCGTCGCCGGGTCGTGCACGACAGCGGTGCGCCCGGAACGTCCCTCGGTCTCGGCACCGCCGATCCAGTGGTTGATGCGACTGGTCATCTCACTTCGTTCCTGTCCTGGGTGGTGGTGTGATCGGTGCGAGTCAGCGTGATGGGTCGGTGCTCCCGGTGCGACTGCAACGCCGCGAAGGCGATCACCAGGGGAGCTCGCGCATCACCGCCGGGCCCCGCGGGCCCGCCGGTCCGGAGGGCCTGGGCGAAGGCCGACCACTGATCCTGGTAGCTCTGCCGGTAGCGAACGACGAACGAGTGCGCCGGCCCTGCCGTTCGGCCGCCGTCGGCCCCATGCACCACCGTGTTGTTGAGGGCCGGGTTCTCGGATCTCGCGACACCGGCGGAGCCGAAGGCCTCCACGCGCTGGTCGTACCCGTAGACGGCCTGGCGGCTGTTGTCGATCAACGTGAGGCAGCCGTTGGCATGGCGGAGCTGCACGACCGCGGTATCGATGTCGCCGACCTCGCGGAGCTCCGGGACGATGCGGATCGCACCCTGGGCGTAGACCTCCTCCACCTCGCTGCCGGTCACGAAGCGGGCCATGTCGAAGTCATGGATGGTCATGTCGAGGAACAGTCCACCTGAGCCGGCGGCGTACTCGAGCGGAGGTGGGAGCGGGTCGCGCGACGAGATGCGGACGAGGTGCACGTCGCCGATCTCGCCGGCCGCCACCGCGTCGCGCACGGCGCGGTGGCCGGGGTCGAACCTCCGGTTGAAGCCGACGTGGAGCAGGACGCCCGCTTCGTCGACCGCGGCCAGGGCACGATCGACCTCGTCGAGGTTGAGCGACACCGGCTTCTCGCAGAAGATCGCCTTGCCCGACTTGGCCGCGGCCACGACCAGCTCTGCGTGGGTGTCGGTGCTGGTGCATACGGCCACCGCATCGATGTCCGCCGAGTCGACGAGCTCCTGGGCCGACTGCGCCACCGGCACGCGGAGCCGTCCGCCGACCTCCTCGGCGAGCTGCGGCATCGGGTCGAAGACCGCGGCCAGTGTGAGGCCGACAACGCTGCCGGCGAGCAGGTCCGCGTGGACGCGCCCGATGCGTCCGCAGCCGAGGAGCCCGACGCGCGACGCGCGCTCGGTCACACCCTCACCACCCGCTCCGTTGCGCGCGTCGCCCGTCGACCATCGCCGCGCGGGCAGCGCGGACCGCCTCGCTCTCGCTCACCTCGGGCACCCCCACCTCCCAGAACGCGCCGCCTTCGGTCCATGCGTGGGGGTCGGTTTCGATGGTGATGACGTAGGTCTTCGTCGCCCTGCGGGCGCGGCCGAGCGCCCCCTCCAGCTGGGGGACGGTCGTGACCTGCTCGGACTCGCAGCTGAGCGAACGGGCATGCGCGGCGAAGTCGACGTGGGCGTCATCGACGCGGCGGCAGTCCTCCAGCTGGTTGTTGAAGGGCGCGCCGCCCTGCGCCCGCTGGAGCCTGTCGATGACCGCGAAGCCGCCGTTGTCGCAGAGGATCACGATCAGCTTCTGGCCGGTCATGACCGAGCTGTAGAGGTCGCTGTTCATCATGAGGTACGAACCGTCGCCTACGAACACGAACACCTCGCCGTCCCGGCGCGCCATGCGGGCGCCCCATGCCCCGCTCAGCTCGTAACCCATGCAGGAGTAGCCGTACTCGCAGTCGAACCCCCGCACGGCGCGGGTCGTCCAGTTGTTGTTGAGCTCGCCCGGGAGCCCCCCGGCCGCGGCCACCACGTAGTCGTCCGCCGTGGCCTGACGGTCGACCGCGCCGATCACCTGGGCGTAGGTGGGCCGGTTCTCTTGGCCGTCCGACGCCCGGGTGCGGGCGGCGACGTCGGCCCGGAACGCAGCTACCTCGTCCTGAGCGCCCCGCAGCCATGTGGTCGGTGCCGTCCAGTCCCCGAGCAGCCCGTCGAGGGCCTCGAGACCCTCCCGGGCATCGGCCACGAGCGGGAGGGAGTGTTGCTTGCCGGCGTCGAACCGGGCCGCGTTCAGCCCGATGAGGCGCACCGCCTCATGGGCGAAGACGGTCCTTGATCCGGTGGTGAAGTCACCGAGCCTCGTGCCCACCGCGAGCACCACGTCGGCCTGCTCGGCAAGCCGGTTCGCGTTGTCGCATCCCGTGACGCCGACCGGACCCGCGTAGCAGGGGTGCGTCCAGACGAGGCTCCCGCGGCCCCCCATCGTCTCGACGACAGGCATTCCGCGGCCCTTCGCGAACCGCGCGAGGTCCTCCTCGGCAGCCGCGTAGCGCACGCCGCCACCGGCCACGATCAGCGGCGCCTTCGCCGTACACAGGGCCGTGGCGGCCTGTTCGAGCTGTTTCCGATCGGGTCGGCGGCGAACCGGTCGATGGCGGGACGGCTCGAAGAACCCGGTCGGGAAGTCGAACGCCTCGGTCTGCACGTCCTGGGGCAACCCGAGGAAGGCCGGACCGCAGTCGCCGGGGTCGAGCATCACCGAGAGCGCCTGCGGGAGCGTCTCCAGCAGCTGCTCCGGCCGGGTGATGCGATCCCAGTAGCGGACGACTGCACGGAAGCTGTCGTTCACCGTGGCCGACGGGTCGCCGAAGTGCTCCACCTGTTGCAGGACGGGATCCGGGCGGCGCGAGGTGAACGTGTCCCCGGCGAGGAGGAGCAACGGAAGCCGGTTGGCCATGGCGACGGCGGCGGCCGTCACCATGTTGGTGGCCCCCGGACCGATCGAAGATGTCGCCACCATGATCTGGCGCCGCGCCGTCGCCTTGGCGAAGCCGACGGCCGCGAGGGCCATGCCCTGCTCGTTCTGGCCCCGCCAGGTGGGAAGGTCGTCGCCGGCGCGCTCGAGGGCATGTCCGAGCGAGGTGACGTTGCCGTGGCCGAAGATGGCGAAGACACCGGGGAACACCGGGCTGTCCTCCCCGGCGATCACGGTTCGCTGAGCGATGAGCCACCGCACGAGCGCCTCGGCGGTGGTGAGGCGGATCGTCTTCACCGGAGCGGACCGGCCGCACTGGTCATGGGGCACCTCGGGTCGACCGGAGCCCCCGCCCACGAGTCCCGCACCCACGTGTGGGCGGGGTCGTCGCAGAAGTCCATGCTCCTCCGGTCGTCCGGCCCGGCGAGCACGTTCAGGTAGTAGAGGGGGTAGCCGGGGGCCGCGGTGCAGGGACCGTGGAAGCCTCGGGGTATCAGGAAGACGTCGCCGTCGCGCACGGTCACGTTCTCGTCGAGGATGCCGTCCGACGTGTAGGTCCGGTGGAGCGCGAACCCGTGGGCGTCGTAGGCGGTGGTGCCGGTCCGGCCAACGCGGAAATAGTAGATCTCCTCGTTCTTGACGGTGCAGCCCTCGCTGCCGTCGTGCTTGTGCGGCGGGTAGGACGACCAGTTTCCGTCGGGGGTGAGCAGCTCCACGCACATGAGGGAGGCGGCACCGTCGAAGGCCCCGGGTGCGCAGAAGTTGGTCACCTGGCGTGATGCGGCGCCGGCCCCGCGCACCTCTACCGCGACGTCCCCGGCGGCCACGTGCACGGGTTCGAACCGCCGATTCGCGAGCGCCGAGGGCAGCGCGACCTCGCAGCCGCCGACCGATCCCAGGCGCACCTCGGCATCGATCGGCAGGTAGGCCCAGTCCGTGACGGCGGAGAACACGCTGTCCCGCCCCGCCAGGTCGAACCGCCGGCCATCTACCTCCACCGTCAGCGCACCCGCGAGGGGGAGCACGGCGTACTCGGCCGAGCCCGTGGAGAAGGCCCGGGTCTCGCCCGCGGCGAGCCGTTGGACCCACAGGCCGCAGTGCTCCCATCCCGCCTCGTCCGGGGTCAGGACCACGGGATCGTCCCCGACCGACAGCGTGCCGGCGGGCCGGTGCAGTGCGTGGAGCGGGGTCATCGGGCCTTGGCCTTCGCGGCCCGCGCGACCAGGTCGCCGGCCCGTTCCACCACCGCGACGACGTCACCGTCCGGCGGGTACAGCAGCGACCGGCCCACGACCAGGCCGCGAACAGAGGGCTGGTGCAGGCCGAGTTCCCACGCCGCGAACGTCGCGCCCGGATCCGGGCCCGGGGCACCACCGAGCAGGAGCAGCGGTTGGGTCGTCATGGCCGCGACGCCGGCGATGTCGGATGTGGCCTGGACCTTGAGCCATGTGCGGGCGGATGAGCCGCCGAGGGCGGCACAGACTCCGACGGCCCGCAGGAGCTTGTCCGCCCGGTCGTCCCACACAGCGGCTCCCGCGGCATCGCGCGTGTAGGGGATCGGCTCCACCATCGCCAGCATCTCGCGGTCGTTCAGCTCCTGCACCGCGCGGGAGCAGGAGTGGAGCGTCGGAACGGTGCCCGGGTCGTCGTCATCGATCCGCAGCAGCATCTTGCCGCCGTCGAGGTTCGCCCCGGCGAGGTGGTCGGCGTCGTATGCGGTGAAGCGGTCGTCCAGCTCCCAGCTCGCGCCCGCGAGGCCCCCCCGGTTCATGGTCCCGACGGCCACCTTGTCGTCGAGGGCGCCGAGCAGCGCTAGGTCGTCCATGATGTCGGCGCTCGCCAGGACACCGTCGACCCTGGGGTGCTCGAGGACCACGAGCAGCCGTGCGAGCATCTCGCGACGGTCGGCCATGGCGCGCGGGTCGGCTCCGAGGCCCACCATGCCCCGTGCCGTGTGGTCGGCCGCGACGATGAAGAGCATTCCGTCGCGTGCCAGCTCGGCCCGGCGTGAACGCGCCCGGTGCGCCGCGGCGATCCGTCCGGGCTCCCGGACCCGGACCTCCAAGAGGTCCGCGAAGGCCCTGTCATCCAGTCGCACGCACGGTCCCCTCGGCTCGGTGGATCTCGGCCTCGTCGGGCATGGCGTCCGAGCACAGCAGCCGCGACGCGACGATCGCCCCGGCCACGTTCGCGAACTCGACCGATCGGCGCGGGTCCCATCCGGCCAGCAGTCCGTGGCACAGGGCGCCGCCGAACGCGTCACCGGCACCGAGCCCGCAGACGACGTCGACGGGATGGGCGGGAACCACCCAACTGCCGCCCGCGGTGGCCACCTGGACGCCCTCGTCACCGCGCTTCACTATGGCAACCTCGACACCGCGGTCGAGCAGGCGCCGTGCCGCTTCCGCCGGCTCGCCGCTGCCGACCGCCACCTCACACTCGACGGTGTTGCCGACCGCGACGGTGCAGTGCTCGAGCGCGGCACCCACCCGCGCGGTGGCCTCGGCCCGCGACGACCAGAACTGGGGCCGGTGGTCGAGATCCAGGATGGTGTGGCGGACGCCCGACCGCGCCCGCAGGAGGGCGTCCCCCGCCGCCGCGGAGGTGCCGGTGGACAGCGTGGAGGCGCTGACCCAGAGGATGGGAACAGCAACCGCGACGGCCATGTCGATCGACTCGGGCTCGATGGTCGTGTCGGGCGCCTGCGGGTAGCGGTAGAAGACCAGGGTCGGGTCGTCAGCCCGATCCATGGCCGCGAACGCCAACGGCGTGGGCAGGGTCGGGTGCACCCCGACGAAACGGGTGTCGACGCCGAACGCCTGGAGCTTGTGGCGCACGTAGGCCCCAAACGGGTCGTCGCCGACCTTGGTGATGACCGCGGCCCGGCGCCCGAGCCGCGCGGCCGCCACCGCGACGTTGGTCGGGCTGCCGCCGACCGACTTCACGAAGCGCTGGTCGTCCTGGAACGAGGCGCCGGGCCGGTCCGAGTAGAGGTCGACGCTGACCCTTCCGATGGTGAGCACCTCGAGGGTGGGAAGCATCGCTCAGGTCCCGACCTCGGCGGCCGCGAGCGACTGGAGGTGATGGAGGCTCTGGCGCACGGCGGCGAGCGGCCCCTCGCCCGCGCCGGGCACCTCGCCGGCAGGGATCGCGATGTCCTGCTCGAGCACGTACCAGCCGTCGTACCCGTGGGCGACCAGCCGCTCGATGACGTCCGCAATGGCCACGTCGCCTTCGCCCAACGACTGGAACATGCCCGCACGCACCGCTTCCTGGAGGCCGAGCTCACCGGCGCGCACGCGTGCGGCGACGGCGAGGTCTACGTCCTTGAGGTGGACGTGGCCGACCCGGCCCGAGGCTCGCTCGACCAGCTCCACCGGATCGACGCCACCGATGGACAGGTGTCCGGTGTCGAGGCAGATGTCCACCTCCGACTCGGCGAGCACCCTGTCGACGTCCGTGGCATCCTCGATCAGCGTGTCCGCGTGCGGGTGCAGCACGTGGCGGAGTCCGCGCCGCTCCGTCAGCTTGTCCAGCCTGGGCAACATCTCGAGGAGATGGCGCCATCCGACGGCATCCAAAGGCCGGCGGGGCGACCAGGCCGCATCGACGACGGCGGCGCTAACCAGGAGCTCCGCACCGGCTGCCGCGAAGCGGTCCGCGAACTCGGCTGCCTGCGCCAACGCCGCGTCCGCGTGGCGGGGATCATGTAGGACGAGGGGCACGAAGCCGGCCACCGCCCTGAGGCCGTGCTGCGCCAGGATGCGGGCGAGCGCGACCGGGTCCGCTGGCAGGTAGTCGGTGGGCCCCAGCTCGCAGGCCGTGAGGCCGAGCGATGCCATCTCGGACAACACCCTGGAAGGCGGTAGCAGCTCACCCCAGCCGGGAACCTCGCAGACGCCCCAGGAGATGGGCGCGCCCGCCACCTTCAGTTCAACCATTGCCTGCCTATCCCCGTGGGGTCGCTGCCGCCTCGTGGAGCCTATTCGGTAGCGGTCGCATCGGTCCATCGAGGCGGCGCCATCGCATCGGGCGCGCGACTCAGCTCTTGGAGGCGAGGACGTCGGCCGGCATGATCTCCGGCGACGAGGCCAGGAGGCGATCGGCGTTCTCCATGAGGGCGGCGGCGATGGGACCGTCGAGGTGGGCCTGGCGCTCGGCGTCGCCGGGGAAGGCGTCCACGATCCAGAAGGTCGAGTCGTCGGTGCGCAGTGCCAACCAGACCGGGGTACCGGCCTCCTGGTTGGCTAGGTCGACGGCGTCGGCGAGGAACGAGGCGACCTCGTCCCGGGTGTCGTCCTTGGCGGTGAGCTTCACGACGAAGGCCTTGGAGAGCATCAAGCATCCTTCCCGGCCCGAGGGCCGAAGGTTGGGGTGGTCCCACCGTAGGGACACCGGTCTCCGATCCCCACGCGCCCCGGATCAGCCCGGGTCGGCGACCTCGACGGGGACGATGTGTTCGATGGCCTCCGAGGAGCGGCCGACGCGGACCTCGTAGGTCCCGGGATCGACCCGCCACCCCTCGGGGCGGGCCTCTCGAGGGCCACCGGGCGGCTGGAGCGGCAGGCGGCCATGGACCGCAGCGCGCGTCGCGTCGCCCACGTCCCACCAGGCGAAGGCCCGATCGTCGAGGGCCAGGGCCACGGTCGTCGTCTCCCCCGGGGCGAGGTGGACCTTGGCCCACGCCTTCAGCTCCTGGGCGGGGCGGGGAACGACGGTGCGGGCCGGTGGGGCGACGTAGAGCTGGACCACCTCGGAGCCGGGGCGGTCGCCGGTGTTGGTCACCGGCACCTCCACGGTGAAGGTCGATCCGGGGGTGAACGTGGTCGCTGAGGCGGTCGGCGGGCCGACTGCGAACGACGTGTACGACAGCCCGTGGCCGAAGGGGAACCGCACCGGCAGGTGGCGGGACTGGTACCAGCGGTAGCCGACGAAGACGCCTTCCCCGTAGACGTGCACGTCGTGGTCGCCGGGGAACGACCCGAACGTGGGGTTGTGCTCCAGGCGCAGGGGGATGGTGGTCGGCAGCCGTCCCCCGGGCTCGTCATCGCCAGTGAGGATGCGGGCCAGCGCCGGGCCCATCTCCTGGCCACCGAACCAGCTCTGCAGCACCGCCGCGGGCTGGTCGATCCAGTCCATGGTCACCGGGGCTCCGGCGTTCACGACGACGACGGTGCGGGGGTTGGCCGCCGCCACCCGGGTGATGAGCTCCTCCTGGTCGCCGGGCAGGTCCATGGAGCGGCGGTCGAAGCCCTCGGACTCCCACTCGTCGTCGGTCCCGACCACGACCACGGCCACGTCGGCCTCGGCCGCCGCCTCCACCGCCCGGTCGAGGGAGTCGTCGGGCAGCAGCGAGCGCACCCCGACCCGCACCCCGTAGACGCCCTGGGCCCCCTCGGAGGTGTACTCGACGACGATGTCGACGGCCCGGCCCTCCTCCAGGTCGACGGTGCCCGACCCCTCCTTGGACCCGAAGCCGACGAAGCTGTTCCCGGCAGGGAGCGGGTCGGCCATGCCGTCCACCACCACCTGGCCGTCGACCGTCACCCGGGCCCGGCCGGCCTGGACCAGCGTGAAGACGTGGGGCCCGGCCCGCTCGGGGGTGAACGCGGCCGTGGCCCGCACGGTGAACTCTTCGGGCAGGCCCTCGGGCGGGCCGAAGGTGACCATCTGGGCCGTGGGCCAGGTCTCGGTGCGCGCCACCTCTCCCCCAGCCGACAGCTCGGCGGTCACCGGTCCGGGCAGGGCGACCGCGGCTCGGCTGATGTCGACCCCGGGCCGGTGGACGACCTCGACCCCGTCGCCCACGTGGGCCCGGAGCGCGGCCAGCGGGCTGGTGAGGTGGACCGGCTCCACGTGGGCCGACCCGCCCCCCATGATCACGGCCCGATCGGCGTTGGGGCCGACCACCGCAACCCGTCGGAGAGCATCGACAGCGAGGGGCAGGGTGCCGTCGTTGGTGAGCAGCACGGTCCCCGCCGCCGCGGCCTCGGCGGCCAGGACCCGATCCGCGGGCTCGCCGGCCTGACCCGGCTCCGCGTCGCCGGCGTCGTCCAGGGCACCGACGCGGTCGAACACCGACAGCATCCGGGTCACCTGGGCATCGACCTCAGCCTCCGGCACGGCGCCGGAGGTCACCGCCTCGGCCAGGGCCCCGCCGTAAGCGCGCGCCGGGCCCGGCATCTCCAGGTCCACCCCGGCGCCGGGCGACACCTCGGTGGTGGTCACGCCGTACCAGTCGGTGACCACGAAGCCCTCGAAGCCCCACTCGCGGCGGAGCACGCCGTCCAGCAGGCCGGCGTCCTCGGTGCACCACCGGCCGTTGAGGCGGTTGTAGGAGGTCATCACCCCGAGGCTCCCGCCCTCGGTCACCGCCAGCTCGAAGGGCAGCAGGTAGATCTCCCGCAAGGTGCGGCCATCGACCTCGGAGCTCATGGAGGTGCGCTCGGTCTCGGCCTCGTTGGCGACCAGGTGCTTCACCGTGGTCGCCACCCCCTGGGCCTGGGCGCCCTGGATCAGGGCCGCGGCCAGGCGGCCGGCGAGGAGGGGATCCTCCGAGTAGCACTCGAAGTTCCGCCCGGCCAGGGGTGAGCGGTGGATGTTGACGGTGGGGGCCAGCAGCACCCGACAGGCCTTGCGCCGGGTCTCGGTGCCCAGCAGGCTCCCCACCCGCGCCACCAGGTCGGGATCCCAGGTGGCGCCGATGGCCGACCCGCAGGGCACGCACACCGAGGTCTGCCCGCCCTCTCCGCGCGTCCACGGGCCGCGGGCGCCGTTGGGGCCGTCAGTCACCCGCACCGCGGGCAGGCCGACCCGCGACACCCCGACGGTCGACCAGAAGTCGGCCCCCGCGGTCAGCGCCGCCTTCTCCTCGAGGGTCAGGGCCGAGACCAGCTCGGTGACGCGAGCGGACGGCGAGGGTGCGGGCACGGGATCCTCCTGCGGTGCGGAGCCCGCATCATCGCCGACACGACCGGAGGACGCGGTCGGCGACCTCCCTGGGACTTCCTCGCCCGCCACCGCGACGGGCTGGACGGCAAAAACACCGCATGGCCCGGCCCCTCGCCGGGCTGGACCGCCTGTCCGACCTGACCGAGGTGCGCCAGCGGGCGGCGGAGCTCCGCGACGCGCTCGACCAGGGCGAGCTCTGACGGTCCCTCAGCAGCTCTCGACGTCCTCCACGCCTCCGGTGTCGTCGAGCAGGCGGCGCAGCGTGTCCACCGGCACGATCAGGGACTTCTCGGTGTCGACCTCGATGGCGTAGACCACGCCGACGACCTGGTCCTCGTCGTTGACCGCGGGACCACCGGAGTTGCCCGGCTCGATCGCCACGTCGGAGCGGATCACCTTCGACAGGTTGCCCAGCCGGGGGTCGGCCTTGAAGTCCTCCACCGTGCCCTCGGTGACGGTGAGGGCACCGCCGCCCGGGTACCCGACGGCGCGCAGGGCGTCGCCGGCCTCCGGGTTCTCGGGGGCCAGCTCGGCGGTGGCCGAGACGGAGGAGCCCATCGCCATCGGCCCCGACAGCCGCACCACCGCCAGGTCGGCCAGCAGGCCCTGGGAGGCCACGTCGACGGTGAGGGACTCGCCCTCGGACGTCTCGACCTCCAGCACCTCGGCCCCCTCCACCACGTGGCGGTTGGTCACGATGGTGCTCTCGTCGATGAGGAAGCCCGATCCCACCCCGAGGCCCTCGCAGGTCTGGTTGCGGATGCGGACGGTGTAGGTGCGGGGGTCGACCCGCGCCGGGGTGTCGAGCAATGACGCGTCGACCTCGGGCTCATCGGGCGGCGCAACGCACCCGCCGCCCACCAGCACGGCGATGGCCAGCGCGGCCGGGGCCCACCGCCACCGACGGCCGTCAGCTGCCGAGCTCATCGATGGAGTCCTCCAGTGCGTTCGACGCCGCCAAGGCGTCCTCGCAGATGCCGTTGACATCGCGGATGCGGGCCTGGATCGCGGCGATGTCGGCCGTCGGGTCCCCGATGGCGTCGAGGATGTCGTTGGTGAGCGAGGTGGTCTCCTGCTGGCAGTCCCGCAGGGCCGAGGTGACGTCGGGGGCCTGGGAGACGATCTCCGAGAGGATGCGGTTGCGGTCGGTCTCGCCCGCCTTCTCCGCGGCCAGGTCGCGCAGGCGCTCCCGGGCGTCCTCCACGTCGGCGCTGGAAGCCTCGACCCGATCCAGGCTGTCGGTGAGGCGGGTGTCGGCCGCCTCGCTGCGGTCCCGCCACTTCTCGGCGCTGCTGCGGTTGGCGAAACCCCATGCAGTGCTGCCGGCCAGCGCGCCGATGACGACCAGCACGACCAGCGCCCGACCGAGGATGCGCCAGGGTCCGCGCCTCGACCGGCCGGGGGCGGCCGGGCCAGGCCCGGCCGGCGAAGGCCCTCCGGGGCCAGAGGAACCTCCCCATGACGGACCTCCCCACGGTGGGCCGGCTCCCGGCGGGGGACCGGGAGGGAGGCCCTGACCCGGGGGCGGGCCGGGAGCGCCGTACGGGGCCGGCGGGGGAGGCGATCCGTGCCCAGGTGGCGCAGCCGGACCCGGCGGGGGCGGTGGCCCCCAGGCCGGCGACGGCGGCCCCCCGGCCGGACCGGCGGCGGGAGACCGGGGCGGGGGCGCACCGGGGGCGACCTGCGGGTCCGTCCCCGGCGCGATGCGGGTGGGGTCGTCGGGTCCCGGGGGGCCGGGAGCTGGGCTCATGCGGGGGGTTCCTCGAAGTCGGTGGCCCGACCGAGCGGGGCCGGGACCTGGTTCCAGTGTGGCCGACCCACCCCTGGTCCACACCGGCGCGGCGGCGAGTCGGGGGGAGGTCCCCCCCGGACGCCGCCGCCCCGCGGCCCGCTGAACCCCACCCATCGCCTGCGTATCCTGAGTGGCGACGTCCCCACGGAGCGAGAGGAGGTCGACGTGCTCGGATCGAGCGAACGACGGTTCCGCAAGCTGGTCCAGAACAGCAGCGACATCCTGGTCGTGGTCGGTGGCGACCTACGCATCCGCTGGGTGAGCCCGGCCGTCACCGCCGTCCTGGGCTACTCCCCCGAGGCCCTGGTCGGCCTGCCCAGCGACAGCATCGTCCACCCCGACGACGTCGATGCCGCGCGCCAGCAGGTGGAGCGCAACGCTGGCTTCGCGGGCGCGACTCCGATCCGCGTCCGCGCTCGCCACGCCGACGGTGGGTGGCGCCAGCTCAGCTTCTCCGGGTCCGACCTGACGGCGGACCCCGACATCGCCGGGATGCTCTTCACCGGTCGCGACATCACCGCCGAGGTCGAGGCCCAGCGGGGCCAGGAGCGGCTCAGCCAGATCCTGGCCGCCTCCACCGACCTGATGGGCATCGCCCAGCGCGGCAGCGACGAGATCGACCTGAACAGCTCCGCCCGCAAGGTCCTCGGCGTCGACGGCCCGACGATCACCCTGGAGGCGTTGACCGCCCGCACCCCGCCGTGGGTGCAGCGCCGGGTCCTGGCCGAGGTCTCCCCGACGCTCGATGCGGCCGGGCTCTGGGAGGGCGAGCTGGCCGTGCACGACCGCAACGGCGACATCGTGCCCGTCTCGGTCGTGATGATCGCCCTGCGCGACGGCGACGGGTCCATCGACACCATCGCCTGCGTGGCCCGTGACATCAGCGAACGGAAGGCGTTCGAGGACCAGCTGGAGCACCAGGCCACCCACGACCCGCTCTCGGGGCTGCCGAACCGCACTCTGCTACTCGACCGCCTGCGGGTCGCGGTGGGCCGGGCGGCACGGCAGTCGACGGTCACCGCGGTCCTGTTCCTCGACCTCGACAACTTCAAGGTGATCAACGACAACCTGGGTCACTCCGCCGGCGACCTGTTGCTCGTCCAGGTCGCGCAGCGCATCGAGAGCGCGGTGCGGCCCGGCGACACCGTCGCCCGCTTCGGCGGCGACGAGTTCGCCATCCTCTGCGAGGACCTCGAAGATCGGGCCGAGGCGGTGAGCATCGCGACCCGGATCGAGGAGGCGGTGAGCCGATCCATGGAGATCGGGGGCACCGAGGTCATGGTCACGGTGTCGATCGGGGTGGCGACCTCCGACGGGGAGCACGGGGCCGAGGCCCTCGTCCGAGACTCCGACGCGGCCATGTACCAGGCCAAGGCCCGCGGTCGGTCGCGGACCGAGGTCTTCGATCGGGACATGCACGTGCAGGCCGTCGACCGCCTGGAGCTGGAGACCGCCCTCCGGTGGGCGCTGGACCGCCACGAGATGCGGGTCGCGTACCAACCCCAGTACGACCTGCGCACCGGCCGGCTGGACGGCGTCGAGGCCCTGCTGCGGTGGGAGCACCCCGAGCGGGGGATCCTCCTGCCCGGCGAGTTCCTCCACATCGCGGAGGAGACCGGGCTGATCGTCCCCATCGGCAACTGGATCACCGCCAAGGCCTGCCGGGCCGCGGCCCGCCTCCAGGGACTCCACCCGAGCGCGGCCGCGATGGTCATGAGCGTCAACCTCTCGGCTCGCCAGCTCGCTGCGCCCCGACTGACCGACGACGTCGCTGCGCTCCTGTCCGCCGCCGGCCTTCCCCCTGAGTCCCTCATGCTGGAGATCACCGAGACAGCCCTCATGGACGTCGACACCTCGGGTGAGGCCCTGACCCGCCTGCACGAGCTGGGCGTCGGCATCGCGGTGGATGACTTCGGGACCGGCTGGTCCTCTCTGCGCTACCTCCGGGACTTCCCCGTCGACATCTTGAAGGTCGACCGTTCCTTCGTCACCGGCCTGGGCCGCGCCGCCGAGGACGAGGCCATCGTCGCCGCGGTGGTCGACCTGGCCCATGCCCTGGGGCTCCGGGCCGTGGCCGAGGGCGTGGAGGACGAGACGCGGCTCGATCGGCTCCGGGCCCTGGGCTGCGACTCGGCCCAGGGCTGGCTCCTCGGCCGGCCCATGGCCGAGGCCGACCTCCTCGAGCTGGTCGCATCCGAGGAGGCCCGCGCCGGGTGACGACCGGGGCCGCCCCGTGGGCGAGCGGGAGCCGGTGCCCGCCCGCTCAGTCGGCCGCGTAGGCGGCCAGGGCCACCTCCAGCGGCCGTTCCGCCACGCCCGGAGCCGCCGCCACCGCCGCCAACCACGGCGGGCGGACCACCGCACTGACGGTGAGCGCCAGATCGAGGCCTGAGAGCTGCACGGCCTGGTGGACGAAGCTCACCGCGTAGTCCGGGGGCCGGACGTCGCGGGTCAGCTCCACCAGCGCATACGGGTCGGGAGGACCCGGGGGGAGCTCCACGCCGGCCAGCATCATGGGCGAGCCGGGGAAGGGACCGCCGCCGGCCAGCCCGGGGCCGTCGAGCAGGATCGCGCCGCGGACCGAGGCCGCCCGGGCGCCCGCGGCCAACAGGCACACGTAGGCCCCCAGGCCCCGGCCGACGAGGGTGGCCGGCCCCAGGTGGGTCAGCGCCGCATCCACATCGGCCAGGAGGATCTCTGCGGTGTAGCCCCCGCCGACCGCGGCGCCCGAGGCGCCGTGGCCGGTCAGGTCGAGCCCGCAGAGGGGGCCGGGCCAGGCGTCGAGCCACGGAGGAGGCTCGTCGGGCGTGCGTTCGCCCAGGCCGTGCACCGCGAGCAGGGGCCGGCCGGCCGGGTCCCGCCCGTCGCGCAGGTGGTGCAGGGCGAGGCTCACCCGGTTGTGGGTCAGGGTCACGGTCACGAGAGGAAGTCCAAGACCAGCGCGGCGATGCGGTCGGGTTGCTCGATGTGGAGGAAGTGCCCGGCCCCCTCGAGGCCGACGTAGCGACCGCCGGGCGGGAGGTGGGACTCCACGTCCTCCGGGAGGGTCCCCCACCCCATGACCTCAAGCTCCAGGCCCAACACGCAGAGCACGGGCATGCCGAGGCTGGGCAGGCGCCACATCGACCACTCCGGCCGCCAGGGGCCGAAGCCCCCCATGCGCATCGACGGATCGATCTTCCAGCGCCAGCCGTCGCTGGCCTGCTTGGCGCCGATGGGGACGACGTAGCGCAGCCAGTCCGGCTCCAGACGCGGGTTCATGCGCCCCCGGCGCGCGGCCAGCTCCTCGATGGTGCCAGGGCGACGGACCTTGGTCCCGGCTGCGGCGCGGTGATCGAGCCAGGCGGCCAGCTCCTCGGCCCGGAGCTGGGTGCGGTGGTGCTCGGGGACATCGGGCCAGCTGCGGGCCGAGGGCAGGCCATCGAGGTTGACCAGACGGCTGACCCGGTGCGGGCAGGCATCGGCCAGCTGCAAGGCCAGGGCCCCGCCCTTGCTGTGGCCGAGGACGGGGACGGGCCCGGGGCCGACGCTGGCCAGCACCGCCGCCGCGTCGCGCAGGTCGGCCTCCCAGGAGTAGAGCGGTGCGTGGTCGGAGTCCCCGTGACCCCGCTGGTCCCAGGCCACCACCCGCCAGCCGCCGTCGGCCACCCGCGGGGCCAGGCTGTCGTAGGTCCCGGCGAAGTCGAAGCCGCCGTGGGCGAAAAGCACGGGCGGGGCATCGGCATCGCCCCACTCCCAGGTGCTGAGGCGCAGGCCGTGGCTGTCGACCCAACGGTGGCGGTCCGGGCGTCGGGCCCCGGTGTAGGAGTGGTCGACGCCGTCGGGGCCGGGTTCGGAGGCCAGTCGGGCCCGGCCGCGGGTCGCGGAGGAGGGCTCAGCCAGGGACACGCGGCGAGGCTACCCCCACCCTTGACCGACGGGTCAAGGGCGGCCGGGCGCGGATGAGGAGACAGGAGCCACATGGCCGGTAGCCTCTCGCCTCGTGGCTTCTGGGGCATCCTTCGTGCG
>JBBSMQ010000051.1:0-16377 GCA_038233075.1 Acidimicrobiales bacterium
CGTAGACATGTACGTGCGGGAGACGCGGCGCCGGAACCGGGACGGGAGCGAGGTCGCCTACCTGGCGTTGGCTCACAACGAACGCGATCCGGACACCGGGGTCCCCAAGGCGCAGGTCATCCACAACTTCGGGCGGGCCGACCACCTCGGCGTCGACGCGTCGCTATCCCGTTGCCGCCCACCGCCGGCCCCGACGTCCTGGCAAGGCTGCACGAGGATCTGAGCGCGGCGCCGAACGCCTACATCGTGAGCCGAGACGCCGACCACCACGGTTCGTCGTCGACGACGGGTGAGGGCGAGGTGTCGTCGACCGGGCTGGCCTGGGGATGGGTGGCCGGCACCCTGGCCCTGGTCGCCGTGGGCATCATCATCGCCGCCGCCTTCTCCGCCAGCGCCCGTCGCCAGCTCGTCACCCTCGGGCAGCTGTCGGCCCAGGGCGCGACGCCGCGCCTCACCCGGCGCACCCTCGCCCTCCAGGGGACGTGGACCGGCCTCGTGGGCTCGGCCGTCGGGACCGCGGGCGGCATCGGCCTGCTCGTCGCCCTGCGGCGCCCTCTCGGACGGCTCGGGGGCCGCCTGCGGGGCTCGTGGCGGCTGGCCGCCCGCAGCGTCGGGCGCGTCCGCACCCGGAGCGCAGGCGTGGTCACCGCCATCGGCGTGGCCGGCGCCTTCGCAGTCGTCGGCGCCACCTTTGCCTCCACCGGAGCGGCCCGGAGCAACCCAGACGCCGACGAGCAACGTCTGCCCGCCGACGCGGTGGTGGTCACCACCGACGTCCTCACCTCCGTGGACGGCGCCGGCCTGGACCACCAGCCGGCACCGGCAACACCGCTGAACCCAGGGCTGCGCCGGGACCTGCTGCGCATACTCCCCGACGCGACCGTCACCGACCGTCGCATGGCCACCTTCGACGTCGCTCCCGGTGCCGACGTCACCCCGGGTCGGCCGGTGATCGCCGACCCCGCGATGCTCGATGTCCTCGGCGTGTCGGAGCGCGATCGCCGCGCTCTGGACACCACCGGCCTGCTGGACCAGCGCTCGGCCGCTCCCGAAGGCGCCGACCCGGTCTTCGATCCGGGTGCGCCCGATCCGGGCCAGATCGGTGACGTCCGCCTCCCGGTGGCCGGGCGCCCGGTCGTGGCCCGGGTCGTCGGCGCACGCGATCCGAGTCGCGACCCGTTCGCGAGCCCGCTGCTCATCACGCCCGACGCGACTCGGGAGCTTGGCCTCACCATCGTCACCAACGGCGCAGTGATCAGGACACCGGCCGACCTCACGACCGGGCAGCGCGATGCGCTGCAGTCGGTGAACGGCGACCTCAACGGACAGGACGAGATCTTCCTCGAGCCCGTGGAGGCGGCCAATGCGCCGGCGCCGCAGTCGACGAGCTTCACATTCCTCTCGTGGCGCCGCATCGACTCGCCACTGCTCTCACCGGCGCTCCTCCAGGCCGTCATCGTGGGTCCGGCACTGCTGTTGACCCTGCTGGTGGTGGCCATCGCCCTGTCGCTGTCGGCCACCGAGAGCCGCGACGAACGCGATGTGCTGGTGGCGGTGGGCGCCCCACCCCGCACCCTGCGGCGCATGGCGGGAGTCAAGGGCGTGGTGCTGACCGTCGCGGCCATGGTGCTGGCTGTCCCGACCGGGCTCGTGCCTGCGGCGGTGGTGCTGTGGCTGTCGGCCCCATCCCCGGCCGACGAGGCCGTCGCCGTCCGGGTCCCGTGGGTGGCCATCGCCCTGTTGCTCGTCGCCGTGCCCGTCGTCGCCGGGCTGGCCGCCTGGGCCACCAGCTCGCTGGCCCAGCAGGTGCGCCCGGTGCGGGCGTCGACGCTGGCCGTGGACTAGACGCCCAGCACGACATCGGCCCGAACTGGCCCCGAGAAAGGTCGCCCCCACGACCAGAACCGGGACCAGTACGGGATCCGCCGCGAGGTCGCCGACCTCAGATGGGAGGCGCGTCGGCCATGAGGGTGGCGGCCTCGTCGATGCGGGCCTCGATGACGGCCAGGCTGGAGGCCCAGAAGGCCTGATCCCGGATGTCGATGCCGAAGCGGGCGGCGAGGGGGGCGGCGTCGGCCAGCCCGGTGGCACCCAGCAGGTCGTCGTAGCCGGCGCGGAAGCGCTCCGGGTCGCGGCGGTACTCGGCGTAGAGCCCCAGGCTGAACAGCAGGCCGAAGGTGTAGGGCCAGTTGTAGAACGCGGTGTAGTAGTGGCCCTTCACGGCCCACATGTACGGGTGCAGGGCATCGGGGTCGAGCCCGTCGCCGTAGGCGGCCACCTGGGCGTCACGCATCATCTCGGTCAACCGGTCCGGGCCCAACGCGCCCCCGCCCCGCTCGGCCGACAGGGCCGTCTCGAACAGGAACCGGCTGTGGATGTCGACCACCACCTGGGCCGCGCCGACCAGGTCGGCGTCGAGGATGGCCAGGCGGGCACCGGTGTCGTCGCCCGCGGCCGCCAGCCCGGCGTCGACCATCACCGTCTCACAGAAGATGCTGGCCGTCTCGGCCAGGGCCATGGGGGTCTGGCGCTGGAGCCAGGGACGGGGGCCGAGCTGGGTGTTGTGGTAGGCGTGGCCCAGCTCGTGGGCCAGGGTCTGGACGCTGTCGAAGGAGCCGTCGAAGCTGAGCAGGACCCGGCTCTCACCGTCGCGCACGGGCATGCAGAAGGCGCCGCCGACCTTGCCGGGACGGGGCTCGGCATCGATCCAGCCCTCCCCCACCGCGGTGCGGGCCAGGGCGGCCAGCCCGGGCGAGTACCCCGCGAAGGCACCGGTCACGGCGGCGACGGCCTCGTCCCACGTGAACCTCGTGGGCGAGCCCATGGGGGCCAGCAGGTCCCACCACGGCAAACCCTTCTCGCCGTGGCCCAGGGCCCGGGCCTTGGCCCGGTGGTGGCAAGCGAAGGCGGGCAGGGAGTCGACCACCGCTGCGGTGAGGACATCGACCGCCTCGCGCTCGACGTTGTTGGTGGCCAGGGCGGGGGTCAACGGGTCGTCCCAGCCCCGGCGCCGGTTCACGGCCAGCATCTCGCCCCGATGCGACGACAGCGCCAGGGCCAGGGGCATCTCGACGGTGCGCCAGGCCGCGACCTCACCCTCGAAGGCGCTGCGCCGCACGGCACCGTCGGGGTGGGACGCCAGGCCCCGGGCCTCGGTGACGGGCAGGGTCACCGGGCCCTCGTCGGGGTGCACGACGGTGGCCTGCAGGGTGGAGGTCAGCTCCCCGTGGAGCTTGGCCCACGACCGCCCACCGGTGAGGCCCAGCTCGGCGGCCAGGTCCTCCTCGGCGTCGGACATCTGGTGGTCGGCCAGACGGGCGCCGCGCGCCAGCCAGAAGGCATGGTCGCCGGCCACCGGGCCGGCGCGGGCCAGGTCCTCGGCCCCCACGGCCGCCGCCCACGCCTCGATGCGCTTGAGCACCGGCCCCACCGCGGCAGTCCGGGCTCCGAACGCAGCCTGGAGCCGGGACGCCTCGGCGTCACGGGCATCGGTGGTCACCCGGGCGTGCAGGTAGGCCCCGACCAGCCGCATGCGGGCCAGCAACGCGTTGGTGGCCTCCAGCACCTCCTCGGCGGTGGTCGCGTCGGCCGAGCTGATCGGCCGCGGCGGACCGCCGCGGACGTCGCGGTCGTCGCACAGGGCCCGCAGGCGGTCCGCCTCGGCGCCCACCTCCTCCATGGCTGCGACGAGGGCGCGGTCACCGAGGCCGGAGAACAAGGGATCCAGCCGCCAACGGGGAGGGGCGGCGGTGGCCGCCCCCGTCATCCGGTGAAGGTGGCGGGACCGCGGACGGGGGTCGCGGGCGGCGCCACACCCCCCGGCCCGGCCGGGTCACCGGGAGGCGGCTCACCCGGAGGCGGCTCACCCGGAGGCGGCTCACCCGGAGGCGGCTCACCCGGAGGCGGCTCACCCGGAGGCGGCTCACCCGGAGGCGGCTCACCCGGCGACCCGTCAACGCCCCGGGCCGGCAGGTCGTAGACGAAGCCCGAAGCGACCGTCCCGCCCGGCACGGTGGCGTCGCTCACCACCTTGTACTCGGCCCGCATGGCGTCCGCGGTGAGGTCCACGACGGTGTAGCCCCGCTGGCCGGCGTTGACGTACTCGATGTAGGGGAGGCCGGAGACGATGGCCTCGGCCGCCTCGACCAGAGCGGGGTCGAAGCTGGAGGAGATCGACGTGCCGACCAGCTCGGTGCCGATGCGCTCGGTCTCGACGTCGTCGAGGGTGGCGTGCAGGCGGGCCACACCGGCGGCGTGGATGTCGCCGGTCACGACCAGGGGGTTGGGACGAGCCTTGAGGATGTCCCACACCCGCTGACGGTCCTGCGGGTAGCCATCCCACTGGTCGTTGTTGTAGCTGGGTCCGAAGGGGAGGGGCACGAACACGGTCTGCTGGCCGACCACGTCCCACACCGCACCGGAAGCAGCGACGCCGTCGGCCAGCCACTGACGCTGCTCTGCGCCCAGCATGGTGCGGTCGACGCCGGTGCGCTCGGGGCAGTCGGCCAGGCCGCCGCCGCAGGGCTGGGGGTCGCGGTACTGGCGGCCGTCGAGCATGTGGAACGTGGCCAGATCGCCCCAGGCGAGGCGCCGGTAGATCCGCAGGTCGGGCCCGTCGGGGGCGGGCAGGCGGACGGGGAGGTGCTCGAACCAGGCCCGGTAGCCGGCAGTGCGGCGGGCGAGGATCTGCTCAGGGGTCTGGCCGCCCCCACCCGAGGTGTCGGCGTAGTTGTTGTCGACCTCGTGGTCGTCCCACACGGGCACGACCGGCGCCGCGTGGTGGGCCGCCTGGAGGTCGGCGTCGCTCTTGATGAACCCGTAGCGGTTCCGGTAGTCGGCGAGGGTCATGCACTCGTAGTCGCCGTGGGACCGGACCGCGTCCGCGGGCGTGGCGTTCTCGTACATGTAGTCACCGAGGTGGAGCCAGAGGTCGCACCCCTCCTCGGCCAGGCCCCGGAGGGCCGTGTAGTAGCCGTCGACGTAGTCCTGGCACGACACGAAGCCGAACCGCAGGGCCGGGGTGCCCGACGCCGGGAGGGTGCGGGCCCGGCCGACCGGGCTGTCGAAGCCATCGGCGCCGAAGCGCACCCACCACTCGCTGTCGGGGTCGAGGCCGTCGACGTCGATGTGCACGGCATGGGCGAGGGCGGCGATGGCGGTGACGGTGCCGCTCTGCACCACCTGACCGGGGCCGAAGCCGGGGTCGGTGGCCACCTCCCAGGTGACCGCCACCGGGTCGGGGCCCACCCCACCCCCGTTGGTCGGGTCCGGGGCCAGGCGGGTCCAGGCCACGAAGCCCGACGACGACGGGTCGCCGCTCGCGACGCCGAGGGTGAAGGGATCGTCGACCAGCGGGGCCTGACGACTCGGGCCCGGCAGGGTCATGCCGGCGCTGCGCAGACGGAGGGCAGCGACGGCGGCCGCGGCCCCGACGATGAGTGAACGGCGACCAATCGGTTCCACGACGCCCATCGTGGCACGCTGGGGTCGCATGCGCCGTCCCAGCACCGAACAGGTCGCGCGCCGACGTGCCCTCGTGGCGGTGGGGGGTGCCCTGCTGCTGCTGGTGGTGGTGCTGGTGCTGGTGATCACGGCACGCGACGGGGACGCCAGCCGGTCGGCCACCAGCGGGGCGCCGCCGGCCACCACCATCCCCACCACGACCCGGCCGGCGCCGACCGAGCCGCCGCCCTCCACCACCACCCCCACCGGCCGCTTCATCTCCTCGCTCGGCACCGGCGACGTGGTGGGCGAGGGCACCCTGCGCACCTACCGGGTCGAGGTGGAGGACGGCAGCGGCGTCGACCCCGACCACTTCGCCGACGAGGTGGAGCTCATCCTCTCGAGCTCGCAGGGCTGGACCGCGGTCGACGGGATCTCGCTGCAGCGCGTGGCCGTCGACGCCGACGTGGTCGTCACCCTGGCCACCCCACCGACGGTCGACCTGCTCTGCTTCCCCCTCCAGACCGAGCGCAGGGTGTCGTGCGCCCAGCCCCAACGGGCCATCATCAACCTCGACCGCTGGCAGCTCGGCGCCGAGGCGTCGGGCCTCGACCTGCCCTCCTACCGGAGCTACCTCATCAGCCACGAGGTCGGGCACACCCTGGGTCACAGCCACGTCGACTGCCCGGCCGCCGACGCGCCGGCGCCGGTCATGATGCAGCAGACCCACGGCATCGGCGACTGCGCGCCCAACCCGTGGCCCCTGCCTCCGGAGGCGACTGGCGGCTGATGGAGGCGGCCCACGGACCGCGGCGTCGATCCGCCTTCTCCCCCACGCGAGAACGCGTTCTACCATCGGCAGCGTGGACCTCACGCTGACCGACGAGCAGGAGCTGATCCGCGACGGGCTGGTGCGCCTCCTGGCCAAGCTGTCCGGGCCCGAGGAGGTGCGCGCCGCCGAGGCCGACGGGTTCGACCCCGTCCTCTGGGAGGCGCTGGTGGCCATGGGCATCCCGGCCATGACCCTGCCCGAGGCCGTCGGCGGCGGCGGCTCGACCCTCGCCGACCTCGGCGTGGCGGTGGAGGAGTGCGGGGCCGCCATCGCCGCCGCCCCCGTGGTCGAGGCCGCGGTGGCAGGACGGGTCCTGGCCCGCCTCGGCCGCGACGACCGCGCCGCCGCCATCGCCGAGGGCGCGGTGGCCACGACCTCGCCTCGGCCCGCCGTCGGCGGCATCGCCACCCTCGTCCCTGGAGCCGCGGCGGCCACCGACGTGGTGGTCCTGCGGGGCGACGACCTGGTGCTGACCGCCGGCGGAGCGCCGGGCCCGGTCACCCTGGCCGGTCTGGGTGCCGCCGACGTCGACCTCGCCGACGGCGAGGTGCTCGTCACCGGCGACGCCGCGCACACGAGCGCAGCGCAGATGGTCGACGAGTGGCGTGCCCTCACCGCGTCCTGGCTCGTCGGGCTGGCCCAGCGGGCCCTCGAGCTGGGCACCACCTACGCCACCGAACGGGTCCAGTTCGGCGTCCCCATCGGCTCGTTCCAGAGCCTCCAGCACCGCCTGGCCGACCTGGCCACCGAGCTGGAGGGGGCCCGGCTGGTGGCCCGCAAGGCCCTGTGGGCCCTCGACGGCGACGAGCCCGAGGCCGTTGCGTACCCGGCCATGGCCTTCGCCCTGGCCGCGGACGTGGCCCAACGGACCGCGTCGGCCTCGCTCCACGTCCACGGTGGGTACGGGTTCATGGAGGAGTACGACGTCCAGCTCTACTTCCGGCGGGCCAAGGCCACCCGCCTGCTGGCGGGCGACCCTCGCGATGGGCTGTTGGATGTGGCCGACCGGTGCTTCGGTCCCGTCGACGCCCCTCTCCCCGACGAGCGATCGATCGTCCTCGGCCCCGTCGAGCCCCATCGCCGCCCCGACCGGCCCCGGCGCGACGGCCTCGAGTTCCGCCTGCCCGAGGGGGTCGAGTCCTTCCGCGGCCAGGCCCGCGCCTTCCTCGGCCGCCACGTGACCGACGAGGTGATCGAGACCGCGCACCGCACCGGCACCGTGCACGACTGGGGACTGCACCGGGCCATGGCGGCCGAGGGCTGGATCTCCGCCGGGTGGCCCGCCGAGTGGGGCGGCCAGGGCCGTTCGATGCTGGAGATGAACGCCCTCACCGAGGAGATGTACCTCTCCGGCGCACCGGTCGACGGCCTGGGCGTCGCCACCCTCGTGGCCCACACCCTCCTGCACGAGGGCACCGACTGGCAGAAGGGCGACATCATCCCCCGTGTCCTCTCCGGGGAGGCCATGATCTGCCTGGGCTACAGCGAGCCCGACGCCGGCAGCGATGTGGCCGCCTGCGCGACCAGGGCCGTCTGGCACGACGACCGGGGCGCAGACGGCGATGGTGCCTGGGTGGTCAACGGCCAGAAGATGTTCACCACCCTGGGCCACGAGAGCCAGTACGTGTTCCTGCTGGCCCGCACCAACACCGACGTCGCCAAGCACCGGGGCCTCACCATGTTCGTCGTGCCCATGGACAGCCCCGGGATCAGCGTCACGCCCGTGCACACCATGGGCGGCGAGCGCACCAACATCACCTGGTACGACGACGTCGAGGTGCCCGACCGCTACCGGGTGGGCGAGGTCGACGGGGGTTGGAAGGTGATGATGACCGCTCTGGTGTTCGAGCGGAACTCGGCGTGGTACGGCGAGGCCGTCCGCCTCCTCCACCACGGGCTCACCTGGGCCCGCAAGAGCGGGCGGATCGACGATCCGTCGGTACGTGAGCGCCTGGCTCGGACGGCGATCGGCAACGAGGTGGCCAACCTCCTCGGGTGGAAGGCGGCGTGGCTGGCATCGGCCGGGGAGCTGCCGGGGGTCGAGGGCACCATGGCCAAGCTGTTCACCACCGAGCACTACCAGCGGGCGGCCGACGACCTGATCGACATCCTCGGCGTCGAGGGGCTCCGCCGCCACGGGGAGACCGGCGCACCGGCTGACGGCTGGATCGAGGCCACCTACCGGCACTGCCAGGTCACCACCATCTACGGCGGCACGTCCGAGGTGCTGCGCGGCATCATCGCCGAGCGCGGCCTGGGCCTCCCGCGGGGCCGGGCCTGAACCACCGCCGGCGCGCCACCGGCACGCGACGATGGCGGGGTGAGCGATCCCTCCCCGACCCGCGCCCCGCTGCGCCGGGTCGCGCCGTCAGCCCCGACGCCTCGCGCACCGGCGCCGCGCCCTGGCTGCGCAGTGGTGGCGAGCCGCCGCTGAGGGCCGAGGCGCCGTCCGCTTTCCCGCATCGGCGGTCACCGGCTAGACCGGACGCGGCCGCCACCGAGGAGACACCCGTGCCCGAAGCCGTCATCGTCAGCACCGCCCGCACCCCGATCGGTCGGGCCATGAAGGGCTCGCTCAAGAACGAGCGTCCCGACGACCTCACCGCCTTCATCGTCGACACCGCCCTCAACCAGGTCCCGGAGCTCGACCGCACCACCGTCGAGGATCTGATCCTGGGCTGTGGCCAGCCCGCCGGCGAGGCCGGTTTCAACATGGCCCGCATCGCCGCCATCCAGGCCGGCATGCCCGATGTCCCCGGCGTCACCATCAACCGCTACTGCTCCTCGTCGGTGCAGGCCATCCGCATGGCCACCCACGCCATCCGCTGCGGTGAGGGCGACGTGTTCGTCGCCGCCGGGGTCGAGGCCGTCAGCCGCTTCCTGAACGGCATGGCCGACGTGGGCGGGGCCAAGAACCCCAAGTACACCGATGCCGAAGCCCGCACCGCGGAGCGCCAGGCCGGGGGCCAGGGCGACTGGCAGCCGCCGGAGGGCCTGCCCGACGTCTACATCGCCATGGGCGAGACGGCCGAGAACGTGGCCGAGCTCACCGGCACCAGCCGGGAGGAGATGGACGAGTACGCGGCCCTCTCCCAGCAGCGAGCCACCGCCTCGAACGAGAACGGGTTCTGGGAGCACGAGATCACCCCCGTCACCACTACCGACGACGAGGGCAACGAGGTCACCGTCGGCACCGACGACGGCATCCGGGCCGGCACCACCGCCGAGGGCCTGGCCAACCTCAAGCCCGTCTTCCGCCCCGACGGCAGCGTGACCGCCGGCAACGCCTGTCCGCTGAACGACGGCGCCGCCGCCGTGGTCGTCATGAGCGACACCAAGGCCAAGGACCTGGGCCTCACCCCCCTCGCTCGCGTGGTCGCCTCCGGCGTGACCGGCCTCAACCCCGAGATCATGGGCCTGGGCCCCATCGAGGCCTCGAAGCAGGCCCTGGCCCGGGCGAACATGTCGATCGACGACATCGACCTGGTCGAGATCAACGAGGCCTTCGCGGCCCAGGTGATCCCGTCGGCCAAGGAGCTCGGCATCAGCTGGGACAAGCTCAACGTCAACGGCGGGTCCATCGCCCTGGGTCACCCCTTCGGCATGACCGGCGCCCGCATCGCCACCACGCTCATCCACGGCCTCCAGGACGCCGATGCGACCTTCGGCCTGGAGACGATGTGCGTGGGCGGCGGCCAGGGCATGGCCATGATCTTCGAGCGCCTCAGCTAGAGGGCTCGCCCCCCTTCTCGCGACGGCTCCGACACGAATGTGTGTCGCATTCGTCGCGAGAACGGGGTGTCGTCGTTCCGACGGGTGTGGTCAGTCGGGGAGCAGGGCGGAGCGGTCGAGGTCGCGGACGTCGGTGGTGCCGGTGAGGCCGAGGGCCACATCGATGTCGGCCCGCAGCACCTCCAGCACGTGGGCCACGCCCGCCTCGCCGCGCCCGGCCACGGCCCACGCCCACGCACGCCCCACCATGGCGGCCCGGGCGCCCAGGGCCATCAGCTTCACCACGTCGAGGCCGCTGCGGACACCGCCGTCGGCGAGGACCTCGACCTGGTCGCCCACGGCGTCGACCACCTGCGACAGGGCCGAGGCGGCCGAGGCCACGGCGTCGAGCTGGCGGCCTCCATGGTTCGACACCACCAGGCCGTCGACCCCGGCGTCGACCGCCCGCCGGGCGTCGTCGGGGTCGAGGACGCCCTTCACCAGCAGCTTGCCGTCCCAGTGGCGGCGCACCCAGGCGATGTCGTCCCAGGTCACGCTGGGGTCGAACTGGGCGTCGACCCACTCCCGGAAGTCATCGGGGGTGCTGGCGCTGGGGACGGCCTTCTCCAGGTTGCCGAAGGTGAGGGGCTTGCCGCCCAGGGCGACGTCGCGCAGCCACCGGGGATGCGAGGCCAGGTCGAGGCCGCGCCGCGCCTTGGCCCAGGCGCCGACCTCGCCCACCATGGCGTTGCGGGTGTCACGGTGGCGGGCGCCCACCACGGCGAGGTCGACGGTGAGGACCAGCACCGGGCTGGACACGGCCGCGGCCCGCGCCATGAGGTCCTCGGCGTAGGCGCGGTCGCGCATGACGTAAAGCTGGAACCAGGGCGGGTTGATGGTGGCCTCGGCCACCTCCTCGATGGGGCAGATGGAGACGGTCGACTCCACGAACGGGACGCCGGCAGCCTCGGCGGCCCGGGCCGCGGCCACCTCGGCCCGGGTGGCGAACATGCCGCCCAGTCCGACGGGAGCGAGGATCACCGGGAAGGCCAGGTCCTGGCCCAGGACCTGGGTGGCCTGGGCCCGGTGCGACACGTCGCGCAGCACGCGCTGGCGCAGGCCGATGGCGTCGAGGTCAGCCACGTTGGCGGCCATGGTCGACTCCTCGTAAGAACCGCCGTCGATGTAGTCGAAGAGCTGACGGGGGAGCCGGCGGCGCGCCAGCTCCCGGTAGTCGTTGATGGTCGCCGGGGCCAGCCCGAGGGGACGATCGGAGGAGAACCGCATGACGGGCGACCGTAGATGAGCGCGCGACAGGACGTCGGCGGCGCCCTCCACGTCGACCGAGGCGGGCCGCGTCGCCGGGGCTCCCGAACCAGCGACCAAACCCTCCCCCATCACGGCGCGTCTGGTCGCTTCGCCAATGTCGGGAGGCCGGGGGCGGCGAGAGGGTCTCCCGGGAGGGCTACGACGCGCCGTAGACGGGGACGGGGACGGTGGCGATGAGCTCGCGGACGCGACATGAACCCAGGTTCGACTGCACCCAACGCCGGGGTCAGCCCAGATCGTCACCGGCCGATCGATGGAGCGCACCTCGAACGGCCACGGTGCGACGAGAGCCTTGTAGTCGCGGAGGGTGCCGAGCGCTGCCGCCCAGCTCGATGTCGGGGCGGTGCCTGCGATCTGGACGGAGAGGCCGACGAGGCGGCCGACGAGCTGGGCATCGAGCTCCTCACCATCGTTCGCCGGTCCCTCGCTGGTGACGGCGCAGATGAGCACTATGAGCACTTCATGGCTTCGGTCGCATCCGACGCGAACCTGGTGGTGGGAGCGCTCGGACTGGAGTCGTTGGTGGTGCTCGGCTGGTCCGGCGGCGCGCCCTACGCCCTGGCCGCCAGCGACCGGCTCGGTCCCGTGGTCTCCGGCCTGCACCTGGTGTCGCCGCTGCCGGGACCACTCACCGGCCCCGACGCCGTGCCTCACCAGTCCCCCAGGTTCCGAGCTCCTCTCCGGCGGTCGCCGGTGAATGGAAGTACAGGGTCGCCCGACCACGGGGGCGGCCGTGACGCAGGACCTCTGCGCTGCGTCCTCCCGGCACTTGGGCACTTGTGACATGCACCCGGTCATCGTGCCCCAGAGCGCCGAGTCGTCGCGCCACCCGCCGAAGGTCGTCTACTCCGACTCCGGGACGTGGTAGCTGCCCGCCTCGGGTGCCCCCACCGTGATCGCCAGCCGGTTCCAGGCGTTGATCTCGATGACCGCGTACACGAGCTTGCCGAGCTCTTCGCGGTCGAGCAGTGCCGCCGCATCATCGAGCACTGACTGCGGGACGTGGGTGTCGGCGACGCTCGCAGGTGGCGCCCGCCGGTCACACCTGTCCGCTGAGCGGTGTTGGCCCAAACTCATCACGAGCCATCGGGACAACTCAGACGCCCCCGCGTCCGACGCATGCTCACCGACCAAGACCCCACCCGACAACGCCTGTACGACCTGTTCAACCTCGACAACTACGCACCCAGACGCTGACCTAGGTACTACACCACCCGCCCCACAAAACCACCCCTGACCAGGACAAACCTGACCCACCCACAAGCCAGCCAGGAAAGTCCCGCTAGCTGGCCGCCTTAGTCGACCATCGACCGCCGTCTGGGCGGGCGCGTTGGCTCAGCCGACGGCGATCCCGTTGGCACGCATGGCGTTGCGCACAGCGGTGGCGTCGGCTTCCATGCCCAGGCGGTTGGGGTGGACCGGCGCGGCATCGGCGGCGGGAGCGACCGGCTCGACCCATCGGATGCCGGGCGGCTGGCAGGCGTCGTGACCGATGCTGCCGGTGTAGGTGTTGACGTAGACCGCGCCGTGGGCGATGGCCAGATCCCGAAGGGTGCTGTTGAGCAGCTTCTCCACGCTGTCACGCAGGTACGGGATGTCACCGGTGGCGACGGGCAGGACCGGCCGGCACTGGAGGTAGGAGGCCGGATCCTCGGGGAGGATGGCCGGGTAGCCGACGACGAAGATCTTGGCCGCAGGGGAGCGACTGGCGATGCCGTCGAGGGCCGAATCGAGCCGGGGGATCAGCGCGTTGATCCGGTCGGTGATGATACCGTTGGCCGTGTAGTAGTCCTTACACGGCGATGTGGCCAGGGGCTGTTCGATGGCCAGACGCACGCAGGTCTCGGCGATGTCGACGAAGCCGATGTCGTTGCCGCCGATGCCAAGGGTGACGATCTTGGTGCGGCTGTCCAGGGCGTTGAACTGGGCCGCCGGGTCCGGGTTGGGGTCGACGTCCTGGCTGGCGGTCAGGTCCTTGGTCTGGGCCCCGCTGCAGCTCACGTCCCGAAACGCCGGCTGGTGCAGATCGGGGGCGATCAGGTGCGGGTAGTTGATCTGCGAGCGCAGGCAGCCGGGGATCGAGGAGTCCTGGGGCTGGATGGCCGGCCCGGACGTGTAGGAGTCCCCCAACGCCACGTAGCTGTCGGGCGGGGTACACCCGCTGAGGAGCCCGGCCGTGGCGATGACGGCCACGAAGGCGATGGCCCGGAAGGAGATGCGCATGGTGTTCCCCGATCTCGTCGGCCGGCGCTCGCAGGCCCCTATTTCTCGTTTTACCGGGTCACCCTACCACAGCCGACGACATGTCCCATCAAAGCTGACCAGCGGGGGGAAAGCTGGTCAGCGGCCAGGCGGTCGCACGCCGTCAGGCGGCGTGGCGCGGGTGATGGCCACCCCACAACGGCCACCGCCAACCTGCGTGCCGCCGACGGCGATACGGCCAGGATCAACTCCGACGACGCGGGCCAAGGTGGAGACCCATCCCGTGCCTTCAGCGGATGTAGGGATGGACGAACGACTCGTTGCCCGCGCTTGGCCGCTCGAAGGCCGTGGGCTGTTCTTCAGCGATCGACTCCCCGCCGGGGCCGCGGTGATTCGACTCGGTGGGCGCCTTGTCTCGTCGGCCGAGCTCGAGGCGCTGATGCGTCTCGCGGAGGCCGATCCGGCGGCTCCGTACGTTGACCCCCACCGGTTGTGATGTGGGCGCTGCGGCTGGCCACGAAGACCGGCGTGAGTTCCCTACTCGACCATGATGAGCAGCAGTGGCGCGAGCTGAGCAGCGGAAAGTCTGGCGGCTGGTACCAGGGGTTCCTGCTGCACGCGCCACGAGGCGGTCGCGAGGTTGCGGGACGGCGCCGGCTGGGAGCCTACAAATCTGTCGCACACCCGCATGACGGCCTCAGCCTGTCAGCTCGAGAGCCGTCCGTGGACACGTCGTACCGCGAACCCCGCGCAGAGCAGGAGCAGCGCGAGCGCCCCCGCCAGCACGGGACCGGTCGCCGCCAGACCGCCGCCGGCAGATGTCGCCGAGCCGCCCGTCGGCGTGCTTCCGGTCGGCGCCTGGGTGACCGACGTCCGGGGCGGGCGCACTACCTGCGCACCCGTCGTGGCGTTGGCGTACATGCACGAGCTGACGGTCTTCAGGGCACCGTCGCGGTACTCGGCCTTGACGTTGTAGGCCGGGTTGGAGGGGATGTCCGCACCGGTGCGGATGAACTCCTCGTTGAAGACGATGTGGCGCATGCTCTTGCGCCGGTGCGTGTAGCCGAGGTGGATCCAGCCGTCAGTGCTCTGCAGCAGGTACGGGTAGGAGAACTCCTGGCTCGCCTCGTCCTCGACGTCGACGGACGACTCCCAGGTGTTGCCGCCGTCGGTGGACAGGGACAGCCGAAGCGGGGTGCGCGGCGACTGCGTGGGGTTGTGGGCCAGGACGAGGTGGCCGTTCTTCAGTTTGAGCAGGGCGATGCGCGAGTTGTTGTTCGGGAGCGTCGTCGGCTGGGCCTGGCTCCAGGTCTTGCCGTAGTCGCGCGATTCGGTCTTCCAGATGAAGAAGTCCCGCGAGCGGTTGAGCGCGACCAGGTGGCCCGGCTCGAGCTCGACGGTGGCCGGCTGGATCATGCCGCCCAGCGACTTCGGCCAGGTCGACGCGTCGTCGTTGGGGTAGGCCTTCCAGGTCGTCCCGTCGTTGCCGGAGATGTACCACCCGACCGACCACTCGACCTCGGAGTAGATCGGGAAGATCACCTCGCCGTTGGACATGCGGAACGGCAGGGTCCCGGGCAGCCACCCCCATTCCTTGCGGACGAACTTCGGTGCCGACCACGTCTTGCCGTTATCCGTGGACGTGATGTCGCGAATGTTGGCCTCGGTCCAGCCGTCGCCCATGATCGTGGCGAAGAGCAGGTGGATCCTGCCGTTCTTGCCGTCGGTCCACAGGACGGCGTTGCCGTCCGGCTTGTTGGGCTCGTCGAACACGATGCTCGGCTTCGTCCACGCGCCGGCTCCGACGGCCAGGCGGGACAGGAACGTCTTGACGTCGTCCGCCTTCTCCTTCTGGCCGGCGTAGAAGCCGTAGAGCAGGTCGCCGTTGGGCGCCTGCTCGAGCGTCGCGACGTGGACACCGGGGTAGCTCGGGTCCTGCGGGTGGATGTCCTGACGGCAGGCGTAGGCCGGGTCAGCCGCCTGCGCGGGCAGCGCTCCCGGCCCAGCGACGGTGACGGCCAACGCGGCCAGCGCGAGCCCGTAGGCCGCCCTTCGAGTCCCGAACATGCCCCGCTCCATCGACAAAATCGGCTCGTTGATAGTACCACCGGCGCAAATCAGGCGCAACGGGTGGCCCAAGCCCGCAGTGATAGGGTGATGGGTAGGCGGGTCCCAAGCCCGCAGTGATGAAGGGAGGGCCGATGTCACGATCCCGTACCCTCCCCGGCCGGCTGCGTGCTCGGCGTTTCCCTGCCATAGTTCTGGCCGCGTCGCTGCTCGTCGCCGGCTGCAGTGGCACTGACGACAGCTCCGACGACGCTGGTCCATCCACCACGGACGCCGCTTCGACGACCGGGTCCCGCTCGAAGTCCTCCTCCACCACCTCGGGCGGAGCACCCACCGTCGGGGGCGAGGATGCGGTACCCGGTGCCACTTGGGGGGTCAGCTCCCCGGCGAACCAGGGCATGGACCCCGCGGGGCTGGACACGGCCCGTCGGTTCGCGTTCGACCCCATGCACCACACCCAGGGCGTCGTGGTGGTCCGTCACGGCGAGATCGTCGGCGAGTGGTACGCCGACGGCGCCGACGAGACATCGTGGGCCGCCAGCTGGTCGGTGGCCAAGAGTTTCACGAGCGCGCTCGTGGGAATCGCCATCGACGAGGGGAAGATCCCAAGCGTCGACGAGCCGATGACCACCTACTTCCCGGCGTGGAAGGGAACGCCCCGGGAGACCATGACCGTCCGCGACGTGCTGGAGATGAAGTCGGGCCTCGATTGGGACGAGGGCTACGAGGGCTCCGACCCCAGCGAGTCGGAGGTGGCCCAGATGGTGTTGAACCAGTCGGACCAGCTGGCGTAC
>JBBSMQ010000052.1:0-16297 GCA_038233075.1 Acidimicrobiales bacterium
CGCCCTGGACAACAACGCCCTCATCTGCGTCTTCCACCACTACCTCAAGACCCACTGCCACTGGGTCCTCCGCGGCCCACCCGGTCACTGGACGTTCACACCCCCCGACACCAGCTGACAGGGCGCCGGCAAGAGCCCGGCGGGTCAGGACTGAGTGAGGTGCAGCTGCTCGTAGAAGAACGCCGTCACCCGCTCGTCGAGCTCGGCCTTGTGGGCCTTGTACAGGCCGAGCCCGTGGACGGCCGTGCCCCGGTCGGTGTAGGTCACGAACTCCACCGTGAGGCCCTCGTCGAGGGCGACGTCGGCCCCCTCGCGAGCGATGGAGTAGAGCACGGCGTTGTCGTAGGGGTTGTGGGCCTGGAAGACCGCGTCGTCGTCGGCGTCGATGATCGTGGTGTCGTAGGCCGCTCCCGACATGGCGGCCACGGCGCCGACCTCGGAGCTTTGCCCAGGGGTGCCGCTCGTGCCCGGGTCGGTGCTGTTGTAGGCGAGGTTGATCGCCGTCACCGCCCCGGCCGAGGTGCCCCAGGCCGCTCTGCGTGGTGTGGCCACCGAGATCGAGGCCAGGCGTCCCGACGGACGGCGTTGGGACGAACGCCGGTGTCGCGGCAGGCCCTCAGGCCAGGCGGGTCTCCTCGGTGAGGCGCGGGGAGTCGGCCTCGGGCACCGGCTCGCTGGCGACCTCGGCGTCGGTGGCCGCCTGGTTGGCGGCCCGCTCCTCGGCCAGCAGACGGCGGAAGTCAGTCACCTGGGCCGCCACCTCCCCCGCAGAGAGGCCCAGCTCGGGGCCGATGAGGGCGCCGACGTCGTCGGCCGCGGCATCGGAGGCGTCGCGAGCGAGGATCCGGGCCCGGGTCCGGCGGCTGAGCACATCGTCGACGGTGCGGGCCATCTCGTGACGGGCGGCGTACACGGCCTCGACCCGCAGGTAGGGGAGACCCTCGACCAGCGGCCGGCCCAGGTCCGGGTCGCGGTCGACCATGGCCAGGAGCGTCCGGGCCTCGCCCCCGTAGCGGCGGGCCAGGTGCCCGGTCTGCTCGTCGGCCCCCTGGACCAGCGGGGCGAAGCCGTCGGCGCCGCGCAGCCGCAGCTTGGCTGTGCGGCTGCGACGGGCGGACCGGGGCGGTGCGTCGGGCAGGCCCTCGACCACGGCGTCGACGGTGTCGGCGGCCATCTCCCGGTAGGTGGTGAGCTTGCCGCCGGTGATGGTGGTGACGCCCGAGGGCGAGGGGGCCACCCGATGCTTGCGAGAGAGGTCGGCGGTGCGACCCGACGAAGCCGACTTCACCAGCGGCCGCAACCCGGCCCACGAACCGACCACGTCGCCGGTGGTGATGGTGCCCTCGATGGCCCCGTTGATGGACCGCAGCAGGTAGGCCACGTCCTCAGCGGTGCACTGGGGGTCGTCGACCGGGCCCGCGTAGTCGGTGTCGGTGGTGCCGATGTAGGTGAGCCCGGCCCAGGGCACGACGAACACCGAGCGCTTGTCGCCTGGCACCGGCACCACTGCGGCGATCTCGTTCTGCACCAGGTCCCAGGGCACGGTGATGTGGACGCCCTTGGCCGGACGGATCGAGTCCGGGTGGGTGCCCTCGTCGAGAGCGCGGACGTCGTCGGCCCACACCCCGCCGGCGTTGATCACGGCCTGGCAGGCGATGACGATCTCGGTCCCGTCGGCCTCGACCCGGGCACCGATGACCCGCCCGTCGGCGTCCTTGTCCAGCCCCACCAACCGGGCTCGGTTGGCCACCGCCGCGCCGTGGTCCACCGCGGCGGTGCGGGCCAGGGCCAGGGTGAGGCGGGCATCGTCGGCCTGGGCGTCGTAGTAGAGGTACGACGCCGCCAGGCGGTCCGAGCGCAGGGTGGGCATGTAGGCCCGCGCCTCCTCGACCGAGAGCCGGTCGTGGCGCTTGCCGATCCGGAGGCCGCCGGTCAGGTCGTAGGCCCACATGGCCATGCCCAGGGCCCGGGAGAGCTTGGGGTTGAGCACGCCCTCCTTGCCGGTGAACATCGGGATGAGGAAGGGCAGGACCTCGACCAGGTGGGGGGCGTTGCGCAGCAGGCGCTGGCGCTCCCGGAGGGCCTGGTACACCAGCCCGACCTCGCCCTGCTGGAGGTAGCGGAGGCCGCCGTGGACCAGCTTGGAGGACTTCGACGAGGTGCCGGAGGCGAAGTCGTCTCGCTCGATGAGGCCGGTCCGCAGCCCCCGCGAGGCCGCGTCGAGGGCGCAGCCGGCGCCGGTGATCCCGCCGCCGACGATCAACACGTTGACGCCGTCGTCGGCCATCCGCCGGAGGGCGTCGGACCGATCGAACCAACCGGGGCCGATCACGGCCGGTCCAGGGGGGTGGGGGCGGGCATGGACGACGATCCTACGGGCGGCCGGGGCCAGGGCTCCCAGCGGAGGACCCCGACCGGTGCTCGTGCCCACCGACATACCCTCGGGGCCATGCTCATCACCATCGTCGGCGGCCACGGCCAGATCGCCCGCCGCCTCACCCGCCTCCTCGTGGAGCAGGGCCACAGCGTCCGGGCCCTCGTCCGCAACCCCGACCAGCTCGAGGATGTCGGCTCCGACGGCGCCGAGGGCGTCGTCTGCGAGATCGAGGCCGACGACGCCGGCGGCGGGCCGGGCAGCGGCGGCGAGCGCAAGCTGACCGTCGACCAGCGCGGTGTCGAGCGCAACTTGGCCGCGGCCGAGGCCCGGGGCGTAGGCCGCTACGTGGTCATCAGCGCCATGGGCGCCAGCGACCCGCCGACCGACGACGAGGTGTTCAGCGTCTACCTGCGGGCCAAGGCCGAGGCCGACCGCATCGCCCTGGCCTCGAGCCTGGACGTGACGGTGGTGCGTCCGGGCGGGCTCACCGACGACCCCGGCACCGGCCAGGTCACCGTCGGGGCCGGGGTGCCCCGGGGCGAGGTGCCCCGCGACGACGTGGCCGCGGTGGTGGCGGCGGTGCTGGCCGACGGGACGACCATCGGCCACACCTTCGAAGTGGTGGGTGGGCCCACTCCCGTCCCCGACGCCGTGGCCGAGGTGGCCGACGTCCCCGAGACCGACACCTGAGGCCTCCTCCCGAAGCTCCCCCGACACTCCTCTCTCATCAACAATGGTTGTCGATCAGCAGGGGTGGCGGTAGCGTCATCGCTCGTGAAGTCCCCTGCCGAGCTGACCGACCTGTTCCGCGCCCGCGGCCTCAAGGTCACCCCTCAGCGCCAGTGCATCTTCGGTGTGCTGCACGGCAGCGGCGTCCACCCCACGGCCGAGGCGGTCCACGCCGAGGTCGTCGACCGGATGCCGACCGTGTCGCTGCGCACCGTGTACCAGACCCTCAACGACCTCACCGCCATGGGCGAGCTGGTGTCGCTGGACCTGGGCACCGGTTCGACCCGGTTCGATCCCACCCTCACCCCGCACCACCACATGGTCTGCAACGGATGCGGCCGGATCCGCGACCTCCACGCCCGCGTCGGCGAGGTGGCCGTGCCCGAGGGCGCCCAGGACGGCTTCACCATCACCGCCACCGAGATCGTGTTCCGAGGCCTCTGCGAGCAATGCTCGCCGCCGGAGCGGGACGAGGCGACACCAACCGGGCCATCGCGGCCTGCACCCCCGGCCTCCGGGCCGGATGACCCCAACCAAGGAGACATGACACATGGCTGAGCTCAAGGGCTCCCAGACCGAGTCGAACCTCAAGGAGGCCTTCGCGGGCGAGAGCCAGGCGAACCGTCGCTACCTCTACTTCGCACAGAAGGCCGACGTGGAGGGCCAGCCCGACGTCGCGGCGCTGTTCCGCTCAGTGGCAGAGGGTGAGACCGGTCACGCCTTCGGTCACTTCGACTTCCTCGCCGAGACCGGCGATCCCGCCACCGGCGAGCCCGTCGGCCCGACCGAGGAGAACTTGAAGTCTGCCATCGCGGGTGAGACCTACGAGTACACCCAGATGTACCCCGGCTTCGCCAAGACCGCCCGCGACGAGGGCTTCGAAGAGGTCGCGGAGTGGCTCGAGACCCTGGCCCGGGCGGAGAAGAGCCACGCCGGCCGCTTCGAGAAGGGCCTCGAGGCCCTGGCCTGAAGCCCGACGCCGGGCCCTTGCCCGCCCTGTCCCGACCCCTGGTCCTGCGTCGTCACCCGTCGGGTGGTGGCGCGCCCCGTCGCCGAAGAGAGCACAACCGACCATGTCCAAGCTGACCATCGACGACATCGCCGACCAGCGCGCCTACGAGCGTGAGCGCGATGAGTTCCGGCGCCACGTGATCGCCCTCAAGAAGCGTCGCCGCCTGAGCGTCGGCCCCTTCGTCACCCTCGTGTTCGAGAACCGCGACACGATCCGGTTCCAGATCCAGGAGATGGCGCGGGTCGAGCGGATCCTGTCCGACGAGGGCATCCAGGACGAGCTCGACACCTACAACCCGCTCATCCCCGAGCCCGGCCGCCTGGCCGCCACCCTGTTCATCGAGCTCACCGATGAGTACTCGATGATGGAGTGGCTGCCGCGCCTCGTCGGCATCGAGGCCGCGGTCGAGCTGCGCCTCGGCGCCGGGGACGCCCCCGAGGTGGTGCGGTGCGAGGTCGACCCCGACCACCAGCGCCAGCTCACCCGGGAGGAGGCCACCGCCGCCGTGCACTACGTGCACTTCACCCTCACCCCTGAGCAGGTGGAGGCGGTGGAGACCGGGCCCGTGCGCCTCGCGGTGGACCTCCCCCAGTACTCTCACGAGCTCGAGCTCTGCGACGAGACCAGGGCCGAGCTCGTTGCCGACCTCCGCGGCGCCTGAGTCCGAGCGGCTGGGTCACCCGTCATCTGGACACGTGGCCCGGGCCACGGCGATACTCGCTCCTTCCCCCGCCGGCAGGCTCCAGCCGCCTGTGCACCACCGGGCCGAGAGAGATGCAAGACACGTCAATGAGCGAGCGCAGCGAGCGAATCAGACAGTACGGGCCCTCCGTCGGTGGAGCGAGCGGAGCCGGCGGCGCTCATCGGCGCCGTTCGCGGCGCGTGGTGCCTGGCTTCGCCTGCGATGAGGTGGTGCGTCGATGAGCGAGCGCAGCGAGCGAATCAGACAGTACGGGCCCTCCGTCGGTGGAGCGAGCGGAGCCGGCGGCGCTCATCGGCGCCGTTCGTGGCGCGTGGTGGCGGGGTGGAACGGCGACGAAGGAGTGGGCCGATGGGCAGCGATCCGCTGAACGCACAGCCATGGCGGCGCCAGGCGGCGTGCAAGGGCCTCGATCCCTCGATCTTCTACCCCGCCGACGACGACGACGAGTGCCTCGACGCCAAGGCGGTCTGCGCTCTGTGCCCCGTCCTCGATCCGTGTCTCGAGCACGCCCTGGGCGTGCGCGAGAAGGTCGGCATCTGGGGTGGGTGCACCGAGCGGGAGCGACGACGGATCATCCGCCAGCGCCGACGGTCGGCCTGACCGACGTGACCGACCCGGGCGCGGAGGGCACGGAGGTCGTCATCCGGCGCATCGCCGCCGGGGACGGCGCGCGGCTGCGACGCGTCCGCCTCGCCGCCATCGCCGACAGCCCCGGCGCCTTCACCACCCGCCTCGAGGCCGCCGAGGCCCGTCCGGCCGAGGCGTGGGACCGGGTGGCCTCGGCCCACAGCAGCGCCGATGACCAGGCCACCTGGTTCGCGAACGTCGACGACGACACCGCCGGCATAGTCAGCGCCTTCCGCACCGACGACGGAGCCGTGACCATGACCTCGCTCTGGGCTGCCCCCGGGTACCGGCGCGTCGGCGTCGCCGATGCCCTCGTGGCCACGGTCAAGCGGTGGGCTCGCGACGGCGGCGCAGTGGATGTCCTCCAGTGGCTCGTCGAGCGCAATGCCCATGCCCGGGCCTTCCACGCGGCGCTCGGCTTCGTCCCCACCGGCGCCGAGCGTCCCTACGAGCCCCACCCGAGGCTCCTCGAGGTCGAGCTCCGCCTCCCCCTGGACTGATCGGGCACCTCGCCCGTCGAGGGTGGGCCGGGCCTGCTGTCGGTCCGCGGAGTCCGGCCCGCCGATGGGCTCCCGCGTCCGCGGCTCACCCGACGCCCGAGAAGGGGCACGGCGATGGCGCAGGAGCTCGATCCGACGCGCCGTGCGACGCCCGCCGAGCGTCCCCTCCGGGGTCGCAGGCGCGAGAAGACCGGACGGACCCGGCGGTCGGGCCAGGTCGGCTGGCCCTTCGCCTAGGTTCGGCGAGGATGACGAACGCCCTCTCCCCGGATGCCGTGTCCGCCCTGGCCGACCTGGGCGGTTGGCCCCAGGTGCTCGGCGCGCTCACCCAGCGGCGGGACCTCACCGCGGTGGAGGCCAGGGCCGCCATGGCCGAGATCCTCGCCGGCGACGCTAGCCCGGCCCAGATCGCCGGGTTCATCGTCGCCCTGCGCATGAAGGGCGAGACCACCAGCGAGATGGGTGGCCTCCTCGACGCCATGCTCGCCGCCTCCGAGCGGGTGCCGCTGCCGTCGTTGGACGGCGTGGTCGACATCGTTGGCACCGGCGGCGACTGGAGCCACTCGATCAACGTGTCGACCCTCTCAGCCCTGGTCGTGGCGGGCGCCGGGGCCACGGTCTGCAAGCACGGCAACCGGGCCGCCTCCTCCTCGTGCGGGTCGGCCGACCTGCTGGAGGCTCTGGGTGTGGTCATCGACCTGGGTCCTGAGGGCGTCGCCCGGTGCGTGACCGAGGCGGGCATCGGGTTCTGCTTCGCGCCCCGGTTCCACGCCTCCATGCGCCACGCGGGGCCGACTCGGAGGGAGCTGGGCGTGCCGACGGTGTTCAACATCCTCGGTCCCCTGGCCAACCCGGCCCGGGTACGGCGCTACGTCGTCGGGGTGGGCGATCCGTCGATGGCCGAGCGCATGGCCGAGGTCCTCCTGGCCCACGGGGCCGAGCGGGCCTTCGTCGTCTACGGCGGTGATGGCCTCGATGAGATCACCATCACCACCACGTCCAACGTCATCGAGGTGGTCGACGGGGAGGTCCGCCCCCTCACCGTCGACCCGGCCGCCTTCGACCTCGGCCCCGCCCGGCTGGAGGACCTCCGCGGCGGCGACCCGGCCACCAACGCCCGCCTGGCTCGCGCCGTGCTGGCCGGCGAGGACGGTCCCCACCGCGACATCGTCGTGCTCAACGCCGCCGCCGGCCTGGTGGCGGCCGGGGAGGCGCCCGACTACGCCGCCGGGGTCGACGCCGCTCGCGCCGCACTCGACTCGGGCGCGGCGGCTGCTGCCCTCGACCGCCTGGTCACCACCTCGGTCGCGGCCCGCACCGACGCCCTCTGATCCTCCGCCTCGCGCCAGCTTCGTGCACCTGGCGCCACCACCGTCGACACGTGCACGACGTTGGTCAGGACGGCTTCAGATGCAGCGCGGAGGCGGCTCCTGTGTTCGGGCATAGGTGGCGACCACCTCGCCATCACCGATCGAGTACTCGATGCGGCCCTCGACCACGAGGGTGACGAACCCGAAGATGGTCTGCTGGGCCACCGGCCAATCGTCCGGGGTACCTGTCGCCGGTGCCTGTCTCGATGTCGGATCCATCGTCGGAGCGGCGCCACGCCTCGTCGCCGACGAAGAGCCACTCCATGCCGCAGTGAACGTACAGCGGGGCGGCGTAGCGCACACCGAGCTCGGGCACCTGGCCATCGGCCAGGAACCGCACCTCCGCGGCGGGGTCGGCCGGCTCCTCCTCTGTGGGCAGGGGCGTGTCGGAGGACCAGGTCCAGATGCCGGTCCCGTCGGCCCCCCCGTCAGGGCCACGACCCGTCCGGTCGCGGTCGCGGTCGCGGCATCGACGTCGCCGTACTGGTCGAGGTCGATGCCGGAGGTGTCGACCCGTTCCCAGCGATCGCCGTCGTCGCTCACGTAGAGAGTGGTCGAGGTGTCCTGGCGGCAGAGCTCGATGTCGGCGTAGCAGAGCTCCCGGTCGGCGAAGGCGTCGATGAAGGTGTACCCGAGGGTGAAGAACCGCTGGCCCCCGGCCCACAACGTGAACGGAAAGGGCTCGCCCCGGTTGGCGGGTGGCGGCTCCGCGACCGGTTGCCAGGTGTCACCTCCGTCACGGGAGCGGGCCAGAACCTGCCCGCTCTCACCCCCCTCTTCGCCCTCAGGCGCGCGGGTGCCGCTGGCCACGATGATCGCGTCGTGGCTGGCGACGCTGTCCCACGAGCGGGCGAGCGGCAAACCATCAGGCTCGACGATCGTCCACGACGCCCCGCCATCGGACGAGGACCACACCACCCCTCGCCCGTCGACGTCGCCCCAGGCCAGCGCCCCTCCGTTCGTCGCGATGGCCGCCCGTGCCGCTCCCTCGCCCCTGCCCGTGACGGGAAGGGGCACCGTCGTCCACGCCGCGCCATCGCGAGAGGTCCAGGCCACGGGTCCGAAGCCGCCCGAGCCCGGGTCATTGGCCGTGCGCAGGGCGCCCACCCCCACGACCCTGTCCGGAGTGGCGGCGAGCCCGAGGACGTCGGCGGGGCCTTCGTGACCGGACGCCTCGACCTCGGACCACGTACGTCCGTCGGTCGAGCTGAAGGCGTGGAGGTCGAACTCGAGCTCGTCGGCGCTGCGCCCGCCGCTACCCAGGGCCACCCACTGGCCGCCGAGCCGGGCCACGCCCCCCAGGTTGAGGTACGTCACGTCGGTGGTGAGGGCCTGACCGGCCTCGAACCTGGCGTCGCCGTCGGACGAGAAGCCGGTGACGCTGTCCGCCTCGTCGGTGACGACCACCACCACCGTCTCACCGTCCACCGCGACGAGAGGTCGTCGGTCGGCGCCGGGACGGGTAGGTAGCACCTGCTCGGACCACTCCGCGTCACCGTCGGCCTCTGGCCCGGTCGCCACCTCGGGCTCGGACGCATCTCCGCCGCCGCAGGCCGAGAGGGCGGCGAGGACCACGGCCACCAGGGCTCGTCGGGCGCGGGCGGAGGTCGGGTCAGGTCCCATCACTCGTGTCCGACGTCGGACCCCGCCCATTGGTTCCCGTCGCGCCAACTTCGTGCAGAAGCGCGCCACCACCGTCGACGCGTGCACGAAGTTGGGGCCAAGCGGCCTGAGGGTCAGGGCTGGGGGCGCTCGCGGGGTTGGGGCTCGGGGACGGCGTAGGGGCTGACCCGGTCGATGCCGGCCTCGGCCTCGATCCGGGTCACCTCGTGGCGGGCGGCCTCCAGGGTGTCGAGCTGGTCGGCCAGCTGGTCCAGGGCACTGCGCTGACCGGCGGCCACCCGGGGGGCCTGCGATTGTGCGGCCTCGACCGACAGCTGGCCGGCCAGGCGCTCGACCTCCCGCACCCGGGCACCGATGGCGGCCAGGTGGGCTTTGCGGGCCTTGGCCGGGAGGCGGGCGGTGACGACCACGTGGCCGTCGAGCGCGACGGCCTCGGTCTCCAGCTCCCGAGCGATCTCGGCCAGCTGCCGGTTGGCGCCGGAGGCGGCGCCGGCCGCCCGGGCCACGGCGACGGCGCTGCGCAGGCGCCGGTGCAGGCGGGGCCCGGCCGTCGGCGCGCCCAACCACGAGGTGGGGGCGGCGGTGGGGGCCTCGGGGCTGACCCGGTTCCGGCGGCCCAGAGCTCGGACGCCGAGGAGGGCGGCGACCACGATGACCATGACCGTGATCAAGCCCAGTGCCAGCAGGACTCCGAGCACGGTGAGGAGGTGCTCCACCCGTTCGAGGCTACTGGCCCCCTGCGACCCCGGGCAGGGTGGGCACCATTCCGGCGGGGTCGCCGCCGGCCTGGCGCGACACCGGGGTAGCGGTGGGACTGACGGCCGATGCAGGGCCGTCAGGGCGAGGCTGGCGGGGCGCGAAGTCCGGCAGGGCGGGCCACACCGAGGCCAGGCCCCCGGTGCTCGACACCACCCGCACCCGGCCCGCGGCCCGGTCGAGCCAGGCCGCCACGCACAGCACCTCGGCGGTGAGAGCATCGGAGGCGGTGGTCCCAGGCCCCTCGTCGGCGGGCGGCGGGACCCCGGCCACCAGGTCGAGCGACCGGACCTGCCCGTCGGCGCCCCAGGCCGAGGTGAGCACCCCACCCTCGAGCACCACCCCGGCGCCGCTCGGCAGCGCCAGCTCGGTCCGTCCGCTGGCCCGCAGGGCGTCGGTGCGACGCTGCCGGCGCAGGGCCGCCACCACCGCGCCGGCCCGCTGCCGCACGTCGGCCGCCTCCTCGAAGCGCTCGGCCGCAGCCAGCCGGTCCATCTGCTCGGTGAGGGGGGAGAGGAGCAGGTCGGGCCGGTCGCGCCACCCCGCTCGCACCGCATCCACCACTCGCGCGTAGAGGTCGGGGTCGAGGTCGCCGGCGCACGGGCACAGCGCCCGGCCCAGCTGGGCGACGGCACACGGAGCCTCCCGCTGCCCGGGCCGGCCGGTGCAGCGCCGCAGCGGCACCGCGGAGTGGATGGCCTCCACCACCCGCGTCGCGGCCCGGTGCGAGGGGAAGGGCCCCAGGTGATCGGCGGGTGCGCCCCGCACGGTGCGCACCACCGACAGGCGGGGGTAGCCCTCGGCGGTGAGGCGGATCCATGTTCGGCCCCGTCGGGCCCGACCCTGGCGGTTGAAGCGAGGGTCGTGGGCCCGGATGAGACGCAGCTCCAGCACCGCCGCCTCCAGCGTGCTGGAGCACACGATGGTGTCGACCGCCTCCACCTCCCGCAGCAGCTGGCCCACCTTCCGACGCTCGTCGCCGGAGAAGTAGGACCGCACGCGGGCCCGCAGGTCGCTGGCCTTGCCGACGTACAGCACCCGTCCGCTGCGGTCGCGGAAGCGGTACACGCCGGGGCGCCGCGGCAGGTGCTCGGTGAGGCGCAGCTTGGCCGCCTGGGGGTGTCCGGCCATCCGGGGCAGGCCGAACAGATCGTCGAGGCCGAGGACACCCAGGCCGGCGGCCCGCTCCAGCAGGACGTGGAGCAGGTCGCCGGTGGCCAACGCGTCGTCGAGGGCGCGGTGCGACGGTTGGTGGGGGAGGCGCAGCCGGGAAGTGAGGGTGCCGAGCCGGCAGTTGGGCACCTCGTCGCGCACCAGTCGGCGGGCCAGGGCGCAGGTGTCGACGGAGCGGTTGGTGAAGGGCGGCCGGCCGTGGCTCTCGAGCGCGGCGTTCAGGAAGCCCAGGTCGTAGCGGACGTTGTGGCCCACGATGACGGCATCGCCCACGAACTCGACCAGGGCGGCCAGCACGGGACCGAGGCGGGGAGCGGGCACCACCATGGCGTCGGTGATGCCGGTGAGCACCGTGATCCGGGGCGGGATCGACAGGCCGGGGTTCACCAGGGTCTGGAAGCGGCCCAGGCTCTCGCCGCCGCGCAGGCGCACCGCCCCGACCTCGGTGATGCCGCCGTCGGCCGGCCGTCCGCCGGTGGTCTCGATGTCGAGCACGCAGAACGTGACCTGCTGCAGCGGTGTGCCCAGGTCGTCGAAGCTGGCCTGGCCGCTGCGGTCCACCGTCATGTTCGTCCCGGCCACGTCCCGACCGTAGACGAACACCTGTACGGGGTCAACGGGCTGTGAGGCTGTTCGTGTCGGTACCATGCGCCGGTGGCCGCCCCTCCCCGTCTCCGCTACCGCTGCACGTCGTGTGGCAACCTCACCCGCTTCGACGTCGTCGCGACCCGCCGGACCCGCTCCTTCCACCACTACACGGTGGGCGGCGATCTGACCGTCGAGCAATCCGACCTGCTCGCCGAGGACGTGGAGTCGGTCGAGTGCACCTGGTGCGGGCCGGCCGGCGAGGTCGACACCCTCACCGGCTAGTGCTCTGACCACAAACGTTGGCGCGGGTCGGCGTCCGAAACGGGCCTGGCCAGCGGCGTGACCGCACCTCCCCAAGCAGGCGGACACAGCGCGAGAGCTGGCCCACCACGTTGCCTTCTGTGTGCTGAGCGCGCCCCGGCGGGGACGTGGGACACCCAGAACGGAGGAGGTCGGTCGGTGGAGCCCGGCTCAAGGTTCGCAGCGGAGTCCGTCGGCGGGGACCTCACCGGTGGTCAGGTACCTGGTGACAGGCTCGTCGACGCAGTCGCTCTGGGACCGGTAGACGGTGTGCTGGTCGCCGACGAAGGTCACCAGCACCGACCCTTCGATGATCCGGGTCGCCTCCTGGGACTGCTCGTAGGGGGTGGCGGGGTCGTTGGTCGTGCCGATCACCACGACCGGCGGCGCGCCGGTGACGGCACCTGCATCCAACGGAGCGAGGGGCTCGACGGACTCGGGCAGGCCCCAGCAGCCCGGCTCACCGGCGGCGAACCAGGCGCCCCAGAACGGCAGTCGAGCACCCCAGGAGTCGGCGACGCCGGGATCGCCCTCCGGCCGGGTCGCCCGGGCCTCCTGGTCGGCGCAACGGATCGCCCCCCGGGCGTCGGCGTCGTCGACCCACGTCCCGTCGGGCTGACGGCCGAGGTACGCATCGCGCAGGGCCAGCAGCGTGCGCCCCGACGGCTCGGCGGCGAGGACCTCGGCCAGTCCCTGGTCGAGGGTGGGCCACGCCTCCTCGCTGTAGAGCGCCGACGCCACCGCCACGTACATCTCGCCCACGCCCAGGGTGCCGTCCCGGGTCACGGCGCCGGGCCCTTGCACCATGTAGGAGGCGGGGACGCGATCGGCCTCCAGGCGCTCCACCAGCCCGAGGAGGTCGGCCTTGGGGTCGGGTCCCAGGGTGCAGCTGGGCCGGGCATCGCAGCCGGCCAGGTAGGCGTCGAGGGTGCGCTCGAACGCGGCCGCCTGGGCCAGGCTGTCCGCCACCGGGTCGGCGCCGGGCACGGCGACCCCGTCGAGGACCATGGCCCGCACCCGGTCCGGGTACAGGCGCAGGTACTCCATCCCGATGGTGGTGCCGTAGCTGTAGCCGACGTAGCTGAGGTCGCCGTCGTCCAGCGCGCCGCGCAGGGCTTCGAGGTCGCGCACCGTGGCCCGGGTGCCCACCACCTCGAGCAGGTCGCCGACCTCGCTGATGCAGGCGGCGGTGCTCTCCTCGGCCTCGGCCCGGATGGCATCGATGTCGGCCTGGTCCTCAGGGGTGGGGTCGACGTCGGGCTCCTGCCACTCCTCGTCGGTGGTGCAGTCGATCCGCTCCGAGCGTCCGGTGCCGCGCGGGTCCCAGCTCACGATGTCGAAGCGCTCGTCGAGGCCGTCGGGCAGGTTGCCGTCCACGAAGCCGGTGACGAAGTCGACCCCGGAGGCGCCCGGACCGCCCGGGTTGAGGACGAGGGAGCCGATGCGATCGCCGGTGGCCGGGTGGCGCACCACCGCCAGGTCGAGGGTGGCCCCGTCGACCTGGTCCCATCGCCGGGGGACCGTGAGGGTGGCGCACTCGAACCCGTCCTCGCAGGGCTGCCAGGCGCCGAGCGTGGCGTGGGCGGACGGATCGGTCGGGCCCTTCGGGTCGGTTCCCTCGTCGGCCGGGCTCGCCGGCGCCCCGTTGTCGAGCTCCGTCGCACCGCGGGGGTCCGTGCCCTGCTCGCCTGCCGCGGGTCCGGTCTGGGGCACCACGGTGGCGTCGGGGTCCGGCGCCGTGCACGCGGCCACCACGACGAGGAGGACAGCGAGGGCCACGAGGAGGGGGCGGAGCCGGGAGACGATGCCTCATGCTGGCACCCGGACGGACGCGCCCTCGTTCACCGACTCGGTCGTGCCCAAAGGGGCATGGTCGGCCACCGTTCCTGGACCCGGGGGGTCAGGACCGGCGTTGCCCGACCGGTCGAGCCCGGCCCCCACCGGGCGGGTTCCCGACGGGCCGAAGCCGACCGGTAGCCCCCCAACCACGGCACCTGGGCCTGACCCAGCCCCGATCAGCGGCTCCGTCGTGACCCGGACCCTCGAGACGACGCGACTCCTGCTGCGCCCCTGGTCCTCGGGGCCCGTGTCGGTCGGACGGGTGGCGCCAGTCCGCTCGCCGGACCGAGCCGAGGCGGGCCGAGCCGACCCGCCGGCCGCATCGTGGGTCCCCTGATACCGGACCTTCGTCCATCGCCGGTCACCCTGACCGTGGCGGGTGGACGGCGCAGGCCACATCCCTGCCCGCCGGGGCGCCCTGCAGGGGCAGGCCCTCGGCCTGCCAGGCGGCGATGCCGCCCAGCATCTCCTTGACGGGCCGTCCCGCGGCGGCGATGCGCGCCGCGCCCTTGGTCGCGGCGTTGCAGGCCGGCCCCCAGCAGTAGGTCACGACGAGGGCGCCGGCGGGCAGTGCGGCCAGCGCGGCCTCGTCGATCTCGGCGTGGGGGAGGCTGACCGCACCCGGGAGGTGCGACGCCGCGTAGGCGTTGCGCGTGCGGGTGTCGACCAGCACCAGGTCGCCGGGGGCGGTGGCGAGGTGGGCGGCCACGTCGGCGGGGTCGGTCTCGAACGCGAGCCGTCCGAGGAAGTGGCGCTGGGCCATGACGGGGGCGGCGGCTCGCACCGCAGTGACGGGCCGGGGGGCGTGGGGGGCGCGGCAGGTATCCACACGTCCACCGTACGACGGCCGAAGACCCCTGTGAATGAGGGATCCACGGTCGCGCAGTTGCTTCACCGTGGAGAATGAGGGATGTTGAAGCCATGACCGTTGATCCTTCGGCATCGCTCGACGATACCGACTGGGCGATCCTCGATGCGCTCCAGGCCGACGGCCGCCTGCCCTTCAGCGAGCTGGGCCGGCGGGTCGCGCTCTCGCCCCCGGCGGTGGCCGAGCGGGTGCGCCGTCTGGAGGGGAACGGGGTCATCCGGGGCTACCGGGCGGTGGTCGACCCCACCGTCCTCGGGGCGGGCATCGAGGCCCTCGTGCGGGTGCGGGTGCCCAACGGCTCGTCGGAGCGCTTCACCCAGGCGGTGCTGGAGCGCCCGGAGATCCTGCAGTGCGACCACGTCACCGGCGAGGATTGCATGGTCGTGCGCGTCCGCACGTCGTCGATGGCTCGGCTCGAGGGCCTGGTGGGGGCGATCGGGGCCTTCGGCCCGACGACCACGTCGCTCGTGTTCTCCTCCGAGGTGCGCGACCGCCCGATCGGGCGGGCGGTGGTCGAGCTCAAGGTCTAGACCGGCCGGTCAAGGCGGGCCTACGGTGCGTACACGTCGATCGAGCGAAGGGGATGTTCTGTGTACGAGTGGAGCGAGGAGCACGAGATGGTGCGGGGCGCGGTGCGCCAGTTCATCGACAAGGAGATCCGTCCCCACATCGACGAGTTCGAGTTCGGCGACACGCCCCCCTACGACGTGCTCCGCAAGCTGTTCCGCGAGTTCGGCATGGACAGTGCCGCACGGGAGCGCTTCGCCAAGCAGATCGCCTTCGAGACCGCGGTCAGCGAGGCGGCGGAGAAGGGCGAGGTCCCACCCGAGAAGCCCGCACGCGACGGCGACGGGGGCGCGTCGTCGCTCACGCTCATCCCCATCATCGAGCTGTGCAAGGTGTGCCCGGGCATGGTCACCGCCATGGGCGTCTCGATGGGGCTGACCTCGGCCGCCATCTCCAGCAAGGGCACCATCGCCCAGAAGGAGCGGTGGGTGCCGGACCTGCTGACCCTGGACAAGATCGGGGCCTGGGCCATCACCGAGCCTGGGTCCGGGTCCGACGCCTTCGGGTCGATGCGCTCGACCGCCCGCCGCGACGGCGACGAGTACGTGCTCAACGGGTCCAAGACCTTCATCACCAACGGTCCCTACGCCGACACCATCGTCTTCATCTGCAAGCTCGACGAGGGCAACGACCCCGCCGATCGCAAGATCCTCTCCTTCGTGCTCGACAAGGGGATGCCCGGCCTGGAGCAGTCCAAGCCGCTGCGCAAGATGGGCATGCACTCGTCCCCCACCGGCGAGCTCTTCCTCGACGACGTGCGCGTCGGGATCGATCGCCTCGTGGGCGAGACCGAGGATGTGGCCAAGGGCGGCCGGGAGGGGGCCAAGGCCACCTTCATGCAGGAGCGGTCCGGCGTCGCCGCCATGGCCCTGGGCATGATCGAGGAGTGCCTGATGCTGAGCGTCGCCTACGCCAAGGACCGGGTGCAGTTCGGCCAGCCCATCGGCGAGTTCCAGCTCATCCAGGACAAGCTGGCCCGCATGGAGGTGGCGCGTCTCAACGTCGAGAACCTGGTGTTCCGCACCATCGAGATGTCCGCAGCCGGCCACAGCATGACCCTGGCCGAGGCTTCCGCCATGAAGCTCTACTCGGCCCGGGCCGCCACCGAGGTGGCCATGGAGGCGGTCCAGCTCTTCGGTGGCAACGGCTACATGAGCGAGTTCCGGGTCGAGCAGCTCGCCCGCGACGCCAAGGTCCTGCAGATCTACGCCGGCACCGATGAGATCCAGATCACCCACATCGCCAAGGATCTCCTGAAGCGGTAG
>JBBSMQ010000053.1:0-15635 GCA_038233075.1 Acidimicrobiales bacterium
GCCACGGCGACACCCCTTCGGCCACCGACGCGGGCGGTCAGAACAGCAGTGACGGCGGGCCGGGGGTCGGCGGGAGCGGACCCTCCGCCGCCACCGCCGCCACTGATGCCGCCACCACGGAAGGCGATCCCACCAGCACCGGTGACCCCGGCCCGACGGGCGCCGAGAGCGGCACCGGCGATCGTGGCGCGGAGCCGGGCCCGACGGGCGCGAAGAGCGGCGCGGCGGATGGTGAGGCGGAGCCGGGCCCGACCGGTCCGGGCGCCCCCGGCCCCAGCGATTCGATGGGCCCCGCCGGGACCCGGCGCAAGAAGGCGCCCCGGCACCACCGGCGGGCGCCGGCCCAGATCAGCTTCCACATCGACGTGGCCGCCTGGCTCCGCGGCCGCAGCGAGGGCGACGAGATCTGCGAGATCCCCGGCCTCGGACCCGTCCCCGTCACCCTGACCAAGGCGTTCGCCAACGACGCCACGTTGAAGCTCATCGTCCGCCACGGCGACGACATCACCACCATCACCAGCCACCGCCGCTACGTCCCCGCCGCCCTGCGCACCGCCCTCGAAGCCCGCGACCTCGAGTGCGTCGTCCCCGGCTGCCACGCCACCCGCGGCCTCCAGATCGACCACATCCACGACTTCGCCAAGGACGGACCCACCGCCCTGGACAACAACGCCCTCATCTGCGTCTTCCACCACTACCTCAAGACCCACTGCCACTGGGTCCTCCGCGGCCCACCCGGTCACTGGACGTTCACACCCCCCGACACCAGCTGACGGATCCCACCCTGGTGGCGCTCCGACACCGGTCAACTGGCATGAACGCGGGTGCGCCACGACCGGCCCGGGCGTGTCTCCCCGGACGCCGGTCGACACCCAGGATCGGACGAGGGCATGCGCGCCCGCGGTCGGGACTGACACCCCTCGCAGGCAGAGTCCCGGCGGGTCGGTCGGCGAGCGATCTGCGGCGGCCGGGCGCGAGATGCGAGGCCCATGGCACCGTCGCGGGACGCCGGTCCACCCGCCCTGGGCTCACGTGGCCCTCGACAGATGTTTGGACGTCCAAGTAAACTTTGTCGGCAACGATCCAGGAGCGCCCTATGAGCCAGCCCGACCTGCACCGACCGGTCCACCCGGTGCGCTTCGTGACTGCCGCCAGCCTGTTCGACGGCCACGACGCCTCGATCAACATCATGCGCCGGATCCTGCAGAGCCAGGGGGCCGAGGTCATCCACCTCGGGCACAACCGTTCGGTGGACGAGATCGTCACCGCCGCCGTGCAGGAGGACGTGCAGGGCGTCGCCGTCAGCTCCTACCAGGGCGGCCACGTGGAGTACTTCCGCTACCTGCTCGAGCTGCTGGCCGAGCGCGGCGCCGGCCACGTCAAGGTGTACGGGGGCGGCGGGGGCACCATCACCCAGGCCGAGATCGACGGGCTCCACGCCGACGGTGTCGCCCGCATCTTCTCGCCCCAGGACGGCCAGACCCTCGGTCTGCCGGCCATGATCAACACCATGGTCGCGGCCTGCGACGTCGACCTGGCCGTCGACGGGCCGTCCTCCCTCGACCCGCTGTTCACCGGTGACACCGCCACCCTGGCCCGGGTCATCACCGCCCTCGAGGCCGACTCCCTGCCCTCGGTCCAGGTGGCCGAGCTGCGCGCCGCGGCCGAGGCGCGGACGGCCCCCGTGCTCGGCATCACCGGCACCGGTGGGTCCGGGAAGTCGTCGCTCACCGACGAGCTCGTGCGCCGCCTCCGTCTCGATCAGGAGGACAAGCTGCGGGTGGCGGTGCTGGCCATCGACCCCACCCGACGCAAGGGCGGCGGCGCCCTCCTGGGCGACCGCATCCGCATGAATGCCATCGACCCCGTCACCATCTTCTTCCGCAGCCTCGCCACCCGCACGGCCGGAGCGGTGGTGCCCGAGGCCCTCGACGACATCGTCGGCGCCGCCCAGGCCTGGGGCGCGGACCTGGTCATCGTGGAGACGCCGGGCATCGGCCAGGGCGACGCCGCCATCGTCGACCACGCCGACGTGTCGCTCTACGTGATGACCCCCGAGTTCGGCGCCGCCAGCCAGCTGGAGAAGATCGACATGCTCGACGTCGCCGACGTCGTGGCCATCAACAAGTTCGACCGGCGCGGCGGCGCCGACGCCCTACGCGACGTCCGCCGTCAGGTGCTCCGCGCCACCGAGTCCTTCGGCTCGCAGCCCGAGGACATGGCGGTGTTCGGCACGGTGGCCAGCCGCTTCAACGACGACGGCGTCACCGCCCTCTACCAGGCCCTGCTCGACCGGCTCACCGGCCACGGCCTCATTCTGTCCGATGGCGACGGGGGCCTCACCCGGGTCGACACCAAGGTGTCCACCGCCGACACCGCCGTCGTCCCCCCGTCCCGATCCCGGCACCTGGCGGAGGTGGCCGAGGCCGTGCGGGCCCACCACCGGCGGGTCGGGGAGCAAGCGGCCCTCGCCCGCCGCCGCCAGCAGGTGCAGGCCGTGCGGGCACTGGTGGCCGAGGCCGGGGGCGACGAGGAGGCGGCCGGCCTTCCCGGCCTGGAGGCCGAGGCCGACGCGGCGCTCGACGACGAGACGCGGGCCCTGCTCGACGACTGGCCCGCCACCGTCGAGGCCTACTCGGGTGAGGAGCACACGTTCACGGTCCGCGACCGCGAGCTGACCATCGCTCTCACCAAGGAGTCGCTGTCGGGCTCGAAGATCCGCCGGGTGGCGCTGCCTCGCACCACCGATCACGGCGACCTGGTGCGCTTCTTGATGGAGGAGAACCTCCCCGGCCGGTACCCCTTCACCGCCGGCGTCTTCCCGTTCCGGCGTGACGAGGAGCGTCCGGCCCGCATGTTCGCGGGCGAGGGCGACCCGTTCCGCACCAACCGTCGCTTCCACCTCCTGGCCGAGGGCCAGCCCGCCACCCGGCTCTCCACCGCCTTCGACTCGGTCACCCTCTACGGCTTCGACCCCGACCTCCGACCCGACATCTACGGCAAGGTCGGCAACTCCGGGGTCTCGGTGGCCACCCTCGACGACATGAAGGTGCTCTTCGACGGGTTCGACCTGTGCGATCCCACCACCTCGGTGTCGATGACGATCAACGGCCCCGCCCCCACCATCCTCGCCATGTACCTCGTGACGGCCATCGACCAGCGACTCGACGCCTTCGCCGGCGAGCACGGTCGACCTCCCACCGACGACGAGGCGGCTGAGATCCGCGCCTTCGTCCTGGCCACCGTCCGGGGCACGGTGCAGGCCGACATCCTGAAGGAGGACCAGGGTCAGAACACCTGCATCTTCTCCACCGAGTTCGCCCTCGGATTGATGGCCGACATCCAGGAGTGGTTCGTGGCCGAGAGGGTGCGGAACTTCTACTCCGTCTCCATCTCCGGCTACCACATCGCCGAGGCGGGGGCCAACCCCCTCAGCCAGCTGGCGTTCACCCTGGCCAACGGCCTCACCTACGTCGAGACCTACCTGGCCCGAGGCATGGATGTCGACGACTTCGCCCCCAACCTGTCGTTCTTCTTCTCCAACGGCATGGACCCCGAGTACACGGTGATCGGACGGGTGGCCCGCCGCATCTGGGCCATCGCCATGCGCGACCGCTACGGCGCCAACGAGCGCAGTCAGAAGCTCAAGTACCACGTGCAGACCTCGGGTCGCTCCCTCCATGCCCAGGAGATGGCCTTCAACGACATCCGCACCACCCTCCAGGCCCTCATCGCCGTCTACGACAGCGCCAACAGCCTCCACACCAATGCTTACGACGAGGCCGTCACCACCCCCACCCCGGAGTCAGTGCGCCGCGCCCTGGCCATCCAGCTCGTCATCAACGAAGAGTGGGGCCTGGCGATGAACGAGAACCCCAACCAGGGGTCGTTCGTCATCGACGAGCTCACCGATCTGGTCGAGGCGGCCGTGCTCGAGGAGTTCGACCGCATCGCTGAGCGGGGTGGCGTGCTGGGCGCCATGGAGACCGGCTACCAGCGGGGCCGCATCCAGGACGAGTCGCTGCTGTACGAGACCCGCAAGCACGACGGCACCCTGCCGCTGATCGGGGTCAACACCTTCTTGCCGCGGCCGTCAGAGGCCCAGGAGGACGCCGAGGAGCTCGAGATCACCCTCCAACGGTCGTCGGACGAGGAGAAGCAGAGCCAGCTGGCCCGGCTGGCCGACTTCCAGTCCCGTCACGCCTCGGAGCGCGAGGCCGCCCTGGGCCGGCTGCGCGACGCCGCCCTGGCCGGCGACAACCTCTTCTCGGTGCTCATGGATGCGGTGCGGTGTGCCACCCTGGGCGAGATCACCCACGCCCTCTTCGACGTGGGGGGCCGCTACCGCCGCAACGTCTGACCAGGTCCCCGGTCAGAGGCGTCGTGTCTCCGACCGGCTCGACCGGCGCGGGTAGCTGCGCCGACGGCCGCGGACCGGCCGTCGGCGCCGCCGGTCGACCGGGGCACAGGCCACGGCCCGGCCTACGCTCTGCGGGGGTGGCCACGGAGACGTCGACCGGCGCCGGCGCCCCCCTTCCCGAGAAACCCATGAACCACGCACCTGTCGCTGCGACGGCGATCTCCCCGCCGGGGCCGGTCGAGGCACCCCCCGGCCGCCACCAGGCCCACCAGCGCGGGCCCAGGTCGGCCCGTGGGGGCCCCGTGCGGTCATCGTCGGCGGTGCGTCGCACCCTGCTCGGGGTGGTGGTCGGAGCCGAGATCCTGTGGATCGCCACCCAGGCCGCCCTGGAGGGCGGAAGTCGGTGGATCCCACTGGTCACCGTGGTCGTGGTCCACCTCGGACTCGTGCTGTGGGAGCAGCGCGACCCGCTCCTCGACCCCCGCCTCGTCCTCGGCGCCAGCGCCGCGGTGATCGCCGTCGCCGTGCTGGTGCCGCCGTTCGGCTCCCAGGACCTCTACCTGTACGCCACCTACGGACGGATGGTCACCTGGCACCAGCTGAACCCCTACCTCTCCGCGCCCGAGCTGGTGAGCGGTGACGTCCTGACCGGTCGCGTCGCTGACGCCTGGCGCACGACGCCGACCGCCTACGGCCCGTTCTTCACCGCCTGGTCCGCGCTCGGGGCCGTCTTCTACGGCGATTCCCCCCTGCGGGCCCGGCTCTTCTTCCAGGGGTCGGCTGGCGTCGCCCTGCTGGCCGGCACCTGGTACCTCCACCGTCGGGGTCGTCCCTCCGCCACGCTCGTCGCCGTCGGCCTCTCCCCGGTGCTGGTGGTCACCGCCCACGGAGGCCACAACGACCTGCTCGCCGGCGTGCTGGCCCTCGTCGGGGTCGACTTCGTCCGGCGGCGCCGGACGGCCGGAGGGGCGCTCATGGTCGGACTTGCCTGCGCGGTCAAGGTCCTGCTCCTGCCCGTCGCCGGCGTCGTGGTCCTGGTGTCGGTCGGCGCCCGCCGGTGGGGGGAGGCGGCGCGGTCCGCGGCCGTCCTCGGCGGGGTGCTGGGGGGCTCCTACCTCGTCGTGGGCGGACCGGCTGCGTTGGCCCCGCTCCGAGACCTGAACCAGACCCTCTCGCGCGGGTCGCTCTGGGGCGCCCTCACCCTGTTCCCGAGGGGTGACCAGCTCCTCCGAGACGACGGCTGGGCCCACCCCCTAGCCATGGTGCTCGTGGTCCTGGCGCTGGGACTGCTGGCCTGGCGGGCCCCTCGACCCATCGACGTCGTCGTCCTGGCCACCGCGATGGGTGTGGTCGTCTGCTTCGCCCTCGACTACACCCTGCCGTGGTACGCGGCCGGGTTCCTGCCTCTCGCTGCCCTGGCCCCGTCCGTCCCGGCCCGGGCCCTGGCCATCGGGTCGACGGCCCTGTTGTTCGTCTACGTCCAGCCTCCCGGCGAGCTGATGGCCGACCTGGTCATGGCCCCCACCGTCGCACCCGTGGGCGGCATCGTCCTGGGTCTGCTGGTGGTCGCGACCCTCGCCTCGGTGCTCTGGTCCGGGCCCCGCCGATCGCCCGACGGCCCGACGGTGCCGGCCGTCCCGGCTGAGCCCGCCCGGCCTGCTCGGCTGGGCTGAGAGGCCGAGCGGATAGGCGCAACGAGGGCAAAGTTGCACGCCACGCTCCCGAGGCCTCTCAGCGACAGCACGGTGCCGAGGCGCCAGCCGAGGCTGCTCAGAGCGGCGCTCCGACGCGCTGTGCACGCCCACCTATCCGCGCCGCCTCTGAGCCGTGGGTCGCCCCGGGTGATCCGGGGGACGATCCGGTCCCCGCGGGGACGAGCCGGTCAGCCGGTCAGGAAGCTGAGGCGGAGGGTGCGATCGGGGTTGTCGACGTTCGTGTCCACCAGCACGATGCTCTGCCAGGTGCCGAGGGCGGGCCGACCTCCCAGCACCGGGATGCTGAGCGACGGGTTGATCAGGGCGGGCAGGACGTGGTCGGCGCCGTGACCGGGCGACCCGTGGCGGTGGCGGTAGCGATCGTCGCGGGGCAGGAGCGCGTCGAGGGCGTCGAGGAGGTCGGTGTCGCTGCCGGCGCCGGTCTCGATGAGCGCCAGGCCCGCGGTGGCGTGCGGTGCGAACACGTGGACCAGGCCGTCGCCGCGCCCGGCGCAGAAGCGTTCGACCTCGCCGGTCAGGTCGGTGACGCCCCGGTCACCGGTCCGTACCCCGATCTCCATCGACTCCATGGCGCCTCCTCGGCGACGTGTTCGCGGTCAGCCGGGGACGCGTGCGCCCGGCGCATCGTCAGCCCACGACCTCGCCGTAGGACTCACAGTCGGGGTTGTCGCACACGAAGGTCGTGTCGAGGACGTGGGCCAGGTCGCCGGGCAGGGCGGTCACCCCGCAGGCGGGACAGATGGGTGGTCGCCCCTCGTCACCGTCGATCTCGTCCCATCCGTCCACCGTGCTGCGACGAGCTCAGCCCGACAGACCCAGGCCCGCGGCGAGGTCACGCCAGGACTGGTCGGGCACCTCGGTGCCCCCGTCGATGACCTGGATGCAGACGTGGTCGGCCCCGGCGTCGTGGTGGGCCTGGATCCGGGCCCGCACGGCGTCCATGTCGCCCCAGGCGACGATGGCGTCGACCAGGCGATCGCTGCCGCCGCCCTGGAAGTCGTCCTCGCCGAAGCTCGGATCGAGACGGGTCAGGTTGTTGGCGTAGTTCGGGAGCCCGGTGTAGATCGAGGTGTGGGTGCGGGCCTTCTCCCGGGCGCGGACGGGGTCGGTGTCGAGGACGATGGCCTGCTCGACGGCCAGCAGCGGGCCCTCGCCCAGCTCCTTGCGGGCGATGGCGGTGTGCTCGGGCGGCACGAAGTACGGATGGGCGCCGGCAGCTCGGTCCCGAGCCAGGCCCAGCATCCGTGGGCCGAGGGCGGCCAGGACGCGCCGGGGTTCGCTCTCGGGCTCGGAGGCCATGAAGAGACCGGCGTCCATGCCGTCGAGGTAGGCGCGCATGGCCGAGAACGGCTTGGTGTAGTCGTGGCCGCGGAGGCCCTCGACCATGGGCCCGTGGCTGACGCCGAGGCCGAGCAGGAACCGATCCGGGTAGGCCTCGGTGAGCGTCTTGTGCGCCGCGCCGGCCGCCATCGCATCACGGGCCCAGATGGACGCGATGCCGGTGGCCACCACGATGTCGTGACCGCCGCGCAGGAGGAGGGCGGCGTTGGTGAAGGCCTCTCGCCCAACGGCCTCGGGCACCCACACCGCCCCGAACCCGAGCTCGTCGAGCTCGTCGACGTGCTCGACCGAGCGGGCCGAGGGCACCAGGTCGAGCTGGAAGGTCCAGATGCCGTAACGGCCGATGTCCATGGACCGAACCTACCGGCGCGGCGCGCCCGCGAAACCGTGACCGCGCGTTGGGGTGCACCGGCTCCCGTCCCGGCGGTCAGGCCCGCCACCCTTGGCGCGGTCACCGATCAGAAGCGGTGCGGCGCCCAGAACCCGCGCCGATCACCACCTCCCGCTGGGAGATCCACCGGGCCATGCGGGCCCTCCGCGACGTGGCCGTCCACCACGGCGTGCGCCTGACCCTCTTCCACGGCCGGGGCGGCACCGTCGGCCGGGCCGGGGGCCGACGGCGGAGGCCATCCTGGCCGAGCCCTTCGGTGTGCTCCAGGGCGCGATCAAGATCACCGAGCAGGGCGAGGTGATCTCCGACAAGTACGCCACCCGGGGCATCGCCGACCGGAACCTCCGCCTCACCATGGGTGCGGTGCTCACGGCGACGCTGTTCCACACCGAGGCCACCATCGACGCCACGGTCCTGGCCCGGTGGGACGAGGTCATGGACGCGGTCTCGGGGGCGGTCAACGCCGCCTACCGTGAGCTGGTCGACGACCCGTCCCTCGTGCCCTACTTCCTCGCCTCCACCCCGTCGACGGGCTGGGGGCGCTCCACATCGGCTCCCGGCCCGCCCGACGGGGCGGGGGTGGGGCCGCCGGGGCCGACCTCTCGGACCTGCGGGCCATCCCGTGGGTGTTCCGGTGGACCCAGACCCGCCAGAACGTGCCCGGCTGGTTCGGCGTGGGCCGGGGCCTGGCCGCGGGCCCGGGCTGCCGGCCACGGCGACGAACTGGCCGCCATGGCCACCCTCGGCACCGACGAGCTGCTGGAGCGTCACCTCGGCCTGCGCCGCACCCTCGGCGTGCGCGACACGTACCTCGACCCGCGCCACGTGCTCCAGGTTGCCGGGGAAGGTCCCCGGTGGGTGCGGTGTTCGCCCAGGCATGGAGCTCAGCACTGCCCTCGACTACCTCCGTGACCGGCACAGGGGGGTGGTGGTCGCGCTGAAGTCCGACGGCCGGCCCCAGCTGTCGAACATCGCCTACGCCCTGGGCGACGACAGCGTGATCCGCATCTCGGTCACCGACTCCCGGGCAAAGACGGCCAACGCCCGGCGCGACCCGAGGGTGGCGCTGTACGTGACCGCCGAGGACTTCTGGTCCTACGTGGTGGTGGAGGGCACGGCCGAGCTGACGCCCGTGGCGGCGGAGCCCGACGATGCCACCGTCGACGAGCTGGTCGGGCTCTACCAGAGCCTCCAGGGCGACCACGACGACTGGGACGAGTACCGCCGGGCCATGGTCGGCGACGGCCGCCTGGTGCTCCGCCTCCACCCCGAGCACGCCTACGGCATGGCCTGAGAATCCCACCCGCCACCTCGAGCGGCCGCCCTCAGCCCCGCCAGGGGTGGCTCAGGGCGGCGGTTCCCTGGGGTCGGCGGGCGACGCCGGGCCTCCGACGTGGTTGCCAACGTCCATCGACCAATGTACGTTTTCCGAAATGCCTTCGGAGAACGTCACCCCCTCGGTGGATGCCGCTGACCGTCGGACCCGCAAGCGTCAGGCCCGGTGGGACGCCCTGCTGGACCTCGCCGCCGACCTGATCGACGAGCGAGGCCTGGACGGGTTGACGATGACGGCCCTGGCCGAGGCGGCCGACTACGCCCCCGCCTCGCTCTACACCTACTTCCCGTCGCGGTCCGCGCTCCTGGCTGCCCTCCAGCAGCAAGCCCTGGCGGTGCTGGGTGCCGTCGCCGCCGAGCACGGCAAGCGCTGGGACGCGCTCCTCCAGGACAGAGGGGCCGAGGCCGACGTCGCCGCCCTGGCCCGGCTGCTCGCCTTCTCCCGTCTCTTCCTCACCGCCCCCGAGCACCACCGCCGGGAGATGCGCCTCCAGCAGCGGCTGCTCGTCACCCCGGGAGTGGAGGACACCGCCGACGCGGCCGAGGTCGTCCCCGCCGCCATGGCCGTGCTGGAGGTGCCCCGCCGCCTGCTCGCCGAGGCCGCGGAGGTCGGCGCCCTGGCGCGCTCCGCCGGCGAGCCCGATCCGCTCGACCAGCCTCTCGACGAGGCCCTGGTGCGCACCCTCTCGTGGGTGGTGGCCATGAACGGCGCCCTGCTCGCTGACGAGCTCACCACCGGGCTCCCCACCACCGGAGCCCGGCTGGGCGACCACCTGACCGCTGCCCTCCTCCGAGGCTGGGGCGCCGCTCCCGACGCCCTCGCCGCGGCCGCCTCGCTCGCGGCCGACCTGCCGACCCCGACCGGCCCCTGACCAGGGAGGACCCATGCCCCTCGCCCTCATGCTCGTCGCGGCCTTCGCCTCCGGCATGGTCCTGTGGACCCTGGCCGAGTACCTGCTGCACCGCTTTGCCATGCACGCCCTCGGCGGCAGGGGGATGATGAGTCGGGAGCACCTCGAGCACCATGTCACCGCCGGCTGGACCCTGTCGTGGACCCACGTCCTCAGCTGGACGGGGATGCTGCTCGTCGGTGCCACCGTGTGGGCTCCCCTCGGGTGGCTCCTGGCCGGGCCCGTCGTCGGCCTCGCGTTCGCCCTGGGCTGGGTGGCGGGCTACTCGACCTACGAGTACCAGCACGCCGTGGCCCATCTGCGTCCGCCCCGGACCCGCTACCAGCACCTGGTCCGCCGTCACCACTTCCACCACCACTTCGGGGCGCCCCTCGCCAACCACGGTGTGACCGTCCCGTTCTGGGACCGCGCCTTCGGTACCCACGAGCGCCCGGAGCGGGTGCGCGTGCCCCGGCGGCTCGCCCCGGCCTGGCTCCTCGACGCCGACGGGGAGGTCCGCAGCATCTTCGCGACCGACTACGAGCTGGTGGGCGCGGTCGATGCCGGCGAGCGGCTACAGAAGCTCGACCGCGCTCGCGCCTTCGCCTCGGTGGCGCCGGCGGACTGAGGTCGGCGGCCCGCCGGCGCCGGCCCCCCGGTTGTGACGAGGGCGGCCACCGGTCCCAGGGGGAGGGTGAGGACGCGACCGGTCGGCGCCCCGCCCTCGGTGGCGCAGGGTGGGGCCGGTCCGGCATCGCGGTCCCGGGGCGCGTGGCGCTCCGGCGATGGTCGTCCGCGTCGTCGGTGGTCGACTCTTGGCCCACCGGCAGGTCGCCGACGGTGAGACCGGGCCTTCTCCCGGTCGCCTGGGCGCGGCGTGAGGCTCAGCTGATGAAGGGGACCGAGGCGCGGACCGGTGCCGCAGCGGGCGCCATCTGGCTCGGCGGGGCGGGGATGGGGGCTTGAGGTGAGCGTGCTCAGTCGACGGTGAGGGCGCTCCCGCGGCCGACGGCGCCCAGGACGGCCTTGAGGGAGGCGGTGATGATGTTGGGGTCGGTGCCGACCCCCCAGCGCACCGTGCCGTCGCCGCCCTTGGTCTCCACGTAGGCGACCGCGGTGGCGTCGGCGCCGGCGCCCAGAGAGTGCTCGTGGTAGTCGACCACCTCGACCGCGACGCCCAGGCCGGACCGCAGACCGTCGACGAAGGCAGCGACGGGCCCGTTGCCGGAACCGGTCACCGTGGTCGGCGCGTCGCGGACCAGTAGCTGGGCGGTGATGGTGCTCTCGCCGTCAGAGGTCGAGGACAGCTCGCTGGAGCGCAGCTCGAGGGCGGGATCCTCAGGCAGGTAGGTGGCGGTGAAGGCATCCCACATCGCGCCGGGGCCGATCTCGGTGCCGGTGTCCTCCACGATGTGCTGGATGGTCTTGGAGAACTCGATCTGGAGGCGGCGAGGAAGGGCGAAACCGTGCTCGACTTCCATGATGTAGGCCACTCCGCCCTTTCCCGACTGGCTGTTGACGCGGATCACGGCCTCGTAGGTGCGACCCACGTGGGCCGGGTCGATGGGCAGGTAGGGCACCTCCCACCGCTCGTAGTCGCGCCGGTGGCGCCCGGCGGCCTCGGCCTCGCCGTGCAACGCGGCGAAGCCCTTCTTGATGGCATCCTGGTGGGAGCCGGAGAACGCGGTGTAGACGAGGTCGCCGGCGTAGGGGTGGCGCTCGTGCACCGGCAGGCGGTTGCAGTACTCGGCCACCCGACGCACGGCGTCGATGTCGGTGAAGTCGATTCCGGGGTCGACGCCCTGGCTGACCAGGTTGAGGCCGAGCGTGACCAGGTCGACGTTGCCGGTGCGCTCGCCGTTGCCGAACAGGCAGCCCTCGACCCGGTCGGCGCCGGCCAGCACGCCCAGCTCGGCCGCGGCCACCGCGCAGCCCCGGTCGTTGTGGGGGTGGAGCGACAGCACGACCGACTCCCGGTCGCGCACGGTGCGCAGGAACCACTCGATGGCATCCGCGTAGAGGTTGGGGGAGAACATCTCGACGGTGGCCGGCAGGTTCATGATGAGCGGGTCGTCGGCCGTGGGCTCGATGACCTCGGCCACCGCGTCGCAGATCTCCACCGCGTAGTCGAGCTCGGTGCCGGTGAAGCTCTCCGGCGAGTACTCGTAGCGCACCGCGGTGTCGGGGATCGTCTGCTCCAGCTTCTTGCACATGCGGGCGGCGTTGACGGCGATCTCGGTGATGCCGGCCTGGTCGAGCCCGAAGACGACCTTGCGCTGGAGCGTGGAGGTCGAGTTGTAGAAGTGGACGATGGCCCGGGGCGCGCCGGCGATGGCCTCGTAGGTGCGGGCGATGAGGTCATCCCGGCACTGGGTGAGGACCTGGATGTGCACGTCGTCGGGGATCAGGTCCTCGGTGACGAGCTGGCGCACGAAGGCGAAGTCGGGCTCGCTGGCCGACGGGAACCCGACCTCGATCTCCTTGTAGCCCATGGCCACCAACGTCTGGAACATGGCCAGCTTGCGGGCCGGGTCCATGGGGTCGATCAGCGCCTGGTTGCCGTCGCGGAGGTCGACCGCGCACCACCGAGGGGCGGTGGTGAGGCGGTTGTCCGGCCAGGTGCGGTCGGGCAGGTCGACGGGCACCGTGGGGCGGTACTTGTCGAACGGCATGCGCTTCGGGGTGGTGGGCGGGGGGGCCATGGCGGACTCGCTGGGGTCGGGGTGGGTGGGCCGGGTCCGGCCGTCGATGTCTGGAGAAGAGCGTACGGGGCCGGAAAACGAAGAAAGCTCCCGGCCCGGAGGCTCAGGAGCTGACGAACGCCTATGGGGGCGTTCGTCTACACGAGGAGGAGGAGGGTGGACGGGCGGCGCATCCCGAGCACCTTCCTCGTTCCGGCGTCGCCTGTCAAGGCCCGGTGGTCACCGAGCGCGCGGGTGGCCACCTCGCCGATCCTGTGTCGGAATGGGTCGCGAGGGAAGGGTGTTGGAGACCATCGACCCAACAACGAGGAGAGCCCACATGCCGACCAGGAACGCCGATGCCCGCTGGGAAGGGTCGCTGAGCGACGGCAAGGGGACCATGCGGTCCGCCTCGGGCGCCATCGACGGCGCCTACTCGTTCTCGTCCCGCTTCGAGGACGGCTCGGGCACCAACCCCGAGGAGCTGCTCGCCGCCGCCCACGCTGGTTGCTACTCGATGGCGCTGGCCAACGAGCTGGGCAAGGAGGGTCACGTGCCCGACAGCGTGGAGACGACCGCCAAGGTGCACCTCGAGAAGGAGGGCGAGGGCTTCAAGATCCCCAAGGTCGAGCTGGTGACCAACGCCGTCGTACCCGGGATCGATGAGTCCGCGTTCCAGGAGATCGCCAAGGCCACGTCCGAGGCCTGCCCGGTCTCCAAGGTCCTCGCCGGCGCCGACATCACCCTCGACGCCACCCTCTCCGGCAGCTGATCCGGTCCTCCTCAGCCCGGCGCGGCGGTGTCTGCGAGCAGGGCTGACTCCACCTCGGCGACGGCGACAGGCACATCGTCGAGGTGGCGCTCGACCACTCCCTCGGGGGTGAGGAAGCAGAAGGTGACGCGGACCACGTCTTCACCCGTGGTCCGCCCCACGGCGAGGGCGTAGGACGCGCCCTGGGTGCGGTACCCCTCGACCCGACGGTCGAGCTCGGCGGGGGCGGCGGTGGCCGCGGTCTTGTAGTCGACCACCACCAGGCCGTCGGGGCCGCGGTAGAGCAGGTCGACGTAGCCCTCGAGCAGCCGGTCGCCGACGGGGGCACAGGCGTAGATCTCCCGCCAGTGGGGGGCGGTGCTGGCCTCGACTACCGACGGCGACCCCAGGGCCAGGGCCACCAGGCTCCGCACGGTGCCGGCGCGCTCGGGCACCGCCTCGGCCTGGCACTGGGCCGCCACGGCGTCGTCGACCTCGCCGGCGCCCGGGTCAGCGTCGAGGGCCACGGTCTGGAGCACGCCGTGCACGGCCCGGCCCACTGCGGTCCCGTAGCGGCCCTTGAGCCATGGAGGCCGATCGAGGTCGCGGGGCCGCTTGCGCAGGCCGGCGTCGGAGCCGTCCGGCGACCGGTCGAGCTCCGGCTCTCGGCGTGGGCCGGCGGCGTCGGCGTCGGCGTCGGCGTCGAAGTCGAGGAGGAGCTGGTTCCCGGCGTCGGCCGGCTCGGGGCGGGCGGTCCCGTCGTCGCCGCCGAGGTCGTCGGGGGCCTCCACGTCGGGCCGACCCTCGTCGGTGAGCGTGGTCGCCGCCACCGTGGTCGGACGGTGGGCGGCGCGCCGGGTCCGCTCGTAGGCCTCGATCCACGCCATGAACGGCTCGGGCGGAGCAACCGGATGCGGCGCGGGCGTGGCCAGGGCGTCGACGTCGGGGCCGACGCCGTCGGGCAGCTCGGCGAGGAGCGCGTCGCCCATGCCCTCGGCCAAGACCTCGGCGCTGGTGCGTGTCGTGGGCGACCCCGGCGCCCCCTTCCGGGCGGCGCGGTGCAGCGACACGACCAGGTGGTCTCGGGCCCTCGTGGTGGCCACGTAGAGCAGCCGCAACCGCTCGTCGTGGGACATCTGCTCGTCGACCGGACGGGTGGCGGTGAACTCCGGCGTCTCGGCGTTGCGGCCCAGGTAGTAGGCCACGCCGCCCTCGGCGGGGAACCGGGCGTCGCCCGGCCGGGGGGCGGTGCGGGGCCTGCTGGAGAGACCCGAGAGGATCGTGATGGGGAACTCGAGGCCCTTGGCGGCGTGGATGGTCATGATGCGCACGGCGTCGTCGTCGGTCTCGGGCAGCACCGCCTCGGCCACCCGGGCCCCCTCCACCGTCTGGAGGTCGACCCACTCGAGGTAGTCGCGCAGGTCGCCGCCGGTGGCCTCGGACCAGGCGCGAGCCTGGTCGACCACGAAGCGGATCCGTCGCCAGACGTCGCGCGGCCGGCCCTCGACGAAGGCCAGCTCCATGGCCCGCCGGTCGGTCACGATCCGCTCGAGCAGGACCGACGGCGACGCCCAGTGCCGGGCGTGGTGCCACCTGCGGAGGGCGGCCAGGCCGAGGGCGACGGGGTCGTCGGCGGGCACCGTCTGGGGCTGGTCGCCGAGGTAGGACCACCAGCCGCCCCGCTCGACCCGGAACCGGTGCAGGTCGTCGTCGCCGCACCCGAACAGCGGGGTGCGCAGGGCGGAGACGATGCGGAGCTCGTCGGTGGGGTCGGCCACGGCCCGCAGCGCCATCAGCAGGTCTCGCACGGCGCGGGAGGCGTAGACCAGGGAGCTGGCCTCGGCTCGGTAGGGGATGGCCGCCTCGGCCAGAGCGTCCTCGAGGTAGGGCAGCGAGGTGCGAGCGGGGACGAGGATGGTGATGTCGCCGAGGGTCGCGGTGCGCCAGCCATGGTGGCCGTCGTCGACCTGCCAGCGCTCGGCCACGGCCCGGCGGATGGTGGCCACCACGTCGCGCGCCTCGGCCGTGCGCACCTCGGCCGCGGGGGTGCCGGGCTCGTGGGGAGTGCGCCCCAGCACCGCCCCCGGGGGTCCGACCGGGGCGTGGGGGGGCACCGCCGCCACGGGGGCGGAGGCGGGCAGGGCGGCGACGGGCCGGGCGGGGCCGGGCGC
>JBBSMQ010000054.1:0-13736 GCA_038233075.1 Acidimicrobiales bacterium
ATCCGCTCGGGACGCGCCACCGTGGCCGAGGTTGCGGCGCAGCTCTACGCGTCTGACGAGCACTTCGACGGTCCCGGGGACCGAGACGAGCGGACCTGGGTCGGGCAGCTCTACCGGCAGATCCTCGGTCGTGAGGCCGATACCGCCGGGCTGGACCACTGGTCGGCACGGGCAGCCGCCGGCGGCCGGATCGGCGTGGCCCGTGCCTTCCTCGGCTCGATCGAATCCCGGCGGCTCCGGGTGCACGCGCTGTACCAGGACCTGCTCGGGCGACGCGCCGACGCCGGTGGGCTCGAGCACTGGGCCGAGGAGATCCGAGACGACGGTGACCTGGCCGTCGCCATCGCCTTGGCCGCGAGTGCCGAGTACTTCCAACGGGCTCAGTCCCAACCGCGCTGAACCTCGGCCCTCCGAACGCTCGGGCGCTGACCAGCGACCCGGGACGCCCGCAAGTGTGAATCGGTGAGGTGCCACCGGGGCTCACCGGCCTCTCCGCCGAGCAGGAGCGCGACGCACCGATCCGGTCAACCCGACATGACAGGTTGGTGTTCAGGATCTTCGACGGTCCCCGCCCCTACCTGTCGGTCGGTCAGGGTTCCGGTGGATCCAGCTCGTCGGAACCGGGGGGTGGCGTCGGTGGGACCTCTGCTGAACCGCGACGGGCAGCCGGGCGGTCCTTGACGAGGTGCCGACAGGCGCCCTCGATGATCCTGGTGCGATCGGCCAACCGGCCTCGAGAGCGTTGGCGTAGTCGAGGTAAGGCGCCTTGTTGGTCAGGTACTTCGCGCAGGCGTCGGCGTGGGACGAAGTCGATGACGATCCCGACCTCCACGCCACGGTTGCGGGCTTCGGTTCCGATGCGGTCGATCTGGTGGTTGTTTCCGTCGACGAGGCCCACCCATCTTCGGCGGTGCACGGGGTCACGGCGCTCGGCCTCGTCGAAGATCCGGGCGACGACCGACGCGGCGTCCTCGACCACTGAGGCCATGAGCCACTTCCCCTTCGCCACCGGTGCGGGGGTGGCGGGGCCGGTGTCGTCGGCTGCTGGGAGGATGTCGGCGGGTTTGCGGCGCACCGGGGTGAGGTCATAGACGCTGGCGACCTCTGCCATGCGCTTACGGTTGCGCTTCTCACCTTTCGATAGCCGGGTGGCGAGCTTGGTGGTCGAAGGAACCCCGGGAGGCTTCCAGGGCGGCCAGGGGGCGAAGGCCGTGGGAGTGGCGCTCGGCGGGGAGGTTCAGCACTGCGTCGGCAGGGTGCAGGTTCGGGCATCCCCGCCGGCGGTAGGCGAGACGGCGAACCTCGACCTGCCCGAAGACCGTCGCCAGAGCTCGTTCGTGGCCGACCTCCACTGCGCCTCGGGCCACGCCGTCGGCGTCTGCCACCCCAACTATGCGGGCCTCGTCGTGGGCACGAAGGTCGAGGTGGTCCTGGAGGAGCTGGCGCAACAGCTCCCGGCCTCGCACATCCAGGGTCGCTTCCAGCTCGGCATTGATCGGCGCCCGAGGTGCGCCCCCTGGGGCGCTCCAGCGGCGCCGATAATGTACGTTCTGTCAAGTAAGCAATCCCAGTGGGCGGACAGAGGATCAGCCCGTCATCCGATCAGCCCGTCGTCCGGGGCTCGATCCACTGCGCGGCCACGGGCCGGGCGTTGTCGATCAGCCACATGAGCGCCCGACGCACCTCGGCGGGATCGTCGCCGGCCTCGGCCAGGTCGCGCTCGACGTCCTCGACGGCGGCCGCCAGGCAGTACAGCGCGCCCTGGAGCTCCTCAAGCGCCGCCCGCCCAACGATCACGTCGCCGTCATCGAGTCCGTGGCCGGCGGCGAGCTTGCGGGCCATGTGGGCCTGCTGGCGACAGCCCTGCCGGCAGAACCGCCGAGGCCGCCCGGGTCCCTGGGGCGGCGCCAGGGGCCGGCCACACCAGCGGCACCGGGGCCCGGGGCGCGAGGCCGGCCGGGGCGCTCCGCCCCGCTCGCCCCCTGCCCTGGACTAGATTCCGTCACGTGACGGAATCTACAGGGAACGGACCCTCGGGCCGCGGACCGCCCGCTCGACCGCGGTGAGCGGACGCTTCGTCGGGAGCTCCCCGTCCTCCGTGGTCGGCGCCGGGCCGGCAACGGACAGCACATCCTCGGACTCGTCCCGAGTCGGCGACGCCACCTCGGTCGGCGTGGCCTCGGGCCCCGCCTCTCCCCTCTCGGGACCACGACGGCGCTGGGCGAGCGGCGCGGCCACGACCTCCGCCCGCGGCGCCGGGTCCGGCACCGACCCCACGAGCACCGTCGGCGTCGGCGAGTCGGGTGGCGACGTCGGCGAGGCGGTCACGGCGGTGACGGGCTCGACCGGCTCGGCGGTGACAGGCTCGGCGGTGACAGGCTCGGCGGTGACAGGCTCGACGGCGACGGGCTCGACGGCGACGGGCTCGGCGGGCAGGGCCGTCGCTCCCGTGACGGCGGGGTCCAGGACCGGGGGTGCTCCCGCCGCCTCCTTGGCGTCGGGCTCTGCGGGTTCGAGGTTCAGCGCGGCGCGGGCCTCGGCCGCCGCGTAGCGGTCGCGCAGCGCCGCCAGGTCCTCGGTGCGTCCGCGGTCGTGGTAGAGGTCGGCCAGGGTGAGGAAGAAGGCGGGGTCGAAGGCCACGTGGCACTCCGCGACCTCGTCCTCGACGGCGTCGAGCAGGCCCAGCAGCAGCTCTTCGGCGGCATCGGCCTGGCCCAGGGCGAACATGGTGGCGATCTCGTCGACGTAGGTGCTGTGGTGGCGGCCCCCGAAGGTGCCCGGCGCCCCTACCCCGGTGATCCGGCGCCGCATCCGCTCGCGCGCGCGGTCTCGCCTCTGCTCGGTGGACTCTGCGGACGGGCCGCTGCGCTGCAGCGGCGTGGCTTCGGGGACCTCCATCGGGCCCTGGCCGGCGGACAGCGCGGCCAGAGCCGCCAGGTCCGCCTGTGCGGGCTCGTCGTGGTGGGCCACGGCGTAGAGCTGGGCGCGCTCCTCGAGAGCCGCGGCGAGAACCCCGGGACTGCGGTCGGTGGCGGCGAGCGCCGCGCAGGCGGCATCGAGGGCGCCGGCCAGGTCGCCCGTGGTCCGAGCCGCGACGCTGCGGGCAACCAGGACCAGGGCCGAGACATCGTCGACGTTGGCCAGGTCGGTCGTGAGCTCGAGGACGCGATCGTGCTCACCGTGGCCCAGCAGGGCCGCCGCCAGGGCCAGGTGGACCGCCGGGTGGGAGGGAAGGGCGCGGAGGACGGCCAGCGCCTCGGCCGGCGCCCCGGCGCTCTGGTGCATGTCGGCCAGCAGGAGCCCGAGCCCCACCCGGCTCAGGAGGACGAGGGCGGGGACGCCCGGGGCCAGCGGAGCGAGCACGTGCAGGTCAGGCCAGTGACGACGCAGGGCCTTGGGCGCACTGGGGTCGGCCATGTCGCGCAACACCCCGATGGTCAGATCGACAGCGGCGGCGGGGTCCACGGCGCCCATGCGGGCGGCGGCGAGCACCCGCGCCGCGTCCTGCGCGCCACCGCCCTGGGTCGCGGCGCGGTGCAGCTCGCCGGGGTCGTCGGCCATCACGGTCGCCACCAGGCGCCGCTCCGCTCGGGGGACGACCGGCGACATGCGGAGCCCCTTCGCCGCGACCGAAGGGTCGAGCGGTCCGTCGGGGCGAAGCAGCCAGAGCCGCCAGGGCGAGTCGGGCAACGAGGGCGACGGCTGCCCGGGCAGGCCGAGCAGCAGGTGCACGGGGCCGTTGAGATCCATCCAGTCGCCTCCTTCGGACCGGTCCCGAGAGGTTGGGGCGGTCGTTCGACCGCGTGCGTCGAGGTCACCCATCGGCAGGTCGGGCCCGGGATCCAGTGAGAGTCCGCAAGAGCCGACGAGCGCCGGTCCTCGGGGCACAACAGCGGGCCGGGCCGTAGACTCCCGTTCCTCGCCATCCCGGGAGACACCATGACCACCCGCACGCCTCACAGCCCCTTCGTCGAACGGACCCCGGAGGAGGAGCGAGCCCACCGCAAGCGGCGCCTGGCCGCCGCGTTCCGCATCTTCGGTCGCTTCGGGTTCGACGAGGGCGTGGCCGGCCACATCACCGCCCGCGACCCGGAGCGGTCCGACCACTTCTGGGTCAACCCCTTCGGCATGAGCTTCAAGCAGATCCGGGCCTCGGACCTGATCCTGGTCGACCACCAGGGCGAGGTGGTGGAGGGGACCTGGCCGGTGAACCGGGCCGCCTTCGCCATCCACTCCGAGATCCACGCCGCCCGACCCGACGTGGTGGCGGCCGCCCACTCGCACTCGAAGTTCGGACGGGCGTTCTCCACCCTCGGTCGGTCCCTTGAGCCCCTCACCCAGGACTCGTGCATCTTCTTCGAGGACCATGCCCTCTTCGACGACTACACGGGTGTGGTCAACGACCCGGCCGAGGGCAAGCGCATCGCCCACGCCCTCGGCGACGCCAAAGCCGCCATCCTCACCAACCACGGGCTGCTCACCGTGGGACGTTCGATCGAGGAGGCCGTGTTCTGGTTCGTCACCATGGAGCGGACCTGCGAGGTGGAGCTGACCGCTCGGGCCGCGGGCACCCCCCGGGTCATCTCCGCCGACGTGGCCCGCGCCACCGCCGCCGAGGTGGGCAGCGAGCTGGCCGGGTGGTTCAGCGCCCAGCCCCTCTTCGACTGGATCGAGCAGACCGACCCCGACCTGGCCGAGTAGACGACCGGGCGAGGATCCGCCGCTCGCCTCCGGGGCCGGAGCTTCGGGCTGGTAGCCTCGACGAGGCCGTTCACCCCGTGCGGGAGAGGCCCAACGACGGGCCGCCGAAGGAGCAATCCCTCCCCGGAATCTCTCAGGCCCCAGGACCGCACGGGGGAGGCAACGCTGGAAAGAGGCCGGATCCGGTCCACCGACGGTGCAAGCCCCTCCGGGGGTGAACCTCTCAGGTGCCGATGACAGCGTGGGGAGGACGTGATCTCACGGCGCCCCACCTCGGGAGCGCCACCGTCCCCCGGAGGCCTCATGTCCGACCGCACCGTACTCGATCCCCGCGTGGCCTTCGCCGCCCGCCACATCGGACCCGGTGAAGACGACCGGGAGGCCATGCTGGCCTCGCTCGGCTACGGCTCGCTCGAGGAGCTGGTCGACGACGCCGTCCCCGCCTCCATCCGCCAGGCCGTGCCCCTCGACCTGCCCGAGCCCGTCGGTGAGAGCGAGGCCCTGGACCAGCTCCGGGCTCTGGCGGAGCGCAACCGGGTCCTGACCTCGATGATCGGCCTGGGCTACCACGACACGCTCACGCCCCCGGTGATCCGTCGCTCGATCCTCGAGAACCCGGCCTGGTACACCGCCTACACCCCGTACCAGCCCGAGATCTCCCAGGGCCGCCTGGAGGCCCTGCTCAACTTCCAGACCCTGGTCACCGACCTCTCAGGTCTGGCCCTGGCCAACTCGTCGCTGCTCGACGAGGCCACCGCGGCAGCGGAGGCCATGACCCTGGCCCGGCGCGCGTCCCGGGCTCCGACGGGCGCCGCCTTCGTGGTCGATGCCGCCTGCCATCCCCAGACCCTCGCCGTGATCCGCACCCGGGCCGAGCCCCTCGACCTGCCGGTGATCGCGGTGGACCTGGCCGACGGCCTGCCCGACGGCGACATCTTCGGCGTGCTGGCCCAGTACCCCACCACAACCGGTCTGGTCCGCGACGACGCCGCCCTGGTGGACGCCGCCCACGAGCGCGGCGCCGTGGTGGCGGTGGCCGCCGATCCCCTGGCCCTGTGCCTGCTGCGGCCGCCCGGGGAGATCGGCGTCGACGTCGTGGTGGGCTCGGCCCAGCGCTTCGGGGTGCCCATGGGCTTCGGCGGGCCCCACGCCGGCTACATGGCGGTCCGCGAGGGCCTGGCCCGGTCCCTGCCCGGTCGCCTCGTCGGCGTGTCCGTCGACGCCGACGGCGCACCGGCACTGCGGCTGGCCCTGCAGACCCGCGAGCAGCACATCCGGCGCGAGAAGGCCACCAGCAACATCTGCACCGCCCAGGTCCTGCTGGCCGTCATCGCCTCGTCCTACGCGGTGTACCACGGTCCTGCGGGTCTGATCGCCATCGCCGCCCGGGTCCACCGGGCCGCGCGCACGCTGGATCGGGGCCTCCGCGACGCCAGGGTCGAGGTGGTCCACGACAGCTTCTTCGACACCGTCTGCGCCCGCGTCCCGGGTCGGGCCGACGTCGTCGTGGCCGCCGCCGTGGCCCGAGGGGTGAACCTGCGGCGCATCGATGACGACCTCGTCGCCGCCTCGGTCGATGAGACCACGACCGCGGCCCACCTCGACGCCGTGCTCGGCGCCTTTGGGGCCCCATCTCGGTCCGAGGCCCTGGCCCCGGAGCTCGACGACGACCCGTCGGTGCCGGCCGCGCTGGTGCGTACCTCGGAGTTCTGCACCCACCCGGTGTTCTCGTCGCACCACTCCGAGACGGCGATGCTGCGCTACCTGCGGCGCCTTTCCGATCGCGACGTGGCCCTCGATCGGTCGATGATCCCGCTCGGCTCCTGCACCATGAAGCTCAACGCTGCCGCCGAGATGGAGCCCATCACCTGGCCGGGCTTCGCCGGCGTCCATCCCTTCGCTCCCCGGGACCAGACCGCGGGCTACCGGGAGATGATCGACGATCTGGAGCGCTGGCTGGTCGAGGTCACCGGCTATGGGGCCGTGTCGCTACAACCCAACGCCGGCAGCCAGGGGGAGCTGGCCGGCCTGCTGGCCATCGCCGCCTACCACCGCTCCCGGGGCGACGACGGCCGCGACGTGTGCCTCATCCCCTCCTCGGCCCACGGCACCAACGCCGCCAGCGCCGTCATGGCGGGCATGCGCGTCGTGGTGGTGGCCTGCGACGACGACGGCAACGTCGACCTCGACGACCTGCGGGCCAAGGTCGACGGGGCGGCAGGGACGATCGCCGCCCTCATGGTCACCTACCCGTCGACCCACGGGGTCTTCGAGGAGGCCATCGGTGAGATCTGCGACCTGATCCACGACGCCGGCGGTCAGGTGTACCTCGACGGGGCCAACCTCAACGCCATGGTCGGCCTGGCCCGACCGGGCCGGTTCGGGGCCGACGTGAGCCACCTCAACCTCCACAAGACCTTCTGCATCCCCCACGGCGGTGGTGGACCGGGTGTGGGCCCGGTGGCGGTCGGCGCGCACCTCGCCCCCTTCCTGCCCTCGCACCCGCTGGTCCCCGAGTGTGGGCCGGTCGAGACCTCGCCCGGTCCGGTGGCCGCCGCGCCCTGGGGGTCGGCCGGCATCTTGCCCATCCCGTGGGCCTACGTCCGCATGATGGGGGGCGAGGGGCTGCGTCGCGCCACCCAGGTGGCGATCCTGAACGCCAACTACGTGGCCCGCCGCCTGGCCGACCACTACCCGGTGCTCTACGCCGGCCGCAACGGCCTGGTGGCCCACGAGTGCATCCTCGACATCCGGCCTCTCACCAAGGCCACCGGGATCACCGTCGACGACATCGCCAAGCGCCTCATCGACCACGGCTTCCACGCCCCCACCATGAGCTTCCCGGTGGCCGGGACCCTCATGGTTGAACCCACCGAGAGTGAGGACCGGGGCGAGCTGGACCGCTTCTGCGACGCCCTGATCGCCATCCGGGCCGAGGTCGACGCCGAGCCCGACCTGCTCCGGGGGGCGCCGTGGACCGCCGATGCCGTCCTGGCCGATGAGTGGCACCATCCCTTCACCCGGGCCCAGGCCGCCTTCCCCGGCGACGTGAGCAGGGCCGACAAGTACTGGCCTCCGGTGCGTCGCATCGACAGCGGCCACGGCGACCGCAACCTCGTCTGCTCCTGTCCCCCGATCGAGGATCTGGCCGAGCATCCCCGCTGAGACGGCCGAGCCGCGGGGCGGTGCGATCAGCGACAACCACGAGCGCCGACGACGTCGGCCCATGTTCTATGAGACTCGTGTACACGGCGGGTCGGCTGGCCATCACCGTGCGAGCGGGCGGGCCCGACGAGCTGTCCTCGACACCGACGCCCAGACGCCGCCAGCGCTCGACGAGCTGTTGACCCACGCCGACGACGAGAGCGTCTGGGCGGAGATCAACGCCGGGTCGCACGGCCGATCCCGTCGGGCCCTGCTCGCGGCCGCCGTGGTCCTCCTTCTCCTGCTCGGCGGCGTCGCCGGTGCCCGACTGTCCGACCGGGGCACCACGACGACCGCCTCGGCCGGCGCACCGACGGCAAGAGCAGCGAGGAGGGTCCGACCGTCGCGGAGATCGAGGCCGCAGGCGACGCCTTCGTCAAGTGCATGTCAAGGCGTTGGCAAGGATCGAGCGCCGATCTGGTCTGAAGCTTCGGGTCCCACAGGATCTCAGCGCCGATCAGGTGACGGAGATAGAGATTGCCGACCGACTGCTGCGTGGCGAGGCGGTAGAGGGCACTTGGTCGGCAGCGACCCTGAATGACGACGTCCAGCTGCGCAGCCTGCTCTCGTCCTGGAAGCATGGTGCCCGTCTCGAGTTCGTGACCACTCATGAGCTTGACCTTGGGGGGTGAACGAATCACCATCGGCGAAGCGAGGATGACACTCGCACAGGTCCGGCTCAGCGAGAGCGATCGAGGTCACGAAGCGATCCGCTTGGTTGGAGGGCAGCGGAATGGCATCGCCATCTCTCTCGTGTCAGTTCCCGAGCGCACGATGACTGACGGTTCGACAGCTTGGGTTCCTGCGGCGATGCAGGAATCCGTTCGTGGGCAGTGGGTCGCTCAGTCGGGGACGGCTCTGCTCGCTAGCGGTGCTTCGCGTCACGAGGTTGTCGCTGCCGTGCACGGCCGCGGCGTTCTCGCAACGGTGTGGCGCGTTCCCGCTCAACCTTCGGACGGTGGTGCTGCTGAGTTGAGGTCTGCGTGATCGTCCCCTACCGATCGCCGCGTCGCGCCACCCCACTGGCGGATCACCCTCGGGTGACGAAGGGGGTGGGCACCACCGAGGCCGGCAGGGCCGTGCCCCGCGCGTCGATGGCGACGGCGTCGCCCTCGGCGGCCTGGGGTGGGAGGAAGGCCAGGGCGATGCCGTGGCCCAGGGTGGGTGAGAAGTTCCCGCTCGTCACCTCACCCACGGCCTCACCGTCAGAGACCACGGTCTGACCCTCACGTGGAGGTCGACGCCCCGCGACGGCCAGGCCACGGACGCGCCGGCTGACGCCCTCCTCCTTCTGGCGGGCGAGGGCGGCCCGGCCCCGGAAGTCGCCCTTGTCCCAGCGCACCACCCACCCGAGGCCGGCCTCGAGGGGGGTGATGCCGGGGCCCAGCTCGTGGCCGTGCAGGGGCAGCCCCGCCTCCAGCCGCAGCGTGTCCCGAGCGCCGAGGCCGGCGGGCACGAACCCGGCGCCGACCACCGCGTCCCAGAGCGCGGGGGCGGCCTCGGCCGGCACCGCCACCTCCACCCCGTCCTCACCGGTGTAGCCGGTGCCGGCCACCACGCAGTCGACGCCGGACCAGGTGAAGGGGGCCACCCCGAAGCGGGCCACGCCGGCGGCGTCGGGGGCGACGGAGGCGAGGCGGGCCCGCGCCTCGGGGCCCTGCAGGGCGAGCACGGCCCGGGTCGCGGTGACATCGCCCGCCCCGCCCCCCAGTGCCTCGGTCACCCGGTCGGTGTTGGAGGCGTTGGGCATGACGTCGAAGCGCTCCTCATCGACCCACCACACGATGACGTCGTCGAGGACCGAGGCGTCGGCGTCATCGAGGAGGTGGGTGTACTGGGCCCGGCCGGGGCCGATGCGCCCGAGGTCGTTGGTGAAGGCGTGCTGGAGGCGCGCCCGAGCCTCGGGCCCCTGGATCCGCACCGTGCCCAGGTGGCTCACATCGAACACGACCGCGGCGGCGCGACACGCCTGGTGCTCGGCCAGGGTGCCCGACGGGTAGCTGACGGGCATGTCCCACCCCCCGAAGGGCACCATGCGGGCGCCCAGGGCACGGTGGGTGGCGTCGAGCGGCGAGGTACGGGTCACGGCGGGCGACTGTACCGGTCACCTGGCAGGCGACCGTGACCGGGTGAGGAGCGCTCAGCCTCCGGTGGTGGCGTGGGCCGGGACGTCGCCCGGCTCGTGGTCGAGGTCCAGCGAGGCCGACGGACGGAGCTGGAGCACGGCGGCGTCGAGCTCGCCCTTGAGCCCGTCCAGGGTGACCAGGTTCAGGTTCAGCACGCCCTGGCCGTGCAGGCCGTTGACGACCTCGATCATCTCGGCGTCGTCTCGGACCAGGACGGCCGAGGAGCCGGCGATGACCAGACGGGCCGCGGCGATGTCCTCGCCCAGGTTGGTGCGCAGGTAGGCGAAGGCCTGGCGGACCGACTCCAGCTTGATGCCCGAGTCGAGCATCGTCTTGATCAGCTTCAGCTCGAGCAGGTCGCGGTAGGAGTAGCTGCGACGCGATCCGCTGCCGTTGGCGTCGGCCAGGGTGGGTCGCACCAGGTCGGTGCGGGCCCAGTAATCGAGCTGGCGGTAGGTGATGCCGACGATCTCTGCCCCAGCCTTGCCGCTGAAGCCCTCGTGCGCCACGTTGCCACCTCCGGGTCGGGATCACAGCCGCGTAGTTACGCCGCTGTGGGGCCAACCTAGGCGCCCGGTCCCCCGGCGGTCAACGGTCGGACGCCCGCCAGGGCAGCCAGGGCGGCCAGCTGCTCGGAGGTCCCCACCGCGATCAGGACGTCGCCCGGCGTCAGCGCCGTGTCCGGGGGCGGGTTGGTGCGGAACGCCCCGGCCCCGTCGCGAATCGCCAGCACCAGGGCTCCAGTGCGGCCCCGCAGGTGCGCATCGCGCAGGGTGGTGGCGTCGAGGGCCGAGCCGGCCGCGACGGCGACGTCGTCGAGGCGGAACTCCAGGCTCCCGTCATGCATCACCACGTCGAGGAAGTCGGCCACGTGGTGGGAGATGGCCAGCGCCGCCATGCGGGCGCCGCCGATCTGCTGGGGGTTCACCACCCGGTTGGCACCGGCCTGGATGAGCTTGGGTTCGGCCGAGTCGCTGCGGGCGCGGGCCACGATGAAGAGGTCAGGTCGCAGCGCTCGGGCCGAGAGGGTGACGTAGAGGTTGTCGGCATCGGTGTCGAGGGCCACGACGAGGGTCCGGGCCCGCTCGATGCCCGCCTCGGCGAGGGTCCGGTCCTCGGTGGCGTCGCCCGGGACGGTGGGCCACGGCAGCGTCTCCCGGCGCTCGGGGTCGCGCTCGACCACCACCACCCGGGCCCCGGCCCCCTCGGCGTGCTCGACCATGGTGCGGCCCACACGACCCCAACCGCAGACGATGATGTGGCCGTTCATGGCGGCGATGTTGCGCTCCATGCGCCTCCTCCGGGTGTCGTCGGTGAGTCGGCCCTCCACGATGGACTCGAGGAGGACGCTCAAGGTGTACAGCACGGTGCCGATGCCGCCCAGGGCCAGCACGATGGTGAAGGTGCGGAAGCCCGCGGTCAGCTCTCCCCTCTCGCTGAAGCCGAGGGTCGTCACCGTGTTGACGGTCTGGTAGAGGGCGTCGAGGGGGGAGAGGCCCAGCAGCACGTAGCCGACCACGCCGATCAGGTGGACGACGACGATGGTGACGAGACCCACCACCACTCGGCGCCACGGGTCGTCGCGACGTTGCCGGGTCCCGACCGATGCGGAGGGCTGCACCTGAGGGTCGGAGCTCAGGAGGCGAAGTCGTCGGGGTGCCCCCCACTCAGCGTTGTGCGAGGGGCCTCCGTCCGCAGGTCGTGAAGGAGCGCCGTGCAAGGGGACTTCACCTCTCGCACCTCGTACAACCTAGGAGGCATCTCCCATGGCTACCACGACACGCTCACCCGCAACCCGACGGCCACCGGGCCCGACGACGAGGCGACCGTGACCGAATACCAGGCCGGCAGGTCGAGGGTCGTCGCCCGTCACGGGCCCGTGGACGTCCTACGAGCCATGCTCACCACGTGGGCCGACGACGGCGGCGGCAACCTCCGGTAGATACTCACGGATTCGTGAGTATCGGCAGCCTTGGTGGCGGGGTACGACTTCCCGTCGGAGCCGTTGGCCTTGCTGTCCAGGTGCGGAAAATCCGCACCTGAACACTCGGGCTTGGGGCCCTTCGTCTTCGGGGTGTCCAACTGCGCAGATTGCGCAGTTGGACACTTGGGCTCGGCACCGTCGGCGCCCTCAGCCTTGGGAGTGTCCAGGTGGGGAAAATCCCCACCTGAACACTCGGGCTTGGGGCGCAGCTCGGCGACCGTGTGGTTACTGGACGGGTATCACCGTCTCGCCGCCCTGCCGCCATCAGCGGAGCCCGCTAGAAGGCCCTCAGACGGCTCTGAGCGCCGTCTACGGCGCTCCCGTGTGCTGGTGCCACCCCAGATGCCCACATCGCCCCCCGCACGTGCTGCCAGCTCGCATTGGGTCACCACGGCGCAGCCTGCGCAGACGGCCTTCGCTGGGCGTTGGTCGCCGTAGCGGTCCGGGAAGAACATGGCTGGCCCCTGACCCCGGCAGGCGGCGTGGGCATGCCACGCCGGCCGCCGGGCGAGGAGGTCGGCCAGGGCGTCGAGGCCGTCGGGCCCGGGCTGCATGAGCTCGGCTGCGGCGCACGGTTCAGTCACGGGGTCGCGGTCCCTTCGGTCTCGGTAGAGGGTAAACGTGGCGGCCGGCGCCGGGGGCATGCCCCGTCGGCCCCATGCCGTGCCGCAGGGCCCGGCGCCGGCCACCACGAACTCAGCCGGCCGTGGAGAGGGGCTGGCGGCTCTGGTCCGGCGGGTAGACCTCGGCGAACCGAGCGTCCCGCTCGGCGGGTGTCGCCATCCACAACTCGGCGCCGTTGCCGAGCAGCCAGGCCAGCCGGAGCGCCGGGTCGGTGGGCGCCATGCTGGTCGCACCCTGGGGGATGAAGAACGGGGGCTCGTGGCCGTTGCGCAGCTCGCTGAAGCGGCCGTCATCCACGGTCGGCGGCGCCAGTCGGATCAGGGCCCCGTAGCCGCCCCGGAGCCGGTTGTAGGTGGCGGCGAGGGTGTCGAGGTCCCGGCGGGCCTGTCGCACCTTGGAGGCGGCATCGAGGAGCCCGGCGGGGTCGAGGCCGTGGCCGTCGAGGACGGCGAGTACGGCTCGGAGGTCGTCGACGATCCGAGAGTGCACGGGCCGCAGCGTCTCGACGATGAGCGAGTCGGCGGAGGCGTGGAAGCCGTTCACGGTCGACTCCCCGACGGCGGCGAGCTCCGCCCCAATCGCTCCGGCCAGAACCTGCCCGGCGTCGATCCGGGCTGTCTGCTCTGCGACCTCGGCTGCGGTCGGCAGAGGCGTGCCGTCCTCGACGGCACGGCGAACGAGGTCCGCCGGATGGGTCACGGGCTCGGGATCGGGTGGGCCTGCGGCCAGTCGGTCGACCTGGGCGACTCGGCGGGCCAACGGCTCGGGAAGCTGGATCAGCCCTTCCTCGTGCAATTCGAGGACGGCGAAGATCGGGGCAAGCTTTCGATGGTGGTTCATGTTGTCTCCTTGGATGGGTTGGTGGGGGTCAGGCGGCGTCGCCGGGGCGCGGGCGGGCCCGCATGGCGACGACGGCCTCACGGTCGGCCAGTTGTCTACGGGTAGACAACTCGCCGCGGATCAGGTCGCTCATGTTCGGCTTCGGCGCCTCGACCCCGCCCCTCGGCCCGGCCGGAACTGAGGGCGTCGAGGGCGGCAGCGGTGGCGCCACCCCCGACAGGTACGGCCGCTCGCGGATGAGGTCGGCTACGGCCTGG
>JBBSMQ010000055.1:0-12476 GCA_038233075.1 Acidimicrobiales bacterium
ACGCTCGGCCAGGCGGCGCAGACTGCGGGCGTTGACCCGTGCGGCGGCGGCGCGATCGACGGCCGGAAGATCGCAGGCCAACACCTGCGGCAAATCGTCGCCGTGGCTGGCGGGCCCCGCGGAGCGGGCCGCCCCCGGACCGGGGCGTTCCCCCCCGCCTGGCCCCGCCGGGCGTTCCACCCCCCCCCCCCCCCCCGGGGCCCAGGTTCGCCTCCATCCGGGAGCAGGGCTCGCAGGGCCCGGCAACGGCCAGCACCGCTCCGCCGACGCGCACCCGCCGCTCGCGCAGGGCGGTGAGGTTGATCCCCGCCACGACCAGGTTGCGGCGCAGGGAGGAGAGGTCGAGCTCGCCGAGGTCCATGAGGGCGGCGACGACGGGCAGGTGCTCGGCCTGGACGAGGTCACCTGGCGGGTGCCCACGCCGCCGGGCCGAGGCGTCCACCGATCATCCTCCAGGCCCTGGCCGGCCACGGCCACCACCTCGTCCACCGGACGCATCGGCTCCCGGCGGGCGGGCCGCAATCCGATCCACTCCACCCGTCCGGACCTCGGGAACGCGTTGCGCAGCTGGCCCAGGGGCGAGTCGGCGGTCGGGCGGAAGGCCATGCCCGGACCGTACCGACACCGGTGCCGCCCCCCTGGCGCGAGACCGACGTCAGGCTCGCCCGGTCGCCAGCGCGTCCGTTCCGAACCTGCGACCGCACTCGCGCCAGACCGACCTCTGCCGCACCGACGCGAACACCGACGCTGACCGACAGCTCCACGCGACCATGCGGCAGCCTCCGGGCACGACCGCCGTCCCGCGCCGCACGTCCGCCGGCACCGACCCGCGCCGCCCGGCCTCATCGACCTGCGCACACGTGTGCCGGACCGACCAAATCGGCCGCAGGAGGGAGATGGACAGGGTGGCGGGCACGATGGAGGGTCGCCGATGCTCAGGGGACGGCGATGGCGCGGCCGATGCCGTGGTCGCCGCGGTCGAGGGACGCGATCGCAGCGGGCACCTCGTCGAGATCGATGGTGCGGGCGTGGACGGTGATGTGGCCGGCCTGGGCCAGGGCCACCACCTCTTCCAGCTCCCGGGGCTCACCGGCGTAGGAGGTGTGCAACCGGCACTCCCACGGCAGCGACACGAGGTTGAACCCGAACGTGCCGAGGGCGGTGCCGATGAGCACCACCCGGCCGGTGGGCGCCACCACTGCGGCCGCGGTGGCCAGGGTGTCGTCCGAGCCGACCAGGTCGAACACGGCCGACGCGCCCTCGGTGCGTAGGGAACGGACCTGGGCGGCGACGTCGTCGTCGGGGTGGACGGCCACGTCGGCGCCGAGGTCAAGGGCGAAGCCTCGGCGCTCCTCGTCGGGCTCCACCACCAGGAGGGTGGCAGCGGTCACGGCCTTCAGGACCTGAATGGCCATGTGGCCCACCCCGCCGGCCCCGATGACCACCGCCACCGAGCCACCGCCGTCGAGCTCGTCGCGCGCGCTGCGGATGGCGTGGTACGGCGTGAGGGCGGCATCGTCGAGCGGCCCAGCCGACACGGGGTCGAGGTCACCCAGGGGGACGACGTAACGGGCGGCGGGCACGAGGATGTGCTCGGCCATGCCGCCGTCGGCGCCCAGCCCGGCGCCGGCGATGGGGGCGACGGTCGGGCACAGGCGCTCGTGACCCCGACGGCAGGTGGTGCAGGCGCCGCAGCCCCACTCGGCGTGGACCACCACCGGCAGACCCTCGTCCAGACCCACCACCCCGGGCCCCGTGCCGGCCACCCAACCGGCCGTCTCGTGGCCGAGGGTGAAGGGGCCGCGGCCGTAGAAGTCCGGGACCCGCGAGATGGCCACATCGGAGTGGCACACCCCAGCGCCCGCCACCCGCACCAGCACCTGGCCGGGACCAGGGTCGGGCTGAGCCACCTCGGCCCGCTCGAGGCCTCCGCCCGCCTCCACCCGCACCGCCCTCATGATCGGCCCCGGCGGTCGCTGTTCGTCAGTTCATCGCTGCTGGACACCCGTCCAGGGTGCCAGGTGACGGTCCACCCCGCGACGGCCGAGCAGGGACGGCGCGGGGTGTGGGAGGTTGGCCGGCACGGGACCGCAGGGAGCAGGCGCACATGGGACCACTGGCGGGGGTCAGGGTGGTGGAGGTGGGCGGGCTGGGACCGGGCCCGTTCGCGGGGATGCTGCTGGCCGACCTAGGGGCCGACGTCGTCTCAGTGGGTCGGCTCGGGGCCGTGGGCGGGGGCCTCGGGCCCCTCGACCGGGGCAAGCGCTTCGTCGGTGTGGACCTGAAGGACCCCGCCGGACTCGACCTGCTGCTGCGCCTGGCCGACGCGGCCGATGTCCTCATCGAGCCCTTCCGGCCCGGCGTGGCCGAACGGCTGGGGTTCGGGCCGATGTCGCCTGCGCCCGCAACCCGGGTCTCGTGTATGTGCGCCTGACCGGCTACGGCCAGGACGGCCCGCTGGCCTCGGCCGCGGGTCACGACATCGACTACCTCGCGGTGTCGGGCACCCTGGAGCCGCTGGGCCGAGCCGGCGGTCCGCCGACCCCGCCCATCAACGTGCTCGGGGACTTCGCCGGCGGGGCTGCTTCGCCGTCATCGGCGCGCTGGCCGCCCTGCGCGAGCGGACCGCGAGCGGGCGGGGCCAGGTCATCGACGCCGCCATGGTGGACGGCGCCGCCGTGGAGCCGCAGTTCTACGCCGAGCTGCTGACCGGGCTCGGTCTCGACGACGAGGACCCGGCGCCACGCCTGCGTGGCTCCGGTGCTTTCGCCCTCCAAGGCGGTAGCCCACCCCCACGCCGTCGCCCGCGCTGCCTTTCGCGCCGACGGCGGGGGCACGCCGGAGCCGGCGCCCGCCCCTCGCTTCGACCGCACCCCGGCTCAGGTGCCGAGCCCCGACCCCGGGCCCGAGGCGGCCCTCGTCGCCTTCGGCCTCTCCGCCGAGGTGGCCGCCGTCCTCGTCGAGGCCGGCACCGTCACCTGAGCGTCAGAGACGGGGGTCGCCGGTGGCGTCGTGGAGCCACCAGAGGTCGGCAGCGAAGAGTCGCTCCTTCCACCACCCAGGGGCGGCGTCGAGCAGGGTGTCGTAGTTCCAGTAGTCCTTCCAGAGGCTGACCTTGTCACCGTCGACCTGGTGGACCGAGGCAAAGGGGAGCGTGACCTCCTCGCCCGTCTCCCAGCCCCAGATCTCGGCGTGCTCGACCATGACCACCTCACCGGTCGCCGCCACCCGGCCGTGGATGTGCTCATGGCGGGTGAGGGGCTCGAGGCCGAGCTGCAGCCGGCCGACGATGGCCTTGGGCCCCTTGGCTGCGCTCGACGGCCCGGTGGGCACGTCGAAGTAGATGGCGTCGTCGGAGAGGTGGGAGGCGATGGCGTCCCAGTCGTGGTCGTAGATCGCGTCCCACAGGGCAGCAGTGACAGCGGTGGGGTCAGGCGTGCTCACGAGGCGCTCCGGGCGGGTCGGCGACGTCGCCAGGCTGGCACGCTGGACACCTGTCTGCCTCCGGTCGCCGCGGGCGAGCGGTGAGGCCCGGGGGCACGGTCCGATCACCGCCGGTGGAGTCGTCGATCACCGCCGGCGGAGCTGGTCATCGCTAGGGGCACGACCCGCCGCCGACCTCAGTCGTCGTAGCGGAGGGCGACGGCGGCCTCGGGCCCGATGGCCTGGAAGGCGACGCTCTCCTGCAGCTCCAGGGTGACGCTGTCGGCGTCGTGACTGCGGTAGGCGATGGATGTGTCCTGGCCCACGGTGAGCTCGAAGTCGCCGCCGCGCTGGCTGAGGACGATCGCCCCGTCGACCGCAGGCGCCCAGATGACGGGACCGCCGAGGATGAGGTGGAGGTGCTGGAGGATGGGGTAGCCGCCGCGCTCGGTGGTCTCGATCACGCCCGTGTAGCAGCGGGGGCCGAGGGCGATGGCGTAGGGCCCTCCCACGCCGGCCTCCTTGAGCGTGGCCACGGCCTTGGCCACGTGGTTGGGGTAGCGGTCGAACTCCTCGGTGAGGGCGACGGGGTCGTGGGGCGACGCCACGCCGATGCCGGCGATCCCGGCCTCGGCGTAGCCGCTGAACACGAGGCCGTCCTCGGCGGTGGCGAGATCGCGGCAGGCCTCCTCGAGCGGATCCAGGTCGAGGTCGGAGGCGCCCCGGTCGACGGCCTCCAGCTCGGCGCGCGACAGCGAGAACGTGCGACGCAGCTCGACGAGGGGCAGCACCTGGCGCTGGGCGGCGGTGACCCCGGCGAAGGGTGAGTCACGGGTCTCGGCCCGGCCCAGGCTCACCGCGGCGTGGCCCCAGCCGCAGGGGCCGACGAAGTCGACCAGCTTGCGCGCAGCGAGGTAGTGGGTGAGCTGGTCGGTGGCTTCCTGGTCGATCTCAGCCCAGGCGGACTCGGAGATGGGGGCGAGGTCACGGAGGAGGTGGTTCACGGGGGCTCCAGTCGGGGGCGGATCAGAGGGAGTAGTCGTCGCGGCGCAGGCTGCCGATGCCGAGGCTGCCGTCGGAGGCCGACGGGGATGGGGCGGCGGCCGGGGTGTCAGCGGCGTCGCCGCCGCCGTCGCCGGCCATCGCCTCCTCCTCGGCGTCAAGGATCGAGCCGGAGGCGAAGAGGTAAGTGCGGAGCTGCTCGTCGATGCCCGGGTCGCGACGGCGCAGCCACTCCAGGGTCATGGCCGCGTGCTCCTTCTCCTCGTCGCGGTTGTGGGCGAGGATGGCGGCCAGCTCCTCGTCGTCGGTGGCCTGCACGCGCTGGTCGTACCAGTCGACGGCCTCGAGCTCTTCCATCAGCGAGACGATGGCCCGGTGGTGGTCCATGGTCTGGGCGCTGAGCTTGTCGATCGGCTCGTGGTAGCCCTCGCTGGTCATGGGTGTCGTACCTCGGGGGGAGAGATGCGTGGCGGAAGCGGTCGACCGCTGTGGTGGGGGAGTCTCTTCCCCATCATCGGCGCAGGCAACACGGAGCTTCGGCGACGGTTCACCTGCTGCTGCTTCGGCCCAGGCGGTCGGCCGCCTCGAGATTCTGCAGGCGGACCTGGCCTCGGGCCACCAGCCGCTCGTCTTCGTCGCGGACCTCGACCAGCCAGAGCTGTTGGAGCCGACCCCGGTGGATGGGCGTGGCCCGGACGGTGACGACGCCGTCGCGCACGGCCCGGAGGAAGTCGGTGTGGTTGGAGACGCCGACGACGCTGCCCTCGTGCTGGCTGCGGAGCCAGGCGCCGGCACCGATGCTGGCGGCGGACTCGACCGCAGTGGCCCAGACCCCCCCGTGGACGATGCCGTAGGGCTGGAGCAGGTGGACCTCGATGGGCAGACGCAGGACGACCTCGTCACCGGTGACGCTGATGTGCTCGATGCCGAGGGTGTGATCGAACCCGGTCGCCGGCACGGCGTCAGGCGTCAGGTCAGCAGTCTCGGGATCGGCCACGGTGGCTCCTCGGTCGCCGGGTGCAGCGGCGGTGGCCGCGACGATGGGGGTGAGGGTAGCGAGCCGTCCGGTGAGCCACGCCGGGGCCGGCCACCGCATCACCCGAGTGCGGGGTCGGGGCCCCGTCCGCCCTCAGGCCCGCGGTCGCCCCCAGCCGATCGCGACCCAGCCCACTCGGGTCGATGAGCGCGACCGGACCTCATCCGTTGCGGCGAGCGGCTCATACGGTTCTGGGTCACGAGCCCGTCCCCAGTGACGCGTGGGTGGCTCAGATCGACCGGGGCGTGTGGCCGCGCTGCCCGCGAGCACGCCGAGGGTCCCGTCCGCCGCCTGCGCTGTGGGTGTGCAAGCCTCGGCCTCATGGCCGATGTCCCTGCTCCTGTGCCGGCGGTGCGGCCGGCGGTCGACGAGGTGGCCGGTCTGGCCCGCCTCGCCGGTGCGCTGGTCGACCAGCTGACGGTGCCCGTGCGTGACACCCACCGAGCCGTCGCCGACCGGGTCTTCCGGGCCCTCGGGCCCTCAGCGACGCCGGTCCGACTGGCCCACGACACCATCTCCGGTGGCGTGTACGCGTCGGTCCGGGGCGGCAGTCGCCTCCTGGGTGCGGGTGCGGGTGCGGTGATCGCCACCGTGAACGGGCATCGGCCTCGACGCACGGTGTCGGCCACGCCCCTGGGGGCCACCGGGCTGGCCTTCGCCAGCGGTCTGCTCGGCGACTGGCTGGAGGGCCGGGCCGACGACCTCATCGTCGAGACGACGTTGACCCACCACGGCCGGCCCGTCATCCCGGGTGAGGGTGGACCCTCCGGCATCGACGATCCCACCGGCCGCGTCGTCGTCTTCGTCCACGGCCTGTCCGAGACCACCCGTTCCTGGGCCTGGTGGTCGACCGAGGACGATGGCACGTACGTGCCCACCTACGGCGAGCGCCTGGCCGAGGTGGGATGGACGCCGCTGGAGGTCGGCTACAACTCCGGCCGAGCCGTGACCGAGAGCGGCACCGACCTGGCCGACCTGATCGAACAGGTCACGGCGACATGGCCCGTCCCAGTGGCCGAGGTGGCCCTCGTCGGTCACTCCATGGGCGGCCTGGTCATCTCCGCCGCCGCGCACCGGGGTCTGGCCGAGGGCCACGCCTGGGTTGGTCGGACGTCGCACGTGGTCACCCTGGGCACACCCCACACCGGGTCGTGGCTGGCCAAGGGCGCGGCCGGGGCGGTACGGGTGCTCGACGTGCTGCCCGAGACGCGGGGCCTGGCCGGGATCATCGACCTGCGCAGCGCCGGCATCCGCGACCTCACCCACGGCTGGCGCCCGGAGCCCGACCCCGAAGCCCCCGATGACGAGATCGAGGAGCTGGCCGCCCTGATCCCCCACGCCCACCACGCCTACGTGGCCGCCACCCTCGGCGCCACCGAGGGCCACGCCGTCAGCCGTCTGCTGGGCGACGGCCTGGTGCACATGACCAGCTCCACCGCCCCGAGCACCGCCGGCGGACCCAACATCGCCGTGCGCCACCACCCCAGCGTCGGCCACATCCGCCTCGTCCACCACCCGAAGGTCGCCGACGACCTCGTCGACTGGCTGGAGCCAAGGGGCGAGTGACTCCCGCTAGCTCGCATCCGACCCGCGCGCGAAGCTCCTCGGCCCTATGGGGTCGGGGAACGGCGTCGAACGCCACGAGTTCGTGCAGCAAAGAATCGTCGGAACCGAAGAGTTCCGTCAGGTACGTGACATCGCCGATCAGCTCCACTCGCACCTGAACACGCCAGATGCGCTCGCCCTCATCGAGGCCGCGAACCAGCCGGGCACGTCGAGCGCGATGGTGCAGGCGACGTTCCTGCCCTTCGCCAAGGGCCTCGGCTCCCAGAACGAGACAACCGGACTGTTCGCCGGCTACCAGACCGCAGGCCTTCGCCCCGACTACTACCGCCCTGTCGGCACCAGCGGAATCCTCCTGGAGGTGGAGAGGGGCAAGGACCACCACCAACAACATGGACCTGCTCGACTTCTGGAAGTGCCACCTCTACGAGCACGCCGACTACCTGTTCCTGCTTGTCCCTCAAGCACTCCGTCACAACGCGACCATGACCCCGAAGCGCGAGTACGCCGGCGAGCTCTCCGGATTCTTCTATTCGATCGCGGGGAGCTACGCGGGGGTGGACATCGTCCTGCGGCAGGATCGCCCGGCCACGGGGTCGATCGATCTCGACACCCGTGAGACCCTGCTCGACGCCGACGTCACCCTCGGATCACGCTACTTCGAACCGCTCGACGTGCCCCCGGGATGTCGGACTCGGCCGATCTCGCTGACGATCGAGGGAAGCTACGACGCGGCCACGGGGATCCTGGTCCTTGCCGATGCGGGGTTCGCCCTGTCCCCCTCCATCGGGTGCGGCGTGCATGGATTAACCATCGACAACTACGTCTCCGGGCTCTCCACGTCGCTGTCCTTCCAGCTACGCCGGTTCGAGCCTGCGGACCCGCCGGAGATCCACGATCTGCCCGCATCGACGCAGCCGATCGATCCGCCCGAGGCCACTCCCATAGCGCCGCCCGCCTCGGCCGTCCCCAGCCCCGCTCGCTTCACCGGCTGAGTCGGTGGGCCCCACCCCGGTGCGACCGGGGTCACGTGGGCGTAGCGTCGGGGGCATGACCCGCCTCGGCTACCAGATCCCGAACTTCACCTACCCGGGGGTCGGCTCGCCCGACCTGTTCGAGGTGGTGGCCCGCCAGGCCCGGGAAGCCGACGCCTCGGGATTCGACGCCGTGATGGTGATGGACCACTTCTTCCAGCTGCCCATGCTGGGCCCACCCGAGTTCGAGATGATGGAGTGCTACTCGCTGCTGTCGGCCCTGGCCCAGCACACCTCGTCGGCCCGGCTCTCGGCACTGGTCACTGGCAACACGTACCGGAACCCCGCAGTGCTGGCCAAGACGGTGACGACCCTCGACGTCGTGTCCCAGGGTCGGGCGCAGCTGGGCATCGGCGCCGGCTGGTTCGAGCTCGAGCACGACTCCTTCGGAATCGAGTTCGGCACCTTCACCGACCGCTTCCAGAAGCTGGAGGAGGCCCTCACCATCATCACCGGCATGTTCGCCGATGAGCGGCCCAGCCTCGACGGCAAGTGGTACCAGGTGTCCAACGCCATCAGCTCGCCACCTCCCGTGGGGAAGATCCCGATCATGATCGGCGGAGCCGGTGAGAAGAAGACGCTGCGCCTCGTCGCCCAGTTCGCCGACGACAGCAATCTCATCTGCGGCGTGGACGAGATCCCTCGCAAGCTCGACGCCCTCGCCGGCCACTGCGAGGATCTGGGCCGCGACCGCTCCGAGATCACCGTCACCCACCAGGGCCAGGCGTGCGTGGCCCCCACCCACGACGAGGCGGTCAAGGAGCTCGACGAGTTCATGGGCACCCGAGGCCTCGACCTCAGCTCCATGTCGGAGGAGGAGGCGACCCAGATGCGGAGCCTGGTCCCTCACGGCGACCCCGACGAGATCGGCGAGGTGTTCTCCGAGCGCCTGGCGACGGGCATCGACGGCTTCACCGTCGCCGCCCTGGCCAACGGCCACATCGAGGGCCGGGTCACGCTGCTGGGCGAGACCATGGCCAAGGTGATGGGGTAGCCGACCCCGTGATCGGACCGATCACGGCCGCCGGCCGGCGAGGGCCGGAACGCTGCGGTCGGGTCACCGAGCCTGCGCCCGCCCCGGTGGGAGACTGAGCCCATCACGACCACCAACCCCCTCCCTGCCCTCGGCTGGTCCCCGATGTGGACCGAGCGGGCCGATGACGCAGCCAGCCGCAACGGACGTCCGGGCGCCGAGCCGGGACGGGTGATCCGCCACGACGGGGTGGCGGTGCTCGTCGCCACCCGCCACGGCGTCGTCGCCCGCCCCGTGCTGGCCACCGTCGACCCCCAGCCCGTCGTCGGCGACTGGGTCCTCACCACCGACGAGACCGTCGTGGCCACCCTCGACCGCAGCTCGCTGCTCCGCCGCCGCGACACCCGCCGCGACGTCGAGCAGCACCTGGTGGCCAACATCGACACCGTCATCATCGTGTGCGGACTCGACCGGCCCGTCCGCGACGGCCGCATCCAACGGGCCACCGCCGTCGCCTGGGATGCCGATGCCGAGCCCGTGGTGGTGCTGACCAAGGCCGACCTGGTCGACGACGCCGAGACCACCGCCGAGGCGGTGCGGGGCGCCAACCCCGGCGTGGAGGTGCTGGTCACGTCGAGCAAGGACGAGCACGGCCTGCAGGCCGTGCGCGACCTCGGCATCGGCAAGTCCGTGGTGATGCTGGGCGAGTCCGGCGCCGGGAAGTCGAGCCTGGCCAACGCCCTCTCCGACGGCGATGTGGCCGTCGTCGGCGCCGTGCGGGAGGGCGACGCCAAGGGCCGTCACACCACCACCTCCCGCGAGCTGCACGTCCTGCCCTCGGGCGGCGTGCTCATCGACTCGCCCGGCGTGCGCTCTCTCGGGCTCTGGACCGACGCCGAGTCCGTCGTCGCCACCTTCGACGACATCGACACCCTCGCCGAGGGGTGTCGCTTCTCCGACTGCGCCCACGATGCCGAGCCCGGTTGTGCCGTCACCGCCGCGGTGGCGGCGGGCGAGCTGCACCCGGCCCGGGTCGAGGCCTGGCACGCCTTCCACGCCGAGGTCGCCGACGCCGACCGTCGGGCCGACGAGAAGGCCTGGCGCACCCCCGAGGCGCCGCCCCCCAGCAAGGCTCGCCGCCGCCGAGGCCGCGGCCGCGGCTGACCCGCGAGCGAACCGTAGTCGTCACGGTCGCCAGGCCTCTCTCAGGACTGCGGCGACAACCGCTTCGACCCGACATCGGTGAGTGAGATCGCCGCCGCCCCTCGACGAAGTGATCGCGGCTGCTCGACGGCGGGCGAGACAACCGCCGGTGCCCCAGCCATGGTCACCGGCGCGGCCCGAAGGCTCACATGCTGTTGGGCATCTCCGTCATCCGTCGCACCAGGGGCTCGAAGTGCTCTAGAGGGAGGGTGTCGCCGTCGGGATCGAAGGCCACCTGATCCCACTCGTCGGCGAACTGGGCGGCGACGTCGTACCACGGCTCCCCCCGGTGCTGGTCGCGCAGGTCCGGGCTCTTGCCGAAGTGCTCGTAGTAGTGGCGACCCTGGAAGTCCTGGTGGTGGAGGATGGCGTGGTACACGTCGTCGCGCACGTAGGGCTTGATCATCTCCGCGGCGATGGCCGGGTGGTTGAACACGCTCACCACCTTGCCGATGTCGTGGCACAGGGACGCGAACACCATGTCGTCGTCGGCCCCGGCCCGCTCGGCCAGGGTGGCGGTCTGGAGGGCGTGGGTGAGCTGGTCGGTGGCGAAGCCGTCGGTGATGTCGGCCAGCTGGCGCAGCATGGTGAGGAACTGCTCGGCCACGCGGGGCTGGTTGGCCAGGGTCTCCTTGCCGATGACGGCCCATTGCTCGGCGGTGGACTCGTCCATGCGGGTGAAGGTGTCGGGCTCGGTCGTGGTCATCGCAGACCTCCAGCGAGTGAGCGGCGACGTCGCGACCCGACGCCAGCCAGTGGTCCGAGCCTACGGCCCACGGGCCCGGAAGCGGCGACCAGCCACGACCCCATCGGGTCGTGGCTGGTCACTGCGACGTGGGCTCGGAGGAGAGGACGAGGCGCATCATCTCGCGGGCCACCATCGGCGCCGCGTTCTGGTTCTGGCCCGTCACCAGCCGACCGTCGACCACCCAGTGGTTGGCCAACGGGTCCCGGAACCTGGTCTCGCTCTCGAAGCGGGCACCGACCCGGCGCAGCTCGGTCTCGGGGTGACGGAGCGTGGACTCGATGCCCAGCTCGCGGACCTGCTTGTCGGTCACCGCGGTGACCGAGCGGCCCTTCACCAGCGGCTCACCGTCGGGAGCCTGGGCGGCAGCCAGGGCGAGAGGCCCGTGGCACACCCCGCCCAGCACCTTGTCCAGGGCGTGGGCCCGGCTCACCTGATCGGCCAGCACCTCGGAGTCGGCGAAGTCGAACGCCGCTCCCCAGCCGCCGGCCAGGTAGACGATGTCGTAGTCGGCCATGTCCAGCTCACCGACGGCCCAGGACTGGTTGACCTTGTCCTTGAGCTCGTCGTCGGCCAGGAAGCGGTCGTCCTCCTTGCTGCGCAGCACCAGCTTGATCGACAGGGGGTCCACCGGCACGAGGCCACCGGCCGGGCTGGCGATGTCGACGCTCATGCCGGCATCGGCGAACAGGTAGTAGGGCCCCGTCATCTCGCTGGCGAACAGGCCGGTTGGCTGGCCGACGTCGAGCCAGGCGTGATTGGTGCAGATGATGAGCGCTCGTCGCAGCGGCAACGACAGCGACGGATCGGCGTTCGGGTCCTCGGGGTGCATCCCCAGTCGCTGGACCAGGCGACGCAGCAGCCGGGCCGGGGGCGGCGGCTTCTCCGCCGGCGGGGTCACCGGGTGGCGCGACTCGTAGGGCCAGGGCTGGTTGCGCTCGGGCACGGCCCGGGCCCGCTCGGCCTTCATCACCGAGAGCAGGTGGGCCCGCACCGCATCGAGGTCGGGGTCGGTCCACCGGTTCTCGGACTCGATGGGGTTGGAGGTCAGGTCGTAGAGCTCCCACTGGTCATCGATCGGCTCGGACCGGTAAACGGGCACGGCCCCGTCGGCGGCCAGGTGACGAACACCGGGCTCGGTCCAGGTGGCGGGATCGTCGAAGACCCGCACCAGCTTCCAGAGGTGACCGACCCCACCGGCGGCGTCGGCGTCAACGACCCGCACGACGAGGCCCTCGAAGCTGGAGGCCACGTGGGCCGGCACCCGGATGCGCAGCGGCACCGGGGCCGGCTTGTCGCGCTTGAGCCGGCGGGCCAGTCCGGAGGCGCCGTGATCGCCCTCCAGCATGTTGTCCCGGGTCATGACGTAGACGGGACGGTTCCGGGCGACGGCCGCGGAGCCGGCGGCCCCGCCCAAGAGGTCGCGCCCCGGGAGCGGGGGGACCACGGAGGACCACCCCGGCCGCGCGGCGGCGAGGGCGGCCGGGGCGGCGCCCC
>JBBSMQ010000056.1:0-12153 GCA_038233075.1 Acidimicrobiales bacterium
GACGGGTGGCACCGTCGATCTCCAGCACGCCCCGCTGCACGCCGCTCACCGCGGCGACATCGGGCTCGGCGGCCAGATCCTCCACCAGCGCCGGGCCCAGGCTGGGGAAGCCGAAACCGCCACCGACGACCTCGAGGTCGCCGCGGAAGTCCTCGTCGACCGACGCGTTGATGGTCGTGCCGAAGGACAGGAAGAACACGGCGATGAAGGTGATGAGGGTCACCGACAGCATCAGGGCCGAGGCCGTGCCTGCTGACCGCTTGGGGTTGCGGCGAGCATTGTCCCGCCCGAGGGTGCCGGACACACCGAAGAGGCGCAGCGGCGCCCCCAGCACGGCGGTGAGCGGCGGGACCAGGTAGGGGCCCAGCACCACCGCCCCGGCGAAGAGCACCACCGTGCCCAGCCCGGTCTGGACGATGGCGCCGTTCCCGGTCGCCCTTGCTCCGGTGACCAGGGCCACCGCCCCGGCCCCCGCCAGCACCAGCCCGATGGCCAGGCGGACCGCCGAGCGGCTGGCGTCGTCGGTGGCCACCGCGCGCATGGCGGCCACCGGCGGCACGCGGCTGGCCCGCGTGGCCGGCACCAGGCTGCAGAGCACCGACACCACCACGCCCACGACGAGCGAGACGACGATGGTGCGGGGGGCGATGACCGGCGCCGTCCCCGCCTCGCCCAGCCCGGTGGTGGCCAGCAGGGCCTGGAGCAGCACCGCGATCACGATCCCGCCGAGCAGGCCCAGGATCGAGGCGGCGAGGCCGATGACCCCCGCCTCGACCACCACCGAGCGCAGCACCTGGGCCCGGGCCGCGCCCATGGCCCGCAGCAGCGCCAGCTCCCGGACCCGCTGACCGATGACGATGGCGAAGGTGTTGTAGATCAGGAACGACCCCGCGGCCAGGGCGATGAGGGCGAAGACGGTGAGGAAGGTGCGGATCGTCCCCACGAACGACCCGATGGCATCCTTCGCCTCCTGGGTGGCGGTGTCGGCGGTGATGACCTCGGTGCCGGGAGGGAGCTCGGGCCGGATGCGGTCGACCACCTCGGCCTGGGTCAGTCCCACGTCGCCGATCACGGCCACGGACTGGATCTTGCCCCCGATCGAGAAGGTGTCGATCGCGGCCGGGGTGTCCATGAGGACGAAGCTGGCGCCGCCCAGGTTGCCCGAGTCGCCGACGGTGACGATGCCCACCAGGTCGAGCTCGACCGCGCCCTTGATGGTCTGCACCCCGAAGGTGTCACCCACGGCGAAGCCGCCGGCGTCGGCCGTGAGCTTGTCGACCACGGCTTCCTTGGGACCGTCGGGAGCTCGCCCCTCCTGGACGGTGAACACGTCGATGGCGGGCACCCCGGTCCAGTTGGCACCGAAGGACGGTGCGCCGGTGTTGTTCAGGGGGCCGCCGTCGTCGTCGAGCACGGACCCGATGCTCTGCACCACGGGCTCGGCCGTCGCCACCCCGTCGATGGCCCGCACCTCGTCGACCACCGACTGGTCGAGGTCCGGTCGCCGCTCGCCCCCGTCCTGGGCGCTGGCCTCGAACGCAGTCTTGCCCCGCACCTGGGCGTCGAGGCCGCCGAAGGCCTGGGTGAAGATGGTGTCGAAGGAGGCCGACACGGTGTCGGTGAGCACGAAGGTGCCGGCCATGAAGGCCACGCCGAGGGCCACGGCGATGGCGGTGAACAGGGTACGGAGCTTGTGCCCGCGCAGGTTCTTGAGCGCGACCCGCAGCACGTCAGTCGCCCAGGGACTTCAACCGGTCGAGGACCCGCCCCTCGTTGGGCTCGTCCATCTCGTCGACGATGCGCCCGTCGGCCAGGAACAGCACCCGGTCGGCGTAGGCCGCAGCCGAGGCCTCGTGGGTGACCATCACGATGGTCTGGCCCACGTCGCGGACCGCAGCCTTCATGAAGCCGAGGATCTCGGCGCTGGCCCGGGAGTCGAGGTTGCCGGTGGGCTCGTCGGCAAAGACGATGTCGGGCCGTTGGGCCAGGGCGCGGGCCACGGCCACCCGTTGCTGCTGGCCGCCGGACAGCTCGCTGGGCCGGTGCTTCAGCCGGTCGCCCAGGTCCACCGTGGCCACCACCTGGTCGAACCAGGCCTGGTCGACATCGCCGCCGCCCAGCATGGTGGGCAGCGAGATGTTCTCGGCTGCGGTCAGGGTGGGGATCAGGTTGTAGGCCTGGAAGATGAAGCCGACCCGGGTGCGGCGCAGGAGGGTGAGCTCCTTGTCCGACAGGGTCGACAGGTCGGTGTCACCGATGAGGACCCGACCGCTGCTGAGCGAGTCGAGCCCGGCCAGGCAGTGCATGAGGGTCGACTTGCCCGACCCTGACGGCCCCATGACCGCGGTGTAGCGGCCCCCCTCGATGGCCACGTCGACCTCGGCCAGGGCCCACACCGCGGTGTCGCCCCGTCCGTAGTACTTGCTGGCCTGCTCGGCCCGGGCGACGACCGTCGAGGCGGTCGCAGGAGCAGCAGCGGCGTTCGCCATGGGTGACCTCCAGAACCGATCCCACCCGCAATCAGCGGCCCGACCTTACCCAACACCCGAGTGGCGACCGAGCGACATCCGTCACGAGCCGCCGACCCCATCGACGCGGGTTCGGAGACGGCCTCGGGCCCGGGCCTCGGTAGCCTCCGTCGGGTGATCTGCTCCCAGTGCCGCGGCGAGATCCCGGCGGGGGCCCGGTTCTGCCCGTCGTGCGGTCAGGCGACCGCGGCGCCGACCGACGAGCGACGGATCGTCACCGTCCTGTTCGCTGACGTCGTCGGCTTCACGCACCTGACCGAGACGCTCGATCCCGAACGGGTCAAGCGCATGGTCGACTCCTGGTTCGATCGCCTGGTCACGGACATCAACGACTTCGGCGGTCGCGTGGACAAGATCGTGGGCGACGGCATCCTCGCTCTCTTCGGCGCCCCGGTCGCGCACGAGGACGACGCCGAGCGGGCGGTGCGGGCGGCCCTCCGGATGCAGGAGACCCTGGCCGCCATGGCCGGTCGGGCCACCGCCGGCGCCGGACCCATGGTCCAGATGCGCATCGGCGTCAACACCGGCGAGGTGCTCGTCGGCGCCATGCGGGCCGACGGGATCACCACCGCCATGGGCGACGTGGTCAACACCGCCTCCCGGCTCCAGACCGCGGCCCGCCCCGGCGAGGTCCTGGTCGGACCCACCACCCACCGCCTCACCCTGCACGCCATCGCCTCCGAGCCTCGAGGTCTGCTCACGGCGAGAGGCCGCGACGCCCCTGTCGAGGCGTGGTCCGCGGTCCGGGTCCTGCTCCCGCCCGGACAGCGCCCTGATCGCGACCAGATGCCGCTCGTGGGCCGGACCCGCGAGCTGGGTCTGATCGATGCCGCCGTGGCTGCCTCACTGGGTCACGAGCGAGCCTTCCTCGGGGTGGTGGTCGGTGACACCGGTGTGGGCAAGAGCCGGCTGGTGCAGGAGGCGGCGACGCGCCTGGGCGGGGGCCGCGACCTGTTGGTGCTGGAGGGGCGCTGCGTCCCCTACGGCGAGGCCAACGTGTGGTGGCCCTTGGCCGAGGCCGTGCAATCGCTGTGCGAGGTCGAGCCCAGCGACGAGGTGGCCGTCGTCCACGATGCGGTGTGGGCCCGGGTCGCCGCCGCCCTCGGCGACGATGCCGCCGAGCGGGAGGTCGACCGGGTGACCGGCGGGCTGCTGGTGCTGATGGGCCACGACGCCGCCCCCGAGCGGCGCGACCCGGCCGAGGCCCGTACCGAGGCCGTCGACGCCTTCGTCGCCTTCCTCGAGGGCCACCTGCGCCGCCGGCCGGTCGTGCTCCAGCTGTCCGACATCCACTGGGCCGACGACGACCTGCTGGGGCTGCTCGAGGTCCTCCTCACCCGGCTGGCCCGGTGCCCGCTGGTCATCCTGGCCACCGCCCGTCAGGCGGTGCGGCAGCACTGGAACCCCGCGCCCGGGCGCCATGACGTCCTGGTGGTCAACCTCGACCCGCTCGACGACGGCCCCGCCGCGGAGCTCGTCGAGGCCCTCCACGGCGGTGAGGTCAGCGAGAAGGTGCGAGCCGACCTCCTGGCTCGCAGCGGGGGTAACCCGTTCTTCCTCGAGGAGCTGGTCGCGCTCATGGACTCCTCGGAGGCGGGGGCCACGCCGACCCGGCTTCCCGACACCCTCCGCGGCATCGTCACCGCCCGCCTGGACACCCTCAGTCCCGCCGAGCGCGACGTCCTGACCGACGCCGCCGTCATCGGTCGGAGGGGGCCGGTGTCGGCCCTGCGGGAGATGGCCAAGGAGATGGGTCGTGACGTCGACGTCGACGCGGTCGTCGCGACCTTGGCCGCCAACGAGCTGCTCGACGTGGAGGACCGCCACTGGGAGTTCCGCTCCGAGATGGCCCGGGAGGTGGCCTACGCGACCATGACCAAGGCGGTCCGAGCCAAGCGCCACGCCGGCATCGCGGCGTGGCTGGAGGCCCGCGCCCTGGAGACGACCGCCGCCGGCCGCGATCTGGACCTGGACGTCGGCGCCAGCGCGCTGTCCGACGCGCTGGCTGGGTTGGCCGAGGTCGACGATGCGACGGTCAACCGCATAGCCCACCACTGGGCCGCGGCGGCTGAGCTCACCGCGGAGATGGGGGACCCCGTCGCCGACGCCGGGCACCTGGCCGATCGGGCCGCGGCCTGGCTGGCCGCCTCGGCCCGCCGAGCCCAGCGGCGGGACCAGCTGCCGGCCGCCGAGCGGGCCTACGACCGGGCCCTGGCGGTGGCCGGACCCTCCCCCGTGGGCCGACGCATCCGGCTGCTGGTCAGTCGGTCCCGGGTGCGATCCGACGGGTGGGACCTGACCGGCGCCCGAGACGACGCCGAGGCCGCCCTGGCCGGAGCGGCCAGCAGCGGTGACCGCAGCGTCGAGGCGGCCGCCGTGCTGCGCCTGGGCGACATCGACCAGCGCTCCGGTGATACCTCGGCGGCCATCGCCCGCCTCCGCCACGCCGCCGACCGCTTCTCCACCGAGGGCGACGAGCGGGGCCGGGGCGAGGCCCTGCGCCTGCTGGGGATGGCCCAGATGTTCGCGGGGCGGCTCGAGGAGGCGGTGGCCTCGGTGGAGGAGGCCGAGGCCGCCTACGCACGCGCCGACGATCGATCAGGCCAGGGCTGGGCCCATCAGAACCGGGCCTGGGTGGCCATGCTGGCCGGCGACCTCGACACGACCGAGACCGCGGTCGATCGAGCCATCGCTCTGTTCGCCGAGGTCGACGACACCGTCGGGCGGGCCTGGGCCACGGGGCTGCTCGCCTTCGTCCGCTTCGCCCAGGGACGGCGGGAGGAGGCCGAGACGCTGGGCACCGCCGTCCTGGCCGACGCTCGATCCGGGGGGGATCGGTGGGCGGTGGCCATGATGCGCGGGCTCATGGGGTCCCTGCGCCTGTGGTCGGGCCGGGTCTCCGAGGCCCTGGAGGAGACGGCCCGTGCCTCCCAGGGGTTCCGGGACCTGGGCGACCCCTGGGGCCTGGCCGTCAGCCTGGCCACCCACGGCCGAGCCCTGGCCATGAGTGGCCGGGTCGACGAGGGCCTCGCCGCCATCGTCTCGGCCCGGCCGTTGGGTGCGGTCGGGGAGGTGGCCGACGTGGTCGCCATGGCCACCCTGGCCCTGGCCGTGCAGATCGGTGAGCCGGAACGGGCCCCGGCCGCCATGGCCCCGGGACCCCCGACGGCCGGTGGCACCCTGGGCCGCACCGAAGGCGAGGTCACCTTCGCCCTGGCCCAGCTGCAGTGCGGTCGGGTGGTCGACGTGCCCGACCCCGATGGCCGCGCCTATGGGTTCGCGGCCTCGGCCCTCCTGGTTGCGGCCGCGGGCCGGGGTGACGACGCCCTGGCCCGGGCGGCCGCAGTGGACGACTGCCCCGAGGCCACCTACCTCGACCGAGCCCTGGCCCAGGTCGCGGCGTCACTGATCCACGTGGGTGCCGGGCGCGCCGCCGAGGCCCGGGCTCGGGTCGATGCCGCCGCCGATCTGGTCGCCGCCACCGATGACCAGATCGGCCGGGCCATGGTGGCGGTGGCCCGGGCCGTCGTGGCCGAGGTGGCCGATGCCTCCTCGGCGGCGGAGGACCGTGCCGCCGCCGACGTGGCCTTGGCCGGGCTGCGCCTCACCGGCGAGGGCTGGGAGACGGCCTTCGCCCTCGCCGCCGGCGCCCGCCCCCGTGGGTTGAGACCTAGCTCGGTTGCTTGGTGACGCGGAGGTAGGGCTTCTTCTCGTCCCAGCCGTCGGGGAAGCGCTCCTTGGCCTCCTCGTCGGAGAGGGCGGGGACGATGATGACGTCCTCCCCCTCCTGCCAGTCGGCGGGGGTGGCCACCTTGTGGGTGGCCGTCAGCTGGAGCGAGTCGATGACCCGCAGGAGCTCGTCGAAGTTCCGACCCGTCGACGCCGGGTAGGTGAGGGTGAGCTTCACCTTGTTGTCGGGGCCGATCACGAACACCGAGCGCACCGTGAGGGTGTCGTTGGCGTTGGGGTGGATCATGTCGTAGAGGTCCGACACCTTGCGATCGGTGTCGGCGATCATCGGGTAGTTCACCTTGTGACCGGTGACGTCCTCGATGTCCTGGCCCCAGCGGCTGTGGTTGTCCAGGTCGTCGACCGAGAGACCGATCACCTTGGTGTCGCGCTTGTCGAACTCGGGCTTGAGACCGGCCACGGTGCCCAGCTCGGTGGTGCAGACCGGCGTGAAGTCCTTCGGGTGGGAGAACAGCACCGCCCAGCTGTCGCCCTTCCACTCGTGGAAGCTGAGCGTGCCCTCGGTGGTCTCGGCGGTGAAGTCGGGGGCGTCATCGCCCAGGCGTACGGCCATCGTGTGTCCTCCATGGATCTCTGTCGTGTCCTCGGTGAAACCCGAGCAACCTTGTCGGGTATTCCGTCGATCGTCAAGGGCCGAGTCCGGGTCCTCCCGGCCGGCGCCGGCGTGGCGTCAGGCGTCGGTGCCGGGTTCCACCGGGATGCCCTCACCCAGGCCCCCGCGTCGCGCCTCGGCCTCGAGGCCGGCCCGGGCCTCGGGCGGGACGTCGCTGTCGGGCTCGTGCTCGTCGACCGCGGGGCCGGCCTGGCGTCCGTCGGTGACGTCGGGCTCGATGTACATGATCCGGGCCATGGGGACGTTGGCCCGCACGTTGCGCTCGATGCGGTTGACGACCTCGCACACCTCGGGGAAGGTCAGCTGGTGGTCGAGCTCGACCTTGGCCCCGACGACCAGCTCCTCGGGCCCCTGGTGCTGGGTCCGCATGTAGATGAGCCGTCGGACCGCAGGGTCGACCTCGATGGCGGCGCGGATGGCCTCGACGTCCTTGCGGGTGGCCGACTCGCCGATCAGCAGCGACTTCATCTCGACGATGAGCACGATGGCGATGATGCCGAGGAGGATGCCGATGGCCAGGGTGCCGATGCCGTCCCATTCGGGGACGCCGGTGACATCGGCGGTGGTGACCGCGGCCAGGGCGATGACCAAGCCGGCCATGGCCCCAGCGTCCTCGAGGATGACCACCGGCAGCTCGGGGGCCTTGGCGTTGCGGATGAAGGTCGACCAGCGCGACCGGCCTCGGACCTTGTTGGCCTGCTTCACCGCGAGGCGGAAGCTCAGCCCCTCCACGATCAGGCCGAAGGTCAGCACCCCGTAGGCCCAGCGCACGTCGGAAAGGGGCTCGGGGTGCTGGATCTTGTGGATGCCCTCGTAGATGGCGAACACCGAGCCGAGGGTGAAGAGCACGATGGCCACGACGAACGACCAGAAGTACCGCTCCCGCCCGTAGCCGAACGGGTGGAGCTCGTCGGCGTCCTTCTGGGCCCGCTTGCCCCCCAGCAGCAGCAGGGCCTGGTTGCCGGTGTCGGCCACCGAGTGCACGCTCTCGGCCAGCAGCGACGACGCCCCCGTGACCAGGAAGGCGACGAACTTGGCGATGGCGACGGCGCCGTTGGCCGCCATGGCGGCCAGGACCGCCTTGGTGCCGCCTTCTCCTCCTCCGGCCATGGGGTCGATGGTAGGCCGCGCCCGCGCCCCCCGGGCGGTGCCGCGATCAGAGCCCGGTGGTCCCGGACGGGTCGGCCGTCCGACGCTCAGGACCGGGCGGCGTGGGCGTGGAGGAGGGAGGCGACGGCGGCGGTGACCCGTCGGCGTCGTAGGCGGGGCTGACGTTGGGGATGCGGATGTAGTCACAGAGGGCGGGGACGATCGCGTCGTCCCACGTCCGATCGACCCTGTCGGCCATCGCCCCGCCGTCGAGCGCCATCACCGCAGCGTACGCGGGGTGGGGGTCAGGCGGTCTCGCCGGGGGACACGGCGGCGTCGAGGCCGGCGCGCTCCTCGTCGCTGAGGCGGAGACCGGCGGCGGCCACGTTCTGCTCCAGGTGGGACACCGAGCTGGTGCCGGGGATGGGCAGGATCACCGGGGAACGCTGCAACAGCCACGCCAGGGCCACCGCGCCGGGGGTGACGTCCAGGCGTTCGCGGGCGGCGGTGAGCGTGTCGTGGCCCTCGGCCAGGCTGCCGGTGTCCAGGGGGAACCAGGGGATGAAGCCGATGCCCTCGTCGGTGCACACATCGAGCACCGCTTCCCACTCGCGGTCGATCAGGTTGTAGCGGTTCTGGACCGTGGCGATGGGGGTGAGGGCCTGGCATTGGTGGAGCTCGTCCACGGTGACCTCGGAGACGCCGATGTGGCGCACCTTGCCCTCGTCCCGCAGGTCGACCATGGTGCCGAGTGAGTCCTCGACGGGGACCTCGGGGTCGATCCGGTGCAGCTGGTAGAGGGGGATGGCGTCGAGGCCGAGGCGCTTGAGGCTGCCCTCGCAGGCCGAGCGGATGTGGTCGGGGCGCCCGCAGGGGCTCCACTCGCCGGGGCCGCTGCGGGTGAGCCCGGCCTTGGTGGCGATGATGACGTCGTCGGGGTAGGGGCGCAGGGCCTCGCCGATGATCTCCTCGCTGACGTCGGGTCCGTAGGAGTCGGCGGTGTCGATGAGGGTCGTCCCCAGCTCGACGGCCCGGCGGACCACCTTCTTGGCCTCGTCCCGGTCGCCAGGCGGTCCCCAGATCCCCTCGCCGGTGATGCGCATGGCACCGAAGCCAAGCCGGTGGACGGGGATGTCGCCGGCGATGCGGAAGGTGCCCGAGTCGGCGGCGTTCGGGGCGGTGGTGGAAGACATGAGGCTCCAGTGTGGCGAGCGCGGCGCCCGATCCGAACACGGAGACGGTCCTGATCGCCGCCGCAGGCTTCCGCGACCGTCTCCGCCAGGAGGGGTCGGGATCGCCGGCGTACGGTGGGCCGCGTGCAGGTGGTCGACGTCGAGGTGGCCGATGACGAGGTCGACCTGGCCGCTGGACTGCTGTGGGAGGCGGAGGTGACAGCCGTGGCCGAGCACCCCGCCGGTCCGGGGCGGACGCGACTGCGCGTGGCCGTGCCCGCCGGCGGGGTCGCGGCGGTCTCCCGCGCGCTGGACGGTCGCTGGTCGATCCGTGTCGTCGAGGTCGTCGACGACGGCCTCGACGCCTGGCGCGACCACGCGCGGGTGGTCGACGCCGGTCGCCGGCTGGTCGTCCGGCCCCCGTGGGTGCCCTTGGGTCCGGTGGCCCCCGGTGCGGTGGTCGTCGAGGTCGATCCCGGCGTCGCCTTCGGTCACGGGGCTCACCCCACCACCCGCCTGTGCCTGGCGGCGGTCGAGGCCGCGCTCGACGCTCGGCGCAGACCGTCGGTGCTCGACGTGGGCTGCGGCAGCGGCGTCCTGGCCGTGGTCGCCGCCGTCCTCGGTGCCGAGCGCGTCCTGGCCGTCGACGTCGCGCCCGAGTCCATCGAGGCCACCCGGGCCAACGCCACGAGCAACGACGTCGAGGGCGTCGTCGACGCCCGGCTCGTGTCCGGTGAGGACGATCCGGACCCGCTGGCCGCGGCGCCGGGTCGCTTCGACCTGGTCGTGGCCAACATCGGTGCCCGCGCCGTGACGGCCCTCGCCCCGCACCTGACGGCCCGACTGCGGGCCGGCGGCCACCTCGTGCTCTCCGGGCTGCTCGATCCGCCCCCTCCGGAGGTGGTCGCCGCCTTCGCCCCCCTCGTCGAGGTCGACCGGGTCACGCTCGGGGGCTGGACCGCCCTCACCCTCGCCGCCCCCGGCTGATGAGGGGCGACCAGTCCGGGTGCGACGTGGTTCCGACCCGCGGGCTGGTGAGCACCTGACCGGCCCGGCCTCTCCGCCGCCGGTCGGTGGCCTGGCGGTCGGTGGTGCGGCCGCCGGAGCCCCAAACCTCTTCCCCTTCGGTGACGAGACGCAGGTAGCGTGCCGGTCGTGAAGTGACGCAACGGTCCCTCGCCCGTCCCTCTGCCGGAGGTCCCCGTTGCCGTCTGCCCCTGCCCTCACCCTCGCCGCCCGCGGCGTCAGCCTCGACCGGGGCGCCACCACCGTCCTGGCCGACGTCGACGTGGTGGTCACCTCCGGTGATCGCCTGGGCCTGGTCGGGCCCAACGGCGTCGGCAAGTCCACCCTGCTGGCGGTCCTGGCCGGAGCCCTGACGCCCGACGCGGGCCGGATCACCCTCACGCCCCCGCAGGCTGTCGTGGCCCGGCTGGCCCAGGAACCGCGACGGGACCCGACCGAGACGGGCCGGGAACGCATCTCCCGCCGCACCGGCGTGACCTCGGCCCAGCACGAGCTGGACGCCGCCACCGAGGCCCTGGCCCGGGGCGACGACGGTGCCGACGACCACTACGCGGCCGCTCTCGACCGGTGGCTGGCGGTGGGTGCGGCGGACCTCGACGCTCGCCTCGGCGGGGTCCTCGACGAGGTGGGCCTGTCCGAGGTCGCCGCCGATCAGCCGACGGCCACGCTGTCAGGGGGCCAGGCCGCACGGCTGGAGCTGGCCGGTGTGCTGCTCACCCGGGCCGACGTGCTGCTCCTCGACGAGCCCACCAACGACCTCGACTTCGAGGCCCTGTCTCGCCTCGAACGGTTCGCCTTCGACCAGCGGGGTGCGGTGGTCATCGTGTCGCACGACCGCGCCTTCCTGGAGCGGACCGTCACCGGTGTGGTGGAGCTCGACGAGCACACCCGCACGGCTCGCACCTACGCCGGGGGCTGGCTGGCCTACCAGGAGGAGCGGGCCATCGACCGGGTCCATGCCGAGGAGGCCTACGCCACCTACGCGGCCACCCGCGACGACCTGCGGTCGCGGTCCCAGCAGGTGCGGGAGTGGTCGACCCAGGGCACGGCCCGAGTGCGCCGCTCCGGGGAGAGCGACAAGTTCATCCGCCACCACCGGACCCAGACCAGTGAGAAGCTGGCGGGCAAGGCGGCTCAGGCCGACCGGGCCCTGGCCCGCCTCGACGAGGTGGACAAGCCGTTCGAGGGCTGGGAGCTGAGGATAGAGCTGGCGGTGGCGGAGCGCAGCGGGGCCGTCGTCGCCGCCCTGGAGGGCGCGGTTGTCGAACGATCTGCGGCGCCAGGCGGGGCGTCGTTCCGCCTCGGGCCGGTCGACATCGAGGTGCGCTCGGTCGACCGCCTCGTCGTGGCCGGGCCCAACGGCGCCGGCAAGACGACCCTGATCGACGCGCTCCTGGGTCGCGTGCCCCTGGCCGCGGGCATCGGACGGGTGGGGCCCTCGGTCGTGGTCGGGGAGATGGCCCAGGCCCGCACTGCGTTCGACGCGGCTCCGACGCTCCTCGACGCGGTGCTCTCCGCCACCGGCCAGACCCTGGCCGAGGCCCGGTCGCTCCTCGCCAAGCTCGGCCTCGGTGCCGACGACGTGGCCCGCCCGGCGCCGTCGCTGTCACCGGGCGAGCGGACCCGGGCCTCGCTGGCCCTCTTGATGGCGGTGGGCACGAACTGGCTGGTGCTCGACGAGCCCACCAACCACCTCGCCCTCCCGGCCATCGAGGCGCTCGAGGCCGCGCTCGCCACCTGGACCGGCACGTTGCTGGTGGTGAGCCACGACCAGCGCTTCCTGGAGGCGGTCACGACCGATGCCACCCGCCACGTGGAGGTGGTGGCCGGCCAGGTCCACGAGGTCCACTGAGCCTCACCGGCCGCGGTTCCGGTCCTGGCCCCCGCGCCCCCCCGTAGTGGGGGGGGGGCGCGGGGGGGCGGGGGCCCCGCGCAGGCGGCCCACCCCCCGGGCCAGGGGCGCGGGCGCCCGACA
>JBBSMQ010000057.1:0-11356 GCA_038233075.1 Acidimicrobiales bacterium
CCCACTCGCAAGCTGACCATGTTCCAGACCCTGGTGAGCATGGGCTACAAGGAGATCGAGGTCGGGTTCCCTCCGCCAGCGAGCCCGATTTCGCATTCGTGCGCCAGCTCGTCGAGGAGGATCTGATCCCCGACGACGTCCACATCCAGGTCCTCACCCAGTGCCGGGACGACCTGATCGCCCGGACCTACGAGGCCATCGCCGGGGCACCGAGGGCCATCGTCCACTTCTACAACTCGACCTCCACCCTCCAGCGCAAGGTGGTGTTCGGCCTGGACAGGGCCGGCATCACCGAGATCGCGGTCAACGCGGCGAAGCTGTGCCGCAAGCTGGAGCAGACGGTCCCGGAGACCGCGGTCCGGTACGAGTACTCCCCCGAGAGCTTCACCGGCACCGAGCTCGACTACGCGGTGGAAATCTGCGACGCGGTGGCCGAGGTCATCGAGCCCACGCCCGACAAGCCCCTGATCATGAACCTGCCGGCCACGGTGGAGATGTTCAGCCCCAACCTGTACGCCGATGCCATCGAGTGGTTCCTGCGGACGGTGCGCAACCGCGACGCCGTGGTCCTGTCGCTGCACCCCCACAACGACCGGGGCTGCGCCGTCGCTGCGGCCGAGCTCGGCGTCCTGGCCGGGGCCGACCGCGTCGAGGGCTGCCTGTTCGGCAACGGCGAGCGCACGGGCAACGTCGACCTGGTGACCCTCGCGCTGAACCTGTTCAGCCAGGGCGTCGACCCGGAGGTCGACCTCTCCGACATCGACGCGGTCCGCCGGGTGGCGGAGTACTGCAACCGCCTGCCGGTCCACGAGCGCCATCCGTACGCCGGCGACCTCGTCTACACCGCCTTCTCCGGCTCGCACCAGGACGCCATCAAGAAGGGCTTCGCCGCCCTCCACGGGGAGGCCGAGGCCGCCGGCCGCGGGCGCGACTACGAGCGGTGGGAGGTGCCGTACCTGCCCATCGACCCCGCCCACGTGGGCCGCACCTACGAGGCCGTGATCCGGGTCAACAGCCAGTCCGGCAAGGGCGGCGTCGCCTACATCATGGAGGTGGAGCACGGCTTCTCCCTGCCCCGCCGCCTCCAGATCGAGTTCTCCAAGACCATCCAGCACATCGTGGAGGACACCGGCACCGAGATCGGGCCCGGCGCCATGTGGGATGCCTTCACCCGCACCTACCTGCCCGAGCACGCCCCGCTCCAGCTGCGCTCCAGCGAACTGACATCATCGACCGACGGCTCCAGCACCATCACCGCCCAGCTGGTGGCGGACGGGGAGGCGACCACCATCACCGGGTCAGGCAACGGTCCGGTGGCCGCCTTCGTCGACGGCCTCGAGAGCGCGCTGGGGTTGGAGGTCGAGGTGGTGGACTACCACGAGCACTCGCTCGGCGCTGGCGCTGACGCCACCGCCGTTGCGTACGTCGAGACCAAGGACGGCGAGGGCACGGTTCGCTGGGGCGTGGGCACGGACCCCAACATCATCACCGCCTCGCTCAAGGCGGTCCTGGGCGCAGCCGGTCGATCTGGTCAGGACTGAGAGGCCGAGCGGGGTCCGGCCCCGCCCGTTCGCCCCGGCCCCGATCAGTCGTCGGGGCGGCGGAGGGGATCCCGCTCGTCCACCCCGCGGTGCCTCCTGCGTCGGGACCACGGGCACCGGCGCCCGGATCCGCTTCCCGAGGGAGCACGAACCCTCTCGTCCATGGACTCCGCCGCTCCTCGCCGCGACTCGTGGTCGGGTCACCACCGGGAGTCGTATTGCCCCTCTGTCTAGTCGGCGGGCGCGAGCGAGGCGAAGGCCCGCGCCCGGTCCAGCTTCAGCACGCGCTCGTCGGGCGACGCTGCGCCGACCAGGACGTAGTCGTGGGCGTAGGCCGGCAGCACCTCGCCGCGATCGTCGACCAGCCAGGGCAGGGCCAAGCGGCGGGGCACCCGCACCTGGTCGGGCCGTTCGAATGTGCCGAAGACGTAGTCCCAGAACGGGAACGACACGCCGTGGTTGGCCATGGGCGCGCCGAAGTGGTGGTGGAAGTGGTGGCGTCGCACCAGCCGCTGGTAGCGGGTGCGTGGCGCCCGCAGGTGGGACATGGCGTGCTGGTACTCGTAGAAGAAGTACCCGAAGGCCCAGCCCACGGCCAGGGCCGCACCGGCCGCCGGGCCGTCCAGCGCCCATCCCAGCGGCGCCCACAGGACCGCACCCACGAGGAGCATGCCGGTCCAGCTCAGGAGGTGGTTGACGTCGAACGACCAGCCCGAGGTCACGTGGTGCTCGAGGTGCTCGCGGCTCATGATCCCCTTGCCGTGGAGGAGGTGCATGGCGAAGCGGTGGAGGAGGTACTCGGCCAGGGTCCAGAGGGCCCAGCCCACCGGGAAGGCGACGAGGAGGGTGAGGGCAGTGGTCATGGTGGCGTCCTGGGGAGGGGTCGCTCAGCGCGACGCAGTCGGGAGGGTCAGGCCTTGCGCCTCGGCACGGGCGGTGTCGAGGTGGCCGCGATCGGCCCCCCAGCCGACGAGCAGGGCATCGGTGAGCTGGGCGCCCAGGCGGGCGCCGGTGGTGGGCAGGCCGGTGGTGAGCTCGTCAGCCATGAGCGCGCCGTTCATGGCCACCAGCCAGGCCAACGTGCGCAGCAGCGCACCGTCGAGGGGTTGGTCGAGGGGATCGGGCTCGGGGTGCTGGTGGGCGAGGGCGCCGACCGCGACCGCGTCAGCGAGCAGGCGACGGGGGACCTCCAGGACGGCCATGGCCGCGGGGACCACGGTCGCGGCGTCGCCGGTGTCCTCGGCGTCGGGGGTGACCAGCAGCCGCTGCTGGAGCCGGAACTCCCGGGTGTGGTGCTCCGGCGCGGAGAGGAAGAGACGGGAGAAGCCCACGAGCCGAGCCAGGGCCGCCACCGCCGCGTCGAGCCCGTCGCGGCCCAGCGCCGCCTCCCACCGGGCCACCTGATCCTCGGCCACCCGGCCCAGCACGGCCAGCGCCTCCTGCTGGAGGGATGCCAGCAGGGCCGAGCGCGACGGGAAGTAGGTGTACAGCGAGGCCGGGGCGTAGTCGGCTGCGTCGGCCAGCGCGGCCATGGTCAGGCCGTCCAGTCCTCGCTCGTCGACCAGCTCGGCCGCCAGGGCCAGCAGGGCGTCGCGCCGGGCGGTCCGCTTCCGGGTGCGACGGTCCGTTGTTTCCACCGACGTAGAGACGTTTTCCGAAGGCACGTCGGAAAACGTAGATGAGTCGGTTCCTTCGGTCAACCCCCGGCGGACTGGAGGGGCACGACGCTGAGGTGCGGCCGCCAGCAGACCACGGCCTCCTGCCACTCCATGAGGTTCGCCAGCGTGACCTCGTCAACTGCGCCCTCGATGGTCACCGGCGCGCCCACGGCCATGGCGGGGACCAGGACCGCCAGCAGCCAGGGCCGAGCCGTGGGCACGAAGGACACCGGGTCAGGGTGGGTGACGTCGATGTGGACCTCGGCCTGACGCCCGTCTGCGGCGTCGATCGACCCCTGCCAGCGGATGCCCTCGAGTCCGACCTCGGGCCGGTCGAACCGGATCACCGATCGAGACACGGACATCCTCCTCTTCTGACCACCGAGCGCCACACGAGAAGTGGGCATCTGGCCGAGGGGCGACCCGCCCGACGCCTGGCTTCGCGACGCGAACGGCGCGGCCTCTCCTGGGCCGAACCGGCCAGGGCCCAAGGGACAGAGCCCAGAGGCGCGGGGTCCGGTGGGGAGCGGCGTCTGACCGATGCGGTCGACTCGCACTCCGAGGCGAGCAACCGGCCTGGGGACCGTTGCCGCGCTCGTCGGGCCGGGTCAGGCCGCCCCGTAGGCCCGCTCGGGGTGGATCCGCAGCACCAGTCGGCCGTCGGAGACCATGGCCGCCCGGTACTCGTCCCAGTCGTCGTGCTCGCCCTGGAGCGAGCGGAACAGCTCGACCAGCTCGTCCACGGTGGCGTCGTCGGGGGCCGCAGCCACCGGGGTCACCTCGGCCTGCCCCTCGACCACGGCGTAGGACCAGAAGTCCTCTGCGGTCACGTAGAGCGACACCCGGGGGTCGCGGCGGGCGTTGGCCGTCTTGGCCCGGGTGTCGGTGACCGAGATGCGGATCACACCGTCATCGCCCAGGGCGTACGCGATGTTCGACAGCTGGGGCCAGCCGTCTGACTTCAGGGTGACGACCACCCCCTTGTGCCCGTCGCGGATGTAGTCGAGGCCGGTAGAGAGGTCCATGTCGACCTCAACCGTCGATCGCCCGCTCCCCTTCCCGCCCGCGAGCCGACCCAGGGGCGCGAGGCCCGACCGCCGGTAGGTTCGGAGGCCATGGACATCGGTCGCTACGGCATCTGGACCTTCCAGCTCGACCTCGTGCCCTCGGCCCGATCGGTCGAGCACGTGGACGAGCTCGACGAGCTCGGGTTCGGGGCGGTGTGGGTGCCCGAGGCGGTGGGCCGGGAGGCGTTCACCAACGCCGCCCTCCTCCTTCGTGGCGGCACCGACATCACCGTGGCCACCGGCATCGCCTCCATCTGGGCCCGCGACGCCATGGCCGCCGCCGCCGCCCACAAGACCGTGTCCGAGGCCTATCCGGGTCGGTTCCTCCTCGGCCTCGGGGTCAGCCACGGCCCGATGGTCGAGGGCCTTCGCGGCCACGACTACACCAAGCCCTTCTCGGCCATGCAGGAGTACCTCGACGGGATGGACCGGGGGCTCTTCATGGCCGCTGAGCCGACCGTCGAGACCCAGCGGGTGCTGGCCGCCCTCGGACCGAAGATGCTGGGCCTGGCCAAGGAGAAGGCTGCCGGGGCGCATCCCTACTTCGTCCCGCCCGAGCACACCGCCATCGCCCGGGATGCCCTGGGCGATGGCCCGCTGCTCGCGGTCGAACAGGCCGTCGTCTTCGACACCGATCCATCGAGTGCCCGGGAGAAGGCCCGGTCCCACACGTCGATCTACACCGAGCTGCCCAACTACGCCAACAACCTGAAACGCCTCGATCCCACCTTGGCCGACGACGACTTCGCCAGCGGAGGCAGCGATCGCCTGGTCGACGCGGTGGTGGCCTGGGGCGACATGGACACGGTCCTCGCGCGCGTCCAGGCCCACCACGACGCCGGCGCCGACCACGTCTGCATCCAGGTCATCGACGGCGGCACCGACGTGCCCGACCAGGCGTGGCGCGACCTGTCCGCCGCTCTCGGTCTGGCCGGCTGACCCTCCGATGACCGACGGCGGCTGGGACGACCCTGACCCCGACGAGGCCCGGGCCCCGATCTGTCCGGCCTGTGGGGTGACGGCGCTTCCCGGCGAGCTGGCCAACGTCCTCGACACGCCGTTCGTCTGCGACAACGCTGACTGCGACTCCTACGGCGAGGTCGTGGGCTGAGGCCGGTCGAGAGGAGCACGCCGTGGAGACGATCGAGATCGAGGTGCGGACCGGGGACCGGGTGGTCACCGACCTCACCGGCGAGGTCGAGCGGTTCTGCGACGGGCGGGGGGACGGGTTGGCCCACGTGTTCGCCCCGCACGCCACCGCCGGGCCGGCCCTGATCGAGACGGGTGCCGGGAGCGACGACGACCTGGTCGCGGCCCTGGGCGACCTCCTCCCCCGCGACGACCGCTGGGTCCACCGCCACGGGTCACCCGGCCACGGCGCCGACCACGTCCTGCCCGCGCTCATCAGCCCGTCGCTGAGCCTGCCCGTGATCGGAGGCCGGCCCGCCCTGGGCACCTGGCAGAGCGTCGTGCTGGTCGATCCCAACCGCGACAACCCCGACCGCACCGTGCGCCTCAGCTTCCTCCCCGCCTGACGCCCCTCAGCGCGGGTGACCAGTCCGGACACATCCACTTCTCGATGCTCCTGGGCGCAGCGACCGAGTGACGATGAGAATCACACGTTGCGGCGGTAGCGGCCTCCGACCTCGAACAAGGTGTGGGTGATCTCGCCCAGGGTGCAGGTGCGGACTGCGTCCATCAGCACCGCGAAGAGGTTGCCGCCGGCCAGGGCGGCGTCGCGCAGGCGAGCCAAGTCGGCCTCGCGCTCGGAGGCGTGACGGGCCTGGAAGTCGGCCAGCCGGGTGAGCTGGCTCTCCTTCTCCTCGGCTGAGGAGCGCTGGAGCTCGATCTCCACCTCGGCGACGTCGTCCTGCTCCTCGGCCGCCGGGGGCAGGAAGGTGTTGACCCCGATGAGGGGCAGCGTGCCGTCGTGCTTGCGGGTCTCGTAGAGCAGGGACTCGTCTTGGATGCGACCGCGCTGGTAGCCGGTCTCCATGGCGCCCAGCACGCCGCCGCGCTCGGCGATGCGGTCGAACTCCTCCAGCACGGCGGCCTCGACCAGGTCGGTGAGCTCGTCGACGATGAACGACCCCTGGTTGGGGTTCTCGTTCATGGCCAGGCCCCACTCCTCGTTGATCACCAGCTGGATGGCCAACGCCCGGCGCACCGACTCGGGGGTGGGGGTGGTGACGGCCTCGTCGTAGGCGTTGGTGTGGAGGCTGTTGCAGTTGTCGTAGATGGCGATGAGAGCTTGGAGCGTGGTGCGGATGTCGTTGAACGCCATCTCCTGGGCGTGCAGCGAGCGGCCCGAGGTCTGCACGTGGTACTTCAGCTTCTGGCTGCGCTCGTTGGCGCCGTAGCGGTCGCGCATGGCGATGGCCCAGATCCGGCGGGCCACCCGGCCGATCACCGTGTACTCCGGGTCCATCCCGTTGGAGAAGAAGAACGACAGGTTGGGGGCGAAGTCGTCGACCTCCATGCCCCGGGCCAGGTAGGCCTCGACGTAGGTGAGGCCGTTGGCCAGGGTGAAGGCCAGCTGGCTGATGGGGTTGGCGCCCGCTTCGGCGATGTGGTAGCCGGAGATGGAGACGGAGTAGAAGTTCCGCACCCTCTCGCCCACGAACCACTCCTGGATGTCGGCCATCATCCCGAGGGCGAACTCGGTGGAGAAGATGCAGGTGTTCTGGCCCTGGTCCTCCTTCAGGATGTCGGCCTGCACGGTGCCCCGGACGTTGGCCAGCACGAAGGCCCGGATCTCGGTCGCCTCGTCGTCGGTGGGGGCCCGCCCGTGCTCGGCCGCGAAGGCGTCGAGGCGCTGGTCGACCGCGGTGACGAGGTACATGGCCAGGATGGTCGGCGCCGGGCCGTTGATCGTCATCGACACCGACGTGGTCGGGTCGCAGAGGTCGAACCCGTCGAAGAGGACCTTCATGTCGTCGAGGGTGGCCACCGACACCCCGGAGTTGCCGACCTTGCCGTAGATGTCGGGCCGACGGTCGGGGTCGAAGCCGTAGAGCGTGACCGAGTCGAAGGCGGTCGAGAGCCGGGTGGCGGGCTGGCCCTCGGCCAGGAGGTGGAAGCGGCGGTTGGTGCGGAACGGGTCCCCCTCGCCGGCGAACATGCGGGCCGGGCGCTCGCCGTCGCGCTTGAAGGGGAACACCCCGGCGGTGAAGGGGTAGCGACCCGGGAGGTTCTCCTCCATGAGGAACCGCAGCAGGTCGCCCTGGTCGGTGGTGCGGGGCAGGGCCACGCGCCGGACCTTGGAACCCGAGAGCGACTCCTTGGTCAGCTCGGTGGTGATCTCCTTGTCCCGGATGGTGACGGTGTGCTCGTCTCCGGAGTAGGCCTCCACGGTGCCCGGCCAGTCCTCCAGGAGAGCCTTGGCCTCGGTGTCGAGCCCGCCCTCGGCCTGCTCCTCGAGGGCCGGGAGCCCGGCGGCCTCCTCGTCGCCTTCGGCCTCGGCCACCAGGGCGCGCACCGCTTGCACCTGCTGGCGCCGCCGGGCCAGGCCGGCCTGCTCCTCGACGCGGGAGTGGTGGGCCCGGACGGCCTCGGCCACCTCGGCCAGGTAGCGGGACCGAGCCGGGGGGACGACGGCGGTGTCGGCGGTCGAGGTCTTGGTCTCGACCCGAGCCAGGGCGCCGCCCTCGGCCGACACGGTCAGACCGTGGTCGACCAGGTGGACGAGGAGCGCTTGGTAGAGCGCGGTCACGCCGTCGTCGTTGAAGCGGCTGGCCACCGTCCCGTAGACCGCCATGTCCTCGGGCTGCGAGCCGAACGACTCCGTGGTCCGCACCACCTGGCGACGGACGTCGCGCCGCGCATCGGCCCCGCCCCGGCGGTCGAACTTGTTGATGGCCACCAGGTCGGCGAAGTCGAGCATGTCGATCTTCTCCAGCTGGCTGGCCGCCCCGAACTCGGGGGTCATCACGTAGAGCGACACGTCGCTGTGGTCGACGATGGCGGCGTCGCCCTGGCCGATGCCCGGCGTCTCCACGATCACCACGTCGGCGCCCCAGGCCTTGGTGGCCGCGATGATCTCGTCGAGGGCCTCGGGCACCACCGCTCCCGCCGTGCGGGTGGCCAGGCTGCGGAACAAAACGGTTGCGGGGTCGATGGCGTTCATGCGGATGCGGTCGCCCAGGAGGGCGCCGCCGCCCTTGCGCCGGGTGGGGTCGATGGCCAGGACCGCGACCCGCACCTTGTCCTCGTGGTCGAGGCGGAGACGGCGGACCAGCTCGTCGGTGAGCGACGACTTGCCCGACCCACCGGTGCCGGTGATGCCGAGGACGGGCACGGAGCGGGAGGCGGCCGCGGCCCGCAGCTCGGCCCGCTGGGTGGCGGGGAGCGAGTCCGCCTCGAGGGCGGTGATGACCCGGGCCAGGGTGGCCGCGTCGCCGGCGAAGAGCGGCTCCAGGCTGTCGGGGAGGGTGGTCGCCAGGTCCTCGTCGCAGGCCGCGACCATCGTGTTGATCATGGCCGGGAGCCCGAGGGCAGCTCCGTCAGCCGGCGAGAACAACCGCGTGACCCCTGCGGCGTGGAGCTCGTCGATCTCGGACTGGGTGATGGTGCCGCCGCCCCCGCCGAACACCTTGACGTGGCCGGCGCCACGCTCGGCCAGCAGCTCGAGCAGGTAGCGGAAGTACTCCACGTGGCCCCCCTGGTAGGAGCTGACGGCGACGCCCTGCACGTCCTCCTGCACGGCGGCGGTGACGACCTCGTCGACCGAGCGGTTGTGGCCCAGGTGGATCACCTCGGCCCCCTGGCTCTGGAGGATGCGCCGCATGATGTTGATCGACGCGTCGTGCCCGTCGAACAGGCTGGCCGCGGTCACGAAGCGCACCGGGTGCACCGGTCGGTGCAGATCAGATGAGGCCATGGCGCGCGCTTCCTTGCCGGGTCCCGCCAGATTAGTTGGACGTCCAACTACCTGTCGAGAGCGCGGGCTCCCAATAGATGGCAACTGGATGCCATGGAAGCGGTATCCTGATGCCATGCGCGTGTCCATCGACGGCTCCGGCCGCCTGATCATCCCAAAGCCGCTTCGCACCGCCCTCGGCCTCGTTGGCGGGAGCGAGGTCGAGGTGGTGGCCGACGGCGGAGGGTTGCGCCTGGACCCAGTGACCTCGACCCCCCGCAGCTTCGTGGTCGAGAGCGGGCTTCCGTTGCTCGACGAGGTCGACGGCCCCACCTTCACCGACGACGATGTGCGGTCACTGCGAGATGAGCTGAACCGGTGAACGCACCCGGCCGACGATGGGCGTGCGACACCAGCGTCGCCATCCCTGCGATCGACCCCAACCACGAGTCCCACCGGGCGTGCCGAGACGCGGTCGCCAGTCGACGCCCAGTCCTCGCCGGCCATGCCGCCATCGAGGCCTACGCAGTGCTCACCCGGCTCCCGGCACCGCTCCGCCTCAGCGCGGCCGCGGCGCGCCGCGTGCTGGACCAAGCATTCGGAGAGCCATGCTGGCCAGCCCAGGCCACCGTGCTGCGCCTCCTCGGCGACCTCGCCGCGACCGGCATCATCGGCGGCGCGAGCTTTGACGCACTCGTCGCGACCGCCGCAGATGGCGACGGGCGGACGCTGCTGACCCGCGACCACCGGGCCGAGCGCACCTACCGACTCCTGGGCGCGGCCTACGAGATCGTCGACTGAAAGCACGCCCGATGCCCCGGACCGGCACGTCACCTGCTCCGTCCGAGCCATGCGGTGACGAGGGCGCCTTCGGAGCCGGCGACGATCCACAACGTCGGCCCCAGGCGCAGGCGCTGCTCGCCGTCCTCGCTGAGCACGAACGTGGGTACCCGGCCCGTTCGGACGACGCCGCGACCGTCGGATCGCCGAGCGAGCGGCGCGGCACGTTCTGCCCGGCGACGGCCGCGGTCAGCTGGTGTCGGGTGGTGTGAAGGTCCAGCGGCCGGGTGGTCCTCGGAGGGTCCAGTGGCAGTGGGTCTTGAGGTAGTGGTGGTAGACGCAGAGGAGCGCGTTGTTCCAGAGGGCGGTGGGTCCGCCCTTGTGGAAGTCGGTGATGTGATCCACCTGGAGGCCGCGGGAGGTGTGGCAGCCCGGCACGACGTTGTGAGCTGCGCTGGGGGTGAGTGATGTGTCTCCTCGGCTAGCGCCTCGAAGGCAACGACCCGCTCCTTCCGCTCCTGTCGCCTCCTTCGTCGGCGACGGGCCGCTCGGGCCCGCGCGTGGTCGCGGGCTTCGAGGGCGCTGCGCAGGGCGGCGGGGATGTGGCGGCGGTTGGAGGTGATGGTGGTGATGTCGGCGCCATCGCGGAGGACCAGCTTGAGCACCGCGTCGTTGGCCAGGGCGCGGGCGAGGGTGATGGGCATGGGTCCGAGGCCGGTGACCTCGCAGGTCTCGTCGTCTTGGGGGTGGCCGCGGAGCCAGGCCGCGACGTCGAGGTGGAAGCTGATCTGCGCCGGCACCCGCCGCCGGTACCGGGGCGGCTTGGTCTCCCTCGGACCTGACGGGCCGGGTGTCGGGTCAGGGTCACCGTCATCCGGGTGCGGCCCGCCCGGTCGAGCGGCGCCGGAGTCAGAGTCGTGGTCGTCGAAGAGGCTGGGCTCAGGAGGGCTGGATTCGCTGGGCGGGGCCGGGGCAGGGTCGTCGCCGGCTGGGGTCGGGTTCGGGCTGTCCTTCTCGTCGCGGGAGGCGCCTCCGGCACCGTCTTCCGGCTCGTGCGCGGGCGAGGTGTCACCGCTGTCGTTCGGCCCGTGCTCGGGTGAGGGGTCGCCGCCGTCCGCCCGCTCGTCGTCGGTGGGGGTGCCAGCCCCGGCGTCCGAGCCCGGTCCGTTCGCGTCGGGTCGGGGGCCGTGGGGGGCGTTGCGGGCGGCGTCGGGGATGTCGAGGTCGAGGTCGTGGAGGGTGTCGAGGCAGAGCAGCTGGAGGGCGTCGGCCATCAACGCTTCGGCGGAGGGTCGTTGCCCTGCCGCGTGGGCCTGGCGGAACGCCTCCTTGCGGTAGGGCTCCAGGGCGGCGAGGAAGACGGCCTGGTAGGCGGGTGGGACGTTCCACTGGCCCCCGCCCTCACCGTCGATCTCGAACCAGGCCCGCAGCTGACGGCGCTTGTACATCCGC
>JBBSMQ010000058.1:0-11287 GCA_038233075.1 Acidimicrobiales bacterium
CAGGACGCCATCGATCCAGGTCACGCCGCGCCGATCACGCCCACGCGGGCCGCCGACGGCATCGACGAGTGGCTCGAGGTCTTCGTCCCCCGCGTCCTCGCCCGCAACGGCGTGCCCGAGGAGGTGGTCGGTGCGTCGCTCCACCTGCACTGCTCGGACGAGGACGGCATCGACGGCACCGGGGAGTGGATCCTCCGGCTGACCGCCGAGGGTGCCGAGGTGGAGCGAGCCCACGCCAAGGGTGACGCCGCCCTGCGGGGACCTGCCTCCGACCTCCTGCTGGCGGTGTGGCACCGGATCGACCTCGACGCGGTGGACGTGGTCGGCGACGAGGCCCGAGCCCGGGCCGTCCTCGACACCGTCCACGTGACCTGACGTCCCCCGCGGTCGACGCGACACCGTGCGTCAGGTCGCCACCGGGTTGTGCCACGGTACCTCGGGGAAGCGGGCAAAGTCGGTGTCGGCGCTGATCATCCCCAGCCCGTGCTCGATGCACAGCGCCGCGAGCACGGCGTCGGAGATGATCGGCCCTCGCAGGTCCAGCTCCCGGATCAACCGGCCGAGGATGCTTCGATGGCTGGGCCCGGGCTCGGGGGTCCACACCACCGGCGCGTCGAGCCAGGCCTCGACCAGTGCCCACGCCTCGCTCGGCGCAAACGGATCGCGCAGCGCTCGCGGGTTGGTCGCGATGCGGACGAAGGCGGTGAGGCAGGCCCAAGGCATGCCCACTCGACGGGGCCCGTTGAGCGCCTCCTCGACCCATGCCCGTGCCGGTTGGTGGAACAGGCTCTCCTCATCGACGGCGTAGAGGAGGATGTTGGCGTCGACCAGCACTACCGGGCGTCGGATCCTTCGAGGAGGTCGAGCACCTCGGCCACGTTGGACACGTCGACCTTGATCCCCGCGGCCTTGGTGACCTGACGGAACGGCGGGGCGCTGTCCCGGGGCACCAAGCCTCGCCGGATGAGCTCGTTCACGGCCTCGGACGCACCCAGGCCCTGACGACGCAAGGCCTTGACCGCAGCATCGGCCTCGGCATCGAGCTCAACCGTCGTGCGCATGCTGAGCAAGGTAGCACGGGCGTGCGCCTGTTGCTGCATGCCCGTGCGCCGGCGATGCTGCTCGCCGTCTGAGCGCCGCCCGCCTGGCCGCCGGTACCGTCGGGGGTCGTGGATCTCCCCCTCGCCTTCCCGCTCACCCCGATGCTGGCCAAGGCCCACGAGGGGCTGCCGCCGGGCGAGGAGGGAGACTGGTGGTTCGAGCCCAAGTGGGACGGGTTCCGGGTGGTGGTGTTCCGCGACGGTGACGAGGTGGAGCTGGCGTCGCGCAACGGCAAGCCCCTCACCCGCTACTTCCCCGAAGTTCTGGATCCGCTGCGTGCGGCCCTGCCCGACCGGGCCGTCGTCGACGGCGAGATCGTGGTGCCGACCGAGGACGGGCTGGACTTCGACCTGCTGGGCCAGCGCATCCACCCGGCCGCCTCGCGCATCGAGCGCCTGGCCGGTGAGACCCCCGCCGAGGTGGTGGCCTTCGACCTGGTGGCCCTGGGCGACGACGACCTGACCAGCACGCCGCTGAGCGAGCGCCGGGCGGCCCTGGAGGAGGCCGTCTCACCGGGAGTGCAGGTGCACCTGAACCCCGGCACCTTCGACCGGGACACGGCTCAGGACTGGTTCGTCCGCTTCGAGGGGGCCGGGCTGGACGGGGTCATCGCCAAGCCGGCCGAGAGCGCCTACGCCCCCGGCGAACGGGGCTGGATGAAGGTCAAGCACAAGCGCACGGCGGACGTGGTGGTCGCCGGGTACCGCCTGCACAAGGACGGCAAGGGGGTGGGCTCGCTGATGCTCGGCCTCTACGACGACGAGGGCCGCCTCCACAGCATCGGCGTGGCGTCGTCGTTCAAGGCCGCCCTCCGTGCGGAGCTGCGGAAGGAGCTGGCGCCGCTGGTGCTCGAGCCCGGCGGCATGGGCGACCACCCCTGGGCCGAGTGGGCCGACCCGGGCGCCCACGAGGAGGGTCGCCTCCCCGGTGGTGGATCCCGTTGGAACGCGGGCAAGGACCTGTCGTTCACGGCACTGCGCATCGAGCGGGTGGCCGAGGTGGCCTACGAGCGGGTCGACCACGGCCGCTTCCGCCACACCAGCCGGTTCCTGCGCTGGCGCCCCGACCGCGACACCGACTCGTGCCGCTACGACCAGCTCGAGGTCGTCCCCCCCATCGAGCTCAGCGAAGTCCTCACCCGCACCTGAGCGCAGCGAGCGAGTGACGACGAAACCCGGCTATCCCGGCGTGATGCGGATGATCTTGTCGTTGGTGCTGTTGGAGGTGGTGACGTAGAGGAGCCCGTCGGGGCCCAGCACGGCGCTGCGGAGGCGGCCGAAGGTGCCGTCGTACATGGTGCCGACCTGGGTCAGGGTGCCGTTGCGCTGGGGCTGCATCACCAGGAGCTTCCGGCCCTTGAGGGTGGCGACCACCATGCGGTCGTCCCACCCCTCCCACTGGCTGCCCGAGAGCCAGGTCGCGCCGGAGGTGGCGACGGTCGGCACGCCCGAGCTCCAGGCGGCCCGGACCGCGGAGGGGAACCGACCGGTGTCGGTCATGGGAACCCGCTCGTCGTAGCCGGGGCCCGGCGCCCAGCCGAAGTTGCCGGCGCGGGCCCGGTTGATCTCGTCGTCACGGTCGGGGCCGTGCTCGACGGTCCACAGGGTGCCGTCGGCAGGGCGGATGGCCATGCCCTGGGTGTTGCGGTGGCCGTAGCTGTACACCCGGCGGGTGTTGGCGTTGCTGCTCCCGGCGAAGGGGTTGGACGGCCAGCCGGCCCCGGTGTCGGGGTGGACGCGGAGGATCTTTCCCCCGAGGGAGCCGAGGTCCTGCGGGGTCGAGCTGATGGCGGCATCGCCGGTGCCGATCCAGAGGCGGGCCGAGGAGTCCATGAACAGCCGGCACCCGCCGTGGCGACCCGAGCTGGTCGGGATGCCGGTGACGATGGGACCGATCCGGTCCAGGCCGTCGCCGGCGGTGGTGGCCTGCCACGCCACCACCCGGACGTCGGTGCGGGTGCCATCGGTCCAGCCCTGGCAGGTGTAGATGCGGCGGTTGCTGTTGAACCGGCGGTCGACGATGACGCCCATGAGGCCGGTCTCACCCGACACCCAGAGGTCCGACAGGTCGGCGGCCAGCTGGTTGACCGCCCCGGAGCGGGTGCGGCGCATGATCCGCCCGCCCCGCTCGGTCCAGATCATCGACTCCGACGGTGTGAAGGCCAGGTCCCACGGCAGGGACAGGCCATCCACCAGGACCTGGGCCGAGACCTTGGGCGGCGGGGTGCAGCCGCCCAGGCTCACCACGACCAACAGCAGCGCGACCAGCCCGGCGGCTCGCCTCCCGACGCGGGTGGCGCGCCGACGCGGCATCGGGCGGATCAGGTGGGTGGTGCGCATGGGGACTCCTCGCCGGTTGCGCTCAGCTGGGCGTGATGCGGATGATCTGGTCGTTGCCGCCACCGTTCGACGTCGTCAGGTAGAGCAGGCCGTCGGGACCGAGGTGCGCGGTGCGGATGCGACCGAAGGTGCCCTCGTAGATGCGGTCGACCTCGGCGAGGGTGCCGTCGCCCTGGGGGGCCAGGACCAGCAGGCTCGACGCCTTGAGGGTGGCCACGACCATGTGGTCGTCCCAGGCCTCCCAGCGCGGCCCCGAGAGCCAAGTGATGCCAGAGGTGGCGACGGTCGGGGCGCCGGAGCTCCAGGCTGCGGTCACGGCATCGGGAAACTTGGTGGTGTCGGTCATCGGGACGCCCTGGGAGTACCCCGGCACCGGGTCCCACCCGAAGTTCCCGGTCGAGCCCCGGTTGATCTCGTCATCGATGTTCGGGCCGTGCTCCGCGGTCCAGAGGCTGGCGTCGGCGGGTCGGAAGGCGAGGCCCTGGAGGTTGCGGTGCCCCGAGCTCCAGATGCGGCGGGTGTCGGCGTTGGCACTTCCGGCGAAGGGGTTGTCGGAGATCCCGGCACCGGTGTCGGGGTTGACCCTGAGCACCTTGCCGGCGAGCGAGGTGAGGTCCTGGGGCGCGGTCCCGGTGATGGCGTCGCCGGTGCCGATGAACAGCCGGTCGGGTCCGTCGAACCGGAGGCGACAGCCTCCGTGGGTCCCGGTGGTGGACAGGATGCCGGTGACGATCGGGGGCAGCCGGGTCAGGGCATCGCCCGCCGAGTTGGCGACCCACGGCACCACCCGCACGTCGTTGGTCACCCCGTCGGTCCAGCCCTGACAGGTGTACACGCGCTTGTTGGTGTTGAAGCGGGGATCGACGGCGATGCCCATCAGGCCGGTCTCGCCGCTGACGCGGAGGTCGGACAGGTCGGCGGCCATCTGGTTGACGTCGCCGTAGGCGGTGCGGCGCATGATGCGTCCACCTCGCTCGGTCCAGAGGATCGAGCCGCCCGGGGTGAACGACAGGTCCCACGGCAGGGTCAGGCCCGAGACCAGGGGTTGGGCCGTCAGGGTGGGGACGGTGGTCGGATCCGGCTCGCAGCCCGCGGAGGCGAGCGCCAGGGCGGCGACCACCGCGGTGACCGCCAGCTGCCGAGCTCGGCCACCCGGCCGCCCGGTCCGTGGCGGCGTTGTCGTCATGGTCAAGGGCACGAAGGCCTCCTCGCTCGCGCCCGGAGCGGCCATCCTCGCGCGTTTCAGTGCGCAAGCGCTGGCGACCTACTCCTCCGCCTCGGGCTTCTTGGCCCGGCTGGGACTGACCCGGGGCGGCTCGAGAGGCTGCTTCGGGTACACCGGCGGCCACGGCGCGTCCATGAGCCCGTCGTCGATGTCGCGCTGGAACCAGCCCAGCAGCACCTCGATGGACTGCGGTGCGTCGGGCTTGTCCGCCCAGGGGTCGCCCTCGGCCGCCAGCTTGGCCGGCACGTTGGACAGGGTCAGCTCGTCCGGATCGACCGTGGGGACCTCGTCCCAGCGCAGCGGGGTCGAGACCTGGCCGCCGACGCGGGGGCGCACGCACCAGGCCCCGAACACAGTCTTGTGCGGCGCGTTCTGGTTGAAGTCGACGAACACGCGGTCCTCGCCCCGCTCCTCCTTCCACCACTGGGCGGTGAGCAGGTCGGGCCGGCGCCGCTCCAGCTCCCGGGCCACGGCCACCACCGCGGCCCGCACGTCGTAGGACGTCCACCGGGGCTCCAGCGACGCGTAGACGTGGAGGCCTCGATTCCCGGTCGTCTTCACGTACCCGGTGATGCCGACCTCCTCGAGCAGGGCCCGCACCTCGCCCGCTCCCTCCTGCACCTGGGCGAAGGTGGTCGTCGGCCCCGGGTCGAGGTCGATGCGCATCTCGTTGGCCACGTCGGGCGCGTCGGCCTGGTAGGGCCACGGGTGGAAGCCGAGGCAGCCCAGATTGACGGCCCACACCACGTGCCCGACGTCGGCCACGACCAGAGCGTCGCTGGTGGTGCCATTGGGGGTCGACACCACCGTGGTCTCGAGCCACTCCGGGGGGTTCTTGGGCACCCGCTTCTGGAAGAAGGACTTGCCGGCCGCGCCGTCGGGGAAGCGCTGGAGCATGGTGGGCCGACCACCCATCACCGCCATCAGCGGCTCAGCCACCGCCTCGTAGAAGGCCACCAGGTCCCGCTTGGTCTCCCCCCGGTCCGGGAAGAAGACCTTGTCCGGGCTCGACACCCGCACGGCCCGGGTGGTGCCGTCGGCCGCGGGGAGGGGGACCTCGATCGCCGGAGACGCCATCGCCGTCACCGTAGGGCGCGGCCCCTCGGCCTGCTGGGGACACCGACGGCGACAAACCCGGGTGGCCGCCAAACTGACACTTCCCAGCACCCTAAGTGCTGTCTTCGCGCGCTTCGTCAATCAAACCCAGGTCGTTCGGGCAAGGGCAGTGGGTCGTCCGGCCTACGACATTGGTGACTGGTTCAGAAACCATCCGTTCGGGCTATACACTTGCGCCCGCAGTTCTTGCACAGTGTGCGCAGCAGATGGATGTGCCGCACCGCACGCGATGCACCAAGCGTCCAGTCAGCCCGATCGGTTCGGGGATCCGAGGAGGTCGACACGGTTGCGGAGGCGACTCCGGGGCCGGCTGCGAACTGGGGGGAGATCACCCGTGGAAGCGGTGGTCTGGAGCTTGGGAGGGGGCTCCAGACCACCGCTTCTCGGCTGTTCGGGCGGAGCTGGTCCGGCCGAGCTCTCGCCGCGATGGCGCCGTCCTAGGAGCGTGATTCGGCCAGGGACCGAGCCCGGTCGGCCAGACCGGGGGCGTCGATCGCCGCGCAGGTCTCGATGACCTCCGCGGTGGGACCGGTCCAGCAGAGGTCGTCGACCGCGGCCGGCACCGGGGCGTCGACCTCCAGGGTGGCGAGGCGCCGGAACAGCACGGCGTCGGCCATCTCGTCGGCCAGGGTGGAGGCCAGGGCGGCCGCGGAGCGCACCTTGACGTGCCAGTGCGCCGGGTCGGCGGGGATGTCGTCGATGTGGCCGAACGCCCGCAGCACGGTGGCGGCGGACTTGGCCCCCCACCCGGGCAGCCCCGGGAACCCGTCGGCGCTGTCACCCACCAGGCCCAGCCAGTCCGGGATGGACTCGGGGGCCACGCCGTACTTCTCCTCCACCCCGGCCGCGTCGATGACCGTGCCCTTGCGCCGGTCGAGCTGCACGACCTTGCCACCCACGCACTGGGCCAGGTCCTTGTCCGGCGTGCAGATCCACACCTTCTCCACCCGGTCGTCGGCCTTGGCCGTCGCGGCCAGGGCGGCCATGGCGTCGTCGGCCTCGTGCTCGACCATGGCCGTGACGGTGACGCCCAGGGCCTCCAGCACCTCCTCCAGCGGGCCGAACTGCGACAGCAGCGTCGGGTCGATCCCCGACCCGTCCTTGTAGCCGGCGTAGAGGTCGTTGCGGAACGACTCGATCACGTGGTCGGTGGCCACCGCCACGTGGGTGGCCCCGTCCTCCAGCATCCGCAGGACCGAGCCGGCCGTGGCCCGCACCGCCCCCACCTCCCGGCCGTCGTCGGTGAGGTGGGAAGGAACGCCGAAGAAGTGCCGGAACAGCTCGTAGGTGCCGTCGACCAGGTGGACGTGCATGCCCGCCATCCTCGCCCATGGGCACATCGGTCGCCGCGCCGCAGACATCGGATCCTCCCGCCTGCGCCTGATCACCGACGCACCCCCGGTGCGGGCGCCGACGGTCAGACCTTGATGACCGCCAGGTCGGCGACGCCCTCCAGGGGGTCGAAGTCGTCGTCCTGGCTGACGACCGGAATCCGGTGGGCCGCAGCGGTGGCCGCGATCCATGCGTCGTTGACATTGACCCGTCGGCCGGATTCGGCTAGGTGGACGCGCATCTGGGCCCACACCGAGGCCACCTCCTCGTCGATCGGAAGGACGGTGAAGTCTTCGGCCTCCCGGAGGGTGACCAGCCGTGACGACCTGCTCGACGACTCGCGGGCGGCCAGCACCCCAGCTTCCAGCTCCGCGAGGGTCACGACGGAGATGGCGGTCTCAGCGGGCAGCCCTGCGGTGCGGATGGACCGCCCGGCTTCCCGCGCGACGAGCACGGAGGTGTCAAGGACGCCACGAGGCGGTCTGGTCATCGGATCGGATCGAGATCGTCAGTCGTGTCGCCGCAGAGGCGATCCAGGTCCTCGGCGAAGGCGGGGTCGTAGGGGATGCGATCCAGCTTCTCGAGGAGCTCCTCGGTCGAGACCCAGTGGCGGCGCGGCGGTCTGAGGGGGACCACCTGGGCCACGGGGCGCCCCCGGACGGTGATGGTGATGTCCTCGCCGGCCTCGACCCGACGCAGCACCTCCGCGGTGTTGTTGCGGAGCTCTCGGGACGCGACCTCAGCCATGGGCCACAACTGTAGCCTTCGCGTCGCACATCGAACACCCAGATGTTGACCCGAAGCGACCGGTCCCCGGCGCCGACAGAACCTGATCAGACCTCAGGCGGCTCTGGCGCAGCGCTCCCACTACGTTGTGGGTAGCGGGAGCGAAGACCTGTGGAGGGGGCTGCTCGACATGAAGGACATCCGGGTCGACGCGGAAGGGGAGTTTCGTTGTTGGAACTGCGGCAACAAGGGTCTGCTCGAGAAGCGCACCTTCAGATCGAAGATGCTCGTCGGAGTCGGCTCGATGCTGACGAAGAAGAAGCTCAAGTGTGAGACGTGCGGCGAATACAACGACACCGGCAACGCGAAGCCGTACGACGGCCCGGCATCCAAGAAGTGGCGGAAGCGCTGGAAGTCTGTCGAGGTTGCCAAATCCACCGAGCAACGTGACGCGGAGCGGCGACAGGCCCAGACCAATGCAGACGCCCTGACCCAGGCGATGCTCGCCGTTGCGTCGCAGATGCGACCGAGCGACCAGGCTGCCGTTGTCGGCGGCCCGATCATCGTGGACTCGCTTCCTGCCGAGTCGGCCTTGCAGTCGGCAACGCCTGGGCCTGGCTGGGCTGCCGACCCGACCGGGCGCCACGAAATGCGCTACTGGGACGGAGCGATTTGGAGTGAGCACGTCTCGGACAGCGGTGCGCAGGCGGTCGACCCGCTCGGCGGGTAGGGGTCCAGTGTGAGGTCGTCAGAGGGCAACGACGATGCACGCGCCTCACACCTGTTGACGATCCTCTTCGGGACACGTTCGGCGGGCTCAGGGGCGCTGTCACCAATCGAAGCGGTCGCATGAGCGCCGAGGGGGCAGGCCGGAAGACGCGGCGTCCGAAGTCGGAGGTGCTCGCAAGTGCGCTGTCCTGGCTTCAACGACCGCTCGCCGTCGCCCGGGAACAGCGGCCGCCGCCTGGAAGCCACTGGACCCTCAGAGGCTGGTCTGGGGGGTTGCGCGTCGGAGGTCAGGTGCTCGATCTCTTACCGGCAGGCACGTCGACCGCGATGCTGCTGCTCCGCCTATCGCTGACCGCCCTGATGTGGGTCGTCATCCTTGCGGCCGCGGTCGAGATCATCTTCCTGTGGGCGTTGTTCATCCTGCCGATCCAGTTCCTCGCTCGCAGGCGGCGTCCCGCCGCGCCGCCGCCACCCGCGTCCGGCACCTACTACCCACCGCCCACCTCGACCATTCCGCCACTCCCCACTGCCGATGCTGTCGCGTCGAGAGAGGCCCTGGATGGTCTCCCGGACCCAGGCCACTCGCCGGCACTGTCGAACTGCGCCATGTGTGGAGGCTCGACCTCTGGCTCGACGGGCGACTGCCTGTTCTGCGGGACACCGCTGTCCATGATCCCGGCCCGTGGCTGGCACATCGACCCTCTGAACCAGGGGGCGCGCCGCTGGCACGACGGCACGCGCTGGACGGCTCACCTCGAGGAGGCCTCCCGACGACAGGCACCTCGCCCAACTGAGATAGAGCGCTGACGACCCGATCCGAGAGACCAGTGCGTCAGCATCTCTCAGGCGATGTCGGCCGCCGTGTGGATGGTGATTCACGCGGTCGATCTCGTCCTCGGCGAAGAGGCCCTCAGGACCCTGGGGGCTGATCCCAGTGAAAGGTGACCGCGAGAAGCGTCGGGGCTCGACCACGCCCTTGCTGGATGAGCGCGCCGGCTCACCAGGTTGACGAACTCGATCCCGAAGCGGTGAAGTCCTTCTCGGGGCCGCGTTGCCCCTGTTCAGCGGGTCGAATCTCGCTGTCACACCCCCTGCGTATGTTGGGTCGTAGGAGGTGAGTGATGGTGGTGATGGCACCGGAGCTGGAGGCGGCGACCGAGGCGCATCGGGCGCGGGGCCGCTTCGAGGACGAGCTGGCCGGCGTGGCCGGGGTCTGCAACGCGGCGGAGGCCCGCCTGGTCGACCTGATGGTCCGCGCGTTGGACGAAGGGCTCTGGACCGGGCACCGCATCCACTCCCCGGTCCAGTGGCTGATGTGGAAGGCGGGGGTGGGTCGGGTGCGGGCCCAACGGGTCATCGCCCTGGCCCGCCGGGCCGGGGAGCTGCCGGTGACGATGGCCGCCTTCGCCGAGGGGCGCCTGTCGGCCGATCAGGCGGCCACGGTGGCGAGGTACACGCCGGCGGAGTACGAGGCCTCGGTCTGCGAGCTGGCCCTGTCCGCCACCGTCCCGCAGATCGCGGCCGCTACCCGCAAGTACGGGTTCGACACCGAGGCCCGTCCCTCCGATGCCCCGGATCCGACGCCGGAGGAGCCGGTGCTACCGCCGCCGGAGCCGGAGGTGGACCGCAGCGTGTCGTTCGGGACCGAGGACGACGGGTCCTGGTTCGCCCGCATGCGCCTCCCCATCGACGAGGGCCTGGCCATGGAAGGCGCCCTGAGGGCCGCCCGCGACAAGCTCCACGCCGAAGCCCGCGAGGCCGCCAAGGCCGCGGCCATCGCCGAGGGCCGGTCCGTGAAGGACCTCAAGGTCCCCGTTCCGTCGTGGGCTGATGCCGCGGTCGGGCTGGCTTACTCGGTCCTCAACGGCGGCGCCGGTGGGGCGCAGATGGCGGCCCGGTCCCGGCTGCTGTTCCACCTCGAGATTCCCGACGGCACCGACCACCCCACGTGGATGGGCTCGGCCCACCTCGGCGGCGTGCTGCCGGATGAGCTGCGCCGGTACCTGACGTGTGACGGCGACGCCCAGATCGCCTGGTACAAGGGCGGCAACCCGGTCAACATCGGCCGCTCCCAGCACATCGTGCCCCGTCGGGTCCGACGGGTCATCGAGCACCGCGACCGCGGCTGCCGCGTCCCGGGCTGCGATCAGACCTACTGGCTGCAGATCCATCACATCATCCACTGGGAAGACAACGGCGAGACCATCACCGCGAACCTGGTCTGCCTCTGCTCGGCGCACCACCGGCTCCACCACCAAGGCCTGCTGGGCATCACCGGCAACGCGGATCTCCCCGACGGCGTCACCTTCACCGATCGGTACGGCAACGTGATGAACGGGCCGACCCGGGCCCGGCCACCCAAGGCGGCCGACATGCCCAAGGTCGGCGCCTACGCACACCCCGTCGGCGAACGCCTCGACCGCAGCGCCGTCCACTTCAACCCCACCCCCCGACCCGCCGAGACCGGACCGGCCGAGCCCCCCCCCGGCACCACCGACGACGCACCACCCGGACCCCGCCGCCACCACCACGGCGGGGACGGCACCGGGCGCAGCGAGGGTGAAGGGCCCGACGCAGCACGCGCCCCACCCGCGGCCTGACCCGTCGCCGCACGGGCCTCCCGCGCCCGGGCACCCGCCGACACCGGTACCACCGCGAGTGGCACCAGCCGGTGAGCGTTCCTCCCGTCCCGCTCTCCCAGCCCGCCCAGCACGGGCGG
>JBBSMQ010000059.1:0-10487 GCA_038233075.1 Acidimicrobiales bacterium
GCCGACGGGCGGGGTCGATGCCCGCAGGCACCGGAACCCGCCCGGCGGCAGGTCAGAATGAGCGAGCTACTTGAGCTCGACGCTGGCGCCCTCGGCCTCGAGGGCCTCCTTGGCCGTGTCGGCCTCGTCCTTGGGCACGGTCTCGAGGATGGCCTTGGGCGCCGCATCGACGAGGTCCTTGGCCTCCTTGAGGCCCAGGCTGGTGAGCCCGCGCACGGCCTTGATGACGCCGACCTTCTTGTCGCCGGCCGCGGTCAGGACGACGTCGAACTCGTCCTTCTCCTCCTCCGCAGCGCCGTCGCCGCCACCGGCGGCGGGCGCGGCGGCGGCCACAGGGGCCGCCGCAGTGACGTCGAAGCGGTCCTCGAACGCCGTCTTCAGCTCGGACAGCTCCAGCACCGTCATGCCGGCGATGGCGTCGAGGATGTCGTCAGTGGAAAGGGTGGCCATTGTCAGCTCTCCTCGTTCTCGGCCGACTCGGCCGGGGTCTCGTTCCCGGAACCATCCGGGGTGGGGTCGTTGGCCGAATCCTCGGCCGGGGTGTCGTTGGCCGAATCCTCGGCCGGGGGGGTGTCGTCAGCGGCGTCCTCGGCCGGTGCGGTCGGGGCACCGGGGGCGCCGCCGGCCTCGATCAGCGCGTTGAGCGCGTAGGCGAAGCTGCGGGGGACGGCGTCGAGCAGGCCTGCGAACTGCTGCATCGGCGCCGCGAACAGGTCGGCGATCTCCGACAGCAGCACCTCGCGGCTGGGCAGGTCGGCCAGGGCGGTGACCTCGTCGGCGCCCACCAGGGCATCGCCGAGCAGGCCTCCCTTGACGACCAGGGCGGGGTTGCCCTTGGCGAAGTCGCGCAACGCCTTGGCCACGCCGGCCACGTCTCCATCGACGAAGGCGATGGCGGTGGGCCCGGTGAGCAGGTCGTCGATCTCGAGGCCGCGCTCCTGGGCGGCCAACCGCACCAGGGTGTTCTTGTAGATCTTGTAGGTGCCGCCGGCCTCGCGCAGCGCGCTGCGCAGCTCGGCCATGCCACCCACGTCGATGCCGCGGTACTCGGTGAGCACCACGGCCTCGGCGGCGTCGAAGCGCTCGCCGACCTCGGTCACCAGGGCGACCTTGTCGGGGCGGGGGTTCTCCACTGCTCCTCCTCTCCTGTGTCAGGCGTTCCCCAGCGGGAACGCAAAAGGGTGTTCGCATCACACGCGCGAACACCCTGGGAGGAACTGGTTCCCCACCTGATCAGGCGGACTCACGTCCTTTGAGCGCCAGAGGCGCACCGGAGGTCTTCGGCGGCGATGACTTCGATCGTCAGCCGCAGAAACCTAGCGGCCCCCACCCAACCCCAGCGAATCGCCCCCAAGTCAGAACGAAACCACGCTCCGAAGGAAGGGAGAGCAGGGCGGCACGGCGAGCCCCGCGGGGAACCGTTCGGCCTCGCACGGGCGATCACTCGCAGGTCGCTCCCGCCCGGCGCAGCCGCTGGGGGCGCGGGGGTCTCCCCCGCACGAAGCGGATCGGGGGCGAGGAACGAGCCCTCGTCCGCTGGGATCTCTCAGCCCGGCCGTAGGCCAGACGATCAAGCTCGTCGGAACGGAGCGAAGCGAGTGACGACGAAACCTATTCCTCCTCGTCGGCCTTGACCCGGGCCGGGTCGATCTTGATGCCGGGGCCCATCGTGGAGCTGAGGCCGACGCGGCGGAAGTAGCGCCCCTTGGACGAGGCCGGCTTGGCCTTGTTCAGCTCGTCGATGACGGCCCGCAGGTTGAGGGTGAGGTCAGCCGGCGTGAAGCTGGCCTTGCCCACGGGGACGTGGACGTTGCCGTAGCGGTCGGTGCGGTACTCGACCTTGCCGCCCTTGAAGTCCTCGACGGCCTTGCCCACCTCGGTGGTCACGGTGCCGGTCTTGGGGTTGGGCATCAGGCCGCGGGGGCCGAGCACCCGGCCCAGGCGACCGACGGTCGGCATCATGTCCGGGGTGGCGATGGCCACGTCGAAGTCGAGCTTGCCCGCCTCGACGTCGGCGGCCAGCTCGTCGGAGCCCACCACGTCGGCGCCGGCGGCGCGGGCCGCCTCGGCAGCCTCGCCGGCCGCGAACACCGCGATGCGGACGTCCTTGCCCGTGCCAGCGGGCAGGGCGACGGTGCCGCGCACGATCTGGTCGGCCTTCCGCGGGTCCACCCCGAGGCGGATGCTGAGCTCGATGGTCTCATCGAACCCTGCAGTGGCCAGGGTGGTCACCAGCGAGACGGCCTCCTCTGCGGAGTGCAGGTGGTCTCGGTCGTATCGCTTCGTCGCATCGGTGAAGCGCTTGCCCTTCGCCATGATGGCTCCCTCGTTGGTCGGGGCCCGGGGCGAGGTCCTCCCCGGTGCCTGTTGGTGGTCCGAGCCCGGTCGAACGACCGCCTCGGGAGGATGGTGGGGTCAGCCGACCTCGAGGCCCATGGAGCGGGCCGTGCCCTCGACCTGCTTGACGGCACCGTCGAGGTCGTTGGCGTTGAGGTCGGGCATCTTGGTCTCGGCGATGGTGCGGACCTGGGCCGCGGTCACCCGGCCGGCGCTCTCGCGCCCTGGGGTCTGGGACGCCTTGGCGATCCCGGCCGCCTCGCGGAGCAGGACCGGGGTCGGGGGGGTCTTGGTGATGAAGGTGAAGGAGCGGTCCTCGAAGACCGTGATCTCCACCGGGACGATCGTGCCCCGCTGGGACTCCGTCTCGGCGTTGTAGGCCTTGCAGAAGTCCATGATGGCCACGCCGTGGGGGCCGAGCGCGGTGCCGACCGGCGGGGCCGGGTTGGCCTGGCCCGCCGGGATCTGGATCTTGACGACGGCCAGGACCTTCTTCTTGGCCATGGGTGACCTTCCTTGGTGCGGGCGGCTGCGGTGCCACCCGAGACTCGTGGGGCTCGGCCGCCGAGCGGCGCCGAGGGGACAGGACAGGGTACGGGGCGGTGCGGGACCGGCGCCACCTGACGGTGGGCGGCCCGCTCGTCAGAACTTGGCGACCTGGGAGAAGTCCAGCTCCACGGGGGTCTCACGACCGAAGATGTCGACCAGGACCTTGACCTTGAGCTGGTCCTCGTTGATGTCGACGATCTCGCCGGAGAAGTTGGCGAAGGGGCCTTCCTTGACCCGGACGGTCTCGCCCAGCTCGTGCTCGAGGCGAGCTCGACCCTTCTTGGTCGGCGCCTCGTCGGTCTCGTCCTTGACCGTGAGGAAGTTCTCCACGTCGCGTCGAGGCAGGGGCGACGGCTTGTTGCCCGCGCCCACGAAACCGGTGACGCCGGGCGTGTTGCGGATCACGTACCAGGAGTCGTCGTCGAGGAAGCACCGCACCAACAGGTAGCCGGGGAACATCTTCTTCTGGACGACCTGCTTCTTGCCGCTGCGGATCTCGACGACGTCCTCCATGGGGATGACGACCTCGTGGATGCGTCCCTCCATGTTCATCGACGAGGTGCGGGCCTCGACGTTCTGCTTGACCTTCTTCTCGTAGCCCGACTGGGTGTGGACCACGTACCAGCGGCCCGGGCGGTCGAACGGGCTCTCGGCCGGGGGCGCCTCCTCGATCAGCGCGTCGGCGTCGACGACCTCGCCGGTGGCGGTATCGACGCCGGTCGGGGTGTCGTCGGCGACGACCGGTTCACCCGGCTCCGACGGCGGGGTCTCAGCCTCGCCGGCACCAGGGGTGATGGTGCCCGGGGCGGGGGCGTCGGCTGGCGACGGGGTCGCGTCGGCCTCCGCCGCATCGGCGGCGGCATCTTCCGGATCGGGCGCAGGATCAGACAGGAAGCTCATGGGTGCATGCTCTCGTCGTCGTTCATCGTCAGAGGGCTCAAGCGTCGTAGACCCAGAGGACGGACTGGGCCAGGCCGAAGTCCACCACCGCGATCAAGGCGGTCAGCACCAGGATCGTGATGAAGACGATGATCGAGTAGTTCGTCGTCTCGGCGCGGGTCGGCCAGTTGACCTTCCGCATCTCGGCCCGGACCTCGCGCACGAACTGGCGGGGCTTGGTCCGCTGCTCCTTGGGGCGCGGCGCGGTGGGCGCCCGCTTCGCGGCCTTCGGGCTGCCGTCGGCATCGAGCGCGCCCTGCTTCTGGAGGAGGCGCTTCTGTTCACGGTTCATCGCCATCGGAGGTACCTGACGGGCATAGGGAGGATGGGAACGCAGGGCAGGAGGGACTCGAACCCACAACCGCCGGTTTTGGAGACCGGTGCTCTGCCAGTTGAGCTACTGCCCTCTGCGGAGACCCCGGTCACCCGGGGACAGGCCCAGGCGACACTAGCAATCACGCCCTCGCACTCCCACTCGGGTACCCCGAAGGGCGGGTCGGGGCCGGGTCACCCGGCCAGCGGCAGCCGCCGGCCCCGGGTGCGGGAGGCCAAGACGATCGCACCCGCGGCCCCGGCCGCAGCGGTCGCGGCGGCCAGCCCACCCAGGTAGGCCGCCCGTCGGCCGGTGAGCAGGGAGCGGATCGCCCGTCGCTCGCCCTCCTCCTCGATGTGGGCCAGCACCTCGGTGACCAGTCCCGGGGCCGGCTCCAGCAGCTGGGTGCGCAGCGACCGCAGGGCCCGCAGCACCCGCCGGTGCTCCACCAGGTCGGCCTGGCACCGCAGGCAGGACTCGACGTGGGCCCGAGCGGTGCGGTCCAGGGCTCCGTCGTCGGTCACCGCCGCGGCCAGCTGGTCGCCCAGCACTGCACAGCTCGTGTCTCCCCTCATCGGTCCTCCTCCCCCGCGCCCTCGCGGGCCGGGAACAGTCGATCCTTCAGCTTCTTGCGCGCCCGGTGCAGTCGCACCTTGGCCGCCGACTCCGAGATCCCCAGCTCGGCCGCGATCGCCTCGTGAGGCAGGTCGTAGACGTCGCGGAGCACGACCACGGCCCGCAGCTTGGGCGGCAGCTCCTCCAGGGCGACGGCCACCCTGTCCCGCAGGTCCGAGGCATCGGCCTGGGCCGCGGGGTCGAGGTCCGGGTCGGTGTCGACCACCACCATCTCCTCGAGGAGCTCGTCGTGGCGGTGGCGCCGGCGGCGCCCGACGTGGGTCGAGGCGCAGTTAGCCGTGATCCGGTACATCCACGTCGAGAAGCGGGCCTCGCCCCGGAACCGACCGATCGACCGGTAGGCCCGCAGGTAGGCCTCCTGCACGACGTCGCGGGCGTCGTCGTCGTCGCCGGTGAGCCGGCGGGCCAGAGTGTAGGTCTCCACGTGGGTGGCGGTCACGAGCTCCTCGAACGCCGCGTCATCGCCGGACTGGGCCCGGACCACGAGCGCGGCCATCGCATCCGGGTCGGAGCGGAGGTCGCGCCCGCGGGGCCCGGGTCGGGCACCGGCGTCGGTCACCATCGTGGATCAGACCCGGCCCGAGGGCGACGGGTTACGCGGGGCGCGGGAGCGCTCGCCACGGTGCCCCTACCGGGTCTCCTTGTGGACCGTGTGGGCCTTGTCCCAGCGGCAGTACTTCTTCATCTCGATGCGCTCGCGGTCGTTGATCTTGTTCTTGGTCGTGATGTAGTTGCGCCGCTTGCACGTGGTGCACTCGAGGGTGACGTGCACCCGCTTGTCGTTCCTGGCCATGGTCGGTGTCCCTTCGACTACTTGGTGATCTTGGTGACGCGGCCGGCGCCGACGGTGCGGCCACCCTCACGGATCGCGAACCGCAGGCCCTCATCCATCGCGATCGGCGCGATCAGCTCCACCGACAGAGACGTGTTGTCCCCCGGCATCGCCATCTCCGTCCCCTCCGGCAACGTGATCGTCCCCGTCACATCCGTCGTCCGAAAGAAGAACTGCGGCCGGTAGTTGTTGAAGAACGGCTTGTGCCGACCCCCCTCATCCTTCGTCAACACGTACACCTCCCCCTCGAACCCCGAGTGCGGCGTGATCGACCCCGGCTTCGCCAACACCTGACCCCGCTCCACCTCCTCCTTCTTCGTCCCCCGCAGCAACGCACCGATGTTGTCACCCGCCCGACCCTCATCGAGCAGCTTCTTGAACATCTCCACACCCGTACACGTCGTCTTCTGCGTGTCCCGGATCCCCACGATCTCGATCTCATCACCCGTGTGGATCACCCCCTGCTCCACCTTCCCCGTCACAACCGTCCCCCGACCCGTGATCGAGAACACATCCTCGATCGGCATCAAGAACGGCTTGTCCACCTCACGCACCGGCTCCGGCACGAAGGAATCCACCGCCTCCATCAGCTCCACCACCTGCGCGGCGGCGTCAGCATCCCCCTCCAACGCCTTCAACGCGGAGACCTTCACCACCGGCGTGTCATCACCCGGGAACTCATACTCCGTCAACAGCTCGCGGACCTCCATGTCCACCAGCTCCAACAGCTCCTCATCATCAACCATGTCGACCTTGTTCAACGCCACCACGATCGACGGCACCCCCACCTGACGAGCCAACAACACATGCTCACGCGTCTGAGGCATCGGCCCATCCGTGGCCGCCACCACCAAGATCGCCCCATCCACCTGCGCCGCACCCGTGATCATGTTCTTGATGTAATCCGCGTGCCCCGGCATGTCCACATGCGCGTAGTGACGGTTCGCCGTCTCATACTCCACATGGCTGATGTTGATCGTGATCCCCCGCTGACGCTCCTCCGGCGCCTTGTCGATCATGTCGAACGGCGTGAACGCAGACGACCCGTTCGCCTCGTGCAACGTCTTCGTGATCGCCGCCGTCAACGTCGTCTTCCCATGGTCGATGTGACCCATCGTCCCGATGTTCAGATGCGGCTTGTTCCGCTCGAACTTCTCCTTGGCCATGGGAACCTTGCTCCTTGGGTGATCAGTGACTTGCTGGATGGGTGAACTGGGTGTCCGAGGCCGGGCCTCGGTGGGTTCGCAGGGGCCTGGCCCCCACGACGGGGCTCACTCGCCCCGGATGCGCTTGACGATCTCTTCCTGGATGGAAGCGGGCGTCTGCTGGTAGGAGTCGAACTGCATCGTGTAGGTGGCTCGACCCTGGGTGCGCGATCGGAGGTCCGTAGAGTACCCGAACATCTCCGAGAGGGGCACAGTCGCGCCGACGACCTGGCTGTTGCCGCGCTGCTCCATGCCCCCGACCTTGCCCCGGCGGGACGACAGGTCGCCAATGACGTCGCCCATGTAGTCCTCGGGCGTCACCACCTCGACGGCCATGATCGGCTCCAGCAGGGTGGGCTTGGCCTTCCGGGCCGCCTCGCGGAAGCCCATGGTGCCGGCGATCTTGAACGCCATCTCTGAGGAGTCGACGTCGTGGGCCGAGCCATCGACCAGCTTGGCTCGCACGTCGACGGTGGGGAACCCGGCCAGCACGCCGGTGGTCATGGCCGCCTGGATGCCGGCATCGACCGAGGGGATGAACTCCCGGGGGATGCGGCCACCGGTGATCTTGTCCTCGAACTGGTAGCCGCCACCGGGGCCGGTGGGCTCGAGCTGCAGGACGATGTGGGCGAACTGGCCCGAGCCACCGGTCTGCTTGACGTGGCGGTAGACCACCTTGCCGGTGTCGGCGGTGATGGTCTCGCGGTAGGCGACCTGGGGCTTGCCCACGGTGGCGTCCACCGCGAACTCCCGGAGCATGCGATCGACCAGCACCTCGAGGTGCAGCTCGCCCATGCCGGAGATGACGGTCTCACCGGTCTCCTCGTCGGTCCGCACCTGGAAGGTGGGGTCCTCCTCGGAGAGGGAGTGGAGCGCCTTGCCCATCTTGTCCTGGTCGGCCTTGGTCTTGGGCTCCACGGCCACGTGGATCACCGGCTCGGGGAACTCGAGCTTCTCGAGCACGACCCCGGCCTTGTCGTCACACAGGGTGTCGCCGGTGCGGGTGTCCTTGAAGCCGATCCCGGCCACGATGTCGCCCGCGGCCACCGAGTCGAGGTCCTCGCGGTTGTTGGCGTGCATGAGGAGGAGCCGGCCGACCCGCTCCTTTTTTTGGGTGCGGGAGTTGAGGACGCTCTCGCCCTTGTCGAGCGAACCGGAGTACACCCGGAAGTAGGTGAGCTTGCCGTGAGGGTCGGCCACGATCTTGAACGCCAGCGCCGCGAACGGCTCCTTGGCGTCGGGCTTCCGGATGACCTCTTCGTTGCCCTTGAGCGACAGGCCCTGCACCGGCGGGGTCTCCAGCGGCGAGGGGAGGTAGTCGACGACCGCGTCGAGCAGGGGCTGGACGCCCTTGTTCTTGAACGCGGAACCCAGCAGCACGGGGACCAGGCCCTCGTGGATGGTGGCGTGGCGGATGGCGGCCCGGACCTCGGCTGCGGTGATCTCCTGCTCCTCGATGAACTTCTCGAGGATGCCGTCGTCGTACTGGGACACGACGTCGAGGAGCTTCTGGCGGTACTCGGCGGCCTGGTCGACCAGGTCGTCGGGGATGTCGGTGGTGTCGAACTTGGCCCCCAGCTCCTCGTCGTGCCAGACGAGTGCCCTCATCTCCACCAGGTCGACCACGCCGGCGAAGTTGCCCTCAGCCCCGATGGGGATCTGGGTGATGGCGATGTTGGCGCCCAGCCGATCGACGATGGAGTCGACCGCGGTGTAGAAGTCCGCGCCCAGGCGGTCCATCTTGTTGACGAAGCACATGCGGGGCACGTGGTACTTGTCGGCCTGCTTCCAGACCGTCTCGGTCTGGGGCTCCACGCCGGCCACCCCGTCGAACACGGCGACGGCGCCGTCGAGGACGCGCAGCGAGCGCTCCACCTCCACGGTGAAGTCGACGTGGCCCGGGGTGTCGATGATGTTGATGCGGTGGTCGCGCCAGAAGGTGGTGGTGGCCGCGGAGGTGATGGTGATCCCGCGCTCCTGCTCCTGGGGCATGTGGTCCATGACCGCGGCGCCCTCGTGCACCTCACCGATCTTGTAGCTCTTGCCGGTGTAGTAGAGGATCCGCTCGGTGGTCGTGGTCTTGCCCGCGTCGATGTGGGCCATGATCCCGATGTTGCGGTAGCGCTCCAGGGGGGCTGTCTTCGCCATCTCTCGTCTCGGTTTCGGTGTGTCAGGGGCGGGCTGTGGTTGCGGTCCGGACGTGCGACGACCGGGCGGCGGCACGGCGGCCGGGCCCGGTCGGTCACGGAGCCGGGGTGCACCCGGCGCAGTGGGGCCCTACCAGCGGTAGTGGGCGAACGCCTTGTTGGCCTCGGCCATCTTGTGGCTGTCCTCACGGCGCTTGACCGAGGCGCCGATGCCGTTGGACGCATCCAGGATCTCGTTGGCCAGGCGCTCGGCCATGGTCTTCTCCCGGCGCTGCCGGGCGTAGCCCACCAGCCAGCGCACGGCGAGGGTGGTGGACCGGCGGGGCCGGACCTCGATGGGCACCTGGTAGGTGGCGCCACCGACGCGCCGGCTCTTGACCTCGAGCTGGGGCTTGATGTTCTCGATGCCCTTCTTGAGGGTGCCGATCACGTCGTCGGTGCCGGTCTTCTCGACCACGATGTCGAGGGCCTGGTACACGATCCGCTCGGCCAGCGAGCGCTTGCCGCGCTGCATGATCTTGTTCACCAGCTGCGTGACCAGCACGGAGTGGTGGACGGGATCGGGGGTGAGCTCGCGCCTCGGCGCAGGTCCCTTCCTCGGCATTAGACGGTCTCCTTGAGTTCACCGGGGTGGCGCCGGACATGACCGCCGGCTCCGCAAGCTCCACCGTCGGAGGGCCCGTGTCGTCTGGTTCGCTCGCTGCGCTCGCTCACGCGGGTCAGCCTTCCTTCTTGGCGCCGTAGTGGCTGCGCGCCTGCTTGCGGTCCTTCACGCCCGAGGCGTCGAGGGTGCCGCGCACGATCTTGTAACGGACGCCGGGCAGGTCGCGGACGCGCCCGCCGCGGACCAGCACCATGGAGTGCTCCTGGAGGTTGTGGCCCTCGCCGGGGATGTAGGCGGTGACCTCGACGCCGCTGGTGAGGCGCACGCGCGCCACCTTGCGGAGGGCGGAGTTCGGCTTCTTCGGGGTGAAGGTGTAGACGCGGGTGCACACGCCGCGCCGCTGGGGCGCTCCCTTCAGAGCGGGCGTCTTGCCCTTGGCGGGCTTGTTCTGGCGACCCTTGCGGACCAGCTGCTGGATGGTTGGCACGCGTGTCTGTCCTCTGTGCTCAGGCGGGATGAAGCCCCGGGGCGGATCCGCCACGGGGCCAGCCGACCATGGTAAGGGTCGGCCGAGCACGGCATCAACTCCGCAGCGTCCTGCGTCCCCGCCGCGACAGGGCCCGGGTGTAGGTGCGCTCGACCTCCCGGGCGTGGCCGGCCAGGGAGAACCGGGCCACCACCGACCGGCGGGCGCGCTGGCCCATCAGCCTCGTCGCCTCCGGATCGGCCAGCAGGCCGTCGATCGCCTCGCTCAGGGCGACGGGGTCGCGCGGCCCGACCAGGAGCCCGGTCACGCCGGCGTCGATGATCTCGGGCACACCGCCGTCGTCGGCGCCGACGCCGGCCCGAGCCCCGGCCCTGCCCTCGACCACCACCCCCCCCCAGGGCGCGGGCTCCGTGGAGGTGTGGCCGACCCCCGCCGACA
>JBBSMQ010000060.1:0-10477 GCA_038233075.1 Acidimicrobiales bacterium
CCCTCCCCCTCCTGCTGGTCGCGGGCGCGACCACGGCGGTCATTGCCGTCGACGTCGTCACCGGTGCCCGGCTGCAGGCCTCCACCGTCCTCGGCCACACCGCGGTGGCGGCCAGCCGCTTCCATGGCGTGGGCAACGCCGCCTTCGGCGCCTTCGCGGCCGGCGCGCTCGTCACCGCCGCCCTGCTCGTCGCCCTCGGCAACGACCGGCGGCGAGACATCTCCATCGCGGCGTGCATCCTCGGGGTGGTCCTGGTGCTCGACGTGGCCCCCAGCCTGGGGGCCGACTTCGGCGGCGTGCTGTCGTTCGTCCCTGCCGGCCTGGTCCTGCTGGCCGTCCTCGTCGGCCGCCGCATCGAACCCCGGCTGGTCGGCCTGGCCATCCTCGCCGTCGCCGTCGTCGTAGTCGCCGTCATCGGGGCCGACCTTCTGCGCCCCGCCGGCAGCCGGACCCACATCGGTGAGTTCGCCCTCGACGTGGTGCAGGATCCGGGGGAGCTGTGGGCCACGATCACCCGGAAGTGGGCGGTGAACATGGCCAGCCTCGAGCGGACCACCTGGACCCGCACCCTGCCCGCCGTCGCCGTCGCCCTCGGCGCGCTGGCGCTCTCGCCCCGGCGGCGAGCGTTCCTCCGCCGGACCAGCCCGACCGGTCCCGCGTTGCTGGCCGTCGCTGTCCTCGCCGCCATCGGGTTCCTCACCAACGACTCGGGCCTCCTGGTCCTGGGCGTCGCCGCGGTGTGGCTGGTGCCGCTGGTCGCCCTCCCCAGCCTGGCCGTCGACACCGGCGTCCTGGCTCCGGTCGGGCTCATGCTCGCTCCCACACCCCCGTCGCAGGGGCCGATCCCCTCGGTCCCGGTGGCGCCGATCGGGACCGCGGCCGCCCCCGCCGACGCCGCGGGCGCACCGGCCACCGACGCCCTGCGGTGGGGCCACTCTCCCGAGCGACCGTGACGTCCGGCGCCCCAGGTGCCATCATCAGCGGGTGCGACGACTCCGACACCGCGGTGCGGCTGTGCTCGCCGTCGCGCTGCTGGCCGCCTCCTGCACCTCCGGCGGGGGTGACGAGGGCGCGGGACCGACCGACGAGGGAGCGACCGAGGTGGGATTCGCTGACGCCGACTGGTTTCGGTCACGGCAGGACGACTACCTGGCCCACGCCACCGAGGAGCTCGACCCCACGTCGATCCTGAACGTCGTGGCCCACGCCGAGCGGGCCGGGCGCGACCCCGAGTTCTCGTGGGATGCCGAGACGGTGACGCCCGAGGCCTTCGCCGAGCCCCTCGAGAAGATCACCACCTGGAAGGACACCGGGGACTTCGACGTCCTCTACCTCGTGAACCTCCTCCTCGGCTACCGGGACCAGCTGCCGGAGGACACGGTGACGGCCATCGAGGAGGCCCTCCTCGGCTTTGAGTACTGGTACACCGAGCCCACGCCCGAGGGCATCGTCGACGAGAAGTACTACTGGTCGGAGAACCACCGGATCATCTTCGCCACCGACGAGTACCTGATGGGCCAGACCTACCCCGACGAGGTGTTCACCAACGACGGCCGCACGGGGGCGGAGCACCGCGACGAGGCTCGGGAGCGGATCCTCCAGTGGATCGACGAGAAGGCCGAGCTCGGCTTCTCCGAGTGGCACTCGAACGTCTACTACCAGAAGGACGTCACGCCGCTGCTGACCCTCGTCGAGTGGGCCGACGACGAGGAGGTGGCAGCCCGGGCGGCCATGGTGCTCGACCTGTTCCTCTTCGACATCGCCCTGCACCTCCACCGGGGCAACATGGGCGCCACCCAGGGCCGCACCTACGCCAAGGACAAGACCAAGGCCACCGACCAGAACACCTTCGACCTCTCGAAGCTGCTGTTCAACGACACCGATCTCGACTACACCTCGGTCGACGACCCCGGTGCGGTGCTGCTGGCGCGGGCCCAGCGGTTCCGCCTGCCCGAGGTGCTCCGGCGGGTGGCGTCGTCCGACGACCCGATGGTCGACCGCGAGCGCATGGGCGTCCCGATCGACCCGCTGGCGCCGGTGTCCGACGACCCGGAGGCCCCCTACGGCTACGCCTTCGACGACCCCGCCAACGTCGACTTCTGGTGGGAGAGGGGGGCCCAGGCCACCTGGCAGGTCGTCCCCCTCACCATCGAGACGGTCACGGCCAACGACCTGTGGGACGCCCCCACCTTCGCCCCGTTCGCAGCCGCCCGCGACGCGGTCGAGGGCGATCCCCGGGCGGCGCAGGAGCTGGTCAGCTCCCTGGCGCCGATCCTGTCCTTCGGCCTTCTCAACGAGGCCAACACCATCACCTACCGCACGAACGACGCCATGCTCTCGACGGTGCAGGACTCCCGGCCCGGCACCTACGCGGATCAGGTGCAGAGCTGGCAGGCCACCCTCGACGAGGACGCCATCGTGTTCACCACCAACCCCAAGAACGAGCCCTTCGTCGGGGAGGACTCCTGGCCCGATGACGACGGCTACTGGACCGGCACCGCGGCGCTGCCCCGCTCGGCCCAGCACGGCGCTACCTCGATCAACCTCTACTCGCCCCTGACCATGACCGAGGGCAGCTTCGGGTTCGACCGCCTCGAGTACACCCACGCCTGGTTCCCCACCGAGCGCTTCGACGAGGTGGTGCGCGACGGTCGGTGGACCTTCGGCCGCAAGGGCGACGGCTACGTGGGCCTCTGGTCGTGGCGGGAACCGGAGTGGCGCCCCCATGACCCCGACGAGGTGTTCACCGACGGCATGACCGAGCCCTTCGACCTGGTCGCGCCGGGCGGGTCCGACAACGTGTGGATCGCCCAGGTCGGCGGGGCCGGGACCGACGGCTCCTTCGCCGACTTCCAGGCCGCCCTCTCCGATGTGACCCCCGACGTGGAGGTGCGACCGGCGCGCCCGGACGGCCTGCCCGGTGGCTTCGACGTCACCTTCGCCTCGCCCACCGAGGGCGCCATGGCCCTGGGTCAGGACGGGGCCTTCACCGTCGATGGGGAGGAGGTCCCCCTCCGCCACGAGCGCCGCTACGACAACCCGTGGGCGCAGGTCGACTTCCAGAGCGACCGCTACGAGGTGGCCGACGACGAGGGCGGCCTCGTCCTCGACTTCGCCGAGAGCACTCGCGCCGCATCCTGACGAGGGCGAGGCCACACCCTGACGGTCGGAGGGTGTCTCTCAGGGGTGCCGTCTCGGAGGGGTCGAGGGCGGCGGTCGGCGAGGCGGGTCGGACCGCGACGCCCGTCGGGCCAGCTCCACGTGGACCAGCTGGGGCAGCTCGGACAGCGGATCGGCGAACTCGAGGCCGAAGGTGCTGAACCCGGGCCTGCTGCTCGCGGTGATGCGGCGCACGATCACTGGACCGGACACGTCCCGGATGGCGATGCCCGTCAGGTCTCCCACCGCCAGATCGGGCGAGGAGCGGGCCATGATCCGTACCCCGCTGGCCGACAGGTCGAGCAGCCCGGCGGGCTCGGGCCCTGGCCCCGACGGCGCGGCCGGCGGGTTGGGCGACAGGTCGTCGAGGCGCCAGCGGACGCCCATCGGGCCGAGCACGTGGCGTTCGCCGGCACGACGCTCGGGTGGGGGCGGATCCATCCCGCACCATCGGTCCCGTGTCCCGCGCCTTGAGCGGACGCACCCCCGAGGGTGGACATGGGTGCTCCGCCTAGGGTCGCTCCGATGCCGGAGCCGATCCCCCTCGTCGCCCGGCCGGCGCGGGGTCGCACGTTCACCGCCGAGCGGCGGGGTCCGGTGGGGCGAGGTCGACCGCCGCGGTCGTCTCCGGCTCGACGCCCTGGCCCGCTACCTCCAGGACGTGGCCGACGACGACGCCCGGGACCTGGGCCCCGACCTCGCCACGCCCTGGGTGGTCCGCCGCACGACCGTCGCGGTGGCCCAGGCTCCGGCCTCGGGCGAGGTTCTGACCCTCACCACCTTCGTCGGCGGGTTGGGCAGCAGGTGGGCCGAGCGACGGACGTCGGTGGCGGGCGACGCCGGGGCGAGCGTGGAGGCGTCGTCGGTGTGGGTCTCGATCGACCCCCGCTCGGGGGCGCCCCGCCGCCTCGCCCGGCCCTTCCTCGACGCCTACGGCGAGGCCGCCGGGGGTCGCACGGTGGGTGTCCGCCTCCGGCACGAGCCGCCGCCGGACGGCGCCGGCCGCCGGCCCTGGGCCCTGCGCAGCACCGACCACGACCCCCTCGGCCACGTGAACAACGCCGCCGCCTGGGAGCCGGTGGAGGACGAGCTCGACCGGCGGGGGCGGACACCGGCCTGGGCCGAGGTCGAGTACCGCGCCGCGCTGGAGCCGGCCGATCAGGTGACCCTGGTGTCCGACGTCGATGCCGAGGGGACGGTGCGGGTCTGGCTCACCGTCGATGGCAGGGTCCGGTCCTCGGCCGTGGTCCGGTCCCCGCCGTGAGTGATCGAGCGACGCTGTCGCCCCCCGAGAGGAGCACACCATGGAGATGAGCGACGTGATGCGGACCACCGGTGCGGTGCGCGCCTTCACCGGAGACCCGATACCCCCCGCGCTGCTGCACCGAGTGCTCGACGACGCCCGCTTCGCCCCCAGCGGGGGCAACCAGCAGGGGTGGCACGTGACCCTGGTCCGCGACCCGGACCTGCGCCGACGGCTGGCCGACCTGAGCGCCCGGACCTGGGAGCGCTACCTGTCCGAGCAGGCCGCCGGGTATCGAGCGTTCAATCCCCTCGACCCGGCACCGACCGACGTCGAGGTCCCCGAGGGCCTGGCGGCCCACCCGATGCTCGAGGCCATCGAGGACGTCCCCGAGGTGCTGCTCATCACCGTCGACCTGCGGAGCCTGGCGGTGATGGACCGCGACCTCGATCGGTTCTCGATCATCGGCGGCGCCTCGCTCTACCCCTTCGTGCAGAACCTGCTGCTGGCGGCCCGCAACCAGGGCCTGGGCGGCGTGGTCACCACCTTCCTCGCCGCCTCCGAGCCCGAGGTGGCCCCCTTGGTCGCCCTGCCCGACGGCCATGCCGTCGCCGCCCTGGTCGGCCTGGGCACCCCGGTGCACCAGGTGAGCCGGCTGCGCCGCAACCCGGTCGAGTCCTTCACCACCATTGACCGCGTCGACGGGATGCCCTTCGCCCTGCCCGACGCGACCGGGTAGAGCACGAGCGAGGTTCGTACGGAACTGTGCCCCATGGGGCAACCTCCGTACGAAGTTGGCGACGAACCGATGAGAGCGCAGCGAGCCCGACTGGCTCGAGCGAGAGGCTCCGCATCGAGCTCGAGATCCCGCTAGGCCCGCCGGTCGCCCTCGTCGGCGCGGGCCCGGCGTCGCTCCCGCCCGTAGGCGTAGGCGTCACGGGGGACCAGCTCGGCCAGCTCGGGATGGTCCTCGGGCCGACCCCGATCCTCGGGCTGCACCATCCGGAGCACCCGAGCCGGTACCCCCGCGACCACGGCGTTGTCGGGCACGTCGCCCTTCACCACCGACCCCGCGGCCACCACCACGTGGCGGCCGATGGTGGTGCCGGGCAGGATCACGGCGCCGTGGCCGACCCACGAGCCGGCGCCGATCCGCACCGGCTCGTGAGGCCCGAGCTGGTGGCCGATGGGCACGTCGAGGTCGAGGAAGCCGTGGTTGGCGTCGGTGACGAAGACGTCCTGGCCGAACCACACATCGTCCTCGATCTCGATCGACTCGTGGGCCACCACGCCGGAGCGCAGACCCATCACGCAGCGGTCGCCGATCACCAGGGCGCGGGGCGGCACCGTCGGCTGGCCCGGCCCGTAGCCGGTGGCCAGGGTGATCCAGCACCCGATGAGGGTCTCCTCGCCGATGTGGATCTGGGCCTCGCCGTAGACGGTCGCGGTCGGGAAGCCGATCGCGCTGCCCTCACCGAAGGATCCGAAGCGCTCGGCGGCGCGGGTGCCGGGCGCGATGGCGCCCATCCGGCGCACCCGGGTCCACCCGCGCTGGAGCAGGTCGTTGGTGGTGCGCCGCACGGCGCGCTGGAGACGGGTCTCGGGCACGGGCCGCAGCGTAGGAGCCGACCTCCCTCGGCCGGGACCGGCCCGGGGGCGGACGGTGCCGGCGCGGTGATCGGTAGCGTCGGGTGATGGCCGAGACCTCTGCTGCGCTGACCCTCGATCTCGTCCGCGCCGCGCTGCGCGACGGTCCGCTGGCCCTGGACGCGCTCTGCGCGCGCCTGGAGCTCGACCCGGCCCGGGCCGAGGCGCGCGGGCTGTGGGATCTGGTGGCCGACCCCCACATCGTCACCCTCGCCGACCGGCGTCTGGCCGACGGTGTGGCTCTCGGGCGCGGTCGCACCGCCCTCCACCGCCTCGACCAGGCGGAGATCGACGATCGCGTCGTCCGCTTCGACGAGGATGTGGCCGGCCCGGTGGCCACCGCCTCGGACCCGAGCCGGGTGACGGCGGGCGATGTCGAGGTGGCGCTGCGCCCCGGCCTCGAAGAGGACGGGGAGGACGACCCGGGCGCCGACCCCCTCGTCGACCTGCCCCCCGGCTGGGGCACCGACCTGGCCGAGGGTGATCTGGTGGGGGTGACGGTGGCCGAGGACGGGGGGCTGATCCTCACCATCCACGACCTCGATGCGGCCCCGCCCGCCACCGACGGCGGCGCCGCCGCGGTGGTCGGGGCGCTGACGACGATGGGGGCCACGGTCGGGACTCCGCTGGTGGGCGAGGACGACCCCTGGGTCCTCGACCTCGTCGATGGCCTGGTCCAGCTCTACGCCGACCACCCGGAGGCGACCGAGGCCCTGCGCCGACCGCTGACCGAGGTCCTCGACGACGCCGGCATGGCCTACGGCGGCGGCTTCCTGGCCTCCCCGGGCATCGAGGAGCACCGCCTTCGTCTGTTCCAGATCGGTGCCGACGTGCTGGGCGGGCCGTGGGCCGACCCCGAGGCGCTGGACCAGGCCGAGGCCCTGGGCACCGTGTGGCTGCTGCTGCTCGGCGTGGGTGAGGAGACGATCCGCGACCCGGATCGCGCCGCCGTCGTGGCCGCGATCCTGACCGACCCGGAGGCACCGATCGCGCTGGCCCGCTACCTGCGCGCCGCCGGGGTCGAGGTCGAGGCCGGGCCGCTCGACCGGCTCGTCGCGGCCGCCGACGTCGATCCCGGGGACCCGGGCCCGGCCCAACTCCTGGCCGAGGCCTCGGTCATGGCCGGGAGGGCCCCGGAGGTGCTCGACCGCCTGTCGGCCGCCGTGGTCGAGGTCGACGAGGACGAGTGGGCCGAGGCTCTCGAGCTGCTCGGACACCTGCGGGCCGTGGCCGGCGACCTCGACTGCGCCGCCCGGGCCCTCACCCGCATCGGCCTCCACGACACCGTCACCTTCCTCGGGCGGTGGCGGGGGACGGCGCCGGCCGGGGTGGGCCGCAACGACCCGTGCCCGTGCGGGTCGGGGCGCAAGCACAAGCAGTGCTGCCTGGGTCGGCCCATCCGGATCAGCCTCGACGACCGCGGGGAGCTGCTGTGGTGGAAGGCTCGCACCTGGTGCCTCCGGACCCAGGGCCTGGTCCTCCCGTGGTCGGCCGTCCTCGACGAGGCCGACGACGGTGGCGCCGACGCGCTCGTCCTGGACCTGGCCCTAGTGGCCGACGATGCCTTGGCGGTCTTCACCGTCGAGCTGGGCTCGCTCCTGCCCGGCGACGAAGCCGCCTTGGTCGAGTCGTGGCTGGAGCGGCCCTACCGCCTGTGGGAGGTCGGCGAGGCCCGCGACGAGGACGGCACCTCGTTGACCGACCTCACCGGCCCCGCCGACCGCTCCGCGGTCACGACGGTCTCGCCTCCGGCCTCCGCCCTCTCGCCCGGGGAGACGGTCCTGGCGCTGGTGGTCCCGGGCGGAGATGGCCGTGACCGGGTGGTGGGCCAGGTCGTCCGCGTGCCCCCATCGGCCCGCGACGACACCCTCGGGCTGCTGGCCGACCATGCCTCGGCCCAGGTCCTCCTCGACTGGGTCCTGGAGCTGGGCCCCGGTGCCCTGGTGCGTCCCACCCCATCCCGGGGGTAGGGCTCGGTCGGGGGACGACCGCTAGGTGAAGGTGGAGGAACACCCTCACCGCCTACGCTCGACGAGACGGATGCCCTCGGCGAGCCGACGGGGTCCAGGTCCCCGTCCTCGCGGTCATCGTGGCCTGCCAAGTGTCCCTGACCGCCCCCGATAGCGAAGGCCCCGATGCCACCACCAGGTGACGGCTCCGACCCGACCGATCCGGGCCCGAGACGCCGGCCAGCCCGGGCCCGATGGCGCCCGTCGGTGCCCCCGGCACCGAACCGGGGCCCCCGGCGCGTGCGCTGGCTGCGCCGGGTGGACCACCGCGAGCACGGACCGGTCGCCGTCGTCGTGCCTCGGTGGGCCCGCCGCCGCCGCCGCCCGCTGGCCCTCCTCGGGCGCGCCGTCGTCGTGGTGGTGACCCTGGCCCTGGTGGTCCCGCCGGCCGCCGTGGCGGCCACGGTCGTCACCTACCTCTACGCCCCGCTGCCGGCCGAGCTGCCCGAGCTGGGGAACCCGGTCGAGCAACGCCCGACCGCGGTCCTCGACGCCTACGGGATGCCCATCACGACCTTTGAGCCGGCCGAGAGCCGGATCCTCGTCGACGCCGATCAGATCCCGGCCGACGTGCGCCGGGCCGTGCTCGCCGCCGAGGATGCCCGGTTCTACGACCACACCGGGGTGGACCTGGTGGGCATCGCCCGGGCCGCCTGGATCAACCAGCAGGAGGGCCGCACCGCCCAGGGCGGGTCGACCATCACCCAGCAGGTCATCAAGAACGCCACCGGAGACGACGCGCCCGGCTACGACCGCAAGTTCCGCGAGGCCACGGCGGCGATCCGCCTCGAGCGGTCGGTGCCCAAGGACGAGATCCTGGCCGACTACCTGAACCTGGTCTTCTTCGGCGACGGTGCCTTCGGCATCGAGGCCGCGGCCCGGAACTACTTCCAGAAGACCGCGGCCGAGCTGTCGCTCTCCGAGGCCGCCCTGTTGGCAGGGGTCATCCCCGCCCCGAGCCGGTACAACCCGCGGACCGACGAGGGGGAGCGACGACGCCAGCTCGTGCTCGACGGCCTGGCCCAGACGGGGCTGGCCACCCCGGCCGAGGTCGCCACCGCGCGCGCCCAGGTCCCCGTGCTGGCCGAGCGGTACCGGCCCGTCAGCCGGTACCCTTACTTCACCGACTGGGTCGAGCGGTGGCTGGGCGAGGAGCTGGGGCTCACCACTGAGCAGATCCACGGTGGTGGCCTCGTGGTCACCACCACCCTCGATCCCGCCGACCAGGCCGCGGCCGACGACGTCGCCACGGCGGCCCTGCCCGACCCGGCCGTCGACCCCGACACCTCGATCGTGTCGGTCGAACCGGGCACCGGCGCGGTGCGGGCCTTGGTGGGGGGGCGCGACTACGCCCGCTCCCAGGTGAACTACGCCCTCGGGCTCGAGGGAGGCGCCAGCGGGCGCCAGCCGGGCTCCTCGTTCAAGCCGATCGTCCTGGCTGCGGCTCTGGAGCGGGGCATGGACCTCGACACCCGCTACTCGGCGCCCGCCTGCATCCGGCCCCCCGGCTTCCCGGCGCCGGTGTGCAACGCGTCGGCCTCGGGCTACGGCAGCCAGACCATTCGATCGGCCATGGTGAGCTCGACCAACACCGTCTACATCCAGCTCATCGGCGACGTCGGCGTGGCCCGCACCGCCCAGCTGGCCAACCAGATGGGCATCACCTCGATCGACGCGTCGTCGGCCTTCGGGGGCATCGCCATCGGCGTCACCGAGGTCGCCCCCATCGAGATGGCCGGGGCCTACGCTACCTTCGCAGCCGGTGGGCTCTACGCCGAGCCCTCACCCGTGCAGCGGGTCGCGACGGCCGACGGCACCGTCCTGTTCGACCTCTCGACCCGACCGGCGCGCCGGGTCATCTCCCCCGAGACAGCCCGCGCCGTCAACGACACCCTCGGCGCCGTCATCGCCGACGGGACCGGCCGGGACGCCGACATCCGTCGTCCGGCCGCGGGCAAAACAGGGACCACCAACGGGTACGCCGACGCCTGGTTCGTCGGCTACACGCCCCAGCTGGCCACCGCCGTTTGGGTCGGCCACCCCGAGGGCCGCATCCCCATGCTGGACGTCCGCGGGGTGGCGAAGGTCGGGGGGGGCACGATCCCGGCCGCCGTCTGGCGCGACTACATGAGCCTGGCCCTCGTCGGCGTCGACCCGCTCCCCCTCCACGCCTTCGTCGGGGCCTCACCGTCGTTCGAGGCGCGCGCCACCGCCCGCATCGGCCCCGGCGAGAGACGGGAGCCGGAGCCCCCGCCGCCTCCTCCGCCCCCGCCGACCACCGCGCCCCCCTCGACCGCGCCGCCTCCACCGCCGCCCCCCACCGCGCCGCCACCTCCACCTCCGCCCCCGCCACCTCCGCCCCCGCCACCTCCTCCGCCGCCGCCGCCGCCGTCGACGTCGACCTCGACCTCGACCTCGA
>JBBSMQ010000061.1:0-10174 GCA_038233075.1 Acidimicrobiales bacterium
CCAAGACCGACACCCTCAGCCGATTCTCCACCGTGGCCGGCGAGCGGGGCAGCCCCGACACCTGGCGCGACCCCCGTGGCTTCTCGCTGAAGATGTACACGAGCGAGGGCAATTACGACATGGTCGGCAACAACACGCCGGTCTTTTTCGTCAAGGACCCGATGAAGTTCCAGCACTTCATCCGGTCCCAGAAGCGTCGGGCCGACAACGGCCTCCGCGACCACGACATGCAGTGGGACTTCTGGACCCTCTCCCCCGAGTCGGCTCACCAGGTGACCTGGCTCATGGGCGATCGCGGCATCCCCCGCACATGGCGGCACATGAACGGCTACTCCTCCCACACCTACATGTGGATCAACGCCAGCGGCGACAAGTTCTGGGTCAAGTACCACTTCAAGACCGACCAGGGCATCGAGTGCTTCACCCAGCACGAGGCCGACCAGATGGCCTCCATCGACACCGACTACCACCGGCGCGACCTCTACGAGCACATCGCCGACGGCGAGTTCCCGTCGTGGACGCTGAAGATGCAGATCATGCCCTTCGAGGACGCCAAGGACTACCGCTTCAACCCCTTCGACCTCACCAAGGTGTGGCCCCACCGCGACTACCCGCTGATCGACGTCGGGCGCCTCACCCTCGATCGGAATCCCACCGACTTCCACACCGAGATCGAGCAGGCTGCGTTCCAGCCCAACAACCTGGTCCCCGGCATCGGTCCCAGCCCGGACCGGATGCTGCTGGCCCGGCTGTTCTCCTACGCCGACGCCCACCGGGCCCGCCTGGGATCGAACTACATCCAGATCCCGGTGAACCGCCCGCAGGTGCCGGTGCACAGCTACACCAAGGACGGGCACATGCGGGTCGAGAACGTGTCGGACCCGGTCTACGCCCCGAACTCCTACGGCGGCCCCGCCGCCGACACCGCCAGGTACGGCGAGCCCGCGGGGTGGCAGGCCGACGGCCACATGGTGCGAGCCGGCTACGTCGACCACGCCGAGGACGACGACTGGGGCCAGGCCGGCACCATGGTCCGCGAGATCCTGGACGACGCCGGCCGCAGCCGCCTGGTCGACAACATCGTCGGCCACCTGCTGAACGGCGTCGCCGAACCCATCCTGGAGCGGGCCTTCACCTACTGGCGCAACGTCGACAAGGACCTGGGCGACCGAGTCGCCGACGGCGTCCGGGCCAAGGCCGACGAGGCCGACCCCAAGGCCGGCGAGCAGGACAACCCCGCCCGCAAGGGGGCCAAGGCCAAAGCCTGACACTCCACCTCCTGGCTCCGTCGCCGCACCGGCGGGGCCTGTGCACCGCCCCGGGTTCCCCCTCCCCCGCCCGGGGCGGTGCCGCGCTCGGGATCGGGGACCCGCCTCGCCCGGTGGTCGGGCCCGGCCGTCGGGCGATGGCGCGCCACCGCGGGGGCGCTGGTCGGCGCCAGGGCGTGGGCGGTCAACAGATCCGACCGCACCGGTCCGAGCTGGTCGCCCGGGATGTAGGCGGGAGCGCCGGCGAGCTCGCGTCGTCGCCGGACCCGCCGCCGACGGAAGGGCTAGGGACGGAAGGGGGAGGCGCTGGCGCGGAGCGGCCGCTGGAGATCCGCGGTGAGGTCACGGGCGGCGTCCACCAGGCCGTCGGTGGAGCCGTAGGGGGCGGCGAACACGACGGTGCGGGAGCTGCGGAGGGTGGAGTGCGCGCCCAGCACGGGATCGGTGTTGGCGATGCCGCCGACGAGGCTGGGCCCGGAGGCGCCGAGGAAGGAGCCGTCGCCCCAGCACTGGGCCTCCGGGGGGTTGGTCTCATCCCGGTAGAACCAGGTCTGGCGCACGCTGGACACGTCGGTCAGCAGCTCGGTGCGGGTGTAGACCGCACCCTGGTCTCCGTTGACCACCTCCCAGTCGGCCGGGGCGGTGCTGACCGGGTCCGGGGCTCCGTCGATGGGGACGCCGCCGGGCTGGGTCGAGCTGTGGTACGCCATGCCCCGGGCGGCGTCGCTGTAGTCGAGGAAGTCCATGACCCCGGGGATGGCGTGCACCCGGAGGTCGGTGACGATGGACTCGCGATCGCGGTACATGGTGTGGGTCCGCTGGGTGCGGGGACCGCTGTTGGCGCCAACATAGGAGCGGATGGCCCGCACCGGTCCGTCGATGTTGGCCACGAAGGCGCCTTCGGCGTCGGCGAAGGTGACGTTGCTGCGCCCGCAGACGTTCACCGCGAACTGGTTCTTGTTGCCGTCGAGGATGTCGACGCGGGTTGAGGAACCGGCGAAGATCTCCCAGCGGTCCTCGATCCACCGGTCGCTGAAGCCGATCCGGTAGGTGCTGGTCGTCACCTCGGAGCTCTCCGGGTTGGGCCCGTCGGCCCGCTTGTAGGTGCTCTTGTACTCGCCGCTGTCGAGGAGGAAGTCGTAGTCGACGTAGTCCCTGCCGGCCGAGGGATCGAGCGAGCCATCGGTGACGAACAGGTACATCCACGCCCGCTGGGCCACGCTGCGGGGATCCACGAGGGCCACCCGCAGCCCGCTGCCGGGGACCACGCCCGGCGGGTCGGTGGCGTCGCCGTTGCGAGGCTGGCCGCCGGCGTCGGCCGCCATGAACACGAGCTCGTCGTCGCCGTCGAAGGTGCTGTCGGGGTCGGCGCCCACGAACGTCTTGGGATCGGCGTACTGGAGGGCGGTGGGCCCACCGCTGCCTTGCCCGTAGACCGTGCCCGAGCTGCCGGGGGCGTTGTTGTTCGTCGGGTTGGAGCCGAAGGGCACGACCGTGCGCTCGTCGACCTGGACCGGCACCTGGGTCCAGCGTGGCGTGTCGCCCTCGTAGGTGTGGCGGAAGGCCACGATGCGCCCGGGACCGGTGCCGCGCAGGGCCGGGAGCTGGGCGCCGGTCAGGACGACAGGGTCACCGGGGCGGGCCACGGTGGACTGGTCGGGCGCGCAGGCGGCCACGCCCAGGGTGAGCAGCGCCAGCGCGCCCACTGCCAGTGCTCGCCTCATAGGTCAGCCCTTCGCTCCGTGGTCCACCTGACTGTACCCGCGGTGGGGGGTTCCCGCTCGCGCCGAAGTCCTTGGCCAGGCCCTCGCCTCGATGACGATGTCCACGCGGACCGAACCTAGGACGGCGACAGAACCCGAGCCATGGGCCAGTGGGCGCCGATGCCGTCCATCTCGTAGCCCTCGCCCTCGGCGGTGAACCCGTGGCGCTCGTAGAAGGAGCGGGCCACCGCCCGGGCGTCGCACCAGATCACCCGTCCGCCCTCGGCGGCCACGTGGGCGACCGCGGCCCGCAGCACCGCGGCGCCGACCCCCCGACCGGTGAACCTGTCGTCGGTGGCCATGGCCCGGAGGCGCCAGGCATCCTCCTCGTCGGGCCGCCACGGGCACGGCGCCGGGAACACGGTGGCGGTGCCGACGGCGGCGCTGCAAGGTTGCTGGGCGATGGTGGCCGCCAGGGAGGCGGTGCGGGGGTCGTCGTCCTGGTCGTAGCGCAGGGTGGTGAGGCCCGAGCCGACCCGGAGCACCCGGGCCCGCAGCGCCGCCACCACCGAGGCGTCGACCCGGGCGACCGTGACCTCAGCCTCCGATGCGCTCACCGGGCCACCCTATGGGGGCGACCCGTGGGGCCGGAGGGGGCGGGCGGGGCGGCACGTCCGGGCGCCGGTCTGGCCACGGTCGCTCCGCCGACCACGAGGAGACAGCCGTGACCGAGATCCAGGGGACGTGCGCCGAGGGCTCCGCACCGGTGCGCGACGCCTTCACCGGGTCCTTTGACCGAGGCGACGAGCGGGGTGCCTGCGTCGTGGTGACCGTCGACGGCGAGCCGGTGGTCGACCTGTGGGCGGGCCTGGCCACCGACGACGACCAGCCCTGGGCGCGGGACACGATCGTCAACATCTACTCCACCACCAAGACCATGGCGGCCCTGCGCGTGCTCATGCTGGCCGACCGCGGCGAGGTGGACCTCGGGGCCCCGACGGCCACCTACTGGAGGTGGCCGAACCGCTGGGCGAGGACGTGCACATCGGCCTGCCGGCGTCGGAGGACCATCGCGTCGCCGACCTGGTGCCACCTCCTGATCTCGGCCCGGAGGTCTTGACGGGGAGCGCGCTGGATGCTGGATCGATCGCGGTGCGGACACTGCTCAGCTGTCCCATCGACACCACCGAGACCCGCACCCGGGAGTGGCGAGCGGCCGAGATCCCCGCCGCGGGCGGCACCTCGAACGCACGCGGGGTGGCCCGGGTCCACTCCGCCCTGGCCTGCAGAGGCGCGGTCGACGGCGTGCGACACCCGCCGGAATATCGCAAGAGTCTCCTTGTTATAACAGCCAATCGAGCTGCTGAAGGAGCCTCACCATGAGCACCGCACTGATCACCGGCGCATCCGAGGGCCTGGGTCGAGCCCTCGCCCTCTCCCTCGCCCACGACGGCTGGGAGCTGGTCATCGACGCCCGCCGACCCGAGCCCCTGGAGGCGATGGCCGAGGAGGCCCGCGCCGCCGGGGCCACCGTCCACGCCCTCCCCGGCGACGTCGCCGACCCCTCCCCTCGCGACGCCCTCGTCGCCGCGGCCGAGGCCACCGGGTCGCTCGACCTGGTGGTGGCCAACGCCGGCACCCTCGGGCCCACCCCGCTGCCTCCAGTCGCCGAGCTGTCGCTGCCCGACCTCGACCAGACGCTGCGGATCAACACCGTGGCCCAGGTCGGCCTGATCCAGCGGACCCTCCCGGCCCTGCGCGCGGCGACCGGCACGGTCGTGGTGGTCACCTCCGACGCCGCCGTCGAGGGCTACGAGGGCTGGTCCGCCTACGGCGCCTCCAAGGCCGCCCTCGAGCAGGTCGCCCACATCCTCGGCGCCGAGGAGCCCGACCTCCACGTCCACCGCTTCGACCCCGGTGACATGCGCACCCGGATGCACCAGGACGCTTTCCCCGGCGAGGACATCTCCGATCGGCCCGAGGCCGCCTCGGCGGTGCCTGCCCTGCGCCGGCTGGTCGCAGAGCGTCGCCCGTCAGGCCGGTACCGGGCCTCGGAGCTCACCGAGGTCGGAGCATGAGCCCCACCGCCACGGCCGAGGGCGCAGCACCGGTGCAGACCGCATCGGGTCGACTCGCCTTCGACCTCTCCCCCGACCTCGAAGCCACCGAGCCCCCCGAGGCCCGCGGCCTGTCCCGCGACGCGGTGCGGCTCATGGTGGCCCGAGGGGACGAGCCCCTCGTGCACTCGACCTTTGCCCTCCTCCCCAGCTTCCTGAACCCCGGTGACCTGGTGGTGGTGAACACCTCCGGCACCCGCCCGTCGGCCCTCGACGCCCGCACGCGTGAGGGCACCGGCCTCGTCGTCCACCTCTCGACCCACCTGGACGACGGGCGCTGGGTGATCGAGCCCCGACAGCCGTCGGGGCGCACCACCGAGCGGTGGACTGGCGACCGACCGGGGCCCCGGTTTGACCTGGCCGCCGGCGCCACCCTCACCCTGGCCGAGCCCTACGGGGAGGCCGGGCGCCTGTGGGTGGCGACCTTGGAGACCCCGGGTCCGTGGCGAGCCTGGCTGGCCGCCCACGGAAGGGCCATCCGCTACGGCTACGTCGAGCGCCAGTGGCCGCTGTCGGCCTACCAGAGCGCCTACGTGACCGACACGGGCTCGGCCGAGATGCCGAGCGCGGGCCGGCCCTTCACCGCCGAGATCATCACCCGCCTGGTGGCCAAGGGCGTGGCCGTGGCCCCCGTGCTGCTCCACACCGGCGTGGCCTCCCTGGAGGCCGACGAGCTCCCCTACCCGGAGCGGGCCCGGGTCCCCGCCAGCACCGCCGAGGCGGTGAACCGGACCCGGGCCGCGGGCGGACGGGTCGTGGCCGTGGGCACCACCGTGGTCCGATCCGTGGAGACGGCAGGCGACGAGCACGGTCAGGTCACCCCCTTCGACGGGTGGACCGACCTGGTCATCACCCCCGAGCGGGGCGTCCGGGTGGTCGACGGGCTGCTCACCGGCTGGCACGAGCCCGAGGCGTCACACCTGCTGATGCTGGAGGCCATCGCCGGCGGCGATCTGCTCCGGCGCTCCTACGCGGCCGCCATCGCCGAGGGGTACCTCTGGCATGAGTTCGGTGACACCCACCTCATCCTCCGCTGATCCGTCTCCCCTGATCGACGTCGATCAGCCGGGCGGGGTGAGGGCGTGGGCCCGGAGGTCGCTCAGGTCGACCCACTCCAGGGTGGCGACGTGGGTGGCCTCCAGCACCACGGGCGGCGCCACCCCGGCCTCCAGGGCCTCCTGCCACCGGCTGGCACACAGGCACCACTGATCGCCGGGTGTGAGGCCCCCGAAGCCGTGCTGGGGCATGGGCGTCGACAGGTCGTTGCCGGCGGCAGCGGAGAACTCGAGGAAGTCGGCGGTGACCCGGGCGCACACCGTGTGGACGCCGGCGTCGTCGCCCCCCGTGTTGCAGCAGCCGTCCCGGTAGAAGCCGGTCAGGGGATCGGTGCTGCAGGACTGGAGGTCGGTGCCGAGGACGTTGCGAGCCATCCCCCGATCGCACCACACCGGCCGCCTCGGCGACGAGTCGGCCGGCCGCCCAGCTCCGCTGCCCTCGGCCCTCGGGAGGGACCGACACGGGAAGAAGCGGGTCCCACCGCCAGCGCGCTCTGCGCTCAGACCCTCCCGGTGACCCCCGCACCGGCAGAAGCGGGCCCGACCGCCAGGGTGCGCTGCGCTCAGGCGCGGTAGCTGATGGTGACCCGGCGGTTGCGGGAGCGGCATCGGGGTCGTCGCGCCCGTCGACCTCGTTGGGCGCCACCGGGTCGGTCTCGCCTCGGCCCTCGACCTCGATCTCGACCGACGGGCCCAAGATGGGCCGGAGCACGTCGGCGACCGCCGCGGCCCGCTGCTCGGAGAGCACCTGGTTGTCGAGCTCCTCGCCCACGCTGTCGGTGTGGCCGACCACCTCCACGGTGCCGCTCACGTCGCCGGCCAGCCGCTCGCCGATGTCGCGCACCCGGGCCGCGGCCCCAGGGTCCAGCTCGGTGGAACCGAAGCCGAAGAGCACGTCGGTGTCGAGGTTCAGGTCGACCTGGTCACCGTCGCGGACCTCGACCTGCAGGTCGTCGGCGACCCCGACCGAGTCGACGAGGGTGTCGCCGGCAGGAGCATCGGACCGACGAGGCAGGTCGAGGTACCACGGAGCGGCCTCGTCGACCACGGTGATGGGGGCCGATCCCAGCCAGCCGTCGAGCTCGACGACCACGCGGTCGACGTCGTCCGGGAGGTCGGGGAACCGCACCTCCTGCACCAGGTCCTCGCCTGCGCCGAGCTCACGGGTCCACGGGGTGGTGACGCACGGGTCGAGGGACTGGAACCGGCGCCCGGAGTCCGGGTCCGACAGCGTCATCCGGCACAGCCCGGCCGGGGGGCTCCAGGCATCGGGCGCCGAGACGTCGACCCGCCGGGCCCGGACCAAGACCCCGGCGTCGTCCGGCATCCGGCCGACGGTGAGGACGTCGGTGCGGAGTCGGCCACTGACGTCGTCGACCAGCGAGGCACGCACTGCCGCGTCGCCGCCGGCCGGTGCGGGACCGTCGATCACGGGGACGTCGGTCAGGGCGCCGAAGCCCGGGACGTCGATGGTGACCGAGGTGGACCCCTCGCGACAGGAGGTACGGCGACGTGCAGGGTCCGGGTCGACTGGTCGGGGACGGCCACCGACGACGACGAGCCATCGGCGCCGAAGGGGCCCACCAGGGCGCCCAGGCGCTGCCGCTCGCGGGGGTCGATGACGGCCAGGACGCTGAGGTCACCGTCGAGGCCCTGGGGCCAGCTGCGGGTTCCGCCCCTCCGGGTGAGGTCGACGTAGGCCACGCTGCGGTCGTCACCGACCCGCACCACCGCCCGTCCTGCCATCGCCCATTCAGGCTCGGCCTCGGAGGTCGCCGTCGCCCCGGGGTCAGGCAGGGAGACAGCGGGCCCGTCCGCTTCGAGCGGGATGTCCCGGGGCTCCTCCAGGGCGACGAGCGGGGCCCGGCTGCTGGTCACGAGGCCGTCGGAGCCGAACACCTCACCGATGCCGACCGGGTCGGGCCCCTGGTTGCTGACCTCGGCGAGCAGGGTGGTGGTGCCGTCGGGTTGGCGCAGCAAGGGCCGCACCGCAAGGTCGACATCGGGCTGGACCGGCGACGTGGAGGACTCGAGCACCTCGTCTCGGGGCCAGTTGGTGAGGTCCTCGGCGGGGCGGACGGGCGGCTCATCCTCGCTGCGCAGCGCGCCGGTGCAACCGGACACCACGAGCGCGACCGCGACCAGTGCGGTCCCCAGACGGCGCCGAGTGCGGACGAGCGGTGAGGTCGATCTGCTGCTCATGGGGTCAGGAGACCACGGTGACCGGGGGCGCGACCATGGGGGGCGCCCCCCACCGCTCCTCCCGGCGCCATGGGGATCACGCCGCCGCGAACAGGTAGGCGGTGACAGCCGCGGCGACGACGAGGGCCGCGACCACCGCAACCGGGAGCGCGGCCGGCCCGAGGATCCGCCGCACCAGGCGGCGGCCACCGAGGGCCAGGGCGCCGAGCAGCACCACGACCAGGACCGCGTAGGCCGCCCGGCGACCGCCGAGCCCCCAGGGGCTCGCGGCGGCGACGAGAGACGCGACCTCGGCCACCAGGCCGCCCGCGACTGCTCCCCCGACCGCCGCACCGACGAAGGCCGGGGCCCGTCGACGGACCCGAGCGTCGGGAGGGTCAGGCGCTGCGGCCGGCGTGGGGGCGGACCCGACGGCCCCCGGGCCCGCCATCCCCGCGCCCGCCATCCCTGGTCCCGCGGCCCCCGATCCGGCGGCGCCAGTCGGTCCTGCCCTCCCCGGGTCCGCTGACCCCGGTCCGGCGGCAGCGGTCGATGCCCCGGACGGCAGCACCGTGGCCACCTCCGGTCCGTCGGCCCAGGCCGCGTCCGGGCCCGAGGGTGGCGCGGGGCAGGGAGGCGGCGGGTGGTGCCGGCCACGGCGGGGTCGGTGACCCCGGCCGCCGGGTCGATGTCCTCGGGGCCGCCTTGGCCCCGCTCGCTCGCGGGTCCGGGCCCGTCGATCACCTGGGCCAGGGCCGCCAGCTCGACCGCAGCCTCGGCCGCGGTGGCCCGAGAGTGAGGGTCGGCGGTGAGGAAGCGGCGATCGATGAGGTCGGCCAGGGCCAGGTCCAGATGCGGGGCGGGCTGGCGGTCGCCGCGGAACACGGCGGCGTGGCGGACGCCGCGGAGCAGGTCGAACTCGGTGACCAGCCTGCTGCGGGCCGCGCCCGAGAGGATGGGGTCGAAGACCTTGAGGGCGCGGGTGGGTTCGTCACGCCACGAGTCACGGGTGGCCTCGAACACCTGGCCGAAGGCACCCCGGGCGAGGAAGCGCACCACCTTCCACTCGCGGACGCGGCTACCGGGGCCGAGACGGTCGACGGGGCTCGCGCCTGGCGGCACCTCGGTCACGGGCCGTCACCCCGCGCGCACCCGGCCCCGAGGTCCACCACCACCAGGCCGACCGCGGCGACGGGAGTCGAACCCGCCAGCACGCTGATCACGCGGCCGAGATGCCCTCGGGGTCGCCCCCGATGGCCACCCGGCTGCGGGCGTGGGCGAGCCGGCGCTCGACCGCCTTGATCGACACCCGGCCCGATTCCGAGGGAAGGCCGCTCAGGGTCCGGGCCACCTCGGCCACGGTGGCCACCTCGGTCGACGAGGCGTCGCGCAGACGCGGCTCACACAAGGCCACCAGCGCCCGGAAGTACCCCGCGCTGCGGTCGAGGTCGAGGCCGCGCACGGTGTCACCGGCGACGGTCGGGGCGGCGGGGCTGGTCGCCGCGGTCAGGCTCGGGCACTCGGCCCTGAAGCCGACCACGGGGACACCACCCCGTCCTCGACGCTCGGCCACCGCACCGCTCGCGGCCCACCAACCCACGTCGTCGCCTGGTGGTCTCCGACGCCTGCGGGCCGGACCGGCCCCCTCTCGAGCGGCGGCATCGTCGCCCGGGACATCGGCCCGCTCGAGCTCACTCGGTTGCTCGTCCACCAGTGCCGTCACCGGGTCGCCGACGCGGATCGTGCCTCCCCAGGACCTGGGCGTTCCAGCCCCCGTGGCCCCGCATGGCGTTCCACCACCCCCCCCCCCCGGGGCCCAGGTTCGCCTCCATCCGGGAGCAGGGCTCGCA
>JBBSMQ010000062.1:0-9983 GCA_038233075.1 Acidimicrobiales bacterium
GGACCAGCTGGAGGCGGTGGAGGCCACCAGCGCCAAGATGGGCGCCGAGTACACCAACCTGGCCCTGCTGACCGACGGGCTGCGGGCCGAGCGCGAGCAGGGCATCACCATCGATGTGGCCTACCGCTACTTCGCCACGCCCCGCCGGAAGTTCATCATCGCCGACACCCCCGGCCACATCCAGTACACGCGCAACATGGTGACCGGGGCGTCGACCGCCGATCTGGCCCTGATCCTCGTCGACGCCCGCACCGGCATCGTGGAGCAGTCCCGGCGCCACGCCTTCCTCTCGTCGCTGCTCCAGATCCCCCACCTGGTGCTGTGCGTCAACAAGATGGACCTGGTCGACTGGTCCCAGGACCGCTTCGACGAGATCGCCACCGAGTTCCGCGACTTCGCGGCCAAGCTCGACGTGGGTGACCTGACCACCATCCCCATGTCGGCCCTGCAGGGTGACAACGTCGTCAGCCGGAGCCCCAACATGGCCTGGTACGACGGCACCTCGCTGCTGCACCACATGGAGCAGCTGCACATCGCCAGCGATCGCAACCTGATCGACGCCCGGTTCCCGGTGCAGTACGTGCTGCGGCCCTACAGCAGCGATCGGCCCGACTACCGGGGCTACGCTGGCACCGTCGCCGGCGGGAGCTTCAAGCCCGGTGACGAGGTGCTGGTCCTGCCCTCGGGGTTCGCCTCCAAGGTGAGGTCGATCGACACCGCCGACGGGCCGGTGGGGGAAGCCTTCGCCCCGATGTCGGTGACGATCACCCTCGACGACGACATCGATGTCTCCCGAGGCGACATGATCTGTCGTCCGCACAACCAGCCTCGTGTCGCTCAGGACGTGGAGGCCATGGTCTGCTGGATGAGCGAGTCCTCGGCGCTCACCCCTCGCACCAAGCTGGGCATCAAGCACACCACCCGATCAGCCCGCGCCCTGGTGAAGGACCTCCAGTACCGCCTCGATGTGAACACCCTCCACCGTGACGAAGCGGCCGACGCCCTGGCCCTCAACGAGATCGGCCGGGTCACGCTCCGCACCACCCTGCCCCTCTTCTGCGACGAGTACCGCCGCAACCGCACCACCGGGAGCTTCATCCTGATCGACGAGACCTCCAACGCGACCGTCGGCGCCGGCATGATCCTGTGAGGTTTCGTCCTCAGCGCGGAGCGCTTCGGACGAGCTGATCGTGCTCGCTGCGCTCCCGCCCAGGCTCACCGACCGGCGGAGCCGGATCGGTTCGCCGACCTGGGGGCTGCGCCCCCAGACCCCCAGCGGCTGCGCCGGCGCGATCGCCTCAGGTCGAGCCGCGGCGTCGGTCCGCCTCTGGGCGGTGCGACGGTGAGCGGGGACATAACCTGGCACGGGGGAGAGGTCGACCGAGCGGGGCGGCCACACCGCGGTGCCACCGTGTGGCTCACCGGGCTGTCGGGCTCGGGGAAGTCGACGGTGGCCGTGGCTCTGGAGCGGTTGCTGACCGAGGAGGGCCAACCCGCCTACCGCCTCGACGGTGACAACCTGCGCCTCGGCCTCAACGCCGACCTCGGCTTCTCGGTCGTCGACCGCGACGAGAACGTGCGCCGAGCGGGCGAGGTCGCACTGCTGCTGGCCGACGCCGGCGTGGCGGCCCTGGTCCCGCTCATCTCCCCCTACCAGCGGGGCCGAGATCGGGCCCGGTTGGCGCACGAGGCGGTCGGCGTGGCCTTCGTCGAGGTGTTCGTCGACACCCCTCTGGAGGAGTGCGAGCGACGTGATCCCAAGGGCCTCTACGCCAAGGCCCGGGCGGGTGAGATCAGCGGGTTCACCGGCATCGACGACCCCTACGAGGCCCCCACCGATCCCGAGCTGCGGCTCACGCCCTCCGACGGCGACCCCGCCGCCCAGGCGATCGCCGTGGCCGAGCTCCTCCGTCCCCTGCTCTGACCTCCTGCCCTCCGACCTCGTCGGCACCCGGGTGCACCGCCCGTCGCAGGCCGGGCGGGGCGATCTGCGCCGACGGCTCCGCCTACTGGTCGGCCAGGAGCTGGTAGAGGCGCTTGCGGGCGTCGGAGAGGATCTCCGCGGCCGCTGTCGCCTGCTCCTTGCTCCCGGTCATCAGCACCTGGCGGGCGGCGACGGCGACCCCGCCGATCTCGTCGCGGAGGTCGACCCCCCGCTGGCCGCCGGCGATGCGCTCCCAGACGGGGGGCCCGGTGGCCTCGTCGGCTGCTGCGGTCCGGCCCGCCTCGGTGAGGCGGAAGACCTTGCGGCCGCCCTCGTCGTCGTGGGTGACCAGGCCCTCGTCGGCGAGCTGCTGGAGCAGCGGGTAGATGGACCCCGGGCTCGGTTCCCACACGCCGTTGCTGCGCTCGGTGAGCTCACTCATGATGTGGTAGCCGTGCATCGGCTCCTCGGCGAGGAGCGTGAGCACGGCGATGCGGACGTCGCCCCGGGCGATGCCGCGCCCCCGTCCGTGGCCCGGGCGGCCTCCTCCTCGTCCGCCGCGAGGCGGTCCGGTTCTGGGCATGTCGTGTCCTCCTCGTCGGGGGTGACCGCCGCGCCCCGGTCGGGGCCGGCGCCCTCTGCGCTCGGTGCGCTCTGCGTTCCTGGGCATGGTCGCCCTCGCTTCCGTTCGTATTCGGAGGCCTTCCTCCGATGCGGTCACGATATATCGTGATGCGCTCGCGGACAACCCCTGCCCTGCCATCGAGGGGCCGCCATGACGTCACCCTCGATCGCCCTCCGGGCTCACCCGGCCGGACCCGGTTTGACCGGTCACAGCGGCCGAGGTGCGGGCCGGTGCCAGCGGGTAGCGGGCCGCTCAGCGGCGGGGGAGGCGGAGGACCCGGACGTCGTGGGGGTCGAGGACGCCGAGGTCGACCCTGGTCCCCTCGACGGGTAGGCGAGCGCCGGTGAAGGCCTCCACCACCTCGGTCGGGCGGGCGAGGCCCAGGCGGTCCCACTCGGGTCCGTCCAGCTCGACCGAGAGGTCGGCGTCGGTGTCGCCCCAGTGGAACCGGCCCCAGAGGACCTCGTCGGCCTTCACGGAGAGCACCGTCTCGGGCTCGGGTCCGGCGAACAGGTCAGCGACTCGACAGCGTCCGCCGGCCAGGTCGTGGCAGAGGCGGAGAAGGTCGAGGCGCTCCGCCGGAACCCGGTCGAGCTGGTCGGAGGAGACGATCATCCCGTCGGTGAGCGCCACCGCGGCCACCAAGAAGCGGACCTCGGCCTCGGTGAGACGGGTGCGATCGGTGCGCACCATCACGCAGTCAGGGTCGTTCGACCAGAGGTGGCCGTGGAGGAAGGCGCGGGTGAGCGTGTTGCGCATCGCGAGGCGGGTCGCGGCGCCGCCCTGGTCGGTCGTGGCCCAGCGGACCACGCGTCCGCCCCAGGTGGGGGCGACGTCGCAGCCGATGCGCATGGCGTCCACCACGCCGACGGCAGGGCCCAGCGGGAGACCGCAGCCGAGGAGGATGGTGTCGTCGCCGGCGCCGCGCCGAAGGGCGTCGAGGCCGGCTCGCAGGGCCTGGGCCCGGGTGCGGGTGAGGTCGTGGCGGACGCCGGGGAGGGCCGCGGCGTAGCAGAAGTCGAGCTTCAGCACCCGGTAGCCCCAGTGGTGGCGAAGGGTGCGGGCCAGGTCTTCGAGGTGAGCCTGGACGTCGGGTCGGGTGCAGTCGAGCACCCGCTGGCGACGGGTCAGGCTCCAGAGCTGGTTCCAGAGGGCCGTCACCGGTGCGCCCGCCTCGTCTCGCAGGAGCCACTCGGGGTGGGCCTGGGCCACGTCACTGCGGGGGTCGACGATGAAGGGGGCCAGCCAGATGCCCGCGTCGCGCCCGGTGGCCCGGATGTCGGCTGCCAGGGCTGCCATGCCCGAGGGGAACTTGTCGTTGGTCGCCAGCCAGTCGCCGATGGCCCGCTGGTGGCCGTCGTCGATCATCACGTACCCCAGGGGCACCTCGGTGGCGACGGCGTCAGCCGCGGCCAGGGCCCGGCGGACGTCGGTCTCGGTGACCTTGGTGTAGTGGTAGTACCAGGAGCACCAGCCGTGGGGGGGACGGGTCGGGACCCGCGCCGACTGCGCGGCCGCCAGCGCCGCCGCCCACCCTTCGAGGAGGGTGATCGGGTCGGGCCCGTCGGCGATCAGGAGATCCTCGGTGGTGAGCGTCGCGCCGGGCGCGGCGGTGATGCCGTCGAACCGGCACGTCGCCGCCAGCGCGACCAGGTGGCCGGGACCAGGAGCGTCGTCAGGGAAGCTGCCGCCGGGGACGTCGGCGGCCAGGTCCACCACCGACAGACAGCGGGCACCCCCGACGAAGCCGAGGACCAGGCCTCCGGCTCCCTGGCGATCAGCCAGGGCCGCCACCAGCTCGCTGCGGAAGCGGCCCGGTTCGCCGGTGCGGGGCGTGGCCGGGTCCAGGATCGTGTTGGCGACGGCGAACAGCCACGGGTCGGGGTCGGCCTCGTCCATGGTGAAGGCGCGGGCGTTGGACCAGCTGTTCCACCCGTTGCGGTAGAGCGACCAGGCGACGGGACCCGACCCCAGGCGGAGGCCGCCGGGACCGCCGGTGCCCAGCACGGTGGCATCGTCGAGGCGGACCGGGCGCGTCCCCAGGACGGCGAGGCTGAGCCGCAGCACCACGCCGTCGACGTCGGGGGCGGAGGCGGGCCGGGAGGACAGCGTGAGACGGAGGTGGTCGTCCTCCGCCGTCCAGGGACCCTCGGCCGGCCCGTCCACCCGCGTCGGAGCAAGGGTCGCGGGGCGTCCCGACACCCGGTAGGTGACCTGCGGCAGGGCGGCCCGCACCGAGGCGATGTCTCCCACCAGGTCGACAGTCCCGTCGCGCGCCTCTGCCCTCATCGCCGGGAACCTAACTGAGGTCCGCCCGCCCGGTGAGCGGCGGGACGCGACCGAGGCGCCAGACTGCCTCGGTGCGCCCGAGCCCCACCGCCGCGCGCCCGGTCGTCCACCTGGTGGCCAAGACCCACCTCGACGTGGGCTTCACCGCCCCTGCCGCCGAGGTGGTGGACACCTACGTCACGTCCTACATCCCCGCCGCCCTGGCGCTCGCAGACGAGCTCCGTGCCCGGGGCGGCGCCGAGCGCTACGTGTGGACCACCGGCTCCTGGCTGGTGCACACCTTCCTGGAGAGGACCGACGCCGCCGGCCGGGCCGCGGCCGAGGCCGCCATCGAGGCGGGTGACCTCGCCTGGCATGCCCTCCCCTTCACCACCCACACCGAGCTGTGCGACGTCGCCCTGGTCGAGGCGGGCCTGGAGATCGCGGCCCGGTTGGACCACCGCTTCGGCCGCCGCACCCTCGCGGCCAAGCTGACCGACGTCCCTGGCCACACCCGGGGCCTGGTCCCGCTGCTCGCGGCGGCCGGCGTGGAGCTGCTCCACATCGGCGTCAACCCCGTGGCCACCGCACCCGATGTCCCGCCGTGCTTCCGCTGGCGCAGCCCGGACGGGTCCGAGGTGGTGGTCGCATACCAGGCCGGCGGCTCCGGCGACCTCACCGAGGTGCCCGGGTGCGCGGATCGGCTGGCCTTCGCCCACACCGGTGACAACCTCGGCCCCCCCGCCGCCGAACAGGTGGTGGCGGCGTTCGCGGCCCTTCGTGACCGAGTCCCGGGAGCCGAGGTGCGGGCCTCGACCCTCGATGCCTTCGCCGTCGCTCTGCGTCCCGTCCGTGCGGACCTGCCGGTGGTGACCCAGGAGATCGGCGACACATGGATCCACGGCGTGGGGTCGGATCCGCAGAAGGTGGCCGCGTACCGGGAGCTGCTCCGGGCCCGGCGGTCGTGGCTGGCGGCCGGGATGGTGGCCCCCGACGACTCCCGGCTGCGAGGCTTCCACGAGCAGCTGCTCCTGGTCGCGGAGCACACCTGGGGCCTGGACGAGAAGACGCACCTCCCCGACCGCCAGCGCTGGTCGCGAGCGGATCTGCCGTCCCTGCGGGCCGAGGATCGCACCCGCGCCTACGAGGCATCCTGGGTCGAGCAGCGGGCCTACGTCGACGCCGCCGTGACCGCCATCGACAGCGAGGGCCTCCGCCGCGCGGCTCGCTCGACCCTCGACGTCCTGCGCAGCGCCCTCCCGGCCTGGAGCTCAGGGCCCGAGGTGACCGGGGGTGCCGTCGTGCGCCTCGGCTGCTGGGACCTGGCCGTCGAGCCGGTCCGAGGAGCGCTCACCCACCTCGTCGACCGGGTGTCAGGCCGAGCCCTGGCCGACGCCTCTCACCCCGTCGCCCTGCTGGCCCACCAGGTCTTCTCCCAGGCCGATTACGAGCGCTTCTGGACCGGGTACGTCCGCAGCGCCCCCGACGACGAGTGGTGGGCCCGGGAGGACAACCTCAAGTCCGGCATCGACGCCGCCGGCGCCGTCTCCGCGTGGTGGGAGGCCGAGGACGCGGAGGTCCACGTGGGCGAGCCCTGGTCGACCCGGGCCGGCCTCGGCGGGTTGGGCGCGGAGGCGCGCCACCCGAGCGCCTCCCCTCCGCCCGGCCCGGGTGGGGGCGCGGAGCCGGTGGTCGCCGAGGCGGTGGTCGTGGAGCTCCGCATGCCGACGGCGGCCGTCACCCGCTCCGGTGCGCCGGAGGTGGTCCTGCTCACCCTCACCGACGTCAGCCCGCCCGAGGGTCCCTCCACCCTCGGTCTCGAGCTCCGCTGGAACGACAAGCCCGCCAACCGGCTGCCCGAGGCCACCTGGCTCGGCATCCGCCCCGCCGTTGACGAGCCCGAGGCCATGGTCCTCGACAAGCTGGGTCAAGACGTCTCGCCCCTCGATGTGGTGGCCGGCGGGGGTCAGCACCTCCACGCCGTGGGGGAGGGCGTGCGCTGGCCCGGCGCCGACGGCACGGTGGGTCTCCGCACCCTCGATGCCCCGCTCGTCGCGCCCGGCCGACCCCGCCTGCTCGACCCTGGTCCCGAGCCTCCGGACGTGGCCCAGGGAGTCTGGGTCTGTCTCCACGACAACGTGTGGGGCACCAACTTCCCGATGTGGTCCGAGGGCCGGGCGCGGTTCCGCCTCGAGCTGTCCTGGACCCCTGCTCCCGACACCCCATGACCCGTCCTCGTGACGGTGGGGACACGTGTGGTTCGGACATGTGTAGTTGGTCGGGATCTGTGTGGTTCGCCGGTGATCGAGGACGGAGCGAGCCCGGGTGAGCCGAGCGTGGCCACCGATCCGCGCCGACGTCGGTGCCGAACGGGTGCGGTGGTTCCCTGGACGCACCTCTTCGACAGATCACGGAGCGACCGTGCCTAGCGTCCGGGCCTTGGTCCGAGCGACGCCGCGCGGACGGGGCGTCTCCCGCCGGGGAGACCCCGCCGGTCTGGGTCTGGTGTTCGGCCCGCTCGCGTTCATCGGGGCGTGGGTGACGGCGGGAGCCCGCACCCCGGGCTACGACCCCACCCGCGACGCCATCAGCCGCACCGCGGCGGTCGGAGCGCCCGAACGGCCGCTGATGACCGCCGGGTTCCTCGCCTTCGCCGCCTGCGCCGCCCTCGGGTCGACGGCCCTGCGCCGCCACGCCCCGGGCTCGGCCTGGATCGCAACTGCGGTGAACGGGGCGGCCACCGTGGGCGTGGCCCTCACCCCGCTCGACCGATCGGCGGTGGTCGACGCCGGCCACACCGTCATGGCGACGACCGGCTACGTCGCCCTCGCGCTCACTCCTCTGCTGACCGTCCGCCCCCTCCGCGCCGCTGGTCACATGGGGCTGGCCCGGACATCGGCGGCCACGGGAGCCGCCGTCGGGTTGTGCCTGGCCGCCACCGCCGGGCTCGAGGACACCGGGCTCGTCCAGCGGGTCGGCATCACCATCGGCGACGCCTGGCTGATCTCCGCCGGCCTGGCGTTGCTCGCAGGCAGGACCCTGCGAGGCTAAGGACCTGCGCACATAGGACCGGGTCGCGCCGGAGGTTTCTCCTCGGCTGCGCCGAGGTGTGGGCCCGTGCTTGCTGGGTCGCCTCGCCTATCGGCTCGTCTCCTAAGGGTCGCTCGCACGCGGCCGATGCAGGACGGGTGAGCGCACGCCGTGAGCGAACCAGGCCGCACCGCCCTCGCCGCGGCGACGGTGGGCGGGGGCTGTGACCGTGGCAGGCCATCGGATGGGGCGCAGCACCCAACGGAGCGACGCGGTGAGCAGCTTCCGGCCCACGGGTCCGGAGGCGGGCCACCAGCCGGCGCGCTCGCGTGTCGCGGACCTCGAAGCCCTCGACTACGTCGTCGACGCCTTGGGCCGCGACGGGATGGGCCAGCACCTGGCGCTGATGGCCCACCCCGACGGGAGCGCGGCGTCGGTGGTGGTCGGTGGGTCGCTGGGTCGGATGAAGGTCGTGGTCGCCGTCCGCTCGTGCCTCCTGCTCGACCGCCAGTGGGTGGTCACCTGCCCGGACATCGCAACCGGCCTGACCCCCCACTTCTGGGCCGACGGGGTCGACGGGTCGCCGTCGGTGGCCGAGGTCGTCGAGCACCATCGAGCCACGCGGGCCTGGCTCGCAACCGAAGGGGTCCGGGTCTTCGCCATCGGGTTGGGCCGGTGCATCGACGACCTCGACGCTCGCACCCGAGCCTCGGCCGCCACGCGCCGATCGCCCGGGTGGGAGGGCAGCGTCGAGCTCCGTCGCGACCAGCCCTTGGCGCTGGTGGCCGGCGTCGGGGAGCGGTTGCAGTCCCTGCGCGAGGCTCAGGCCGAGGTGGTGTCGGCCGTCCCGCTGATGCCGGATCGCCGGTCGGTGCGGTAGCCGTCGATCGACGTCTCGGCCGCCTCGTGACCGGGGTGGTCAGCGGGCCAGGGGCTTGTACTTGACGCGGTGGGGCTGGTCGGCGGCCGCGCCCAGCTCCTTCCGGCGCTGAGCCTCGTACTCGCTGAAGTTGCCCTCGAACCACCGGACCTGGCTCTCACCCTCGAAGGCCAGGATGTGGGTGGCGATGCGGTCGAGGAACCAGCGATCGTGGCTGATGACCACGGCGCAGCCGGGGAACGACTCCAGCCCGTCCTCCAGCGCCCGCAGGGTGTCGACGTCGAGGTCGTTGGTGGGCTCGTCGAGCAGCAGGACGTTGCCGCCCTCGGACAGGACCTTGGCCAGGTGCACCCGGTTGCGCTCCCCACCCGAGAGCACGCCGACCTGCTTCTGCTGGTCCGAGCCCTTGAAGTTGAACGAGGCCACGTGGGCCCGCCCGTTGACGGTGCGGCCGCCGACCACCATGTCGTCGCGGCCGCCGGTGATCTCCTGGTAGATCGTGTTGTCCGGGTCGAGGGTCTGTCGGCTCTGGTCGACGTAGGCCATGTCCACCGTCGAGCCGACCTTGATGGCCCCCTCGTCGGGGTCCTCGCCTTGGGTCAGCATGCGGAACAGGGTGGTCTTGCCCACGCCGTTGCCGCCGATCACGCCCACGATCCCGGCCCGGGGCAGCGAGAACGAGAGGTCGTCGATGAGCAGGCGGTCGCCGTAGCCCTTGGAGAGGTGCTGCACCTCGATGACCTGGTCCCCGAGGCGGTCGCCGCTGGGGATGGCCATCTGCAGCTTCGAGTCCCGCCCCTCGGCGGCCTTGGACTCGGCCAGGAGCTTCTCGTAGGCATCCAGGCGCGCCCTGCCCTTGGCCTGGCGGGCCTTGGGCGCCATGCGCACCCACTCCAGCTCGTGGGCCAGCGTGCGGGCCCGGGCGCTGTCGGCCTTGTCCTCCTGGGCCAGGCGGGCCTGCTTCTGCTCGAGCCAGGAGGAGTAGTTGCCCTGGAAGGGGATGCCTCGCCCGCGGTCGAGCTCGAGGATCCAGCCGGCCACGTTGTCGAGGAAGTAGCGATCGTGGGTGATGGCCACGACGGTGCCCTGGTAGTCGCGGAGGAAGCGCTCCAGCCACGCCACCGACTCGGCGTCGAGGTGGTTGGTGGGCTCGTCGAGCAGCAGCAGGTCCGGCGCCGACAGGAGGAGACGGCACAGGGCCACGCGGCGGCGCTCGCCGCCGGACAGGGGGGCGACGGCGGCGTCGCCCGGCGGCA
>JBBSMQ010000063.1:0-9798 GCA_038233075.1 Acidimicrobiales bacterium
CATGGCGATCGACGCCCGTTGGCGCTGCCCTCCCGAGAGCTCGTGGGCGTAGCGGCGGAGGAGTGAGGGATCGAACAGGACCTCCTCGGCGAGGGCCGTGACCCTCCGGTCGACCGCGGCCCGCCCCCACCGCGTCCGGTCCCGCAGCGGTTCCGCGATCTGATCGCCGACGCGGACCACCGGGTTGAAGGGTGCCCCCTGCAGCGCGATCGCCACCCGTTCCCACCGCACCCGCCGGAGGGTGGCGTCGTCCGCGCCGAGGAGGTCATCACCGTCGAGCAGTACCTGACCCCCCGCCTCCGGCGGTTGGACCAGCCCGACCAAAGACCGGGCCAACGTCGACTTGCCGGCACCGCTCTCGCCGACGACGGCCAGCGACTCGCCCCGGTCGAGGATCAGGTCGATGCCCCGTAGGGCCTCGGCCCCGCCCCCGTAGGTGACGGTGAGGCTGCGGGTCTCGAGCAGCGGCGTCATCGGCGGTCCCAGCGTCGGTTGAACATCGGCTCCAGGCCGACGCCGATGAAGGTGAACCCCAAGACCACCACGGTGATGCCCAGGCCGGCCGGCAGCACCAGCCACTTCCACATCCCGGTGAAGTACAGGCCCGGCACGGCCAGCGCCCGGTTGAGCGTGCTCCCCCAGCTGACCGCCGTGGGATCGCCCAGCCCGAGGAAGGCCAGGCCCGCTTCGAGGACGACCGCGACCGCCGCCCACTCCACGAACCCAGTGACCAGGAGGGGGCCGAGGGCCGGCGCGACGTGGCGGCGCAGGACGTACCCGGGACCCCCGCCGAACCCCTGGGCCGCCTGCACGAACCCGCGCCCTCGGAGGGTCAGGACCTGACTCCGTAGCAGTCGGGCCAGCGGCGGCCACCCGATCAGGCCCACGATCAGGATGACCGCCGCCCGGCTGGGACCGGCCAAGGCGGCCACCAGCACGATGAGGGGGATCCCCGGCAACGCCAAGAGGACGTCGAGGCCTCGCGCCACGACGCGGTCGACCCATCCGCCGACCAGGCCCGCACCCGCCCCGACCAGGGTCGCCAGCAGCACCGTCAAGGTGGCCGCCGCCACCGCGGCCACCAGGGACGAGCGGGCCCCCCAGATGAGGCCGGAGAACGTGTCCTGGCCGATGTCGTCGGTGCCGAGCAGGTGGGCGCGGGTCGGACGCTCGAGGGCCTGACCCGTGATGGCCTCGGGGTCGTAGGGCGCGAGGAGTGGGGCCAGGACGGCCACGGCGGCGACGGCCAGGATGACCAGGGAGCCGGCGACCAGCATCGGTGAGGATCGGGCTCGGGTCACGCCTCCACCGTCCGGGGGTCGAGTCGCCGGTTAAGCAGGTCGGCGCCGAGGTTGGCGGTCACCGTGAGGAGGGTCAACACAAGGAAGCATGCCTGCAGCACCGGGTAGTCGCGATCGCGCACGGCGTCGAACATGAGGCGACCGAGTCCGGGGTAGGCGAACACGGTCTCCACGAACACGGTGCCAGCCACAGCCAGGCGCAGCTGGAGGGCGGTGATGGTGACGACCGGCAACAGGGCGTTGCGGGCCGCGTAGCGGTACTCGAGCCGGCGGTCCCGGAGGCCCTTGGCCCGGCCCACCTCGAGGTGGTCGGCGCCGAGCTCGGTCACCATCCCGGCTCGCATCACCAGGTAGTACGACGCCGCTGGCTGCACCGCGAGCACCATGGCAGGGAGCGCGAGGTGACGGAGGACGTCACCGACCTGGGCCAGTCCCGTGAGGTCGGTGAAGGGGGTGTGGGCCCCGCCGAGCGGGAACCAACCGAACCGCACGGCGAAGATGAGCAGTACGGCCGAGGCCAGGAAGAAGCTGGGGACGTTGTAGACCGACAGGAACGCCGCCAGTGACACCCGATCGATGGCCCGTCCCCGACGCCAACCCGAGTGGATGCCAGAGACGATGCCCGCTGCGGCTGCCAAGACGAGAGCCGCGCCCACCAGCAGCATGGTCCACGGGAGCCGTTCGCGCACGAGGTCGAGGGCCGGGCGGTTCTCGGTGAGCGAGCGGCCCAGGTCGCCACGGAGCAGGCCGCCGACGTAGTGCCCGAACTGCGTGGTGACAGGCTCGTCGAGCCCGTAGTACGCGGCCAGCTCAGCTCGGGCCTCGTCGTCGTACACGTAGGCCGGCGAAGAGGCCGACTGCTGGGCGAGCAGGGGGTCACCGGGCATCACTCGGGGGAGTGCGAAATTCAGGGTGAGCAGCACTCCCACCGTGAGCAGGTACGACAGCACGAGAGCTGAGAGTGAGCGGCCACGAGGCGGCCGCTCCGCGACCTCGGCCACCCCCGGGAGTCGTCGACCTTCTCCCCGTTCGGCCACGCTCCGGCCCCTTCGTCGACAGCGTGACGGTACCACCGGACCCGCACGACATACCGAAGAACGCACTCGAGACCACGCAGGGGCACCTGTCAACCGGACCATCTCCCGCCTCGCGTCGACTCGGTCCCGTTCGAGCTGCAGCCGGACGTGGTGCTGTTGATGGTGGTCCTCGGTGCGGGCTACGTGTGGGCTCTGCGCTCTCTCGGGCCCAAGGTGGTGCCCCCAGCGCGTCTCCAGACAGGCGCAGCCGGTATTGTTCTTCGCCGGGCTGGTGGCCCTGGCGGTGTCGGCGTCGTGGCCGCTCGACACGATCGGTGACGGCTACCTCTTCAGCGTCCACATGGTCCAGTACCTGGTCATGACCCTGATCGCGGCGCCGCTGCTGCTGGCGGGCATCCCGGGGGTGGCTGTTGCGCGAGCTCACCCTTCCCGTCCGCCCGGTCCTGGCCCGGCTGGCGCGCCCGCTCGCGGCCCTGGCCGTACTCAACGCCGTGCTGGTCGTCAGCCACTGGCCGGCGCTGGTCGAGGTGTACGTCACCAACGACGTCGCTCACTTCGGGATGCACGTTCTGTGGGTGGGTAGCGGGCTGCTGTTCCGGCTCCCGGTCATGAGCCCATCCCGGAGTACCCCCGCCGATCGGAGCCACTGCAGATGGGCTACCTGTTCCTCTCCTCGCTCATCCCCACGTTCCCGGCCTCGTTCCTCACCTGGGCCGACGGGCCGTTCTACGACGCGTACGCCGACGCTCCCCGGCTGTGGGGCATCAGCGCCATCACCGACACCCAGGCCGCCGGGCTGGTCATGAAGCTGGGCGGAGGGATCCTCCTCTGGTCGATCATCACCGTCATCTTCTTCCGCTGGGTCGGTACCCAGACCGGCGACCGGGCCCCGACCTCCCACCCTGATGCCGTCCGGGCAGGGACCGAGCCTCGTGGTGCGACCAGCGAGGAACCACCAGGGCGGCCCCTTGCCGAACCCACCCCGACCGACATATCTTCATAGGTGTGAAGACATCAACGACAACTGGCGAGGCTCCGGCGATCGTCAAGGACAGCTGTGCCGTGCGGTCCGTTGATCCGGGGCGGGTGGCGGCGACGGCGGAGACGCTGATCGGTCGGGATGAGGCGGCCCGGTTGGCCGACGGGTTCAAGTTGCTCGGTGATCCCAACCGGGTGCGGATCCTCTACGCCCTGCTGGAGGGCGGGGAGCTGTGCGTGTGCGACCTGGCCGCGGTGGCGGAGGTCCCGGAGACGACGGTGTCCCATGCCATGCGCCTGCTGCGGACCGCCGGCATCGTCCGCAACCGGCGCGACGGCCGGATGATCTACTACCGCCTCGACGACGCCCACGTCCGCCTCCTGCTCGACCTGTCCCGTCAGCACCTGGCCCACCAGGACGGTGACTCGTGACCGAGCGCAGCGCGCGAACCAGGCAGTACCGGCCTGGCGAGGTCGGAGCGAGCGCGGTGAGCGGAGGCGACGGCGCTTCTGGGCACCGCCTTCGTGCCGAGGCCGTGGGCTCGGTCAGCGACGGGGTGGTGCACCGGTGAGCGGCGATCACGACCACGGTGCCGGGGCGTTGCGGGCCGGAGCCCGTCACCAGAAGCGCCTGGCCATCTCCTTCGTCCTCATCTTCGTCTTCTTCGTGGTCGAGGCGGCCGGCGGGCTCCTGACGAACTCGCTGGCCCTGCTGTCCGATGCGGGGCACATGCTGACCGACGTGATCGGGCTGGGGATGGCCCTGGCGGCCATCCAGCTGGCCAGTCGCCACAGTCGCCGCGACGATGCCGGGCAGAACACCTTCGGCATGTACCGCCTGGAGATCCTGGCCGCCTTCGTGAACTCTCTGCTGCTGTTCGGCGTGGCCATCTACGTCCTGGTCGAGGCGGCCCGGCGCATCACCGGCGATGCCGAGGTCCTCGGTGTCCCCATGTTGATCGTGGCGACCCTGGGCCTGGTCGTGAACGTGATCGCCTTCCTCCTGCTGCGTGAGGGCTCGAAGGAGAGCCTGAACGTCGAGGGCGCCTACCTCGAGGTCCTGGCGGACACCCTTGGCTCGGTCGGGGTCATCGTCGCCGCCATCCTGCTGGAGCTGTTCGGCTGGACCTGGGTGGACCCCGTCGTGGGCGCCGGGATCGGGCTGTGGATCCTGCCCCGCACCTGGCGACTCGGCTCCCAGGCGGTGCGCATCCTGCTCCAGGCCGCACCCCCCGAGGTCGACCTGAGCGCGCTGCGGGCGGAGCTGGCCGCGCTCCCCGGGGTGGTCGGGGTTCACGACCTCCACGTGTGGACCCTCACCTCGGACATGGAGAACGCCTCGGCCCACCTCGTCGTCGACGACCTCGCCGCCACCCACGGCGTCCTCGACCAGGCCCGAGCCCTCCTCCAGGGCAGTTACGAGATCGCCCACGCCACCGTCCAGGTCGAACCCGCTGATCACCAGGGCTGCGACGAGGTCTCCTGGTGACCGACACCGACGCCACCGTCGCCTTTCTGGACCTGGCCCGGTTCACCACCCTCACCGACGTCCACGGCGACGCCGCCGCCCTCGCGGTCCTCGACCAGTTCACCGACGCCGTCGACGGCGCCCTCCAGGGTCAGGCCCGCCTGGTCAAGACCCTCGGCGACGGGGTCCTCCTCACCGCCCCAACCCCCACGGACGGGATTGCCGTCGCCGTCCGCATCGTCACCGCGTTCCACGACCACGACGGGCTTCCCGAGATCGCCGGCGGCATCACCCACGGCCCCGTCGCTGCGCGCGGCGGCGACGTCCTCGGCCGCACCGTGAACCTCGCGTCGCGCCTCTCCGATGCCGCACCGGCATCGAGCCTGTGGGTCACCGACAGGGTGGCCCGGGCCGCCGCCGACGCCGGTCACAGGGTCGAACCGCTCGGGCCCGTCGAGCTTCCGGGGGTCCTCGACCCGGTCGAGGCCTACGGCCTCACCCCCTGCGGACACGACCATCACGCCACGGTCACCGACCCGGTCTGCGGCATGCGCATCACCCCCGGCCCGGCCACCCCGCACCTCGACCTCGACGACGGCCGCCATTGGTTCTGTGCTGAGCAATGCCGGGCACGGTTCACACCAGACCCGCAACAACCGGACGTCGTGCCATGACCGTCACCGCCCTCCTCCCGGCCGTCGGCCCTGGCCCGGTCAACCAGACCAGGGGTGTGCGGACCGACGTGACGTTGGCAGGCGCCGATGCCACAGGGCCGCTGACATGACCGTCTCCGAGCCTGCCCATGACATCGTCACCCATGAGGCGGCGCGGGCCAAGCTCGTACGGCGGGGGCGTTCGCTGGCCTGGTTCACGATCGCGTGGAACGCGGTCGAGGGGGTGGTCGCCATCGCCTCCGGAGTCGCAGCCGGATCCATCGCCCTGGTCGGCTTCGGCGTCGACTCCTACGTCGAGGTCTTCGCCGGCTCGGTGATCCTCTGGCGCCTCGCCGCCGAACGCCACGGCCGCGCCGTGTCCGATGTCGCCGAACGACGCGCCGTCCGCCTCATCGCCGCCACCTTCCTCGTCCTCGCCGTCGGCGTCGGCATCGAGTCCATCCGCAAGCTCCTAGGCGGCGAACACGCGGAGGAGAGCGCTGTCGGCATCGCCCTTGCGGTGGTGTCGCTGATCGTGATGCCGCTGCTCGCCCGGGCCAAGCGTCGGGTGGGCGAACGCCTCGGCAGCCGGGCCGTCACCGCGGACGCGACCGAGACCACCCTTTGCGTCTGGCTCTCGGCCATCCTCCTCGTCGGCCTGGTCGCCAACGCCGCCCTCGGCTGGTGGTGGGCCGACCCCGTCGCCGCTCTGGGCGTCGTCTACGTCGCCGGCCGCGAGGGCATCGAGCACTGGCGGGCCGATGAGCTCGACGACTGCTGCTGACCCCCTGGAAGCCCCTCGATGATCCGCCGCCCCGCACCCCTTCTCCTCGCCTCTGGCCTCGCTGCCGCCACCATCCCGGTCGTCCGGCGCATGGAGCACGACTACGACACCGCCGACGACCTCCGCCCCTCGACCGTGACCGCGATGTACGCCACCTACGCCGCCCACACCGGCGCCCTCGCGTGGGCGGCCACCCGACGGGTCTGGCCCGTTCCCATGCGCGCCGCACCCGCCGTTGCGATCGGCGCCGGGCTGGCGGTCGCCGGCACCGCCACCGCCCTGGCCGGCATGGGCTCCTTCGACTCCGCCGCCCAGCTCTCCGGTACCGACCCTGGGACGCTGCACGCCAGCGGCGTCTACCGCGTCACCCGCAACCCCCAGTACCTCGGCATCAGCATCGCCCTCGCCGGTGTCGCCCTCGCCACCCGCTCCGCCTACACCGCACTTCTCGCCGCTGGAGTCATCGCCACCTACCGACGATGGATCCCCGTCGAAGAACGCCACCTCGCACGCACCTTCGGCGACACCTACCGCCGCTACCAGACCTCCACCCACCGCTGGCTCGGCCAGCCGAGGACGCCGTAGCCCATGGGCGGCAAGGGGTCGTTGCCATCGAACGCTGTTCCACCGCTCACCGTCGCGTACCTCGCGACGGCCTTCGGATGGAGGACCTGGAGACAATGGCGGACCACCGGCGACGCAGGTATCAGCGTCGGCAGAGACGGCTCCCGCGAGGAGAGGATCGCCGGTGTGCTCTTCGCGTCGAGCGTGACTGCTGCACTGGTCGGCAGCTTGTCGCGCCCCAGGGATCCGGGACCCGTCCGCTCCGCGGGCGTTGCCCTCATCCTCGGAGGCCTGGTGGGCACGCTGGTCGCACAGGTAGACCTTGGCCGTTCGTGGCGGATCGGCGTGGATCCAGACGAACGGACGGATCTGGTGACCTCGGGTGCGTTCTCCGTCGTTCGCAACCCGATCTTCACGGCCATGGCCACCTTCAGCATCGGGGCGGCGCTGGCCCAGAGAAATCGGACTGCCTCACTCGCGGCACTCTCGCAGCGGTCGAGGCCCAGGTCCGCCTCGTGGAGGAACCGCACCTTCGGACCGTCCACGGCGCGGCCTTCGCTGACTACTGCGAACGCGTCGGCCGTTTCCTGCCGCGCCTCGGACGACGACCACTCATGTCCGGCGAGCCGTGACGATCCAGGCGGCGCCGTTGAGCGCGACGCCACCCGTGGTCTCGTGGGTGGCAACGACCTCGGCGATGGCGTGCCATGCCCGGTCGACGGCGGCGCGGCCAACCTCGCCCATGAGGGTCTGGGCCATCTCGGTCTGGCGCAGGAAGGCGACCGTGTCGGTGGTGTCGTGTCCGAGCCACATCGGTTCGACCGCAGCGTTGATCTCGATGTCGACGAACCTAGCCCGCGTCAGGAGATCTCGGACATGTTCGGGCTCGGTCATCGAGAATGGTCCTGATCCCGCAGCTTCGGTGAGATCCGGCATGGGGATGTGTTCCAGGGCCGCACTGGCCGGGACCATGAGCCAGTCGTTCAGGAGCAGGTCTTGCCAGCAGGCGAAGGCGATCTGTCCGCCATGTCGGAGCGCGGCTCGGAGGTTGGCGAAGGCCGTGACGGGGTCATCGAAGAACATGATCCCGAACCGGCTCATGACGCCATCGAACGTTCCCGAGGGGAACGGGTGGACCTGGGCGTCGGCTTCGGTGAACGAGGCGTTGCCGACTCCGCCGTGTTGGGCTCGGCCGCGGGCGCGGGCGAGCATCGGGCTGGCGATGTCGATGCCCATGACCGTTCCGTCGGGACCGACCCGCTCAGCCGCGGCAAGCGTGAGGGCACCGTTCCCACACCCGACGTCGAGGATCCGTCACCTTGACCCGGGGACAGTGCCTCAAGGACATCTTCGCCGAAGGCGTGCAGCATCCGGTCGTAGCGCTCACCCTCGGTCGACCACTGTTCGCCCTCGTGGCCGGACCAGTAGGCGATCTGTTCTTCGTTGGGCACGGGCTCTCCTGTGGGCATCCGAGCGTGGCTCGGGAGCCGGCCTCGGTCAGGGACGCGCTGCAGCGGAAACTGGACCCAAGTCGGCGGGCGGCGCCTTCGACCGGGTCCGGATCGCTGAGATCACCGGTGGACGGGCTGGGACGTCGGGTCCGCAACCCGGGCCGCGGAGTCCGATGGCGCCACGGCCTGCGTCGGTGGCGGTGCGTCCACCGAACGCGACGGACGACTCCGCCGGAGACCGAGCGCAGCCAGCGCCGCTCCGCCCACGCACATCAGCCCGCAGAGGATCAGGGGCAGCAGTGTCGCTCCGAACAGCCATTGCATCATGGGGTGCCTCGATCAGCAGAAACCTGGATGATTACTAGTTGCCCGTAGTAGGTGAGGGTGCTCGGTGTGTCAAGGGGCTGCCCTTGCGGCGAAGCCAGAGAGCGACTGCGCCGAGGACCCACAGGGCCCCGCAGATGGCGCTGCCGCCCAGGCCTTGAAGCCTGTCGCCCATGGGAACACCGCCGCCCGTCGTTTGGTCCAGCCACATCACCGACGCAGTGAGCCCGAAGGTCACAGTCGCGAGCCCGACCGCGGTCCGTCGCACGGCGCGGATCGGGATGGCAGGCAGAGCCGGTGCAACCGATCGCTCGAGCTGGTCGAGGCGGACCTCCAGCATGTCCGGGGCGGCGATCGCGGCGGCGGCACCGAAACCCACCTCCGGCGGCCCCGACGCAGCCTGCAGCAACGCCCCCGCCACGGCCGGTCGGCCGCACCGCTCGATGGCGTGGCGGTCGGCGTCGAGCTCGCGACCAACCAGGTAGCGCCCGAGGAGGGTGTTGACGGCCGGGAGGACCGATCCGGTCGCGGCTGCGACGATGCGGGCGAGAGCGACCTTCAGCGGGTCGTGCTGAGCAGCGTGGTGGTGCTCGTGGGCGAAGACGGCGATGAGCTCGGCCTCATCGGCACACTCGATGAGTCCGCGGCTGATCACCACCCGCGGTGATCGCAGCCCATAGGTGTACGCATAACGGCCGTCGTCGTCGACGACGTCCACCTGGGCGAGGCCCGCCGCCCGGGCCAGGTCCTCGACCCGCGGCGGGCAGGGCTGTCGGTGGTCGCTCACGGCCGTGATCAGCCGGGATGTGGCGAGCTGCTGGGCGATCGCGGATCGCGTTGCCCGTGCCATCCCTGCCGCGATCAGCGCACCGGTGGCCACCGCCAGGAACGACGCCCAGGTCGGCGCTCGCACACCCGCGCTGACACACCACAGCACCACGCAACCCATCACGCCGGCGGCGCCGAAGGGAGCGATGGCCAGTCCGATGAGAGCCACGAAGCTCCGGTTCCCGCGATCCACCGCTAGGGCTCCTCCGCCAACAGAGCATGCAGCCGGCGCAGGAGCTTCGGATCGGCTCGTGCCTCGTCGACGAACCCGGCGATGGCTGCTTCACCGAAACCTCGAACGACCTCGCGGACCGCGATGCCCGCGGTGTCGCCCACGAGGGGCTCGTAGCGGTACCCCCGTCCTTCTCGAACACGGGAGAGGATGCCCTTCTCGGCCAACCGGGCGAGCA
>JBBSMQ010000064.1:0-9262 GCA_038233075.1 Acidimicrobiales bacterium
CCCCCCCGCGCCCCCCCCTGGGCCCCCCCCCCCCGGGGGGCCTCGGACCCCCCGGGCGCCCCCCCGGGGCCGGGCCCGTCCCCCCCCCCGCCCCCCCCCCCCGCCCGGCGGCCCCTCGACGGGTTCCCCACCGATGCCGGGGGTTCGCTGAACGGTGCCACCACCTCGGCGCCGGCGCGGTGGGGGTAGGAGCCGACCACCTTGATCTGGGCGTCGGCGGCCCAGAGGTCCTCGATGACGGCGGTCATGCGGGCCTCGGCCAGGTGGGCCTCGGCGGTGACGAGGAAGCAGTAGTTGGCCGACGAGCGGAGGGGCCGGCTGTGCAGGCTGACCAGGTTGACGTCGTGCTGGGCGAAGGCTTCGAGGAAGCGCTGGAGGTTTCCGGAGCGGTCGCCGGGCTGGGTCAGGACCAGCGTCGTCTTGTCGTCGCCGGAGGGTGGGGCGACGGCCTGACCGACGAGGAAGAACCGCGTGCGGGCCTCGGGCATGTCGTCGATGCCGACGGCGAGGGGGACCAGGCCGTGGGCCCGGGCCACCTCGCCAGGGGCCAGCACGACGAGCGAGCCGTCTCCGGTCTCGGCGGCGGTGCGACAGGCCTCGTGGGTGGAACCGACGAAGCGGGTCACCAGCCCGTTCTCCCGGATGAACCGGTGGCAGTGCTCGATGGCTCGAGGAGCGGAGATGGCGACGCGGCCTTCGGTGGGCGCGTCGGAGGGCACGCGGAACGCATCGAGGGTCTCACCCACCACCACCTCCTCGCTGACGAAGACCCGGGACGTCCCGAACACCAGCCGATCGAGCACGGCGGTGTTCTCACCCTCGTAGGAGTCCTCGACGGGCAGGAGGGCAACGCAGCCCGGAGCGTTCTCCACCGTCTCCAGGACCTCGGCCACGGTGGCCATGGCCAGCACCTCCATCCGCTCGGGCGCGACCGTCGTCAGCTGGTCCACGGCGCGACGAGATAGGGGCCGGTGGGAGGCGAGGTGGAGGAGGAGCGAGGCGTCCATGGCCGGGGCGAGGCTAGTGGTGCCCGGCTCCGGGGCCGTCCGGGGCAACCCCGGGACCCACGGCCCGAGGACGGGTCACGGGGACGACGGGACGACGAACTCGGCCAGGCGCGCCTGGCCCACCTCGTCGAGGCGGGCCAGGACGGCCATCGCGGTGGCGCCGGCCTCCTCGGACAGGACCTCGCCCTCGCGGTGGATCTCGGCCAGGACGTCGCCCCGGGCGAAGGGCACTTCGAGGGCGACGACGGTGGTCAGGGACCGGAGCCGGTCGGACACGGCGACGAGCAGCTCGTCGATCCCGGCCCCGGTGGCGGCGGACACGGCGACCGAGCCGGGGTGACGATCGACCAGCCGCTTGGCCTCGGTGGTCAGGTCGACCTTGTTGAAGCAGAGCAGCTCCGGAACGGCGCCGGCGTCGATCTCATCGAGGACCTCGTGCACGGCAGACATCTGCTGCTCGGGATCGGCCGCCGACGCATCGACGACGTGGACCAGCAGGTCGGCCTCGGCGGCCACGTCGAGGGTCGAGCGGAAGGCCTGCACCAGGTGGTGGGGCAGCTTGCGCACGAAGCCGACGGTGTCGGTGGCGAACACCGTCTCGCCCCCCGGCAGGGCCAGGCGACGGGTGGTGGCGTCGAGGGTGGCGAACAACCGGTCCTCGACGAGGACGTCGGCGTCGGTGAGCCGGTTGAGCAGGGTGGACTTGCCGGCGTTGGTGTAGCCGACGAGGGCCACATGGGCCGTGCGGCTGCGGTGGCGGGCCTTGCGCTGGGTGGCCCGGTGCTGGGTGATGTCGCGCAGCTCCGCTTCGAGCTTGTGGACCCGACGGAGCACACGGCGCCGATCGACCTCCAGCTGGGTCTCGCCGGGGCCCCGGCGGGCGCCGAGGCCTCCACCCGCGCCACCGGCCTGCTGGGAGAGGGAGCCGCCCCGACCCCGCAGCCGGGGCAGGCGGTAGCGGTGCATGGCCAGCTCCACCTGGGCCTTTCCCTCCTGGCTGGAGGCGTTCTGGGCGAAGATGTCGAGGATCACCGCCGTGCGGTCGATGGCCGTGCGGCGCAGGCGCTTCTCCAGGTTGTTCTGCTGAGCCGGACTGAGCTCGTCGTCGAACACCACGGTGTCGCAATCGACGCTGTCGGCCAGCACCCGCAGCTCGGCCACCTTGCCCGAGCCGATGTAGGTCGCGGGCTCGGGTCGGGTCCGACGCTGCAGCACCCGGCCGACGACATCAGCGCCGGCGGTGTCCACCAGCAGCTCGAGCTCGTCCAGGCTGGCCTCGGTGTCCTCCTCGACCGCCGGCGCCAGCGTGACGCCCACCAGCAGGATCTTCTCCCGGAACGTCCGTTCGATGAAGGCGCCGTTCGTCCCGCCGTAGTCACCGAAGGCGCCCCGGTGGCTGTCATCGGCCGGGGGGCGCATAGCCAGGGAGCCGTCGTCGTCATCTCCCTCGTCGCCGACCTCGCCGCGCTCGCCGACGTCGCGATGGTCGGGCCCGCGGATCTCGTCGTCGGCGCGGTGATCAGCCGGGGCGAGCTCATCCTCGTCGGACCGATCGAGCTCGTCGGCGCCGGGGGCGTGCGGGTCGTCGGGGCGGGGCATCACCGCTCCACCTCCACCGTGGCGATGCGGGCCGACGGGCCCCGCAGTGTCATGCGCTCTCCCACCGAGATCGCGACGTCGCCGCCGCGCATGTGGACCACCACGTCGGGTCCGACCAGGCCCCAGTCGTGCGCGGCGCGCGCCGCTGCGGTGGCTCCGGTGCCACAGGCCTCGGTGGGGCCCACGCCGCGCTCCCAGATGGCCATGGTGAGAGCATCGTCCTCCCCGGATGTGGGGGCGACGGCGTGGACGTTGATGCCTGCCGACCAGGCCGCCTCCCAGTAGGGCCCGGCCTGGGTGACATCGACGGCGCCGGGGTCGTCGACCAGCAGCACCAGGTGGGGATTGCCCAGATCGAGGGTGCGGGTCTCCTTGGGCTCGGCCGCGACGGCGGTGGAATCCGACGCCGCAACGAGGGTGCCGGTGGGACCGTCGGGCTCGGGGCCCGGCTCGGCGGGGCCCATGTCCACCGCCGCCACCACGGTGGTGGCGTCGGCGCCGGGCTCCACCCGGACGGTGCGGAGGCCGCCGTCGGTGGCCACGGCGAGCTCGACCCGATCGGTCCCCCGGCGCTCGGCCTCGGCCTGGGCCAGGCACCGGATGCCGTTGCCGCTCATCTCGGCCCGGCTGCCGTCGGCGTTGTGCAGGGTCATCACCAGGTCGGCCTCGCCGTCGGTCACCCCCAGCAGGAGCCCGTCAGCCCCGATGCCCCGATGGCGGTCGCACCACCGGCGCGCCTCGTCGTCGCCGATCCCGGCGAGGTCGGCCGCCGACCCGAGAAGCACGAGGAAGTCATTGCCGAGGCCGTGGTGCTTGGTGAGGCGATGGGCCATGCTCCTCCGAGCGTCGCGGGACTGCGTCAGTCTCGCAGGGTCAGCACCCGATCCCGCCCGAGTTCGGCTCTCGCGAGCCGGGCCGGCTCGGTCGCAGGCCGAGGCCGGCTCGGTCTCCGCTGCGCTCGGGGCGGGTCGACGGTGTCGCCCAAGGGTCGCGGGGCCGACGGGGGAGCGGGTGGCTCGACCTAGCGCCCGGGTTCACTCCTGGGCGCGCCACACCCTCGCCACCCGGTCGACGACGGTGTCGACGACCTCCGAAGGGTCAGACTCTCCCTCGACCCAGGTGATGCGCGGGTCGCGTCGGAACCACACCCGCTGGCGGCGAGCGAAGCGGCGGGTGCGCCGCGCCGCGAGGTCGAGGGCCTCTTCGAGGGCCATCTCGCCCCGGCGGTGGGCGATCAGCTCCCGGTACCCGAGCGCCTGGGCCGCCGTGCGGCTGAGGGGCTGTTCGAGGGCCAGGAGGGCATCGACCTCGTCGAGGAAGCCGGCCGCGACCTGCTCGGCATAGCGGGCCTCGATGCGGGCCGCGACGACGTCGGATGGCAGGCGGACCCCGACCTGGGGGACGCCCCCCGGGGGGTGGGCGCCGAGGCCGGGACCGTAGGTGGAGAAGGGCCGACCGCTCCCCAGCCCCACCTCGAGGGCCCGCACGATGCGTCGCCGGTTTCCCGGCTCCACCTTGGACGCGGCGTCGGGGTCGAGTGCGATCAGGCGGGCGTGGAGGGCGGCGGTGTCGCCCTCAGCCTCCAGCTCGGCCCGCACCCTCGGGTACTGGCCCGGGATGTCCAGGTCGTCGACCACCGCCCGCAGGTACAGGCCGGTGCCCCCGACGAGGATGGCGCGACGCCCCCGGGCCGCGATGTCGGCCAGCGCGGCCTCGGCGTCGACCTGGAACCGGGCCACCGAGAACTCCTCAGAAGGATCGGCCACATCGATCAGGTGGTGGGGCACCTCGCTCCGTTCGGCGACGGTGGGCTTGGCCGTGCCGACGTCCATGCCCCGGTAGACCTGCATGGAGTCGACCGAGACCAGCTCCACGTCGGGCAGGGTGCGGGCCACCGCCAGCGCGAGGGCCGACTTGCCCGAGGCAGTGGCCCCCACCAGGGCCACGGTTGGGGGCCGCGTCGTGACCGTCATGTGCTGTCGACCCCGACGACCGCGTCGGGCGCGTCGACCGGTCGCGGCCCGGTCCGACGCCGTCGCACCGGACCGACCGCAGGGGGGAGGGGGAGGGCCACGAGGCCATGATGCCCGCGGCCGCCGGGCCCGAGGTCCGGGCCCGACCCGTCACCCGGTCACCGGTCGCGCCCATCGCCTGGCGCCGCGGGGTACCGTCACGGCACCGACCCGGGGGGGAAGACGGCCCAGGTCAGCTCACGTCCACCGCCCTGATGGCCTACCGGAGATCGACCATGGACCCCAGCCTCGCCCGTCGCCTCTCGGCGGAGGGGATCGGAACCTTCTGGCTGGTGTTGGGCGGCTGCGGGACCGCGGTGCTGGCCGGCGACCACGTGGGGTTCCTCGGCGTCGCCCTGGCCTTCGGGCTCACGATCCTCACCATGACCTACGCCCTGGGCCACATCTCCGGGGGCCACTTCAACCCCGCCGTCACCGTTGGTCAGGCCCTGGCCAAGCGCTTCCCTGCCACCGACATCCTCCCCTACCTGGCCGCCCAGGTGGTGGGGGCCGTGGCCGCGGCCGCGGTGCTGCTCGTCATCGCCAACGGGCGACCCGACTTCGCAGCCGATGGCAACTTCCTGGCCGCCAACGGGTACGGGAGCGAGGGCTCCCCTGACGGCTACAACCTGCTGGCCGCAGCGGTCACCGAGGTGGTCCTCACCTTCGGGTTCCTGCTGGTGGTCCTGGGCGTCACCGACGCCAGGGCCCACCCCGCGCTGGCGGGTTTGACCATCGGCGTGGCGCTCACGTTGACCTACCTCATCTCGATCCCGGTCACCAACGGGTCCATCAACCCGGCCCGGTCCATCGGCCCGGCGCTGTTCGTCGGGGGCACCTGGCTGCGGGCCCTGTGGCTGTTCGTCCTGGCCCCCCTGCTCGGCGGGGGCCTGGCCGGCCTGTCCTACCCCGGCCTCTTCGGCCACGGCCGGGGTGACCTCCGAACCGGTTGAGCCCGAGCGAACCCCCAGACCGAGGCGACACCCGAAACGGCTGATCCGCGGAGCGTTGTCAGACCGGGGTGACCTCCGAACCGGCTGACCCCGGAAGTGGCCTCCGACCGAGGCGGCCCGAAGCGACTGATCGCGCGCGGCTGTTAGGCCGAGGCGACGGGGATGCGGGTGCGGTGCCGGGCGGGCGCCAGCACCTCCACCAGCTCGCCGCGCAGGTGGTGAGCGGCGGCGTCGGTCACCCGCACCTCGGCGTAGGTGCCCGGTCGCAGCGGCGTCGCGCTCGGGAAGTGCACGAGCTTGTTCTGGGCGGTGCGGCCGGTGAGCACCGATGGGTCCTTGCGTGAGGGGCCCTCGACGGCGACCTCCTCCACCCGCCCGATCCGGTTCCGGTGAGCGGCGAGGGCGGTCCGTTCCACCACCACCTTGAGCCGAGCGAAGCGCTCGGCCACCACGTCGGCCGCCACCTCCTGGTCGGCCATGGCCGCCGCCTCGGTGCCGGGCCGAGGGGAGTAGATGAACGTGTAGGCCGAGTCGTAGGCCGCCTCGGCCGCCACGTCGAGGGTGTGCGCGAAGTCGTGCTCGGTCTCCCCCGGGAACCCGACGATGATGTCGGTGGTGACGGCTAGGTCGTCGACTGCGGCGCGCGCTGCCGCCAGACGCTCCAGGTAACGCTCGGCGGTGTAGCCGCGATGCATGGCGGCGAGCACGCGATCGCTGCCGGACTGGAGGGGCAGGTGCAGGTGCGGGCACACCTCAGGCACCTCGGCCATGACGACGATGGTCTCGGGCCGCAGGTCCTTGGGGTGGGGGCTGGTGAAGCGGACCCGGTGGATGCCCTCCACCGCACCGGCGGCCCGCAGCAGGTCGCCGAAGAGGGGTCGGATGCGCACGTCGTCGCCGTCCCGACGTGCCGCTCGGGTGATGTCACGGCCGTAGGAGTTCACGTTCTGACCCAGCAGGGTCACCTCGGTCACCCCGTCCGAGGCCAGGGCCGCCACCTCGTCGACCAGGGTGGCGAAGGGTCGGCTTGCCTCCGGGCCCCGTACCGCAGGCACGATGCAGAAGGCACAGGAGTTGTCGCACCCAGTCTGGATGGTGACCCAGGCGGTGTGGCCCGAGCCGGTGCGGGTGCGGAGCGCGGTGGGGAACATGGTGGCGTCGTCGGCCACCGCCGCATCGAGAATCTCGGTCACCGGGCCGCCGGCGCGGGCCTGGCCCACGAGCTCGGCGGCACGGTGCACGTTGTGGGTGCCCAGCACCACGTCGACGTAGGGGGCACGGCGGCGCACCTGGTCCCGGTCCTTCTGAGCGAGGCAGCCGCCGACCACGATCTGCAGGTCAGGGCGGCCGTCCTTGCGTGACTTGAGGTGACCGAGGGTGCCGTAGAGCTTGTTGTCGGCGTTCTCCCGAATGCAGCAGGTGTTCAGGACGATGACGTCGGCCTCGTCCTCGGTGGCGGCCGGAGCCAGGCCATCGGCCTCGAGCAGGCCCGCGATGCGCTCGGAGTCGTTCTCGTTCATCTGGCACCCGAAGGTGCGCACGAGGTAGCGACGAGGTCCGTCGGCGGCAGCATCCATGGCGGATCGAGTCTACGGAGCCCGCTCCGGGTCACCCGATCGGTGATCACGGATCCACCGGCAGCGCGACGACGGCCTGCCCGGGAGGGTGCTCCGGGCAGGCCGTCTCGCGGTCGGGGGCGGCAGCCATGGGGCGGGCCGCCACCTCCCCGACCCCGTCCGGGCCGACCGAGGTCGACCCGGACCGATCAAGTCTCGGCGTCGAAGGAGATGGGCTCGTCGTCGGCGTCGGTCATCACGTCGTCACCGTGGTCGCCGTCGAGGCCCATCTCCCGGCGGATGCGCTCGGAGACCTCGACCATGACCTCGGGGTTGTCGGTGAGGAAGGCCTTGGCGTTCTCCCGGCCCTGGCCCAGCTGCTCGCCCTCGTAGGTGTACCAGGCCCCGGACTTCTTCACGATGCCCAGATCGACCCCGATGTCGAGCACCGAGCCCTCCCGGCTGACCCCCTTGCCGTACATGATGTCAAACTCCGCTTGGCGGAATGGGGGTGCGCAGTTGTGGGCGACGACGTCGTCGGCCACCAGGGTGTGGTGCTCGGCCACCTCGACGTCGTAGATCGGGCGCCACTCCGGCGAGGAGATCGACACGATCTTGTCGTACCAGAGGTCGTCCTCCAGGAGTCCCTGCAGGAACTCACTGTCCAGGGCGTCGGCCAGACGCTCCATGCGATCCCGACGCAGGCGGCTGACGCCGAGCACCTGGCGCAGACCGCCCTTCGGATCACCAGCGATGTCGCCGACGAGCGAGGCAGCCATCGGTGCGGTGATGCCCAGGCCCCGGAGGTAGGCCACGACGGGCTCGGTGAGGTTGCCGGCCAGGTAGCCCCGAGCAGAGCCGCGGCGCACATCACCGGCCGTGTCGGCCAGGTGCGCAACGAGCGCGGTGCCCCTTGGGCCCCAGGTCGGCACGGCGTCGGCGAAGCGCTGAGCGTTGTCGCGACCCGAGACCCTGACCTCCCAGCAGTCCCGCCGGTGGCGGACGGCCCGACCCTCGATGAGGCTCGGACGCCGCTGGGCCGGGTCGTACCGGCGCACCGAGCTCCCGATGCCCCAACGCAGGAGGAGCCAGTGGATCTGGTGGGCGAGCTGCTCGGAGGTGGTGGTGAAGCCGATGCGGACCCCGCCTGTCTGCTCCCGACTCACGTGGCCGTCGCTCTCCCAGAGCCCGAAGAGGAGGTTGCCGACCACTTCAGCGGAGACCTCGGGGGCGAAGAAGGGCGCGGGGACCCGCTTCTCCCAGGCCAGGCACCCCCAGATGCCCGCCTGACGGGCGAGAGTCAATACGCCGTTCGTCTCACCGGGGCGATGCGACAGAGAGGTCTGGATCCCGTCCCGACCATGACGTCGGGCCTTGCACCCGAGGCCGGCCGCGATGCGGGCCACGTCGTCGTGGAGTGCATCGACCACGTTGGTGAAGGCGATCGGGATCTTGCCGCCGACGTACCCATCACCGATGAGGTAGCCGAGCAGTCGCGCCTGCTCGGCCGGCACCGGGGCCTGGTCACCGAACCCAAAGGCACAGCGCGGTCGAGCCAGCCGATCGGAGGTGGTGAGGTCGCCCGCCTTCTGCCACCCGGTGTCGGTGCACACCTCGTGGTCAGGGGTGACCCACAGCTGGGTGCCGTCACCGAGGCCGATCCCGATGACCTCGGCCTCGCCCTGGTCGAACCGGTCGACGATCGGCTGGGAGGAGAGCCGTCCGAGCTTGTCGGACGCCACGACAGCGGCACCCTCCCCCTTCTCGACGACGTCCTCGATGCGGTGGGTCAGGCCGGTGGTGGGATCGAACACGGTCGTGCCAGCAGCGAAGCACTTGTTCTTCACCACCTTGACCCGAGTGCGGTTGCCCACCACCTCGACGCCGTCCTTGATGGACTCGATGCGGCGGATGTCCAGCCGGACCGACGAGTAAAACTTGAGCGCCCGCCCACCAGGCGTGGTTTCTGGTGACCCGAACATCACCCCGATCTTCTCTCGGAGCTGGTTGATGAAGATGCAGATGGTCTGGGTCTTGTGCAGGTTGGCGGTAAGCTTGCGCAACGCCTGGGACATGAGCCGGGCCTGGAGGCCGACGTGGCTGTCGCCCATCTCGCCCTCGATCTCGGCCCGGGG
>JBBSMQ010000065.1:0-8404 GCA_038233075.1 Acidimicrobiales bacterium
ACCTCACCCCCGACGACCTGACCACCGGCTGAGCCAGATCTGCGGTGGGTCCGGGCCACGTGTCTTCCTAGGCTCCGGCGGATGACGCTGATCGAGGTCCAGCCCGTCGTGCTCATCACCGGGATCTCGGCCGCGGGCAAGTCCACCGTCGCTGAGGGCTTGGCCTCCAGGTTCGATCGTGGCGTCCACGTCAAGGGCGACGTATTCCGCCGGATGGTCGTGGCTGGGCGAGAAGACATGACGAGCGACCCGTCGGACGAGGCCCTTCGTCAGCTGCGCCTCCGCTACCGCCTTGGCGCAACGACCGCAGCCGCCTACCACCAGGAGGGCTTCTCGGTCGTCGTCCAGGACGTCGTCCTCGGGCCCGCGTTGGAGCACTACGTCAGCCTCATCGGGTCGAGGCCGCTCGTCGTGGTCGTCCTCGCGCCCCGACCCGACGTCGTGATCCAGCGGGAGGCAGCCCGCCGGAAGGTCGCGTACGGACCTGGGGCGCCCGAGATCGCACAGCTCGACGCCGGCCTCCGGTCGGAGACGCCCCGGCTGGGCCTCTGGCTCGACACGTCAGCCCAGACGCCGGCGCAGACCGTGGACGAGATCGTCGCCCGAGGTCTCGTCGAGGGTCAGGTCGCCTGAGGTGCTCCTTCAGAGCCGCGACCTCACACTCCACCGTCAGCCGTTCGGGCACCTCGATGGACGCGGCGGGGAGAAGGGGCGCTCAGCGGCGTTGGTCGCTGACGGCGTCAGCGATCGGGCGTCGGGGTCGGGGCCGTCGGCGTCCGGATGCCGTGGGGCGGGTGGCGGTCTGGGGTTCGGCGATGACCCCCGCCTGGGTGAGGCGCCTCACGACATCGGCAGCGGCAGGGTTCGTCGGGCTGGCCTCCATCCACTCAGTCTGGCCGCGCTCGTCAGAAGGGGTGACGATGGATGTGGTGGTGTCCTGCTCGGGCTCAGGTGTCGGACAGGGTGACGGCGATGTCGGGGTCGGCGCCGTTGGCCGACTCGGCCCAGGTCAGCTCGGCGATGCGCCCGGCGTCGCGGACGTCCTGCTCCGCGGTGGCCAGGGCCGCGAGACGACCCTCGGTGTCACGGACCTCGACGGAGGCGACCTCGGCCCGCATCGACACCTTGGCGTCGGACTTGGCCTTCCGGACGGCGCTGAGGACGTCGCCGCACATGGCCAGCACGCCCGGATCGCCGGGACTGGCGACCTCGCGCAGGGTGGTCGCGTCAGGCCACGGGGCCCGGTGGATCGAGCCCTCCTGCCACCAGGACCAGACTTCCTCGGTGGCGTAGGGGAGGATGGGGGCGAACAGGCGGAGGAGGGTGGACAGGGCCACCTCGAGGGTGGCCCGGGCCGAGGCCGCCCCGGCGTCGTCGGGGTCCTCGCCGTAGGCCCGGGTCTTGACCAGCTCCAGGTAGTCGTCGCAGAAGGACCAGAAGAAGGTCTCGGTGCGCTGGAGGGCGCGGGCGTAGTCGTAAGCCTCAAAGGCCTTGGTGGCCGCGTCGACCAGGTCGGCCAGGGCGACCAGGACCGAGCGGTCCAGTGCCTCGGTGGGCTGGGCCCGCTCCGGCGCGGGGCCGAGGTTCAGCGCGAAGCGGCTGGCGTTGAGGATCTTGATGGCCAGGCGGCGCCCGACCTTCATCTGCCCGGCGTCGAAGGCGGTGTCGGTGCCGGGGCGGCCGCTGGCCGACCAGTAGCGCACCGCGTCGGAGCCGTGCTGCTGGAGCAGGTCGATGGGGACCACGACGTTGCCCTTGGACTTGGACATCTTCTTGCGGTCCGGGTCGAGGATCCACCCCGACAGCGCCGCATTGGCCCACGGCGGGCTGTCGGTCTCGAAGTTGGACCGGACCACGGTGGAGAACAGCCAGGTCCGGATGATGTCGTGGGCCTGGGGGCGCAGGTCCATCGGGTAGGTGCGGGCGAAGCGGTCCGGGTCCTCCTCCCAGCCGCAGGCCAGGAGGGGGGTCAGCGACGAGGTGGCCCAGGTGTCGAGGACGTCGGGGTCACCGGTGAAGCCGCTGGGGACGTCGCGCTGGTCGGCGTCGAAGCCGGGCGGGACGTGGGACTGCGGGTCGACCGGCAGGGTGGATTCGTCGGGGACGATGGGGTCGTCGTGGTCGGGGTGGCCGTCGGCGTCGAGCCGGTACCAGAGGGGGACGGGGACCCCGAAGAACCGCTGGCGGGAGACGAGCCAGTCGCCGTTGAGTCCCTCGACCCAGTTCTCGAAGCGGTGGCGCATGTAGGGCGGGTGCCACTCCAGCTCGTTGCCCCGGGCGACCAGCGCCTCGCGCAGCTCGGCCGAACGGCCGCCGTTGCGGATGTACCACTGGCGCGTGGTGACGATCTCCAGGGGCTTGTCGCCCCGCTCGTAGAACTTGACCGGGTGGGTGATCTTCTCGGGCTCGCCCGACAGCGCGCCGCTCTCCCGCAGCAGCTCGGCCATCACCTGCTGGGCTCCGCCCGCGCCCTTGCCGGCGAAGCGGAGGTAGGCGTCGCGGGCCGCGTCGGTGGCCAGCCACGGAGGCGGGTCGAAGGCGAAGCGGCCGTCCTTGCCGATGACGGCCCGGGTGTCGAGGTCGAGCTCGCGCCACCAGGTGACGTCGGTGGTGTCGCCGAAGGTGCAGATCATGGCCACCCCGGTCCCCTTGTCCGGCTCGGCCAGGGGGTGGGCCTTGACCGGGACCTCGATCCCGAAGACCGGGGTGGTGACGGTGGAGCCGAACAGGGGCTGGTAGCGCTCGTCGTCGGGGTGGGCGACCAGGGCGACGCAGGCGACCAGCAGCTCGGGGCGGGTGGTGGCCACGACGATGTCGTCACCCCCGTCGGTGGGCGCGAAGGCGATCTGGTGGTAGGCGCCGGGCCGCTCGCGGTCCTCGAGCTCGGCTTGGGCCACCGCAGTCTGGTACGTCGTGTCCCACAGGCTGGGCGCCTCGGTGGAGTAGGCCTCGCCCCGGGCCAGGTTGCGCAGGAAGGCCCGCTGGCTGGTGCGCTGGGCCCGCTCGCCGACCGTCGTGTACTGCATCGACCAGTCGACCGACAGCCCGACCAGGCGGAACAGGTCCTCGAAGACCTTCTCGTCGTCCTGGGTCAGCCCGTGGCACAGCTCGACGAAGTTGCGGCGACTGATCGGGAGGAAGTCCTGACGCTTCTTGGCCGGGCTGTCGGGCGGCTCGAGCTCAGGGTCGTAGGGGACCGACGGGTCGCAGGTGACGCCGTAGTAGTTCTCGACCCGGCGCTCGGTGGGGAGGCCGTTGTCGTCCCAGCCCATGGGGTAGAAGACGTCGCGCCCCCGCATGCGGTGGTAGCGCGCCAGCGTGTCGGTGTGCGTGTAGCTGAAGATGTGGCCGACGTGGAGCGAGCCCGAGGCCGTGGGCGGTGGCGTGTCGATGGAGTACACCTCGGCCCGGGGCCGGTCGCCGGCGAAGCGGTAGGTGCCGTCGGTCTCCCACTGCTTGATCCAGCGGGCCTCGATGCCCTCGAGGGCAGGCTTGTCCGGCACCGATCGGGCGCGGGACGAAGACGTCGGGGCATCGCTCATGGCGCCAAGGTACCGGCGCGGTCCGGGCAGCCCCGAACCGGTTGCCTGACGCGAGGACCGTGGCTCTGGCCCTGCTGCTGCTGGTGGCGGCGGGCTGCGGCTCCGGGGATGGCGGCGACTCGCCGGGTTCCGGCCCGGGCGAGGCGATGGAGACCACCGCGCCCTCGCTCTCCGAGCCGGTGCCCCTCGCCGATGACGCCTGGCGGCCGGAGCCGGGGGTGCGGTGGCACATCCAGTACTCCGGTGAGCTGGAGGTGCCCGGCGGGGTCGCGGTGGTCGACCTGGACATGGAGGAGACCTCCGTGGAGGTGATAACGAGCGTTGGCTCGACGTCCGGTCGCCTGCGCTCCGACCCCTGCTGGAAGCCCGCATCCAGGCCGCGGCCGACAAGGGCTGCGATGCGGTCGACCCCGACAACGTCAACGGGCACGAGAACGACACCGGCTTCGACCTCACCCAGGACGACCAGGTGGCCTTCGATCGCTGGCTCTTCGACGAGGTCCATCGGGCCGGCATGGCCGTGGGCCTCAAGAACGGCCTCGACCTGGTGGCCGAGCTGATCGACTGGGTCGACTTCCAGGTCAACGAGGAGTGCATCGAGCAGGGCACCTGTGAGGCGCTGGCGCCCTTCGTGGAGGCCGACGAGCCGGTGTGGTCCATCGAGTACGCCGGCGACCCAGAGGTGGTGTGCGCCGATGCGGCCGAGCTCGGCTTAGCCACCGTGATCAAGGACCTCGACCTCGGCCCCGGAGGCACCGCCTGCCCGGTGAGCTGACCCGCCGGACAGGCCGGGGTCCTCAGGCGGTGCGGCCGAGGGTGGCGAGGAGGCGGGTCTGGCGGTCTGCTCCTGCCGGGGCCTCCACGCCGGCCTCGCAGATGCCCTCCATGTACAGGGCGTCGCCCCATCCGGCGATGGCCGTCTCCATGGTGTCGAGCTCCGCCGGGGTGAAGCGCTCGTCGCAGCCGGCGGCCCGGGCCAGGTCCCAGCGGTGGGCGACCATGTCGAAGACGTAGAACTGCCCGAACGCCTCGCCCACCGTCGTCGGACCGAAGTGGCCTTCGAAGGCTTGGGCCGTCACGGCCGGATCGGCCAACAGGGCGGCGACCCGGCCGGTGTGCTCCTTCCAGCCCGCGGCCGGGTCGACCGAGAGGTCCGGGGCGGGACCCAGGTCGTGGCCGTGGCCGGACAGGAACGAGCGCTGAGCGTTGACCATGTGGTCCACGACGTCGTGCGCCGTCCACCCGGCGCACGGCGTCGGTGCGTCCCACGCCCCAGCGGGCAGGGACTCGAGCAGGCCGGTCAGCGGGGCGTCAGCGTCCCGATGGAGGTCCGCGATCTCGGGGTTGGAGGTGGGGGTCATGGCGCCAGCATGGTCCGCGCCGGGCAGGCTGGTCTTGATGAAACCCGACGGCGCCGAGCGCCTCGACCTGATCGAGCGGGCCCACCTCCGCGACCCGGCCGACACGTCGCACGCCATCTACCGCTACGCCGTCCCGTCGGACCTGATCGACCTGGTGCGGCGGTTCTGGTTGCCGGTCTGGTCGGTGCCGCCGGGGGAGGAGGCCGAGCAGCAGGTCCTCCAGTACCCGGTGGCCCTGGCGGTGGTGGCGTCGACCTACACGGCCTTCCGTGGTGTGAGCTCGGGGCTGTCCTCAGTGGCGTTGACCGGGGACGGGTGGGCCGCCGGGGTGATGTTCCAGCCGGCGGCCGGCCTCCTGCTCACCGGTGAGCCCATGGACGCATGGACCGACCGGGTCGAGCCCCTCGACCTGCTGGGCGCCCACGTCGGTCCGATCGTGGCCGCCGTGCACGAGGCCATGGGGTCCGATCCCCACGACGAGGCCGCCCACCACCGCGTCGTGGAGGCTCTGGCTGGGCTGGCCCGGCGGGTCGGTCCGGTCGATGCGGAGGGGCGCACCGCGAACGAGGTGGTGGCCTGCGTTGAGGAGAGCCCCGAGGTCACCTCCGTGGCCCAGCTGTGCGCCGAGGTCGGGCTCAACGAGAGGTCGCTGCAGCGGCTCACCCGTCGGCGCCTGGGGCTGAGCCCGCGCTGGCTGATCCAGCGGCGACGGCTGCACGAGGCATCCGAGCGACTGCGCCAGCACGAGGTCAGCCTGGCCGACGTCGCCGCCGAGCTGGGCTACGCCGACCAGCCCCACCTCACCAGGGACTTTCGGACCGTGACCGGCATGACCCCCGGCCAGTTCGCGGCCCGCTACCGCCCCTGACCGCTTCGCGCCTCGGCGGCGTGCGCTTCTTGGTACAGAAGTGCACGCCTTTCTCGGTCACGCGTACCAAGAACGGTCTTGCGGCGGACGACCCCGGTTCTTGGTACGGAAGTGCGCCGGATTCTCGGTCGTGGGTACCAAGAACGGCGGGGGGCGGCGCGCGGCCCGTCGTCGGTGCGGTCCGAACCAGTCCGGCGATCAGGACCGCGTGGGCCATGATCGGGGGATGGCCGACGCGGTGACACCTGGGCTGGAGGAGATCCGGCTCCACGACACCCGCACCCGGCAGGTCATCCCCCTGGAGCCCCTCGAGCCGGGGAAGGTCGGCCTCTACACCTGCGGGCCCACCGTCTACGCCCCCCAGACCCTGGGCAACATGCGGCCCCAGCTGTACCCGGACCTCTTGCGCCGGGTGCTCCTCGCCGCCGGCTACGAGGTCACCTACGTCACCAACATCACCGACGTCGGCCACCTCGTCGGTGATGCCGACGAGGGCGAGGACAAGCTGGAGAAGGCGGCCGCGTCGTCCGGCGAGAGCGCAGCCGAGATCGCGGCCCGCTACACCGAGCAGTGGGCCGACGACCGTCGCCGTCTGGGCTGCCTCGAGCCCGATGTGGTCCCCCGCGCCGCCGACCACATCGCCGAGCAGATCGCCATGGTGGAGGCCCTCGAGGCCGGCGGCCACACCTACGTGATCGACGACGGCGTCTACTTCGACACGTCCACCTTCCCGGCCTACGCCGACTTCGCCGGCCTGCGCCTCGACGACCTGGAGGCCACCGGGCGCGTGGAGGGCATCGAGGCCAAGCGCCACCCGGCCGACTTCGCCCTGTGGAAGCTCACCCCGCCGGGCGTGACCCGCCAGCAGGAGTGGGACTCGCCGTGGGGCCGGGGCTTCCCGGGCTGGCACATCGAGTGCTCGGCCATGGCGACGAAGTACCTGGGTGAGCGCTTCGACATCCACACCGGGGGCATCGACCACGTCCGGGTGCACCACACCAACGAGGTGGCCCAGAGCGAGTGCGCCCTCGGCGTGCACCCCTGGGTCTCGATCTGGCTGCACAACGAGTTCCTCGACCTGGCAGGCGAGAAGATCTCGAAGTCCAAGGGCCACGTTTTGGTCGTCGACTCCCTCGTCGAGCGGGGCATCGACCCCTTGGCCTACCGGTACTTCTTCCTCCAGGCCCACTACCGCCAGAAGCAGGCCTTCTCGTTCGACGCGGTGGAGGCTGCGGGCACCGCGCTCCGGCGCCTGGTGGGCCACGCGGTGGCCGCCCGTGACGCCGGCGGGGAGGCCGATCTGGCCAAGGTCGAGCCCCACCTGCGGCGGTTCTGGGGGTTCCTGGCCGACGACCTCAACGCGCCCCGGGCCGTGTCGGTGGTGTGGGACGTGGTCCGGGCCGACGACCTCAGCCCTGCGGAGGTCTGGGCCTTCCTGGCCGACGCCGACCGGGCCCTGGGCTTCGGCCTGGCCGAAGCCCAGGCTCCCGACGCCGACGCCTCGGGCTCCGATCCCCGCATCGACGCACTGGTGGCCGAACGGACCGAGGCCCGGGCGGCCAAGGACTTCGCCGCCTCCGACCGCATCCGTGACGAGCTGGCCGTCGACGGCATCGAGCTGCTCGACACCCCCGACGGCACCACCTGGCGTCGCCGCTGACGCCGGAGCGAGCCCGGACCGCTCCTCGGGTCAGGTGGCCCGTGTCGATGCCGCCCCTCCGACCGACGTCCACAACGACGGTGCGACCCGGGCGGTGGCGGTCGGGCGGGGCCAGCGCGTCGTCCCGGGTCGCGGCGTCCCGTCGAGGGCGGAGCCGGCTCGCGGCGTCGACGCCGCGGGTGAGGCCGTCGCCCACCCGGCCGACGGGTGCGACGAGCCGCGCCACCACCGAGGGCGAGGGGGGGCTGGAGGGGATGGTGAGCCCGAGCACCTGCCACTCCCGCCAGCCGACGGCGGTGGCCCGGGCCAGGCCCCCAGGCTGGGGCAGGACCAGGTCCCGCGCCGCCGCAGAGGCCTCGGCACCCGGTCGGTCGGATCGTCGCGTCGACCGGTGGAACCCTCGACCTCAACTGCGGCCGTCACCCCTTGAACTCGCCCACGTTGTCCTGCCTGCGGGTGCAGTTGGTCGTCCGGGCTGGCATCGACGCGAGCGGGGGAATAGCCTTTGGTTACTGCGCGGTAACTTCGCGTTCCGTCCGCTCGACCCCGACCCTCGGGAGCCTCCGATGTCCGACTTCTCACTCGCCCTCAACGAGGACCAGCTCCAGCTCCAGAAGTGGGTCCACGACTTCGCGGCCAACGTCATCCGGCCGGCCGCCGAGGAGTGGGACGAGAAGGAGGAGTTCCCCTGGCCCGTCGTCGAAGAGGCGGCCAAGATCGGGCTCTACGGCTTCGACTTCATGGCCCAGGCCATGATGGGCGATCCCACCGGGCTCACCCTGCCCATCGCCATCGAGGAGATGTTCTGGGGCGACGCCGGCATCGGCCTGTCGATCATGGGCTCGGGCCTCGCCGCCGCCGGCATCTCCGGCAACGGCACCCCTGAGCAGACCATCGAGTGGGTCCCGCAGTGTTACGGCACGCCCGAGAAGATCGCCCTCGGCGCCTTCTGCGTGTCCGAGCCCGACGCCGG
>JBBSMQ010000066.1:0-7766 GCA_038233075.1 Acidimicrobiales bacterium
AGGCGGCCGGGTGTGCCCTCGACCAGCCGTCGGGCCCGGCGCCTCAGCCGGGTGCGGGTCCCGTACACCGCGTCTCGCCGGTACCAGTCGATCGCGGTCGTGGGAGACCGCAGCTGCTGCTGGAACATGAGGTCCACCGCCCGACGGTGCCGCAGGTAGCCGGGACCCATCTCTCCCTGCGGCAGGGCGCGGGCCTCGACTCCCTCGGCCTCCAGCCGACGGCGCAGGTCCTCGTCGTCCCACCCCATCAACACCACGGGATCGGCCACCTCGGCGAGGCGCGACAGCAACCCGGTGTGCAGCAGGTACCGGACGGAGAACTGGTACGTCACGGGGATCCCGAGTCGGAGCCGGCTCACCGCCGCACCTCCCCGTCGACGGAATCCACCGCGGCCGCCTCGGGGACCTCGCGGCGCACCATCCGATCGATCGCCGTCACCTCTCGATGCAGCGCGAACCGCTCGAGCATCGACCAGGTGATCACGGCATCCACGAGGGGCGAGGCCCGGCGCACGTACCAGCGGTCGATGGCCAGCTTCACCGGCAGCACGGTCCCCCGATAGCGGGCCACGTGGTCGCCGCCGCCGTCGATCACCCGCTCCTCCCACTCGTGCACCACGAGCTGGGTCGCGCCGGTGACCCCGGGGGGGACGGCCAGCACCTTGGTCCAGGCCGGCTCGTCGGGGTCGACCAGGTCGCAGGCCTCGGGCCGCGGTCCGATGAGGGCCATGTCGCCCCGTGCGACATTGAGGACCTGCGGAAGCTCGTCGAGTCGGAGGCTGCGCAGCCGCCGACCCACGCGGGTCACCCGGGCATCCGCACCGGCGGTCACCGAGGCGCCCTCCCCCTCGCCCGCGGCATGCATCGTGCGCAACTTCCACATCCGAAACGGCCGGCCGCCGCGGCCGGCGCGGGCCAAGCCGATGACCGCCGGTGGCCCGTCGGCGCGTCGCACCCAGCCGGCCAGACCCGTGATCATCGGCGCGAGCAGGACGCACAGCCCCGCCCCGATGAGCCGGTCGAGCGTGCTGGATCGCACGCGCAGCCATCCTGACGTTCCGAACACGGAACCGGGGTGGGGAGGCGTGCCGACATGGGGGGAGCCAACCGGGAGAGGCCTCACCAAGGGACCGCCGATCGGCTGACCGGCCCTGCCTCAGCCGGGGCCGAGGACCCGAGACGGCTCCGTCGACCGGGCACTACGAGCCCAAGGCGTCTCGCAGCGCCGTCGACACCCGCTCGACGTCCTCCAGCTCGAGGCCGGAGTGGAGCGGAAGGCTCAGCGCCCGATCGGCGACGGCGTCGGCACCGTCGAGCCCGGACGGACCCACCTCGGCATGGGTCGCGAACCAGCTGAACCGGTGCAGGGGCTGGAAGTGCACCGAGGTGCCGATCCCGTGGTCCGCCAGCCGGGCGGCCACCTCGTCACGATCCCGGCCGGAAGGCAGCAGGACGACCATCAGGTGGTCCGCAGATCGCTGGTCGACCTCGCCGGGGACCAGCTCCAGGCCGGCCACCGAGGACAGCAGCTCGTGGTAGCTGCCGACGAGCTCTCGGCGCCGCGCTTGCACGTCGTCCAGGCGGGCCAGCTGGCTTCGAGCCAGCGCGGCCAGCACATCGGGAAGGTTGGCCTTGAGCCCGGGCTCCACGAGGTCGTAGCCGCGCTTGGCGCCGGGACGATAACGGGCCCAGGCGTCGGCGGACACCCCGTGGAGCCGCTGGCTCCGACAGAAGGCGGCGACCTCGGCATCGTCGGTCACCAGCGCGCCGCCCTCACCCGATGTGATGTTCTTGGTCGCGTAGAACGAGAAGCAGGCACCGACGGTGCCCCGACCGGCCATCGGTCCACGGTGGTCGATCGTGCCCAGTGCATGGGCTGCGTCCTCGACCACCGGGACTCCGGCCGCGGCGGCCAGATCGAAGATCCGACGGTCGACGGGGGCGCCCCCGAAGTGCACAACCACGAGCGCGTCGAGCGACGGCAGCGCCGCTTCGACCGCATCGGGTGAGAGGTTGAGGGTCCGAGGGTCGACGTCGAGCAGCACCGGAACCGCCCCCGTGCTGCGGGGCGCGAGGGCGGAAGCCACAAAGGTCCAGGTCGGGACGCCGACCCGTGCTCCGGGCGACAAACGCAGGGACCGGAACGCGAGCTCCAGCGCAGCCGTGCACGAGGAGACCCCGATGGCGTGGGCCGCACCGGTCACCCGGGCGAGATCGGCCTCGAGACGCTCGCACTCCTCACCGGTGGAGAGCCACCCCGACCTGAGCACGCGGGTGACCGCCTCGATGTCCTGCTCCTCGATGAGAGGCCGGGCGACGGGAATCGGGACCGGAGCGGGGGCCACCGGATCAGTCGTCATGGCCGACCGTCGAGCGCGTCGGCGAGGCGCGAGACCACTCGGTCCTGGTCCGCCGAGCTCAGGTAGGGGTGCATGGGCAGGCTCAGGACCTGCGACGCCATCGAGAGCGACACGGCGGGTTCGGCCGAGGGGCGCCAGTAGCCCGCGTAGGGGGGCTGCTGGTGGAGGGGCCGCGGGTAGTACACCGCAGTCGGGATCCCATCCTCTCGCAGGCGGGCCGCCACCGCGTCGCGGCCCGGGACCCTGACCGTGTACTGGGCCCACGCCGACGCGCAGCCGCAGGGCACCATCGGTCGGACCACGTCGTCGAGGTCGGCGAGGGCATCGGTGTAGCGGGTCGCGACCTGCTGACGTCGCTGGATCTCGTCGGAGAAGATGCCCAGCTTCACCAGGAGGATCGCCGCCTGCAACGTGTCCAGCCGGCCGTTGATGCCGACTCGGACGATGTCGTACTTGTGCGCACCGGCGCCGTGCACCCGGAGGGAGCGCAGCACCGCGGCCGTCTCGGCCTCCGTCGTGATCACCGCCCCTCCGTCCCCGTAGCAACCGAGGGGCTTGGCCGGGAAGAAGGAGGTGGTGGTCAACGGGGTCAACGCACCGACTGCGGTGCCGTCCCGGCGACCGCCGAAGCTCTGGGCGGCGTCGGCGACCACCCACATGTCGTGCCGATCGGTCACCTCGGAGAGGGCGCGGTAGTCGCTGGGCAGACCGTAGAGGTCGACCGCGATGACACCCACCGGTCGGAGGTGGGACGGCAGCTCCTCGACCGCGTCGGCCAGTCGGCTGGGGTCGAGGGCGTAGGTCTCAGGATCGATGTCGACGAACACCGGCACCGCGCCGAGGAGGGCGATGGCCTCCGCCGTGGCCGGGAAGGTGAAGGCGGGGACGAAGACCGCATCGCCCGGGCCGACGCCGCGAGCCATGAGGGCGAGGAGCAGTGCGTCGGTCCCGCTGGCACAGCTGACCACGATCACGTCGTCTCCGACGAAGGAGGCCAGCTGCCCCTCGAGCTGGGCCACCTCTGGGCCCATGATGTACGCACCGTGGTCCAGCACGGCCGCCACCGCGGCGTCGATCTCGGGGCGCAGGCGGGCTTGCTGCGCGGCCAGGTCGATCAGCTGCACGGCCGGCTCACCGGGTGGCGGGCGGCGCTCCGCCCACCCCACCCGTTCCCTGACACATCATGTGGCTTCCCCCTCGCGCCCGGGTCGCTTCGCCCGCGTCCAGACCCCCACAGGCTACGCGGTCGACTTTCTGGTCCCCGCCCCCGGCAGCGGCTGTCACCTGGCGAGGTGCTCATGGCTCGTCCCGATCACGGAGGGCACCGCCCTGCACCTCGTAGGCGCGGCCCGTCCGGGGGCACACGAGGTCGGGACCCAGGCGCTCGCCATCGTGGCTCATCCAGCCGACCGGCCGGGCCGGGTTGCCGACGACCAGTGCGTGAGGGGCCACGTCGCCGGTGACCACCGCTCCGGCGCCGACGAAGGCGTAGGCCCCGATCTCGTGGCCGCAGACGATGGTGGCGTTGGCCCCGATGGTCGCTCCCCGCCGCACGACCGTCGTGCGGAACTCGTCCTGGCGCGACACCTCGGCGCGCGGGTTGTGGACGTTCGTGAACACCGCCGAGGGCCCGCAGAACACCCCGTCCTCCAAGGTCACCCCCTGGTAGAGGCTGACGTTGTTCTGCACCCGGCAGCGGTCACCGACCTCCACCTCGGGACCGATGACGACGTTCTGCCCGATGGTGCACCCCTGGCCGACGCGGCTGCCGGCCAGGACGTGGCTGAAGTGCCAGATCCGCGTGCCCGCGCCGATCGTGACGTCGTCGTCGATCACCGCGCTCGGGTGCACGCCCGGGGGGCCCGCGGAGGCGGGCACGACCTCGGAGGCCGACGAGCGGAGGCACTCCTCGGCCCGGGCCAGGACCCGCAGCACCCGCACCCCCTCCGCCCCGTCGGTCCGCGGCGCGTCGCCGGAGTGGATGCTGTCGAGGAAGTGCTGGCACTCGAGCCGTAGCGGCTCGTCCGGCGCCAACGAGACCGGGTGCGCCTCGGCCCGATCGGCCGTCGGGACCGGACCCGAGAGGTCGACGGAGTGGCGGTACGTGCGCAGCTTCTCATCCCACCCGAGCGTGTCGTCAAAGACGGCCATCGCCTTCTCCCCCACCACGACGAGCCTCTGCTCCTTGAACGGGTGGAGCCAGGACACGTGGACGTGGGCCTGCTGGCCGCCTGGGAAGCTGAGGTGCGTGGTGGTGACGTCGGCGACCCCCGGGCTCAGGAACGTCGCGTCCTGGGCCCAGACCTCGCTCGGCTCGTCCCCGACCAGAGCGAGGATCATGGAGATGTCGTGGGGGGCGAAGCTCCACAGCGAGTTCTCCTCGCGCCGCACCCGGCCGAGGTTGAGGCGGTTCGAGGACAGGTAGCGGAGGGCGCCCAGGTCACCGTCGGCGACCAGCTGTCGCAGGGCGAGGAACGCAGGGTGGTACTGGAGCAGGTGGCCGACCATCAGGACCCGCCCGGTCTCCTCCGCCCGCGCCACGACCCGCTCGGCGTCGGCCAGGGTGAGGGCCAGGGGCTTCTCGACGTAGACATGCTTGCCGTGGTCGAGGGCGGCAAGGGCCAGCTCGGCGTGGTCGCGCGCCGGCGCCGCGCCCACGACCGCGTCGATGTCGTCGGCCGCGATCAGCTCGTCGACGGGCCGGTGGGCAACCCCGTGCTCCTGCGCGGTGGCGGTGGCCACCACCTCGTCGGCGTCGGCGACGGCCTGCAGCTGCCCGAGGCCGGCGAAGGTCCGCACCAGGTTGCGTCCCCACATCCCGCATCCGACCACGCCGACCCGCGCTCCGCCTCCCCCCTGCTCCTCCACCTGCATGGACGCTCCCTTCGTGCGGTCCCTCAATGTACTGGGCACCGTCTGGGGCTCGGCCCCCGGAGGGACCGACAGGACGACCTCGGGCTGGCCGCAAGTGGGTCAGACCAGCGTTCGATCCGCCGGGCCGACGACCGGAGCCAGGCCGAGGGCCTTGGCCTCGGCGATCACCTCGGGGGTGGTCCGCGCCCGCTCGACCCGCGTCCCGATGAAGATCAGGCTGCACGAGGAGCCGAGCGACCCGTTCCGGGTCACGAGCACCCGGTCCAGCTTGCGCCAGGGCCCGAAGGCCAACCGTCCTGCGACCACGGCGACGCGTCGGCTGAGCCGTCGGGTGAACAGTGAGAGGAAGGCGCCCTGCAGTGCATAGGTGATGGTCGATGCCGGTCCCGGCCCGTGGCCGACGTGGACGGTCTCGAGGCGCCGGAAGGCAGCGAGGTACCCGGCCGGCGTGAACCGGAAGAAGTCGATGAACGCACCGTGCCAGGGGTAGTTGAACGGCACCTTGATCATGGCCGTGCCCCCCGGCCGGAGGACCCGCTCGATCTCGCGTGCCGCGGCCAGGGGATCGACCACGTGCTCGAGGACGTGCTCGCAGAGGACGAGGCCCTGGCTGCCGTCCGCCACCGGCAAGCTGGTGGCGTCGCCGACCACGTCCGCCCCGAAGGTGGCCTCGGTGTCGGACACCAGCCAGCTCACCTGGGGGAACCGGTCGGCGTACTCAGCCACCCGGAAGCCGGCCCCGATCACGAGCCCCGCGACCGGAGCCCCGTCGTCCGACGGCTCGGCGATCCGGCGGTTCACCAGCTGGTCGGCATCGTCAGCCTGCAGGTCCGTCGCCAGACCGGGCAGCCACCGGCGGAACCTCTGCTTGCGGCGGCTCTCGCCGGCCATGTGGGCGTGGTAGGTGTCCCGCCCGGCCGCCATGGCCTCGGCGTCGAAGGCGGAGTCGCGGGAGAGCAGGATCGGCACCCCGCCGGCGGCGACCGGGAAGTCGTGGTGGCACGCGGGGCAGCGCACCCCGGTCTCCGAGGCGTCGTCCAAGGGGCCACGGCAGTCGGGACACACCAGCGCCGGGTGGAGGGAGCCGCGTTCGGCCGTGGTCATCCGGCGGAGGTTACCCCCCGCCCCGTGGAGGGCCGCTACCTTGGATCGGTGGCCGAGGGAGGAGCACCGATGGGAGCGATCGAGAGGCCGGGGCCCCGGTCGCGGAGGCACCGGTGAGCGTCCTCGCCCTGGTGCCGGCCCGGGGAGGGTCGAAGGGGATCCCCCGCAAGAACCTGCTCCCGATCGGCGGCCAGCCGCTCATCACCTGGTCGATCCAGGCCGGGCGGGAGGCCATCGCCGTCGACCGGGTGGTGGTCAGCACCGAGGACGACGAGATCGCCGATGTCGCGAGGGCAGCCGGGGCCGAGGTCCCCTTCGCCCGTCCGGCCGAGCTGGCGCGGGACGAGACGACCGACCTTCCCGTGTTCCAGCACGCCCTCGCCTGGCTGCGGGAGAAGGAGGGCTACCGACCCGAGCTGGTCGTCCACCTCCGGCCCACCTCGCCGGCGCGGCGCCCGGGGCTCATCGATGAGGGGGTGGCTCGGCTGCGCGACGCGCCGCAGGCGTCGTCACTGCGATCGGTCGGCCCGGCCCGGGAGATCCCGCACAAGCTCTGGTGGGTGACCCCGACGGGTGACCTCTCCCCCGTGTGCGGGGCGATGGAGGAGGAGCTGTTCAACCAGCCCCGTCAGTCCCTGCCCGAGGCCTGGGCTCACGATGGGGCCCTGGATGTGGTGCGGACCGAGGTTCTGGAGGCCGGGTCGATGACCGGTGCGCGGATCCTGGCCCTGCGCATGGCACCGGGGGAGAGCGTCGACATCGACCACCCCGACGACCTGGGTCCGGCTGAGGAGGCGATGCGCCGGCTCCGCTGAAGCTCCGCGTGCGCCGGACGCCCCGCGGGCCGAGGTTCCTACGCCGTCTGGATCTTGATCTCGATGTCGACGCCGGCGGGGAGCTCGAGGCGCTGGAGCGAGTCCACCGTCTTGGGCGACGGCTCGAGGATGTCGAGCAGCCGCTTGTGGATCCGCATCTCGAAGTGCTCGCGGGAGTCCTTGTACTTGTGGGGCGAGCGGATCACCGTGTAGCGGTGCTTCTCGGTGGGGAGGGGCACCGGCCCCCGGACCGTCGCCTGGGTGCGGAGCACCGTCTCGACGATCTTGCGGGTGGACTGGTCGATGATCTCGTGGTCGTAGGCCTTGAGCCGGATCCGGATCTTCTGCGCGTCTGCCATGGTCAGCTCTCTACTTGGTGATCTTGGTGACGCGGCCGGCGCCGACGGTGCGGCCACCCTCACGGATCGCGAACCGCAGGCCCTCATCCATCGCGATCGGCGCGATCAGCTCCACCGCCAACGACGTGTTGTCCCCCGGCATCGCCATCTCCGTCCCCTCCGGCAACGTGATCGTCCCCGTCACATCCGTCGTCCGAAAGAAGAACTGCGGCCGGTAGTTGTTGAAGAACGGCTTGTGCCGACCCCCCTCATCC
>JBBSMQ010000067.1:0-7714 GCA_038233075.1 Acidimicrobiales bacterium
CAGCTGCACCAGTGTGGGCTGCCCAAGCTGATGGCCCTGGAGCTGTTCAAGCCCTTCGTGATGAAGCGCCTGGTCGACACCGAGCTGGCCCAGAACATCAAGTCGGCCAAGCGCATGGTGGAGCGCCGCCGCCCCCAGGTGTGGGACGTGCTGGCCGAGGTCATCAAGGAGCACCCGGTGCTGCTAAACCGGGCCCCCACCCTGCACCGCCTCGGCATCCAGGCCTTCGAGCCGGTGCTGGTGGAGGGCAAGGCCATCCAGATCCACCCCCTGGTGTGTACCGCCTTCAACGCCGACTTCGACGGCGACCAGATGGCGGTCCACCTCCCGCTGTCGGCCGAGGCCCAGGCCGAGGCCCGGGTGCTGATGCTCTCGGCCAACAACGTGCTGTCCCCGGCTCACGGCCGCCCGCTGGTCACGCCCACCCAGGACATGATCATCGGCGGCTACTACCTGACCGAGCGGGTGGAGGGTGCCCTGGGCGAGGGTCGCACCTTCCGTCACCTCCACGAGGTCGAGCGGGCCTACGAGGATGGTCACGTGGGTCTCCACTCCGTGGTCACGCTGCGTACCGCCAGCACCGACGACGAGGGCGAGCGCACCGTCGACGACCTGGAGACCACCCCCGGGCGGTTGATCTTCAACGCTGCCCTGCCCGAGGACTTCCGCTACGTCAACGAGCGGGTCGACAAGAAGATCATGGGCCAGATCGTCGACGAGCTGGCCCACGGCTTCCCCAAGGCGGTCGTGGCCGGCAGCCTCGACGGCATCAAGAACCTCTGCTATCGCTACGCCACCAAGTCCGGGATCACCATCTCGGTCGACGACGTCAAGACGCCGGACTCCAAGGCCGGCATCCTCGAGGACCACGAGACCCGGGCCCAGAAGGTCGAGGACCAGTTCCGCCGCGGCATCATCACCGACGGTGAGCGGCGCCAGAAGGAGGTCGAGATCTGGACCGCCGCCACCGACAAGGTGCGCAGCGAGATGGAGATCGGCCTGCGGGCCGAGCAGTTCAACCCCATCGAGATGATGGTCGGGTCCGGCGCCCGCGGGAACATGATGCAGGTCCGCCAGATCGCGGGCATGCGCGGCCTGGTGGCCAACCCCCGCGGCGACATGATCCCCCGGCCCATCAAGTCCAACTTCCGCGAGGGCCTGGCGATGCTGGAGTACTTCATCGCCACGCCCGGAGCCCGCAAGGGCCTGGTCGACACCGCCCTGCGGACCGCCGACTCCGGCTACCTGACCCGCCGACTGGTCGACGTGGCCCAGGAGCTCATCATCCGCGAGGACGACTGCCGTCACGGTGGTCCGGCCCGGGGCATCTGGATCGAGGACGTCTGGCCCGACGGCTACTTCTCCACCGACGGCACCTACGTCGGGCCCTCCAAGGTGGAGGCCACCGACGTGCTGCGCCGTACCTACCTGGAGACGGCGCTGTTCGGGCGCTGCCTGGCCGTCGACGTGACCCTCGGCGATGGCACCGTGGTCCCGGCCGACACGCCGGTCGACGAGGACCTGATGGCGGCGCTGCGCGACGACGAGACCGTCGGGCGCGTGCGCGTCCGCTCGCCGCTCACCTGCGACGCCGAGCTCGGCGTCTGCGCCAAGTGCTACGGCCGTTCGCTGGCCACCGGCCGGGAGATCGAGCTCGGAGAGGCGGTGGGGGTCATCGCCGCCCAGTCGATCGGTGAGCCCGGCACGCAGCTCACGATGCGGACCTTCCACACCGGTGGTGTCGCCACCGGTGGCGGCGACATCGCCGGCGGTCTGCCCCGCGTGGTGGAGCTGTTCGAGGCCCGCAGCCCCAAGGGCAAGGCCACCCTGGTGCGTACCTCGGGCGTCGTCCGCATGGGCGACGACGAGGGGAAGGGTCGCGTCGTCACCATCGTCGGCGACGACGGGGCCGAGGAGGTCCACACCATCCCCGTGCAGGCTCGCCTGGACGTGGAGGAGGGCCAGGAGGTGCCCGCTGGTGCCGCCATCGTGCCCGGCCCCCGCGACCCCAAGGAGCTGCTGGAGATCAAGGGGCTGCGCGAGACGCAGAACTACCTGCTCGCCCAGGTTCAGAAGGTGTACCGGGACCAGGGCGTGTCCATCCACGACAAGCACATCGAGCTGATCGTGCGCCAGATGACCCGCCGGGTCGCGGTGTCCGATCCTGGTGAGTCGGAGTTCCTGCCCGACGAGCGGATCGACCGCAAGGCGTTCCGTGACATCAACCGGGTGCTGGTCGAGGAGGGCAAGGTGCCGTCAGAGGCCCGTGACGAGATCATGGGCATCACCAAGGCGTCGCTGGCCACCGACTCGTGGCTCTCGGCTGCCTCGTTCCAGGAGACCACCAGGGTCCTCACCGAGGCCGCCATCGAGTCCCGCTCGGACTCGCTGCTGGGGCTCAAGGAGAACATCATCATCGGCAAGCTCATCCCGGCCGGGACGGGCATGCCCGAGTACCGCGACGTGGGCACCCACGCCCCCGAGTACGAGCCGATGGCGTTCTACAGCTCCGACGGCGAGGAGTTCGCCGACGAGGGCTTCGACGCCTCGGCCTACCTGGCCAACCTGCGCGGCAGCCTGGAGGGCAACGGCAACGGTTCCGACGGCTCCGAGCTCGCCGCGGTCCCCGACACCGGCACCGACGCCGTCTGACCACGTGTCCCTGGGCGACTTGGATGGGCGGGTCCGCTCAGCCAGGACGCTCAGGGTCCCGCGACCGGGGCCTCTGGTCCTCGACGTCCGCTCAAGCGCGAACTGCCCGTTTCGGCGGCGGTCTGTGACGTTTCCCCGAGGCGGGCGGGTCAGGCGAGCGGCGTACCTTGCCAGCTGAACTCAGCAAGGGTGCGAGCTGCCGCAGTGAGAGGCCCTCAACGGTCAACGGCCCTCTCCTGGCGGCCCGACTCAGCGACCGGGGGTGATCCAGGCCAGGCATGCTGCGTCGGCCGCGGCGCCGAGGCGATCGTCGTAGGCGACGAGCCCCTCCAGGGCCTCTCGGACGGCCAGGGCGCTGGCCAGGTGGATGGCATCGAGGCTGCGCAGGCTCGGGTCGCCCACGTCTGCGGCCACGTCGATGATCCCCTGGGTGAGCGGGACGAGGTCGACCCTCGTGAGCAGCCCGCGGGCCGTGGGGATGCCGGCCGGGCCGAGCCGTCGGCGGGTTGCCCGGATCACCTCGACCACCGCGAGCTGGCTCGTCACCAGCGCCGCGGCTTCTCTTCCAAGGCCGAGGCTCCCCGATGTGCTGGCTCGCCACCTCGCCACCTCGCCACCTCGCCACCTCGCCACCTCGCCGGCGACGACGGCGCCGAGGAGAGCGCCCCGTTCTCCGAGGGGACGTCAGAACTGGGCGTCGAGGTTGGCGAGGAGCGTCAGTCCGTCCCAGGTGGGTGGGGGCAGGACACGGCGGATGGTGAGCAACGGCCACTCCGGGTCGGAGGGCTCGGTCAGCTGGAACGCGGCGCGGTAGCCCGCGTCGAGGACGTGCAGGAGGGCCTTCGGGGACCACATCCCGTTCGGGTAGGCCAACATGTCGACCGGGTGGCCGAGGATCTCCTCCAGCGTCGCCTTGGGTTCGGTGATCTGTCGCGCCCACTCCTCGTCGCTGATCCTGTCCATCCGCTGGTGGTCCCACGAGTGGGCGCCGACCTCCATGCCGGCGGCGTCGATCTCGCGCAGCTGGTCGGGGCTGAGCCAGTCGTCCTTGCCGAGCACGACGGTCATCGGGAAGAAGATCGCCGGGAGCCCCAGCTGCTCCAGCATCGGGAGCGCAACCGTGCGGTGGGTGGCCGAGCCGTCATCGAAGCAGAGCAGCACCGGCTTCTCGGGCAACGGCGTGCCGCGCTGCATGTGGTCGACCAGGGCGGTGGCGGTGACGGCCTCGTAGCCGCCGTTGCCCAGCGCCTCCAGCTGGGCCCAGAACACCGCCGGCGGAGTGATGAGCGTGCGGGCGTACTCGCTGTCCTCCGCCCTGTGCTCGCGCAGTTGGTGGAAGCCGACGACGGGGACGTGGGACCGGTCGAGGATCTCGGCCGGCGTGGCCGGCACCGGGGGCGAGGTCGGGCTCGGAGCGGTGCTGGTGGGCGGGTCGGACGAGGTGGTGGCGGCAGTCGTCGACGGCGGCGGACCGCCTGACGAGGTGTCGCTCGAGCAGCCGGCGGCCAGAGCAAAGGCACTGGCGGCTCCGGTGGTGAGGAAGGTGCGACGATCCACCCTCCCTAGTCTGACACCTGACCGGCTGAGCAGAGTTGATGCTGGCCCGGGTCCGCTCGTAGCATGGTCTGCTGGCCCCGTGGCGCTCACGCCCCGGGGCCTCATCCCGCCTGCACAGAGGACAGACACGAGTGCCCACCATCCAGCAGCTGGTCCGCAAGGGACGGCAGACCAAGCCCGCCAAGGGCAAGACGCCCGCCCTGCGAGGTGCGCCCCAGCGTCGAGGTGTGTGCACGCGCGTCTACACCTTCACCCCCAAGAAGCCGAACTCGGCGCTGCGCAAGGTGGCGCGGGTCCGTCTCACCAGCGGCACCGAGGTCACCGCCTACATCCCCGGCGAGGGCCACAATCTCCAGGAGCACTCCATGGTGCTGGTGCGCGGCGGGCGCGTCCGCGACCTGCCCGGCGTGCGCTACAAGGTCGTCCGCGGCACCCTCGACGCCTCCGGGGTCAAGGACCGCAAGCAGGCCCGCAGCGCCTACGGCGCCAAGAAGGATTAGTCGTGGGCGAGCACACCCGACGACCGGGGCCCTTCGACGGCGGAGCCGACGGCACGCGCCCCCATGATCCCGTCGACCCGCAGGAGACGATGTAATGCCGCGCAAGGGACCGGCGCCTCGGCGCGAGCTCTCCCCCGACCCCGTCCACCACTCGACGCTGGTCACCCAGCTGGTGAACAAGATCATGCAGCGCGGCAAGCGCTCGCTGGCCGAGCGCATCGTGTACCAGGCGCTCGACATCGTGGTGGAGAAGACCGGTACCGACGACGTGATCGGCACGCTCAAGCGGGCCGTCGAGAACATCAAGCCCCAGCTCGAGGTCAAGAGCCGTCGGGTCGGTGGCGCCACCTACCAGGTGCCCATCGAGGTCCGGCCCCGACGCTCCACCACCCTCGCCGTGCGGTGGATGGTGGGCTACGCCCGCCAGCGCCGGGAGAAGACCATGGCCGAGCGTCTGGCCAACGAGATCCTCGACGCTTCCAACGGCATCGGCGCCTCGGTCAAGCGCCGCGAGGACATCCACAAGATGGCCGAGTCCAACAAGGCCTTCGCCCACTACCGCTGGTAGGGCGGCGCCGCGCCGGGCTCCGGCGCGGCCGACGGCCCGGTCTGCGGCCAGACCGACGCCGCTCCGGCCCGGAACCCCTCACCGCACCTGACAGAGGCGCCCGCCGGCGCCCACACCGACACCGAACCGAGACGAGAGATGGCGAAGACAGCCCCCCTGGAGCGCTACCGCAACATCGGGATCATGGCCCACATCGACGCGGGCAAGACCACGACCACCGAGCGCATCCTCTACTACACCGGCAAGAGCTACAAGATCGGTGAGGTGCACGAGGGCGCCGCGGTCATGGACCACATGGCCCAGGAGCAGGAGCGGGGCATCACCATCACCTCCGCCGCCACCACCACGTTCTGGCGCGACCACCGCATCAACATCATCGACACCCCCGGCCACGTCGACTTCACCGTCGAGGTCGAGCGCTCGCTTCGCGTCCTCGACGGCGCCGTCGCCGTGTTCGACGGGGTGGCCGGCGTCGAGCCCCAGACCGAGACGGTCTGGAAGCAGGCCGACAAGTACGGCGTGCCCCGCATGTGCTTCGTCAACAAGATGGACCGCCTGGGCGCCGACTTCTACACCGCCGTCGACTCCATCGTCGATCGCCTCGGCGCCAACATCGCCGTCACCCAGATCCCCATCGGCTCCGAGGGCAACTTCGCGGGCGTGGTCGACCTGGTCGAGATGCGGGCCCTCATCTGGCACGACGAGGAGCTGGGGGCCAAGTTCGACATCACCGAGATCCCCGCCGAGCTGGCCGACCAGGCCGCCGAGTACCGCCAGAACCTGGTCGACGTCGTCTCCCAGTACGACGACGGCATCCTCGAGAAGTTCATCGAGGAGCAGGAGATCACCGCAGCCGAGATCCGCGCCGCCCTCCGCAACGCCACCATCCACGAGGGCCTGGTCCCCGTGCTGCTGGGCTCGGCGTTCAAGAACAAGGGCGTGCAGCCCCTGCTCGACGCCGTCGTCGACTACCTGCCCTCACCCCTGGAGACCCGCCCCGTGCAGGGCATCTCGCTCAAGGGCAACGAGGAGCTGCTGCGCCGGCCCGACGCCAAGGAGCCCTTCGCCGCCCTCGCCTTCAAGATCGTCGCCGACCCCCACGGCAAGCTGACCTACTTCCGCGTCTACTCGGGCAGCCTCGACAAGGGGGACACGGTCCTCAACTCCCGCACCCAGAAGAAGGAGCGCGTGGGCCGGCTGCTGCTCATGCACGCCAACAACCGCGAGGACCTCGACTCGGTGGCCGCGGGCGACATCGTGGCCGGCATCGGCTTCAAGGACACCCGCACCGGCGACACGCTGTGCGACGAGAAGGACGGGGTCGTGCTCGAGAAGCTCGAGTTCCCCGAGCCGGTGATCCACGTCGCCGTCGAGCCCAAGACCAAGGCCGACCAGGACAAGATGGGCAAGGCGCTCTACTCCCTCTCCGAGGAGGACCCCACCTTCCAGGTGCGGACCGACGAGGAGACCGGCGAGACCGTCATCTCCGGCATGGGCGAGCTGCACCTCGAGGTGCTAGTCGACCGCATGCTGCGGGAGTTCAGCGTCGACGCCACCGTGGGCAAGCCCCAGGTCGCCTACCGGGAGACGATCACCGCCGACACCGGCAAGGTCGTCTACCGCCACGTCAAGCAGACCGGCGGCTCGGGCCAGTTCGCCCACATCGTCCTCGAGCTCGAGCCCACCGGCCCCGGGGGCGGCTACCAGTTCGAGGACAAGATCACCGGCGGTCGCATCCCCCGGGAGTTCATCCCGTCGGTCGACGCTGGCATCCAGGCGGCCATGACCACCGGGGTGCTGGCCGGGTTCCCCACCGTCGACGTGCGGGCCAAGCTGGTCGACGGCTCGGCCCACGACGTCGACTCCTCGGAGATGGCGTTCAAGATCGCCGGCACCATGGGCTTCCGCGAGGCGGCTCGCAGGCCAAGCCCACCCTCCTCGAGCCCATCATGGCCGTCGAGGTCGTCACCCCCGAGGACTACATGGGCGACGTGATCGGCGACCTCTCCTCCCGCCGGGGCAAGGTCGGCGGCATGGAGCAGCGCGGCAACAGCCAGGTGGTCGGCGCGACCGTGCCCCTCTCGGAGATGTTCGGGTACTCTACGGACCTCCGTTCGCGCACCCAGGGTCGAGCGACCTACACCATGCAGTTCGACTCGTACCAGCAGACACCGTCTTCTATCCAGGAAGAGATCGTCAAGCGCATCCGGGGCGAGTAGCCCCAGTCCTCGGGTCCGCCCGAGACCTCCCTGCGGGTTCCCCCGCACCGTTCACCCCGTCAACAGCAGAGATCAGGAGCACCCACGCCATGGGCAAGGAGAAGTTCGATCGGAACAAGCCGCATCTGAACATTGGGACGATGGGTCACATCGATCATGGGAAGACGACGTTGACTGCGGCGATCACGAAGACGTTGCATGAGGCGGATGGGGCCTCC
>JBBSMQ010000068.1:0-7536 GCA_038233075.1 Acidimicrobiales bacterium
CATCCGGCCGTAGTGGCTGAAGTGCACGTCGCGGACCTCGAAGCCGGCCCGCTCGCGGGACAGGCCGCCCGGGCCGAGCGCCGACAGCCGCCGCCGGTGGTTCAGGCCCGACAGCGGGTTGACCTGGTCCATGAACTGGCTGAGCTGAGAGGTCCCGAAGAACTCCTTGATGGCCGCCACCACCGGACGGATGTTGATGAGCGACTGCGGGGTGATCGCCTCTACGTCCTGGGTGGTCATGCGCTCGCGCACGACCCGCTCCATGCGGGAGAGGCCGATGCGGACCTGGTTCTGGATCAGCTCGCCGACCGAGCGGATGCGGCGGTTGGCGAAGTGGTCCTGGTCATCGAGGCGGTAGCCGGGCTCGGCGTCGACCAGGTGGAGCAAGTAGGTGGTGGCGGCTAGGACCTCGCAGCGCGACAGCACCGACTGGTCCGGGGCGGGCTCGCCGTTGACCATGAGGGCGTCGTCGGGGTTCTCGGCGGCGAGGGCCCGGGCCTCGTCGGAGACGGTGGGACGATCCATGTCGAGCATGGGGAAGGTGCGCTCGAGCCAGTCCAGCTCGGCGCCCAGCTTGCGGTTGAGCTTGTAGCGCCCGACCCGGGACAGGTCGTAGCGGCGGGGCTCAAAGAAGGCGTTGCGGAAGTAGGCCTTGGCCGACTCGACCGAGGGCGGCTCGCCGGGACGGGCCCGCTTGTAGATCTCCACCAGGGCCTCGTCCTGAGTGGGGGCGAGCTCGCGGTCCTTCTCCCACTGGCCCTCGAGGAAGTCGAACTCCCGGACGAACGCCTCGAGGAAGCCGGGCGCCTGCTCCTCGTCGTAGCCGAGGGCGCGGAGGAGCACGAACAGGCTGAGGCGGCGCTTGCGCGCCACGCGGGTGCCGGCGGTGACGTCTTTGCCCGGCTTCTGCTCGACGTCGAACTCGATCCACTCGCCCCGGTAGGGGTGGACGGTGCCGGTGACCAGCTGGTGCTTGGAGAGGTTCCGCAGCCGGAAGCGCTCACCGGGCTGGAAGATGACGCCGGGCGAGCGGACGAGCTGGGACACCACCACCCGCTCGGTGCCGTTGATGATGAAGGTGCCCTTCTCCGTCATCATGGGGAAGTCCCCCATGAACACGGTCTGCTCCTTGATCTCACCGGTGTTCTGGTTCATGAACCGGGCGCGCACGAAGATGGGCGCGGCGTAGGTCATGTCCTTCTCTTTGCACTCCTCCACCGAGAACTTCGGCTCGGGGCGCAGGTCCTCGTCCTCGGGGTCGAACTCGAGCTCGAGCTGGAGGGTCTCGGTGAAGTCCTTGATCGGGCTGATGTCCCGGAAGGTGTTGGCCAGGCCCTGGGCCAGGAACCAGTCGAACGAGGTGCGCTGGATGGCGATGAGGTCGGGGAGCTCGAGGACCTCGTCGAGGTTCGCGAAGGAGTAGCGGTCCCGAAGGGTGGGGCGGGCAGACAAGGACGTCTCCTCGGATGGAGGGGCGATCACGCGGCGGTGACCGTGCTGGCGCGCCGATCCCCGGGGCCGAAAGACAGGGGGACGAGGCGGGCAGTCACGGCAACGGCCCACACTAGGGGTCGACGTGGCCGACGAGCAACCCGCGCTCGAAGGATCGGGGCCCGGCCGCGGCGAGGTCCAGAAAGTTCCGAGCAGGGTAAGCCGCCGAGCCCCCGAGGTCAAGGATCAGGAGCCGGGACCGGACGCGACGGCGGGCGGGGCCCGGTCGCCCGCAGGCGCCCAGGGCCCGCCCGGCGGATCGTCTGCGATCAGGCGCTACTTGAGCTCGACGGTCGCGCCCTCGGCCTCGAGGGCCTCCTTGGCCTTCTCAGCGTCTTCCTTGGCGGCGTTCTCGAGGATCGGCTTGGGAGCGGCGTCGACGAGGTCCTTGGCCTCCTTGAGGCCGAGGCTGGTGAGCGAGCGGACGGCCTTGATGACGCCGACCTTCTTGTCACCGGCGGCGGTGAGGACGACGTCGAACTCGTCCTTCTCCTCGGCGGCGCCACCGCCGTCGCCACCCGCGGCCGGAGCCGCGGCGGCGGCCGCCGGGGCTGTCGCGGTGACGTCGAAGCGCTCCTCGAACGCCGTCTTCAGCTCGGACAGCTCCAGCACCGTCATGCCGGCGATGGCGTCGAGGATGTCGTCAGTGGAAAGGGTGGCCATGGTCAGCTCTCCTCGTTCTCGGCCGACTCGGCCGGGGTCTCGGTCCCGGACGGGTCCGGGGTGGGGTCGGTGGCCGAGTCCTCGGCCGGGGGGGTCTCGTCGGCGGCCGTCGCAGCCGGGGGGGTCTCCGCGGCGGCGGCTTCAGCCGGGGCAGCCTCGTCGGGCGGGCTAGTGTCGTCGGCGGCCGGGGCAGCCGGGCTGGTGTCGTCGGCCGCGCTGGTCTCGCTGGTCGGCGCGTCGTCGGGTGTCGCGGTGGCGGCGCCGGAAGCCCCTCCCGCCTCGATCAGCGCGTTGAGGGCGTAGGCAAAGCTCCGGGGGACGGCGTCGAGCAGGCTCGCCATCTGCTGCATCGGTGCCGCGAAGAGACCGGCGATCTCGGCCAGCAGCTGGTCGCGGCTGGGCAGGTCGGCGAGGGCGGTGACCTCGGCCGCGCCCATGAGCGACTCGCCGAGCAGGCCGCCCTTGACGACCAGGGCCGGGTTGGCGCGAGCGAAGTCGCGCAACGCCTTGGCCACGCCGGCGACGTCGCCGGCGACGAAGGCGATGGCGGTGGGCCCGACGAGCAGGTCGTCGATCTCGAGGCCGCGCTCCTGGGCGGCCAGGCGCACCAGGGTGTTCTTGTAGATCTTGTAGGTGCCGCCGGCGTCGCGCAGAGCGGTGCGCAGCTCGGCCATGCCACCCACGTCGATGCCGCGGTACTCGGTCAGCACCACGGCGTCGGCGGCATCGAAGCGCTCACCGACCTCGGCCACGAGGGCGACCTTGTCGGCTCGGGGGTTCTCCACTGCTCCTCCTCTCCTGGTTCGGACGTCCACGGGCGGACGCGCAAAGGGTGTCCGCACCACGCGCGCGAACACCCTCGGAGGAACAGGTCCCCCGCCTCGTCAGGCGGACTCACGTCCTTTGAGCGCCCAGGGCGCACCGGAGGTCTTCGGCGGCGATGACTCAATTGTCAGCGGGAGGACACTACCGGCCCCCCACCCAGGAGGCCAATCCACTCACCGGAGCAACCACCCAACCCCCGCTCCAAAGGAGACCGAAGGTCGCCCGATGGGTGCACAGTGAACGTCCAGCGCCGAGATGGGCGACCACCCGCAGCGACTGACGGCCCGGCGCAGCCGCTGGGGTCTGGGGGCGCAGCCCCCAGGGGAAGGGAGCCGATCCAGCTTGCTGGTCGGCGAGCATGAGCGCGGCCGCAGGCCGCACGACCAGCTCGTCGGAACGGAGCGAAGCGAGTGACGACGAGGACTACTCGTCCTCGTCGGGCTTGATGCGGTTGGGGTCGACCTTGATGCCGGGGCCCATGGTTGACGAGAGACCGACGCGGCGGAAGTAGCGTCCCTTGGACGAGGCCGGCTTGGCCCGGTGCAGCTCGTCGACCACGGCGCGCAGGTTCCGGGTGAGGTCCGCGGGGGTGAAGCTGGCCTTGCCCACCGGAACGTGGACGTTGCCGTAACGGTCGGTGCGGTACTCGACCTTGCCGCCCTTGAAGTCCTCGACGGCCTTGCCCACATCGGTGGTGACGGTGCCGGTCTTGGGGTTGGGCATGAGCCCGCGCGGGCCGAGCACCCGCCCCAGGCGACCGACGGTGGGCATCATGTCGGGCGTGGCGATGGCCACGTCGAAGTCGAGCTTGCCTCCCTCGACCTGGGCGGCCAGGTCATCGGAGCCGACCACGTCGGCGCCGGCGCTCCGGGCCGCCTCGGCCGCGTCGCCCGCGGCGAAGACCGCGACTCGGACGTCCTTGCCGGTGCCGGCGGGCAGGGCGACGGTGCCCCGCACCATCTGGTCGGCCTTGCGGGGGTCGACCCCGAGGCGGACGCTGAGCTCGACGGTCTCGTCGAACCCGGCGGTGGCCAGGGTGGTCACCAGCGAGACGGCCTCGTCAGCCGAGTGCAGGTGGTCCCGGTCGTACCGCTTCGTCGCGTCGTTGAAGCGCTTGCCCTTCGCCATGGTTGGCTCCCTCGTTGGTCGGGCCCGGGGCGAGGTCCTCCCCGGTGCCATTGGTGGTTGGTCCGAGGACGGTCAGCGACCGGCTCGGCGGGTCAGGTTCAGACGACCTCGAGGCCCATGGAGCGGGCCGTGCCCTCGACCTGCTTGACGGCCCCGTCGAGGTCGTTGGCGTTCAGGTCGGGCATCTTGGTCTCGGCGATGGTGCGGACCTGGGCGGCGGTGACCTTCCCGGCGCCGTTGCGCCCGGGGGTCTCAGAGCCCTTGTCGATGCCGGCGGCCTCGCGCAGCAGGACCGGCGTGGGAGGGGTGTTGGTGATGACGGTGAACGAGCGGTCCTCGAAGACCGTGATCTCCACCGGCACGATGGTGCCCCGCTGGGACTCCGTCTCGGCGTTGTAGGCCTTGCAGAAGTCCATGATGGCCACGCCGTGGGGGCCCAGCGCGGTGCCGACCGGCGGGGCGGGGTTGGCCTGGCCGGCCGGGATCTGGATCTTGACGACGGCCAGGACCTTCTTCTTGGCCATGGTGGTGGCTCCTCGTGGGCGACAGCGATGCGGCCCGGGTTCGTGGGCTCGGCGCGCCGGCGCCGAGGGGACAGGACAGCGTAGGAGGCGACGAGGCGACGACGCCACCCCACCGATCCCGCTCTAGAACTTGGCGACCTGGGAGAAGTCGAGCTCGACAGGCGTCTCCCGACCGAAGATGTCGACCAGGACCTTGACCTTGAGCTGGTCCTCGTTGATGTCGACGATCTCCCCTGAGAAGTTGGCGAAGGGGCCTTCCTTGACCCGGACGGTCTCGCCCAGCTCGTGCTCGAGGCGGGCCCGACCCTTCTTGGTGGGCACGTCGTCGGTCTCGTCCTTCACCGACAGGAAGGTCTCCACGTCGCGCCGTGGGAGCGGAGACGGCTTGTTGCCCGCTCCCACGAAGCCCGTGACGCCCGGCGTGTTGCGGATGACGTACCAGGAGTCGTCGTCGAGGAAGCAACGCACCAGCAGGTAGCCGGGGAACATCTTCTTCTGGACGACCTGCTTCTTGCCCCCGCGGATCTCGACGACGTCCTCCATGGGGATGACGACCTCGTGGATCCGGCCCTCCATGTTCATCGACGAGGTGCGGGCCTCGAGGTTCTGCTTGACCTTCTTCTCGTAGCCCGACTGGGTGTGGACGACGTACCAGCGGCCCGGTCGGTCGAAGGGGCTGTCGGGCGCCGGTGGCTCCTCGATGAGGGCGTCGGCGTCGACCACCTCGCCGGTCTCGGGGTCGATGCCGGTGGGGGTCTCGTCGGTGACCACGGGCTCACCGGGGTCCGGGGGCGGGGCATCGGCCTCGCCGGCGGCGGGGGGGAGGGCGCCGGGAGTGGCGGTGTCGGTGGCTGACGGCGGAGCATCGGTCTCGGCGGGGTCCTGCGACGGTGCCGGCTCGGGGTCGGTGAGGAAGCTCATGGGTGCGGTCTCCGGTCGGGGCAGGCGGCGACGGGCGCTCTCATGCGTCGTAGACCCAGAGCACGGACTTGGCCAGCCCGAAGTCGACCACCGCGATCAGCGAGGTGAGCACCAGGATCGTGATGAACACGATGATCGAGTAGTTGACGGTCTCGGCGCGGGTGGGCCAGTTGACCTTGCGCATCTCGGCCCGCACCTCGCGCACGAAGTCGCGGGGCTTGGTGCGCTGCTCCTTGGGGCGGGGGGCGCTGGGGGCGCGACGTCCGGCCTTGGGGCTGCCGTCGGCATCGAGCGCGCCCTGCTTCTGGAGGAGACGCTTCTGTTCACGGTTCATCGCCATCGGAGGTACCTGACGAGAGGGGGAGGATGGGGAGCGCAGGGCAGGAGGGAATCGAACCCCCAACCGCCGGTTTTGGAGACCGGTGCTCTGCCAGTTGAGCTACTGCCCTCTGTATGAGGTGGACCCGGCGGACCCGGGACAGGCCAGGGCGACACTAGCAATCGCGCCTCGCCGCTCCCACTCGCCCCTCGGCTGCGGCCGCGCTCAGCCCGCCAGCGGGAGGCGGCGGCCGCGGCTCCGCGTGGCGATGACGATGGCCCCGGCCGCCCCCGCCGCCGCGGTCGCCGCCGCCAGCCCACCCAGGTAGGCGGCCCTTCGCCCGCCCAGGAGGGATCGGATGGCCCGGCGTTCACCGGCCTCCTCGATGTGGGCCAGCACCTCGGTGACCAGGCCGGGGGCGGGCTCGAGCACGTCGGTGCGCAGCGACCGCAGCGTGCGGAGCACCTTCCGGTGCTGAACCAGGGCGGCCTGGCACCGCAGGCAGGCCTCGACGTGATCCCGGGCGGCTCGGTCGATCGCGCCCGGGTCGGTGGTCGCCGCCGCCAGGCGATCGCCGAGGTCGGCGCAGGTGGTGGTCATCGTGAGGTTTCCCCGATCATCGGTCGTCCTCCTCCGCCGACTCGGCCGCAGCCGGGAACAGGCGGTCCTTCAGCTTGCGACGAGCCCGGTGCAGGCGCACCTTGGCCGCCGACTCCGAGATGCCGAGCTCGGCCGCGATGGCTTCGTGAGGCAGGTCGTAGACGTCGCGGAGGACGATCACGGCCCGCAGCTTGGGCGGCAGCTCCTCGAGCGCCATGGTCAGCCGGGCACGAAGGTCCGACGCGTCGGCCTGGGCCGAGGGATCCCGACCGGGGTCGATGTCGGCCCCGACCAGCTCCTCGACCAGCTCGTCGTGACGATGCCGACGGCGGCGCCCCAGGTGCGTCGAGGCGCAGTTGGCGGTGATGCGGTACATCCACGTCGAGAACCGGGCCTCACCTCGGAACCGGCCGATGGACTGGTAGGCCCGCAGGTAGGCCTCCTGCACCACGTCACGGGCGTCGTCGTCGTTGCCGGTGAGCCTGCGGGCCAGGGTGTAGGTGTCGACGTGGGTGATGGTCACCAGCTCCTCGATCGCGGCGTCGTCGCCGGACTGGGCTCGCGCCACGAGCGCCGCCATCGTCTCGGCCTCCGCGCCCGGGGCGCGCCGACGCAGCCCGGGGCGGACGCTGGCATCGGTCACCATCGGGGGGTCAGACCCCACGGGTGGGCCCCACGTTACGTGAGGGTGCTAGCGCGTCTCCTTGTGCACCGTGTGGGCCTTGTCCCACCGGCAGTACTTCTTCATCTCGATGCGCTCGCGGTCGTTGATCTTGTTCTTGGTGGTGATGTAGTTGCGCCGCTTGCAGCTCGTGCACTCGAGGGTGACGTGCACCCGCTTCTCGTTCCTGGCCATGATCGTGTCCCTTCGGCTACTTGGTGATCTTGGTGACGCGGCCGGCGCCGACGGTGCGTCCACCCTCACGGATCGCGAACCGCAGACCCTCATCCATCGCGATCGGAGCGATCAGCTCCACCGCCATCGACGTGTTGTCTCCCGGCATCGCCATCTCCGTCCCCTCCGGCAACGTGATCGTCCCCGTCACATCCGTCGTCCGAAAGAAG
>JBBSMQ010000069.1:0-7166 GCA_038233075.1 Acidimicrobiales bacterium
CCCGGGCGCACACCTCCACGACCCGGCCGTGGGGGGGGCCCGGACCCCCCCCGCCCGCGCCTCGTGGTCGCGGGGGGTCGGCCGGCGCCAGTCGCCTGCGCCGCCGGGGCTCTCTGGAGCGGGTGACGGGAATCGAACCCGCATTGCCTGCTTGGAAGGCAGGGGCTCTAGCCATTGAGCTACACCCGCGAACCGGTCGGGACCGGGGCCCCGAACTTAGTCGGCGCGGCCGGCGATCCCGCTCGCCGAGACCTCCGTTCAGGACGGGAAGCGGGTCTCGGCCTTGTCGGCGTACTCCGACAGCGAGGCCAGGCTGATGGCCAGGGCGAGGTCGCCCTCGCCGGCGATGCGCTCGGACCAGTAGTCGCTGCCGGCGGGGTCCGCGTCGCGCCCGAGCAGCGCCTGGTACACCCGGTTGACCCGGGTCCGGCGCGACTCCTTGGACTGGTACAGGCGGAAGGCCACGCTGGAGCGACCCCGGCTGGCGGTCTGGGCCGCCCAGAAGTCCAGGTCGTCCTCGCTGGCGGCCCGGCCGAGCAGCTTCTGGTAGAGGTCGGCGATCCAGCTGCGGTCAGTGCCGCCACCGCTGCCGTCGTAGTACTCAGGGCTGGCGTAGAAGCGGGCCGCGACCTCGGCCACGCGGCGCCGTCCGGAGCGGATCTCCTCGGTCCAGAACGAGGTGCCGCCGGCATCACCGGGCCGGCCCAGGGTGTCGACGTAGAGCCTGTCCACCAGGGTCGAGACGTACTCGGGGGTGCGGGCCAGGTCGCGGACGACCCCGGCTCGGCTCGCCGCCCCGCTGCCGAGGGCGGAGTTGGTCACGGTCAGCTCGTCGGCGGTCGGGGCCCGGTCGAGGAAGTCGGCGTAAGCGGCCCTGACGAAGGGACGGTTGTCGGATGGGTCCTGACCGATCGAGCCGTTCTCGAAGTCCTGGCGGTAGGTCCCGTCGGCCAGGCGCTGGGCCGCCCCGACGGGGTACCCGAGAGACCCCTGCGGGCCGCCCCGGGCCCGGTAGGGGCCGAGGACGGGGCCGGGCACGACCCACGAGCCGGTGGTGCTGGTGCCCCACACCTGGGCCCGCTCGGTGGTGAAGGTGACCCCTCGACCGTCGCCGACGTCGGTGCGGTCGCTCGTCGGGTACCCGGCGTCGGACGCCCACCCCCCATAGTCGATGTAGGCGTCGAGCAGCCCGCCCCACACGCCGTGGGCCCCCGTCGACGACGTGTAGTAGATGACGCCGCCGTTCTCGAAGATCGAGGCCCGGCCCCGGCCGTCGGGCAGGGTGCCGACGTCGGTGGCGACGTGGCCCAGGGGGCTGTAGATCCCGCCCAGCGCCTCGTGCTTGAAGTAGATGGCGCCGTGGATCTCGACGGTGAGGGGGCCGCGACGGTAGATCCGGCCCCGCTGGTAGTTCTGGTAGAGCGCCCGGCGGTCGCCGCTGCGACGGATGGGCGAGCTCGGCAACCCCAACGCCGAGCCGGCGTTGGGGCCGCCGTAGCGGAGGAACACCTCGTGGTAGGGGTCGGGGACGCCGTAGGTGCCCTCGGCCCAGCGGTAGATGCCGCCGTTCTCGAACCGGGAGTAGCGGACCCGGGCGTCGCCGACGACGTCGGTGGTGGGGAAACCGTAGACGCCGCCGGGGCCCCTGGCCGCGGCCCACACGTCGAAGATCGAGCCGTGGATCTCGTGGGCGCCGGTGGCCGAGGTCCAGTACAGCCGGCCGCCCTGGTAGGTGGCGTAGCGGCCGCGACCGGCGGTCGAGGTCCGCTCGGACTGGGTCCGGATGCCGAGCAGGCCCTCGGGTCCGCCGAGCGCGTAGTACCTCCGGGTGATGGCTGAGTCGCACTCGGCGGAGATGCAGGCACCGCCGTGCTCGACGGTGCGGTTGTCGGTGAGCGACAGGGTGGAGCAGGCGGCGTCGTAGGCCCACGGCGTGATGCAGATCGCCACCCGGCAGGCCACCGGGCCGTAGCAGGAGATCTGCTGGTTGCACTGGCCGTAGCGGAACTGGTTGCAGCACGTGCGACGGCCGTCGCACGACGCCCCTGAGCAGCGACACGAGCACCGGGTGGGGCAGGTGGCGTTGCAGTCGATGATGTAGCGGGGGCCACCGCAGCAGTAGGCCGCGTTGTCGGCCTTCCACCAGCCGGCCACGAAGGTGTTGGGCGGACAGGAGTTCTTGCCTCGGTTGATCGTGCAGCAGAACGCCGTCCAGCCGTCGCCGCAGGTGCCGCACACCGCGCCGTAGGCGGTGCCGGGCTTGAAGATGAACGACGTGGGGTCGACCGCCAGGGCCGAGCCCACCACCGCGGTGCGGGCGAGGAAGCGGCGGCGGCTGTGATGACTCGAGAGCACACCGGCGGTGCGGGCCACCACCCGTTCCGCGACCGACGTTCGGGGGGCACCCGGGGGCGCGGGGTCGACGGTGGCACGGGCCGACGGGCGCCGGCGGACGAGGTCGAGGGGGCTCATCGGGGTGTCACCTGGATCTGGGCCGTCAGGTCGTTGGTGCTGCGGGCCAGGGGGGCGGCGTCGCGCTGGTCGCCCACCACCGTGTAGAGGCAGAAGGCGCGGCCCTTGAGGGTGAAGAAGCGCTGGGCCCCGGCCTGGCCCCGCTGCACCCGCTGGAGGGCCCTGTCGCTGAACATGCGAGCCGTGAGGCGGGGGACGCGGCTGACGGTGGGGAACAGGGCGGTGCCGACGCTGTCGGCTCCGTACTCGACCAGCACCACCAGCACGTGGCCGGTGCCCATGATGTCGACGGCGCCGCTGCCGAAGTCGCCGCGGCCCTCGGGGAGGGCGAAGTTGGCCATGTGGAGCACCGGGGCGGTCTCCTCGCGGACGACGGTGGTGCCGCCCCTCCGACGCCCCGTGGCCGCACCGGAGGTGCGCCGGGTGAGGCGACCCTCCCACCCCGCGGGGAGCTCGGCCCGTATGCCGTGTGCCTCGATCTTCATCCTCTGGTCCTCTCCGCCGGGCGCCGCTCGACGTTAGTGCGGAGCGACGGGGCTGTCGGGGCTCACAGCGCCGTCGGGCTTGGCGGCGCTGTCGGGGTTGTCGGGCGTGTCGCCCTGGGCCTCGACGGCGGGGCCGAACAGGCTGGGGTCACCGGGCGCGATGCCGGCGGCCAGGAGCTCGTCGTCGACCCGGCGCTCGCGCTCGTCGTCGGCCCGGTACTTCGCGACCCGGCGAGCCTCCAGGTCCGCGGCGTAGGAGTCGTCGTCGGTCACCTGGGTGAGCAGCCCCTTGACCTGGGGCCAATCGATGCCGGTGCCCTCGCCCTGCACCTTCCCGGTGCGACCGTCGACGAGCACGAAGTAGGGCGAGCCGGGCACGTCGTAGGACATCCAGGCGTCGTTGGTCATCACCACCGGGAGCGAGGACGGAGCCAGGTCGGCCACGGCCGAGGGGCTCTCCTGGTCGGGTCCCTTGGTCACGATGACGGTGCGGACGTCGCGGGGCAGGCCCAGCTTGGCCGGCTTCTGGAAGGCGTCCCAGAAGCGCTGGCACGTCAGGCAGGTGCCTGACAGGAAGGCCACGAGCGTGCGGTGCTCGACACCGGTGACCCGCACGGTGAGGGCATCGTCGTCGACACCGACGCCTGCGAGGTCGCGGCTCTCGGTGAAGCCCTCGCGCTCGGGCGGGGCGGCGACCTCGGGGAAGGTGGTGAACTCGTCGCGGCCGACGGGGCGCGGCCCCTGCGCCGGGGCCGCCCCCTCGCTCCCTCCGTCGAGCTGGTGGAGACGGCGGAGGATGTCGGCGTGGCTGCGGAGCAGCCCCAGCACGAGCAGGGTCAGCACGGCCACGACCAGGGCCAGGGCCACGACGACGGCGGTCACCGGCCTCTCAGCTCGCCTCGTCGGCCACGCGCAGGGCCCGCAGGGCCGGGAGGTCGGTCAGGAGGGCTTCGGTGCCCCACGCCGCCAGCCCGGCCAGCCCCGCGACGGCCAGGGTGGCGACCGGCGCATCGCCGGCCGCAGCCAGACCGTCGGCCGCGGTCAGAGCCGCGACCGCCGCGGCGCCGGCCAGGGCGAGGTTCAGAGCGACGTGGGACCACCCGACGGGGGCCGAGTGGTCGCCGAAGCAGCCGCAGTCGGCGGCCTCGCCGGTGCGCGCCGCCAGGCGGACCTGAGCCGTGCTCACCAGCGCGAAGCCTGCGTACAGGAGGGCGACGGGCAGGGCCAGCCACCCGCCCACCACCGCAGCCGCACCGGCGACGACCAGCTCGACGGCCCCGAGGGTCCGGACGGTGGGGTCAGAGCCCGGCAGGCCGAGCCGAGCCAGGGCCAGCCCCGTCGGCGCCGGGCGCCGCAGCTTGGCCGCGCCGGCCACCGCGAGCAGGGCGACGGCGGCCAGGAAGGGTCCGGTAGCGGGGGAGATGGAGGCGACGATCACTGCTCGGCTCGGGTGGCGACCGCGACACAGTATCGAGGGCTCCCGGGGGACGGACCATCGCGTGCACCCGCTCCGACCCAGGACGACGGCCATTGGTGGCCGTCGTCCGGGTCACGACGATGGGGCCGTCTCATGCCGGCCGGTGGTGGGCGTGCCGGTAGGGTGGTCGGCCTCATGGAGTCGAGCGTCGAGCCCGCCGAGGGCAACAAGGTCAAGGTCAGCATCGAGGTCCCCGCGGATGACTTCGAGCGGCAGGTCGACGCCGCCTTCCGCCGGATGGCCAAGGAGGTGCGGCTGCCCGGCTTCCGCCCCGGCAAGGTCCCTCGCCAGGTGCTCGAGGCCCGGGTCGGCACCGAGGCGGCCCGCAACGACGCCCTCCAGCACGCCCTGCCCGACTACTACGCCCAGGCCATCGCCGAGCTCGAGGTCGACGCCATCGCCCCGCCCGAGATCGACATCACGTCGGGTCAGGAGGAGGGCCCGGTCCTCTTCGATGCCGTCGTCGAGATCCGTCCCGACGTCGTCGTGGGCGGCTACGCATCTCTCCGCGTGGTCATCGACCGCCCCGAGGCCACCGACGAGGACGTCGAGGAGCGCCTCGGGCACCTGCAGGAGCAGTTCTCCACCCTGGAGGTCGTCGACCGCTCCGCCGCCGAGGGCGACACCGCCACCATCGACATCTCGGGAACACGCGACGACGAGCCCCTCGACGGCCTCACCGCCGAGGACTACCAGTACCGCGTCGGTGCCGGCAGCGTGGTGGCCGAGCTGGACGAGTCCCTCGAGGGCGCCAAGGTGGGCGACATCCTCACCTTCTCGGCCGAGCACCCCGGCGACGGCGAGCCCGTGGACTTCCGGGTCCTGGTCAAGGAGGTCCAGGCCACCGTGCTGCCGGACCTCGACGACGCCTTCGCGGCCCAGGCCTCCGAGCTCGACACCCTCGACGAGCTGCGGACGGACCTGCACGAGCGGCTCGGCGCGGCGAAGCTCGAGCAGGCCCGGATGGCCCTGCGGGAGCAGACGGGCGATGCGCTCGGCGAGCTGGTCGAGGAAGACCCGCCCGAGGCCCTGATCGAGAGCGAGGTGCAGACCCGCCTCCAGGACATGGCCCTTCGCCTCCAGGCCCAGGGCATCGACCTGGCCGACTACATGCGGGCCACGGGCCAGGACCCCGAGGCCTTCCGCGACCAGCTGCGCACCACGGCGGCACACGCGGTCCGCGTCGACCTGGCGCTGCGGGGCGTGGCCACCGCCGAGGGCATCGAGGTCGACGACGAGGCGCTCGACGCGGAGATCGCCACGGTGGCCGACCGGGTGGGCCAGAGCCCGAAGAAGGTGCGCGAGCAGTTCGAGCACAACGATCAGATCCCGTTGGTACGATCCGACCTGCGCACCCGCAAGGCCATGGAGTGGGTCCTGGAGCGGGTCGAGGTGGTCGACCCCGACGGCGGTCCGATCGACCGCGACGCCCTCCTCGACGACGCGGACGAGACCGACGACACCGATCCCGAGCAGGACAGCTGATGCAACCCGCCTACAACTACCTGGTCCCCACCGTCGTCGAGCAGACGAACCGGGGGGAGCGCGCCTTCGACCTCTACTCGAGGTTGCTGAAGGACCACATCATCTTCCTCGGCACGCCCATCGACGACACCATCGCCAACCTGGTGTCGGCCCAGCTGTTGCACCTGGAGTCGGAGAACCCCGACAAGGACATCAACATCTACATCAACTCGCCCGGCGGCGACATCACCGCGCTGTTCGCCATCTACGACACCATGCAGTACGTCAAGCCCGACATCGCGACCATCTGCTACGGGCAGGCGGCGTCAGCGGCGGCGGTGCTGCTAGCGGCGGGGACGCCGGGCAAGCGCATGGCCCTGCCCCACGCCCGGGTCCTGCTGCACCAGCCCTGGGGCAGCGGTGGCGGTCAGGCGTCCGACATCGAGATCCAGGCCCGCGAGATCCTGCGCATGCGCGACCTGCTGAACGAGATCCTGGCCCGCCACAGCGGCCAGGGCGTCGAGAAGATCCAGCGCGACACCGATCGCGACTTCGTGCTGTCCGCGCCCGAGGCGAAGGACTACGGCATGATCGACGAGGTCATCGCCTCGCGGGAGCTGGTCGACACCAGCGGCGCCATCACCGCGGCGAGCTGACGAGACGAGACCGACCCACCCGACCACCCGACGACGAGGGAGCCCCCGTGGCCAAGTTCGGAGAAGGCGGCGAGCTGCTCAAGTGCTCGTTCTGCGGCAAGTCACAGAAGCAGGTCAAGAAGCTCATCGCGGGCCCGAGCGTCTACATCTGCGACGAGTGCATCGACCTCTGCAACGAGATCATCGAGGAGGAGCTCTCCGAGGGCAGCGACCTCACCCTCGAGGACCTGCCGAAGCCCCGTGAGATCTTCGACTTCCTGAACGACTTCATCATCGGTCAGGAGCAGGCCAAGAAGATCCTGGCCGTCGCCGTCTACAACCACTACAAGCGAGTCCAGCTGGGTTCGACCCGGGCCCACGGCGACGACGTCGAGCTGGCCAAGTCCAACATCCTGCTCATCGGGCCCACCGGCTGCGGCAAGACCCTCCTGGCCCAGACCCTGGCCCGGCTGCTCAACGTCCCCTTCGCCATCGCGGATGCCACCGCCCTCACCGAGGCGGGCTACGTCGGCGAGGACGTCGAGAACATCCTCCTCAAGCTGATCCAGGCGGCCGACTACGACGTCAAGAAGGCCGAGACCGGCATCATCTACATCGACGAGATCGACAAGG
>JBBSMQ010000070.1:0-6744 GCA_038233075.1 Acidimicrobiales bacterium
AACCGCGAGGATCGCTACTCTGGGCCGCCGCGTGAGCCGTTGCTCTTACCAAGACGCGCCCTCCGCCTGTTGTGCGATCGACAGGATCCACCTCGCAGATCGTCGCTTGCATGCATAGCGTGCGCCACGCAGCGGACATAGGGCCGTCTTCGTGTTCGGCATCTGGCGCAACGCCGGTTCGAGTTGGCGTGCGACACCCTTGGCCTTGGACTTCGCTTCCCGCTTGATTTCGGCCACCAGCAGGATGTGGGGCAGTCGTTCGTGCAGCGGCTTCTTGGCGAGGCTTTTTGCCGGAACGTCGTACACGATCACGTCGGCTTGGAGGCTATTCTTACCATCGTGTCCAACGTTCTTCAACACCACCGTCTCGACGGCGATGTGATCGACCGGGTAGCTGCGGTCTTCGATCAGGAAGTGCAGGAAGTCGATGCGCCGCGCTTCTTCGGCAGGCGTCAGTTCGTCCTTGGCGAGGGCCGGGGCAGTCAACTCGCCTCGGACGGGACAGAACAACGGCGCGGCAGCCATTCCCGGATCAACTCCCTCCATCATCGACCGTCGCGTTCGTCTTCTTCTTCTTGGCTTGGCGCGGCCGATCCCAGTACGGCGACTTGCACTTCGGACAGACCGTCGGTTGCCTGTCCCGGCCCCGAGGAACCGACTGGTGGGAGCACCGCTCGCAGCGGTAGCCCCATATCTGGATCTTCGGCACCGACGGCAGTTTGTGGGGTTTTGGTGGGCCAGGTCAAGGGCCCCATGAGTAGGGGCACGGCGCGGAGTGGGCCGAGAGGTTGTCCCACACGACGTGGACCTCGAGGTGGCGGGGGACCGCGGTTGGGTCGGGGGTCTCGACCATGGTTCGGGTTGTTCTGGACTCGAACTTGGAGGAGACCCCCGATGGGGTTGGACCGTACGCGTTGGTGCGAGCTGTTGGTAGGCCTGGATCGGGTGGCGATCCTGGAGGTCGCCCGGGGCGCCGATGGCCGGGTGCACGTGGCGGTCGAGACGACCGAGCGCGCTGTGGGCTGCGGAGCGTGCGGGGCCCGGGCCTCGTTGAAGGGCCGCCGGCGGGTGCCGTTGGCGGACCTGCCCACCTTTGCGCCGGTTTCCTTGGGCCGGGCCCGCTGGGCCTCAGCCCGCTGCTGTACCCCGGTGGCCCGATACGCCCGGCGGCCCCCGTTGCGGGCCACCTCCTCTGAGATCGTGCACCGGTGACGACCGAGGCGGACCGCGATCGCCCCAGCGGGTCACCTCGTTCGATCCCGGCGCGGATCTCCTCGCGCTCGGACAACACCAAGGGCTGGGCTGGCATGCTGGGATCTCCACCGGTCGACGGTCGTGTGAACCCGGCCATCCTGGCCGGATCGTCGCGTCGACCGGTGGAACCCCGACCCTCAACCTGCAGCCGTCACCCCTTGGAACTCGCCCTTGGACTGAACGCGCTGATGCCATCGATAAGACCGTTGACGACCGATCTCCATCAAGGCCGAGTGCATCCACCACCAACGAATCCTCCGAGACCTCGGCCTGATCGACACGGGGGAGCGGGTCTTCACTGAGCTCCGTCGGGTTCGGACCCAGCGCAACACCGACAAGTCCGGGCACCGTTGGTACAACACCTACGAACTGCCCGACCACCTCGGTGGTGGGACGATCATGGTCCGTCTCCACGGCAACGACGAGGACACCGGACTTCAAGGCTCTCTACCGGCGCCGCAACGATGCCGAGTCCATCAATCGGGCCCTGGATGACTCGCTGTGGCTCCGCCGGGCGCATTCGATCGGCCACGAGCGTCAGCACCTCAACCTGCTGACCTACGCCCTCGTGGTCAACAGCTTGGCGCTGCACCGCCATCGCCAGCGCAGCAGCGACCCGCCGCTCACCGCAGCCGCCTGAACCCGCTGAACCGCCCACCAGGGCGACACCAGCGCGTCCGAACTCGGGTCGACGGCCGAGATCGACCGCCGCCGAGCCCGATCCGAGGCCAAACCCGACCGCAATCGCCCGTACGATGGGCCGGTCGCCGGCAACAGGCAAAGCGCGGGGGTTTCGCGCCACGTTTCGCGCCGGCCCCGCCTCCGTAGCTCAGCCGGACAGAGCAGCGGACTTCTAATCCGACGGTCGCAGGTTCGAATCCTGCCGGAGGCGCAGGCGACGGCCAGGGTCAGGGCTCGCGTCGGCCTCGGTCGGCGCCGACCAGGACGTCGGCGGTGAGGTCCAGGTGACCGAGGTGCTGGTAGAGCTCCTCGAGGACGTGGAGCACGAGGGAGTCATCGCTCCGGTCGCCGTACAGGAAGCCACGCCATTCAGACGGTTGGCCCTCGCCGGCGGCCAGGCGGAGGAGATGGTGCCGCGCCGCGGCTCGCGCGGTGGCGATCCGCTCCCGCAGCTCACCACGATCGGCCCGGTGGGTGAACTCCGAGGACCGGTCGCGATCGCTGGGCTCACCCAAGCCGACGTGACCGAGCCAGAACTCGCACATCTCGGTGCAGTGGGTGACGAGGCCGCTGATCGAGGTGGTCGACGGGTCGACCGGTGCGGTGGTGAGCTGGTCGGCATCGACCCGCTCCAGGACGGCCAGCATCTGGTCGAAGGCTCGGTCGAGGTAGGCGACGACGAGGGGGGCAGCGACGTTCACCGCCCCATCCTGGCCGTCGGATGGCGATGGGGCGGGCTCGGACCCGCTGCTCGGGCTGCGACCACATCCTGTGCCGACACCCGACCGGGTGCGGCAGGCTACGAGGTGCCCTCGGAGTCGGCCTCACCGTCGTCGTCCTCACCCTCGACGGCGTCGTCCTCACCCTCGAGGTGGGCCTTCAGGTGGTCGAGGGCACCCTGGTAGATGTCGCGGAACATGGGGGTCGCATCGGCCGGCATGACGCCGACGGCCCAGGTGACGTGGGTGTCACCCCCGGGCTTCTCCATGACGGTGATGGTCGCCTCGTGGGAGTCGACCGGAGCGCCCCCACCGATGATCGAGTAGGTGATGGTCCGGGCCTCGGCGTCGCGGGACACCAGCTTCTCCTGGATCGTCATGCCCATGGTCTCGATGGTGCGGACATCGCCCTCGACCTCGCAGCTGTCGACCCCGGCCATCCAGGTGTCGAGGCCGCCGAAGGTCCCGACGAGGGCCCACACCTCCTCGGGGGTGGCGTCGATGTCGATGCTGGCCGGCTCGGTGGGCACGGCGCGGAGCGTAGCCGTGGTCAGGACGCTCGGCCCCGACCTCGACCCCCGCCGCTCACCGCCGGCCGCTGCGGGACCCGGCCTGCCCGTGCCACTCCGTGGAGGAGGCGGAGGCGACCAGCGAGAGCATCTCGTGGATGTAGGCGTTGAGCTCGGACCGCGTGACCGTGAGCTCCACGCCGTAGCGCCAGGTCGAGGTGTCGGGAGGAGCCTCGATCCGGCGCACCCGGACCAGTCCCTCCACCCCGTCGATCTGGAATCCAACGATGCTGCCCACCCGCAGCCGCTCATCGGCCGGCGCGTCCACCAGCAGGCCGGTCACCGAGAGGTCGAGCAGCAGCGCCGGGGTGTGGCGCCGACGGAGCAGCCGGGACAGAGGTCCGCCTCGGGCGGGGGCCCGCCACCCCACCTCGAGCGGCTCGATGCCGATCCGCTGGCCGAGACGGTTCTCCACTGCGATCCTCCACCCTCTCTGGTCCCCGGTCTCCTGACCCCGTCGGCGGGTGCGAGTCGCAGTTGAGGACCGATGCCGAGGGCCTCGTCGGCGGACACTCGGGCGCGGGAGATGTCCGGCACCATGGCGGCGGGCTCGTGGCACACTCGACGGTTCCCCCATGACCAGCTCCGTCCGCCTCCGACCCTGGCAGAAGGCCGCTCTCGACGGCTTCGTGGCCGCCCGCCGCCCGGACTTCCTGGCCGTGGCCACGCCCGGTGCCGGCAAGACCACCTTCGCCCTCACCGCCGCCCGCCACCGGCTGGCCATCCGCCCCGGTCGGTTGATCGTGGTGGCCCGCCCACCTCAAGCTGCAGTGGGTGCAGGCCGCCAGCCGGTTCGCCCTCCACCTGGACCCCTCCTGGGCCGCGGCCGATGGCGCCCTCGCCCCCGCCATGCACGGCATCGTCACCACCTACCAGCAGGTGGCCACGAGCGCGCCGGCGGTCCGCAAGCTGGCTCGGGGCTCGTTCGTGATCTTCGACGAGCTGCACCACGCCGCCGACGAGCGGGCGTGGGGTGACGCCATCCGCCACGCCTTCGAGGACGCCGACCGTCGCCTCGCCCTCTCGGGCACCCCCTTCCGCTCCGACACCCGGGCCATCCCCTTCGTCGACTACCACCTCGACGAGGCCCGGCCCGACTTCGAGTACGGCTACGGCGACGCCCTTCGCGACCGACAGGTGGTGCGGCCGGTCTACTTCCCCCGTACCAACGGGCAGATGGAGTGGGCTGCGCCCGACGGGGCGGAGCACTCGGCCAGCTTCGACGAAGATCTCGGCTCGGTCCGGTCCAGCCAGCGCCTCCGCACAGCCCTGTCGCTGGAGGGAGAGTGGCTCCCCACCGTGCTGCGGTCAGCCCACGACGACGAGACCGCGCCGGACGAGGTCGCCGCCGATGAGCAGATGTCGCTCTTCGTGGTGATCTCGGCCGTGGCCACCGACGCCGACGGTCCGGCCGATCCCGACGACCCATCCAACGTCGACGACGACGAGGGCGACGGCTTCGAGCTCGAGCTCGGCCCGCCCGCCCCCACTGGCCGGTTCCGGTGGCGACCACGACGGCCGCCAGGCGGTTCCGACCACCACCCGCCAGGAGGACAAGAAGCGCCTGCGCGACCTCAACGACGAGCTGGCCCGCGACCTGGTGCGCACCACGGGGTGGTCCCACGCCCAGGTCAACCGGGAGCTGAACCGCATCGCGGGGGTGACGCGGGTGACCGAGTCCACCGCCGCCCAGCTGCGCGCCCGCCTGGAGAAGGGCACCCGCTGGCTCAGCCGGTCGGCCTGACGTCGTACTGGCGTCCGGCATGGCGGGTGCGAGCCTGAGGCGGACGACCGCGGCGTCTCAACAGGCGGTGGCGACCTGGAGGGCGGTGCAGACCCGCGCCATCACCTCGGGCGAGAGGTCGGTGACCCTCTCGGTGCAGAGCGCCGGTCGGACGAGTGACAGGTTGTCCAGCGCCAGGGCACAGGGCCCGGGCATGCCGTCGTCATGGTCGAGGGGGACCTCGGTGGGGATGCCTCGGACGGTGCGGGTGGCCGGCACCGCCAGCACCTGGTTGAGGACGGTGACTGCCTCGGTCCGGGTGAGCACCAGGAAGGGACGCCGGCCCGCATCGGGGTGCTCGTTACCACCAGACCTCACCGCGGGCTACCACGACGGCAGCCCGGCAGCCTTCTCCTCGGCATCGAGCCGTTGGGCCACCTCGCGCGCCGACGTCTCGCCCGCGCTCTCGAGGTCGCCCCACTCGTCGGGCTGACCTGGTGGGACCCGGCGGTAGCCGTCGATGATCGCGGCGGTCATCGCGGCTTCGCTCTCCTCGGCGAGGAGCTCCTCGATCGCCTGGCGGACGAGGGCGGAACGAGACACCCCGCGCCGGTGCGCGCTCCGGTCGAGGAGAGCAACGAACTCGTCGGACAGCTGCACCATGGTCTGGGTCCGGGCCATAGCCCTACGGTAGCCCTGTTGTCTCGGATGGGCTTGCGCCCGCTCGGCGCACCCCTGCGCTGCGAGTCGGCGGGGTCAGCCCATGTCGTCGGGGTGGGGGCCCTGCCTGCCGTCGCGGTCGAGGGCGCTGATCCGCGCCACCTCGTCGTCGGTGAGGTCGAAGTCGAACACCGCGAAGTTCTCCTCCATGCGTTCCCGGTGGGTGGTCTTGGGGAAGACGATGTCGCCGCGCTGGACGTGCCACCGCAGGGTGACCTGGGCCGGGCTCTTGCCGTGGGCCTCGGCGATCTCGGTGAGGGTCTGCTCGTCGAGCACCTGACCCTGGGCGATGGGGGACCAGGCCTCGGTGGCGATCCCGTGGTCGGCGTCGTAGGAGCGCACCGCGTCCTGGGTGAGGTAGGGGTGGACCTCGATCTGGTTCACAGCGGGGACGACCTCGGTCTCGGCGGCCAGCCGGTCGAGGTGGTCGGGCTGGAAGTTGGACACGCCGATCGCCCGGGCCCGCCCCGATCGGTGGATCTCCTCCAGCGCCTGCCACGCCTCGACGTAGCGGTCCTGGCTGGGCTGCGGCCAGTGGATCAGGAACAGGTCGACGTGGTCGAGGCCGAGCTCGGACAGGGTTCCGTCGAACGCGGCCAGGGCGTCGTCGCGGGCGTGGAGGTCGTTGTTGAGCTTGCTGGTGACGAAGACCTCGTCGCGGTCGAGCCCGGAGGTCCGGACGGCCTCACCGACCTGGGCCTCGTTGCCGTACATCTCGGCGGTGTCGATGTGGCGGTAGCCGACCTCGAGGGCGTCCCGGACGGCCTGGGTGGCGTCCTCGGGCTCGATCTGGAAGGTGCCGAAGCCGAGCTGAGGGATCTCGATGCCGTTGTTGAGGGTGATCGTGGGAGATGCGGTGGGCACAGGGCCTCCTGGAGATGTGGTCCCGTCGGCGCTGCCCGGCGCGACCACGGCGGAAACGTCCACGAACCTGCCCTCGGTGGGGTCCGGACCACCCGCGACCACGACTCGAGGTCGAGGGGGGTCCGCCGGCGCCCGACGCCCGCGCCCCCGGGGCGCGCTGGAGGGGGTGCCGGGGCTCGAACCCGCCATGCCAGCTTGGAATGCCGGGGCTCTA
>JBBSMQ010000071.1:0-6744 GCA_038233075.1 Acidimicrobiales bacterium
GGCTGCTTCACCGAAACCTCGAACGACCTCGCGGACCGCGATGCCCGCGGTGTCGCCCACGAGGGGCTCGTAGCGGTACCCCCGTCCTTCTCGAACACGGGAGAGGATGCCCTTCTCGGCCAACCGGGCGAGCACCGTCATGACCGTGGTGTAGGCCAACAGCGTCTCTCGGCCGGCGTTCACCTCGGCCCGGACCTCGCGGACCGGCATCGGTTCACCCCGGGACCACAGCACCGTCATGACCTCGGCCTCGAGTGGTCCCAGGACTCCGGAGACGGACTGAGTGGCGGACACGACAACACCCTACTACGTTGCCGTCGTACGAGGCGCTGGACTCGTCGTCGGGGCTGGCGATCGTGTGGATGGTGGTCGTGGCGCGCCTGTGGGTTGCGGCCCGCAGGGACGTGCCGGAGGATGGATGTCGGATCATGATCGCACGGGGCTCCGAACCTGGAGATGGTGCCCGTGGAGGCGTTGACCCTGCCGGTGCTGGCGCTGGTGGCCGGCTTCGTCTCCTTCAGCTCGCCGTGCTGCTTGCCCCTCATCCCGGGCTACCTCTCCTACGTGTCGGCCCTGCCCGTGTCCGAGCTGGGTGCTCGTGAGGCCAGGAAGGTGTCGTTGCGGGCGGCCGCGCTGTTCGTGGCGGGCTTCACCGTGGTGTTCACCTTGCTCGGCATCGGTGCCTCGGCGCTGGGGGGCGTGTTCCTGCGCAACCAGGACACCCTGGTGCGCTGGTTCGGGGTCGTGATCATCGTCCTGGGGCTCTCGACGATGGGAGTCCTGCGGATCCCCTCGCTCATGAGCGAGCGGCGTGTCGACCTGGCCCGGGTCCCCCGAGGTCCCGGATTCGCATTCCCGATGGGCATGGCCTTCGCAGCCGGGTGGGCGCCGTGCATCGGCCCCGTGCTGGCCACGATCCTCGCCACCGCCGCGGTCGGTGGCGGGAACGGGATGTGGGGCGGCGTCTTGTTGGCCCTGTACTCGCTGGGGCTGGGCATCCCGTTCGTGTTGCTGGCCCTTGGGTTCTCGCGGGCCCAACGGTCACTGGCCTTCCTCCGTCGGCATGGCCGCCAGATCGAGATCGTCGGAGGGGTGCTCCTCATCGGGGTGGGCCTGTTGTTCGTCTCGGGCCAGTGGACGCCCCTGTTCCAACCACTGCAAAGGCGTTTCGCCGAGCTCGGATGGCCGCCGATATGAACCCAGACGAGGAGCCGGCAGACGACGTGAGCCCTGACGACCAGCCCGCCGACGGGGAGGCCCGACCTGTCCGGCGTCGTGCGCTGATGATCGCGGCGGCCGTCGGCTCGGTGCTCGTCGCGCTCGTCTGGGCGCTCGGCTCCTCGCCGCCGGCGAGCACCCGCGTCGCCGCATCCCCGCTGGTGGGTCGGCCCGTGCCAGCCATCTCGGCCGAGACCCTCGACGGTCCCACGTTCGACATCGAGAGGCTGACCGGGCGCTGGGTCCTGATCAACGTGTTCGCCACCTGGTGCGTGCCGTGTCGGATCGAGCATCCGGAGCTCGTGCGGTTCGATGAGGTCCACCGTGCCCGAGGCGACGCCGCGGTCGTCGGCATCATCTACGACGATGACCCCGACGCCGTGCGCCGGTTCCGGGACGAGGAGGGTGGCGACTGGCCCATGCTCCTCGACCCCGAGGGGCAGATCGCCCTGAGCCTCGGCGTGGCCGGGGTCCCCGAGTCCTTCCTCATCGCACCCGACGGACGAGTGGTCTCCAAGATCACCGGGGGTGTGCGATTCGCCGAGCTCGAGGTCCTCTTGGCCGAGGCGCAGAACCCGTCACCCGATGCGGACGGAGGCCGGTGAGGCCGGGTCGCGCCCACGAGTGCCGGCGCTGCGCCCCGTCAATCCTCAGAGAGCAGGTCGACGATCTCGTCTCGCAGCTCCTCGCGGGTGATCTCACCGGTCTTGGTGGCGACGATCTGACCGGTGGCGGAGATGAAGTAGGTCGTGGGAAGGCCGAGGGCGCCGAAACGGCGGGCCGTGGCGCCCTCGGGGTCGGACCCAGACGGATAGGTCACGCCTGTGCGGGTGAGGAAGTCGAGGGCTTCGGTGCGCTCGTCCTGGTGGTTGACCCCGATGAACCGGACCTGGTCGGCGTACTCGCGGTGGGCGGCCTGGAGCGCAGGCATCTCACGGCGGCAGGGAACGCACCACGACGCCCAGAAGTTGACGACCGAGGGCAGGGTCCCCGTCGTCGCCGGCTATGCCGGACCCGCCATGGGGCTCGTCGTCGTGCTCGGTCTGGCCGGGACCGTGAGCGCGGCTCGGCTGCTACCGACCTGGTCGACGCTCTGGACCACCGGGTACGGCCGGCTCGTGACGGTCAAGGTCGTCCTCTTCCTCCTCGCGCTGGCGGTTGCGGCGGCGGGCCGGTGGCGCGGACTGCGACGCACCGACGCCGTGCTGCTGCACCGGACCTTGTCGATCGAGGTGGTGCTGGTCATCGCCGCGACCCTCTTGGCCGGCGCTCTGAGGGCGGGAGCCCCCCCGCCGCCTGCAGCCTCCGCCGACCGGCTTCTCGGCCCCCCGCCGCTGGGACTCGACCTCACCCGCGACGCCGGCCTGGCTGGTCAGCTGGACGTCGAGATCGCATCCAACGGCGAGGTTCTCGAGATCGACGTGTTCGGACCGTCAGGCCCGATCGCCGGGACCGACACCGAGGTCGTCGTGACCGGACCCGACGGGACCGCAGTCGACCTGTCGCCGCGACCCTGCGGTACGGGATGCGTGACCCAGTCCATCGACCTCGAACGAGGCGAGACCACTGTGGCGGTGACCGCGAGCGGGGCGTCGGACCTCACCGGCGGCTCCTTCACCGGCACGTTGCAGTGGCCGTCGGGCACTCGCGACCCAGAACGGCTCGACGAGATGATCGAGGTCATGAGAGCGATCCCTGACCTGACCGTCACCGAGACCGTCGACAGCGGGCCCGGCTCGATCGTGAGCCCCGCCAACCTCACCACGACCGGCCCGGACCTCATCGCATCCGAGCCCTACGCCGGCGGCAACCTCGAACAGGTCTGGGTGCAACCCGGCGACCCGGACCGCTTGACCCTCTACGTCCCCGGCTCACAGATCTTCGGCGACCTGACGTTGGATGCCACCGGCCGCATCGCAGCCGCACGCCTCGTCACCCCGGGCCACCTGATCACCCGAACCTTCACCTACCCCCCGTGAACCGGCGGCCGACGGCCTCGGGCCGAGCGCGCGAGCCTGCATCCCCAGGCGACGACGCGCCCCTGGACCCAACCGCGAGATGGGCCGCACCGACGGTGCCGATGGGTCAGATCGGGCAACGGCCGGCCATGGCGAGGAGCGCCTGGGCCTCGCCCAGCCACGCACCGAAGGCCCCCACGGTGACCCCGGCTAGGACCAGGCCCGGGACGTACACGGCCGCGCGCCCGGCCACCGAGGCTGGGGGGTGCTCGTGCATGGCGGCGATCCGCTCTGCGGTGGCCTCCGCAGGCGAGAACGCAGCCAGAGACCGTGGAGTCTCGACGGCGGCCATGCGCCGGAGTGCATCTCCCAGGCATCGGCGGGCGGCGTGATCACCGTGGGTGGACTCATCGTCAGCCCACCGCTCGACCGAGGCGCGCAGGACCCGATGGCTGTGCGCGAGCGGCGGCCACCACGGCAGGGCTCCGCGCAGGGCGGTGGCCATGCGCAGCATCTGGCCGTGACCGTGGCGCAGGTGGGCCACCTCGTGGCCGATCACGGCCCGGAGCTGGCTCGGCTCCAGGCATCGGACGAGACCCTCGGAGATGACCACCTGACGGTGTCCGACATCGATGCTGTAGGCGATGTGCGACGAGGTCGGCAGGATCACGAGATCGTGATCCTGCCGGGCGCGGTGGTGGCCGAGGTAGGGCTCGATCTCGAGCCTGCTCATCTGGGCATGCGTCCGGTGGCCGGCTCGCCAGGCCAGGGCGGGAGTCATCGCCGCCAGCGCCGCCGCCAGCCATCCGCCCACCGGGCCCAGGGGCGTGAGCGGCCCGATGAGCCTCTCACAGGCCGAGGCCACCGCGCCGAAGGACAACGCTCCAAGCACCGTGGTCGACGCGAGCAGCACGAACCCCGCCTCGACCACCATGACCGAGCCCACCATCGCGATCAGGTTGAGCTGCGCCCACTCGGCGGAGCTGATCCGCCGACCCAGCGGCCTGGCCACCGCAGGCAGGGACGAGACCATGAGCCCGGCCGCGACCAGCACGAGAGCTGTCATCGGGGTCCGCCCAACCGGTCCAGCATCCGCCGCAGCTGACGGCGATCGGACTCACGCAGGCTGTCGACGAAGCTGGCCAGCGCGGCAGGCCGATCGGCCGTCGTGTCAAGGATCTGTTCCATCCGGGATGCGGTGTAGCGCTCTCGGCTCTGGACGGGTTGGTACAGGTAGGCGCGTCCGTCCTTTCGGCGCTCGAGGCGTCCCTTCTCGAAGAGTCGGACCATGATCGTCAACACCGTGTTGTAGGACAGCGGGCGGTCCTCGGTGAGCGCCGTGTGTACCTCGCTCACCGACACCCACCCACCGCGCTCCCACACCACGTCCATGGCCGCGGCCTCGAGCTCACCACCCCCGAGCTCCTTGGTTCTGCGAGACATGATCCCCTGGCCGTCCGACGCGCTGTCCGGCACGGTAGCGAAGGAACCTCGTGGCGACCGTGGAGGCCGACACGACCCGATGGCTGTTCCTCCGGTGGCCCCTACCCTCGACCACGAGCTCGCGATTCCCCGCCGGGCTCATCACTTGGCGAGGTAGCCGCGTCGTCGCCGCCCATCATGGGGACGCGTTGGTGGACCCGTTCGCCATTGGTCCGGGCATGTCGAAGGTTGGTTCCAGATCGGGGTACCACTCGTCGCGCCACGCCCGCATCTGGCTGAGCTGTGCCCGTTGGAAGGACCGGGCGGCCTCCAGCCCAGAAGGTGCCGGCGCCGACGAGGTCTCTGCCCTCCGGGCTGAGGTTGCTCGTCTGCGGATGGAACGCGACCAGCCTGGGGACGCGCCCGTGGGCGAGCCGCGGTGACGATGCTCACCACGTGGCTGGTGGTCGGTGTGCTCATGCTCACCTGTGGCGTGGCCATGGCCCGCCTCCTGTGGTCACGCCGACGGACGACCACCGCTCAGCCATCGGCGACGACAGGGCCCCAGAACGACGAGCGACCTGCCCCCGGGCCGCTCCTCGGAGTCCAGCCCCACCTGAAACCCTGATCGATCAAAGGAACGAGAACCATGGAGATCTTCGCCTACCTGCTGCCCGCCCTGGGCTGCGTCGCCATGATGGGAGCCATGATGTGGATGATGCGGGGCCGAGGTGCGGAGGCCTTGCCGGCCGAGGACCGTCGACCCGAGGTCGATGCGCTGCGCGCCGAGGTCGAGTCGCTGCGCCAGCCTGCCGGGCAGAGCCGGCGTGGGCGCGAACGTGGGTAGACCAGCGGCCGGGACGCGCCCGGCGCCCGGCTCCTCGCGCCGGCCGGCTCCGCCTCGGGCCGGGCCGCCGCGGGTGTCGCCGACGGTCCGAAACGCCGCGTTCGTCCTCGTCGCACTGGGTCTCGTCGCTGGGGTGGCCCTGATCGTCGGGCAACGTAGTGATGATGGCGGCGACGAACAGAGTGCAGGCGGTCTGACCGGTGGCGACTTCCACTCCTTGGTCGTCGATCCCTCAGACCCGAACCGGATCTTCGTCGGCGGCCATCAGTCGGTGTCGGTGTCGGCCGACGGCGGCGTCACGTGGACAGAGGTCGAGGCGCTCCGCGACGCGGATGCCATGGGCTGGTCGTTCACCGACGGCTCCGTGTACGTGAGCGGTCACCCCGGACTCAACCTCTCCACCGACGACGCCGCCAGCTTCGAACAGATCAACGAGGGGCTTCCGGACACCGATGTGCACGCCTTCGGTGCCGCCCAGGGTGTCCTCTACGCGGCGACGCCTTCCGCCGGCGTGATGTCGGCGTCGACGGGATCGCGAGACTGGGAGGTCCGTTCCGGATCCGTCGGCCAGTCGTTCTTCGGCCGCCTCCTCGTGGGTCCGGCCGACCCCGAGCGGATCCTCGCGGCCGATGCCGCCGCAGGGGTGGCGGAGAGCCGGGACGGGGGGCGATCTTGGGACCTGCTCGACTCTGGCCTGCCCGCGGCCACCTGGATCAGCCGGGGGGGGCGAGGACGACCAGCGCGTGGTGGCGTCCGGGCCGGCCGGGGCCTCGATGTCGACCGATGATGGGCGCACATGGTCCCCTCTCGACGTCCCGGATGGCGTCACCCTGGTGGAAGCGGTTCCTGCTCGGTCCGACCTCCTCTACGCCGGTCGCCACGATGGCTCCTCGGTCGAGGTGCTCGTGAGTCGGGATGGTGGGGCGACGTGGACAGGAGCTGGCGTCTGACCGGGCCTCGCTGGTCACAGCCGGGCATGACCGTGTCGGCCGCCTCATCGCGACGGGCCCGCACCGGCCGTCGCCACAACCTCGATCGCGACAGTGACGAGACTCGGTTCCTGCAGGGTCGGGTGGTGTCCTCCGCCCCCGATCACCCGAAGGGCCTCGGGCTCGGCCCCGCTCCGGCCTAGCGCGTCGCGGATGTGAGGGAGGGGGGTCACCGGGTCGTCGCTCCCGGCCAGCACCAGCAGGGGGACCCCGAGCATGGCGAGGTCGTCATCGATCCGATGATCGATGTCGACCCGCGGGGGGGTGCGGGCGGACGGGGGCCACGGGTGGGGGCCGCCGTCCCTCGCCA
>JBBSMQ010000072.1:0-6673 GCA_038233075.1 Acidimicrobiales bacterium
ACCAATCCGCTGATGGCGGCAGGGCGGCGAGACGGTGATACCCGTCCAGTAACCACACGGTCTCCGATCTGCGCCCCAAGCCCTTGCTGTCCAGGTGGGGATTTTCCCCACCTGGACAGCAAGGCCAACGGCTCCGACGGGAAGGCCGGGCCCGCCACCAAGGCCGCCGATACTCATGAATCCGTGAGTATCTACCGGAGGTTGCCGCCGCCGTCGTCGGCCCACGTGGTGAGCCTGGCTCGTAGGACGTCGACGGGCCCGGTGGCGACGACCCTCGACCTGCCGGCCTGGTATTCGGTCACGGTCGCCTCGTCGTCGGGGCCTGAGCTGGTCTGGTTGCGGGTGAGGGTGTAGGTGACGCCCCGCGGGTCGAGGTAGGTGGCGATCGAGGTACGTGACGGGCGAATCGTGGGCATGTAGGGTCCCTCTCCGGAGCGGATAACGGGCCGCACTTCGGTCCGCTTCGACCAGGGAAAACCCCTGGTCAGCATCCGTTTCTGAGCAGATCAACTCGTAATGAGAAGGTCCGGAGTTCGATTCTCCGCTCGGGCTCGTTCCAACGGACGCAAGGGTTTGCGGGCTGACCGGCTCACGGCGAGAAGGTGGGAGTCGAGGACCTCCACCCGCACCGGTCCCACCACACACTCGCCCATCGCTGGCTCGCCGCCGGCACCGAGGGCAACCTGAAGGAGCCGGCTGGCGCGGCCTCGGTGGGCATCTGGGGAGGCACCGGCACCCGAGGCCGCAGGAGGGCCCGCAGGGCTGCCTGAGGGCGAACGCGAGACAGCCCGCCGCGAGGGGCGGGCTGTCTGGGCCGGTTCGGCGACAGTCGAAGCTGCTCCTGGCCGACGAGGTGTTAGGGCACTCTACAGCGCACCACCGACAGCGGGGGTTTCGGGCAGCTGACCTGATCGAACGTGTGGCCGCCTACATCGACGGGTTCAACTTCTACCACGGGCTCATGGCCAAGGGGTGGGGACGCTTCCGATGGCTCGACTACCGAGCCCTCATGGAGCGCTTCACCCTGCCTGAACAGGAGCTCGTGGCGGTCAAGTACTTCACCTCGCGAGTGATCCACGAGCCGACCAGCCTCGCACGGCAGGAGGTGTACCTCCGCGCACTGGAGAAGCGGGGAGGAGTGGAGGTCATCACCGGCGAGTACCAGACCCGCAAGGTCCAGTGTCCCAAGTGCGACAGGTGGTACAAGCGCCGCCAGGAGAAGAAGACCGATGTCAACCTCGCCACGCACCTGGTTGCCGATGCCTACGAGGACCACTACGACTGCTTCTTCCTTCTCACAGCGGACGCCGACTTGGTGCCGGCGGCTGAGTTCGTCATCGAGCGCCACCACAAGCCGATGGTCCTCATCGACCCGCCGCGTCGCCACAGCGACGAGCTCGCGAGCCTCTCGTCCAGCCATCTCCACATCACGTCGTCGTGGCTGAGCGCATCCCAGCTTCCGGACCCTCTTGAATGGCAGCCCCGGCCGGGTAGGACTCGTCAGATCTACCGGCCAGAGGAGTGGGTGTAGCACCCCGTCCTCGTCGTCGGCCCACATGCCCAGCACGGACGCGCAGCACCGATGCCGGCCCAGTGGCCCGGTCGTTCCGGTGCTGGGTCACCGTCGCCTCGTCGTCGACCCACCTCGAGATCCTGGCGAACGCACAGTCGCCGGCAGCGACGTTCGGCGAGGTGATCCTTCGGGTCGTGGTGAGGGTCTGACATGATCGGTGCGAGGTCATGGAGGCGAGCCGATGGGTGAAGGCGACGCACCGACGCGGCGGGCACGCGCCGAGGCCCTTGCGAGGAAGGGCGCCGCTCACGGTGGGGACATGCCCGAGGACTCGACCGGCGGAGATGACCTGGGCGTGGCGCGGGACGATGCTGGGCCGTTGTTGGTCGGCGGTGAGGATCACGTCGGCTTGGTCTTGGGATCGATGGATGTGTCGGGCGGCGGCCAACGGTCGCCTCTCAGTCGATCAGATCGCGGGGAGCCGCTCGGGCTCCAGGCGACCGTCCTCGATCAGCCTTCGGCGACCTCGGGGTCGTGGGCACGGCGCGCTGGTGTGCCGGCGGCTCTCGAGTCGACCCAGCGGCGCAGGGCGGCATCGGCCGCGACGCCGGCCAGCACCACGATGCTGACCTCGGCCGGAACCCGGAAGCGGGTCAGCCCGTAGAGGGCGGCCGAGGTGAGCGTCACCATGCCGGCGGTGGCGACGAGGGGCCACACCGGGGTACGCCGACGTCGCAGCACCACGACGCCGGCGACGGCGGCGACGGCCAACGGGTAGTAGAAGGCGCTGCCCAGCCCGCTGGCCCACAGCTCCCGGCCCTCGCCCCGGCTGTAGGTCGCCATCCCGCCCGGCTCGTACAGGCCCCACACCCGGGCCACGCGGACGGCGACGACGACCGGGAGGCGATCGAGGTCGTCGGTGATGTTGTCCACGCCGGCCTGGCGGTAGATGGCCGAGGTCTGCGACTGGTCGCCCTCCGCCTCCACGTCCTCAACACACGGCCCGTACCAGAGGCCGAGCCCGCTGCCGTAGTAGGTCGCGTCGCAGTTGGCGCCGATGAGGGTGAGGCCATCGTTGGTCGAGACGGCCACCGGCCGCTCGAAGCGGGTCGTGTTGTAGACCGTCCAGGGCAGGAGCACGGCCACCGTCACGCCGGTGGCGACGGCGATCCGGCCCAGGCTCCGGCGCCGGTCGAGATCGGCCATCCAGAGCAGCACCGGGACGACGACGAACGGCAGGTACAGCGCGATCTCGGCTCGCGTGAGGATGGTGAGCCCGAGGGCCAGGCCCAGCCATGCCGCGGAGGCGACCGTGGGCGCTCGGATGAGGCGGTAGGTGAGCAGGAGGCAGGTCGCGACCCCGAGGGCGGTGAGCGACTCCGACATCACCAGGCCGTCGTTGATCCACAGGTTGGGGTACAGCGCGGCGATGCCGGCCGCGATGAGCCCGGCCCGATCGCCGGCGATGGTCCGACCGAGCAGTCCGATCACCACGACAGCTCCGGTTCCCACCAGGCCCATCGTCAGCCGCTGGGGCAGGACGGGGTCGCCCGGCAGCCACACCGCGGGGGTGGCGACGAGCGCGGTCAGCGGGGGGTGGTCCGCCGCGGGCTCGCCGGTGAAGGCGTTCTCGAAGCCGTTCCCGTCGCCCAGCACCCGAGCCTGGAGGCTGTAGAAGAAGGCGTCACCGCACAGGTCCATCCCGCAGACGTCGTCGCCGACCTTGGCCAGGCCCACGTAGGCGACGCGGACCCCGCCGGCGGCGAGGGCGATGAGGGCGAGCCAGAGTCCGAAGCGCGCCACGCGGCGACCGTGGGCTGGGATCATCGGCAAGGCCGGTCACACCCGCCGCGGACACGGGTCGCGCCGGACGTCGACGGGGGACGGCCCCGACGCGGAGCCCGGTTGTGCTGTCGCCGGGGGTTCCAAGGACATGGGCCGCCCCGGGAAGTCACCGTCAGGCGGCCACCTGAGCCCGATCGACCGTCGCGGTGCGGCCGGACTGCTCCGGGTCGTAGGTCCAGGTGCCGAGCCCGGAGTAGGTCGCCTGCTCGTCGGCGCGCAGGTGGCCGACGTACCAGCCCGTCTGGCCCTCCTGCTGCCACCCGGCGGGCAGGGTCACCGACCCGCTCTGTCCCGGCGTGTCCCACGCGGCCTCCGGTTCGCCGGGGGACCAGACCCTCAACTGCACCCGGTTGCCGATGACCCGTCCGCACACCCTCCACGGTAGAGGACGGCCCTCGGCCCACTGACGGAGGACGATCTGGCCCTCGCCCACGAAGGCGGGGCCGGTGCGAGCCGTGTCCCAGGTGTGGACGTTGAAGGTCCAGTAGGCACCGAAGGCGATGTTCTGGGTGATGGTCACCGCCCGCACCCGGGTGTCGACCCGCGTGACGCGGAACGCAGCGCCCTGCTGGACCGCGGAGCCCTCGGTACGGGTCCAGGTGGCACAGGACTCGCTGTCGGTGGCCCGGGCGACGCCCTTGGGCCAGAGCATCACGCGCGTGTTCGAGTCCTGGTTGTCGGGCAGAGCCACCGCGTTCACACCGTCGTTGGTCGCGGAGATGTCGTAGGTGTCATCCCCGTCGCGGGTGACGTAGGCGTTGCCGTAGGTGCTGTCGGGCCCCGGCATCCACAGGACCCGGCGCTGGCACCCCGTGACGACCAACGCCATCAGCACCGCGAGGGCCACGCCCCGTACGATGCGCTGCGCCCTGCTTCGATCCCTCACGACTGTTCCCTCCCCGGCCCGGTGCGGGCCCATCGCTCCCATCTTGCCTCATGGTTCGCTGCGGGGCCAGGGGTGGGGTGCCACGGGGGCGCGGACAGGGCAACGGTGTTGCGGGGGGGCCGACCGTGCTGACACGATCGGTCCCTTGCGCTGCCGTAGCTCAGTTGGTTAGAGCGCCTGGTTGTGGACCAGGAGGTCATGGGTTCAAGTCCCATCGGCAGTACTCGGGCCTCGGTCCTCTGAACCCCGCCCACCCGTCGACGAGGAGGCCCTGATGGCAGCCGATGCCCGCCCCCGGGCACGCCTCCCCGGCGGGTTCGCCGACGTGACGAACGCCGACCTGGTGGCGCGCCTCGAGATGCTCGAGGCCCTGGTAGCGACCTATCGCCTCCACGGCTTCGGCCCGCTGGAGACGCCCGCCATCGAGTACCTCGATGCCCTGGGGAAGAACCTGCCCGACGAGGACGTCCCCGACCAGGGCGTGTTCGCCCTGCGCGACGACGACGAGCAGTGGGTCGCGCTCCGCTACGACCTCACCGCCCCGCTGGCCCGCTACGTGGCCCAACACCGCCAGGATCTGCCCACCCCGTTCCGGCGCTACCAGATGGGACCGGTCTGGCGCCGGGAGAAGCCGGGACCGGGTCGGTTCCGCCAGTTCACCCAGTGCGACTTCGACACGGTCGGCAGCGCCTCCATGGCCGTCGACGCCGAGGCCTGTGCCCTGCTCGGGGCCTCCCTCGAGGCCGCCGGCATCGCCCGGGGCGACTACGAGGTGCGGGTCAACGATCGCAAGGTGCTGAACGGGGTGCTGGCCCGGGCCGGCGTCACCGAGGCGGATCGCCAGCTCGAGGTGTTGCGCGCCATCGACAAGCTCGATCGCCTCGGGCTCGACGGCGTCCGCCAGCTGCTCGGCCAGGGTCGCCTGGACCGCTCCGGTGACTTCACCAACGGCGCCGGGCTGCGCAACGACCAGGCCGAGCCGGTCATGGCCTTCGTCTCCGCCGGGGACCCGTCGCGCACCCGGGTCCTCGACACCCTGTCGGACCTCGTCGGCGACGACCCCATCGGGCGCGAGGGCGTCGAGGAGCTGGCCGCCATCGCCGATGCGCTCGACGCCATGGACGTCGGCACCCAGGTCACCTTCGACCCGAGCGTCGTCCGCGGCCTCGCCTACTACACGGGCCCGGTCTTCGAGGCTGCGCTCACCTTCGAGACCCTCGACGACAAGGGCCGACCCCGCCAGTTCGGATCCGTCGCCGGCGGCGGGCGCTACGACGACCTGGTGCAGCGCTTCACCGGTCAGGCGGTGCCCGCGTGCGGTGCCAGCGTCGGGGTCGACCGGCTCCTCGCGGCCCTCAAGACCCGGCCGGTCGATGGGGCGGTCGGGGCCTCGGGGCCGGTGGTCGTGACCGTCATGGACCGGGACCGGATGGTCGACTACCACGCCATGGCCGCCGAGCTGCGGGCCGCCGGCATCCGGGCCGAGGTCTACCTCGGCACCCAGAAGCTCCAGAAGCAGCTGTCGTACGCGGACAAGCGGGGGGCGCCGGTCGCGGTCATCGCCGGTGAGCGGGAGTTCGACGCCGGCGAGGTGCAGCTCAAGGATCTCGTCCTCGGGGCCCGGCGGGCCGAGGAGATCACCGACCGGGACGAGTGGCGCACCGACCGCAACGCCCAGCAGTCCGTGCCTCGGTCCGATCTGGTGCTGGCCGTGGGCCGGATCCTTGGTCGCCGCGACACCGACCCACCGGACTAGATAGGCAACGGTGATGGAGTCGTCCAGGTAGACGTCTTGGATCGCGTTGAGCAACCCGATGTGAACTACCCGCCCCCTGAACGACAACTCGCGGATCTAGGTCTGAGGATGGTGACGGGGCGTCTGGTGCCACAAGATGTGCAGGAGATCCCGGATCCGGCGACGCGGCCGGCGACTCCGAACGCAAGGCCGTTGAGCGCATCACCAGAGCCCTCGGACCGCAACTGCCGCTGGGTCCCGCTGCCGCAGCGCTGAAAGCCACACTGCTCGCACGCCACTAGAGGCGTCGCGTAGTTGCATTTCGGGCGTTGTCGTCTGATTCTGTGCCGGGCTGGTAGGTTGGTCGGAGCGTGGTGACCGGGGCGATGGCCAGGAGGGTGTCGGTGAGCGTGGCGCCGTCGCGGCGGTAGAGGTGCAGCGTCGTGAACCGTTTGAGGCTGCGGATGCCGTGCTCGGAACGGACCCGGAGCCGGGCGTGTTCGGTGTTGTAGGTGCCTTCGCCTCGGGGGCCGCCTTGTCGGGGGACGAGCACGTCGAGGCCGTCGGGGTCGTCGTCTCGGTTGCCCCACCCCTGGTACCCGCGATCCGCGACCACCGTGGTGCCCGTGGCCGCCGCGGCCTCACCGACCCCGGACCGGCGGGCGCCGGTGGGTGGGGCCCGCCTCGCGTCACC
>JBBSMQ010000073.1:0-5397 GCA_038233075.1 Acidimicrobiales bacterium
GAGCAGGCCCGGGCCTTCTTCGGCTCGCTGTTCGACTGGGAGGTCCACTCCGGCCACCTGGAGGACGGTGGCCACATCGCCAACACGCGGTTCCCGATGGGCTTCCTCGCCGGCGACGCCGAGCCGGGGGCCATGGTCCTGTTCCGGGTCGACGACATCGAGCCCTACGCCCGGCGGATCGAGGAGCTGGGAGGCCGGGTCCTGTCTCGCAACACCTACCCCTCGGGGGGCAACGCCGAGTGCGTGGACGACCAGGGCTTCCGGTTCAACCTCTTCCAGCCCGCGCCCGGCTACTGACCGGGCCTGGCCGGGTCCGCGATCAACGGGCGGTCCAGCCTCCGTCGACGGTGAGGATCTGGCCGGTCACGTAGGTCGACGCGTCGGAGGCGAGGAACAGCAGCGCACCGTCGAGCTCGTGGGGATCGCCCCGACGGCCCATGGGGCAGGTCGAGGCCACGAACTGCTGGGAGGCCTCGTCGTCCCACATGTCGGCGGTCATCTCGCTGGCGAACCACCCCGGGGCCAGGGCGTTGACCCGCACGCCCTTCCTCGCCCACTGGCAGCCCAGCTCGCGGGTGAGGTTGACCACCGCGCCCTTGGAGGCGCAGTAGGAGGCCTGCTTGATCGGTGTGGCCGCCACCTGGCCCAACATCGACGCCACGTTCACGATCGTCCCCCTCCGTGCCGCCAGCATGGGGCCGGCCACCAGCTGGGTCAGCCGGAAGAGGCCGTTGAGGTTGACGTCCACCACCTCGCGGAACACCTCGAAGGGCTCGGTCTCCGCCGGTTGCGGCCGGCCGATGCCGGCGTTGTTGACGAGCACGTCGACCGACCCGCCGGCCACCTCCGCCGCCGCTTCGGCCAGGGCGACCAGATCCGCCTCCACGCTGACGTCGCACGCCACCGCCACCGCTCGCTCGCCGAGCTCGTCGACCAAGGCGTCGAGGCGGTCGACGCGCCGCGCCGCGACCACGACCGTTGCTCCCGCCGAGTGGAGGACCCGGGCGAACCGCTCACCCAGCCCCGCCGAGGCGCCGGTCACCAGCGCGGTGCGCCCGTCGAGGCGGAAGAGCATCGACGGGTCCGCGGCCTGGGCATCGGTCATGGCCGCACCCTAGGCAGAGGCCCCCGAGCCGGTGGTGGGGTCAGGCGCAGCGGGTGGCGGAGACGCCGCCCAGCGGGTCGCTGCTGGCCTCGACCGTGACGCCCGAGACCGCCCCGGCCCAGGTCTCGACGATGTCGCGGATCTCGGCTGCGCCCTCCGCGCTGTCGCCCGTCGCGGTGAGCCGGATGCAGGCCTGCCCGCCGTCCTCCCACGTCACGTAGCCACCCCCGCCGAAGCCGACCATCGGAGGCAGGACGAAGGTGGGCGAGATGATGCTGGACAGGTCGAGGGCGTCGTTGGCGGCCACGGGGTCGGCCACCACGGACAGCAGGCGGAGGTCGACGGCGCCGAAGGACCCCTCGGTGACGATCGGGCCGGGCGCGGCGGGGGGCTCGACGGTGGTGGCCGGCTCGCGGACCTCGTAGGCAGTGGGGTCGAGGACCTGCTCGCTGGTGGTCGGCGGCTCTCGGAAGGCGGCATCGAGGTCGGCGTTCCCTCCGTCGGCCACGACGGCGTCGACCAGCTGGGCTCCGTTGCCGTAGGGGATGGCGCTCAGCAGCTGGTAGGCGACCGGGAGCGCGGCGCCCTGAGGGTCCGCCAGCCCACCGAGCTGAGCCTCGATCTGGGCCGACAGCAGCTCGGTCGGGTCCAGCTCGTCCTCGTAGGCCACCTGCACCCGGCGGGCCGATCCCTCGGTGAGGGCGAGGAAGCCGAACCCGGACTCGTCGGGCCGAGTGGCCAGAGCCTCACCCCGCTCCAGGTCGAAGTACTGGTCGTCGAGGGCATGGGTGAGCTCGTGGACGATGATGGTCTCGACGTAGGGGGTGATCTGGTCGCCGCGGACGACCAGCTCCTCGGTCTGGGGGTCGTAGAAGCCCAGGACGTTCTCCTCCCCCTGCTCCTCCCTGATCGCCACGGGGTCGTCGTCGGGGGCCAGGACGCCCAGGGCGCGAAGCCCGACGCCCTGGGCTCGGACCTGCTCCTCCTCACCCGCGGTGGCGGCGCGGAAGCGATCCCCGAACGCGGCGTCGTCCAGGGCCTCGACGACGGGCTCGGCGCGGAACCGGTGGCCGCGGGTGACCTCGACGAAGTCGATCAGACCGGGGAGGACCTCCTCCAGGGGGCGGGCGTCCTCGAAAGGATCGAGGCCGGGATCGGTCGGGTCGAACCCCGGGATCGAGGGATCGAGGCCGGGGATCGAGGGATCGAGGCCGGGGGTCGTGGGCGACGCGGGATCGGACGGGAGAGGAAGCGTGGGACTGGTCACCGTGGAGGGCGACTCGTCGGCCACGGCCTCGTCCTTGCCACCATCGTCGGTGGCCCAGGCCACCACGCCGACGATCAGCAACAGGGCCACCGCGGCCGCCGCGGCCACCAGGCCGGCCGCCTTCCGGTCGCCCGAGCCGCTCGGGGGTGGCCCCCCGTCCGGGGGGGTGCGTCCGGGGATCGGGGGGACCCATGCGGGCCACTGCTGGGGCGGGCCTGCGGGGTACTGCGCGCCGCCGACGTGGAGGCCCTCGGTGCGGGGAGGCGGGACCGGGGACACGACGCTCAGCCCGCCTTCTCGACGCGCGCCGGGCCCACCCTCGGCGGCCGCTCCGCGATCAGGGTGACGAGGTGCGCATCAGGGCGGGTGCGACGTGGCATGGTGCTAGGGAGTCTTGCCGAGATCGTCACCGCGGAGCCATCGGCCCGGCGGGGACGGGTCCCCCCTTTGGGTCTCGGTTCCACCCGGCAGCGCCACCCAAGAGCCTCCGACGCCTGTGCCCCCCACCGAATCCGCACCGCCACCCGCACCTTCGCCCGGGTCGTCGCGCCTCGCGGGCGACGGGTCCGATCCGACCGCAGACCGCATGCTGGCTGCGGCCCGCCAGGGCAGCAACCGAGCGTGGGCCGCGCTTCTCGAGCGGATCGACCCCCAGTGCCGGCTCCTGGCCCACCTGGTCCTGGGCGGGAACGACGTCGACGCCACCCTCCAGTCGGCCTACGTCAGGGCGTACCGAGCCCGGCGCAAGGGCCCCGACGATGCCCTCGCGCTGCTGCTCAACCACGTCTGGATGGGCTGTGGGCACGAGATCCGCCGGCGTCAGCGGCGGGAGGCCCCCGCCCCGGGCCGGCGCGCCCAGCGCGACCACCGGCGGACCCGGCTCGGGTCCACCCCCACGGCCCTGGCCGTCGGCGCACTGCGACCGGAGGAGCGGGCGGTCTGGGCGCTGGTTCACGAAGCCGAGCTCCCCGTCGTCTCCGTGGCCGCCGCCCTCGGTGTCGATGACCGGGTGATCTTCGCCGTCGCCGAGCGTGTGACGACGACCGTCGAGGAGGGCGGGCGCGCCCCGGTCACTCCTTCCGAGGAGGGTGACGCCGGCCTCAAGGAGGACGCCGACGACGACGCCGTGGAGGCGTCGACCGACACCTCCGACCTGGCTCCCGCGGACGCGGAGGCCCCCGCCGAGGACGCGACGAGCGACGACACCCCCGGCGACGAGGGCGATGCCGACGACGACGACGAGGTGCAGGTGGAGGTCGAGGAGGGCACCCTCGTCCCCGAACCCGCCACCCCCGCCTTCTGGCAGGAGCTGGGCCGGCGGCTCAAGGCCGAGCGGGAGACGGTGGCCGCCGCACCGCCGCCCCCCCTGCTCGATCCCGACGCGCCGTCCCCGGCACTCACCCCGGCCAAGGCGCCACCGGTGGCGATGCAGAAGCGCGCCTCCCGGCGCAGTCGTCGCAAGAACCCGGACCTGGTGGAGGGCCTGGCCGGGGAAGCCAGCCGCCAGCGCCCTCCGCGCAACTGGCCCGGGCTGCTGGTCCGGGTGGCTGCGGTCCTGGTCGCGGTGGGGATCCTGGCCGTCGCCGTCATCGCCCTGTACAACGCGGCCTCGACCGCCCGCTCGCCGCTCCGTGGCGACAGCACCGCAGACCTGGCCCAGAAGAGCCTCGGCGTCCTCGCCGACGCGGGTACGTGGTCGGCCGCCATCGAACGCACCGAGCAGGACGGCGAGGGCGGCACGCGCGAGGCCAGCCTGACCATCGCAGCCGCCGAGGACGGCTCCTTCCGCTTCACCGATGAGTCCATCGCCCGCCTCACCACCTACGACTCGCAGTTCGCGGCGGTGCGCGACACCATCACCGGATTCCCTCCGAGGAACGACCAGGGTGTCGCCCCCGGCGGCCCGGATCCGTCGCCGCCTCGCGCCGGACTCCCGCTCGACGACCTGGCCACCGCGGCCCGGGCGCTGTCACTCGAGGACGAGGTGGAGCCGGAGACGACCGAGATCAACGGACGGCCGGTCTGGGAGCTGACCGGCTCCCTCGACGACGAGACCGAGCTCACCTACCTCGTGGACGAGGAGACGTTGGTCCCGGTCCGCATCACCTGGACCCGGGGCGACGTCACCGTCCGCGAGCTGCGCTTCCGCGACGTGCAGCTCGGCGTGGGTGGCACCAGCTACACCCAGGACCTCCCGGCGGGCTCCCCCCAGCCCGCCAACCTCGGCTTCCTCCCGATCCAGCTCGGCGAGGTGCAGTCCCGCACCGGCATGTCCCCGCTCACCCCGGACTTCCTCCCGGGGCAGCCCAACGGGTTCGAGTTCACCGGTGCCTTCGTCAACGAGGCCGAGAAGGTGGTCTCCCTGCGCTACGCCGACGGTCCCCAGGAGATGGTGATCACGGTCCGGCCCTCGCCGGTGGAGGCGGGCCAGGCCTGGCCCGCCCCGTTCGACCGCCCCCACGAGGACGTCACCCCGGAGGAGGTCACGCTCACCGGCGGACCGTTCCGCGACGCTCCCACGCAGATGGTGTCGGGCGGCACGACCACCCCGTCGATCTGGGGAGCCGACGGCGACCAGGCGTTCACGGTGGCCGGCGACCTCACCGCCGAGGACCTGCAACGGGTGGCCTCCTCCCTGGGCTGACGGGCGCACGGCCCTCGGATCCGCCGGCTCCCTCGCTCTACTCTCCGGCCATGCGCCCGACCCTGACCGTGTCGCTGCCGTCGTTCGGGGAGTGGGCCGGAGGTGACTGGTCGCGGCTGATCACGCTGGGCCGGGAGGCCGATGAGGCGGGGGTGCACCGGGTGGTCGTACCAGACCACGTGGTGATCGGACCGGGGGTCGAGGACTACCCGTGGGGCCGGTTCCCCCGACCCTTCGATGCGCACGGGAGCGGCCACGCTGCGCTGGGCGATGGCCGAGGCCGGGCGGGATCCGGGTGACCTCATGGTCCGGGTGCCGGCCCCGGTGGTGCGCACCGATGCCGGGGCGGTGGACGTGGAGGCCACCATGGCCGCGGTGCCC
>JBBSMQ010000074.1:0-5195 GCA_038233075.1 Acidimicrobiales bacterium
CGGCCACCGGTTCCGGGGCCACAACCGCAACGAGGCGCTGGGGGAGTGGTCCACCGACTGCGTGGTGGTGGAGGTCGAGCCCGGGCGGCGCTGGGTGTGGCAGGTCGGCGGACCTGACGCGGTCATGGCGACCTGGGGCTTCGAGGTCGACCCGGGACGAGAGGCCGTCACCGTGCGCCAATGGGCCCGGATGGGACCGGGCCGGTCGGGCCTGAACGTGGCCATCGACGCCATGCCCGACAAGGAGGCCCGCATCGTCGCCCGCCGCCTCGCCGACTGGCGGACGAACATGGCCGCCAACCTGGCCGGCCTCCGTGCTCTGGTGGAGGGCGACCGAGCTTGACCGTCCTTCCGCCGGATGCGACCCGGTCGGTCGGCCTCAGGCGGCGCCGTGGCGGGCCTCGCCGTCGAGCCAGGTCTGGCCCACGGCGATGGCCGCCAGGCGGGACGGATCGACCTCGGTCGGGTCCTCCTCCAAGAGGGTCAGGTCGGCCCGCTTGCCCGGTTCCAGCGAACCCACGAGGTCGTCGACCCGGCACTGCCAGGCGGCGTCGATGGTGACGGCGCGCAGGGCGGCCTCGACCGAGATCCGCTCGTCCGCGTTGAGCACCTCACCCCCCTCGGCCATCACCCGGGTGACCGCATCCTCCACGTAGCGCAGGGGCTCGAGCGGGGTGACGTTCCAGTCCGAGTGCAGTGAGATGCGCAGACCGGTGGCCAGGGCCGAGGCGCACGGGTCGTAGTGAAGCGCTCGCTCGGCGCCGAGCAGCCGGTCACGGAAGGCCCGCCCCCACCAGCGCACGTGGCCGATGAGGAACGACGGCGACACGCCCAGCGCCGCCATGCGCTCCATCTGCTCGGGGTGCAGCACGCTGCAGTGCTCGATGCGGTGGCGGTGATCGGGCCGGGGGTCGTCGGCCAGCACCGAGGCGAAGGCGTCCAGGGTGGTGTCGATGGCGGCGTCGCCGTTGGCGTGCACGCCGACCTGCCACCCGCCGCCGTGCGCCCGCCTGATCGCCTCCGTGAGCTCGTCGGGGGTGTAGTTCAGGGCACCCCGCCCCCCGCCGAGGTAGTCCTGGCGCTGGAAGCCGGTGCCAGCCTGGTTGGAGCCGTCAGACCAGGCCTTGACCCCGTCGATCCGGAAGCGGTCGTCGCCGGCGCCGGGGACGAGGCCCATCTCCTCCCACGCATCCATGGCGGTGGAGACGACCATCCCGCGGTACCGCACGGGCGGGTCGTCGGCCATCACCCCCTGGAGCAGGTCCAGGTCGGAGGGACCGGTGAGCATCCCGATCCCGCAGTCGTGCAGGGTGGTGCACCCGACCGACGCGGCGTGGTCGAGCAGCCGACCCACCCGAGCGCGGACCTCGTCGGGCGCAGCGCGGGGCATCCCGACCGTGAACGGTGCGAACGCAGGGGGCTCCTCCAGCCGGCCGGTCAGCTCGCCGCTCGCATCGCGGATGAACCGCCCGGTGTCCGGGTCCGGGCTGTCCCACGAGATCCCGGCGAGGATGAGGGCCCGGGTGTTCACGTGGGCGACGTGGCCGTTGCTCTCCAGGACGAAGATCGGGTTGTTGGGGGCCAGGGCGTCCAGCTCGGCCCGGGTGGGGGGTGGAGCGTCGATGGTGAGGCTGGGGTCGTGCTGGCGGGCGCGGACCCACTCGTCGGGTCCGGCCCCGGCCACGGCCGCCCGCAGCCGGTCGATCACGTCGGCGGCACGCGGGGCGATCATGGGGCTCACATCGACCCAGTCCTCGAAGTGGACGAACGCGAAGTGCATGTGCGGATCGACCAGGCCAGGGAGCAGGCAGCGCCCGTCGAGGTCGATGGTCCGCGTCCGGGAGTCGGCGGTGGCGCCGACATCCTCGGCCGAGCCGACCGCCAGGATCCGTCCGTCGCGCACGGCAACAGCCTCGGCTCGGGGCTGAGCCGCGCTCATGGTCAGCACCGGTCCGCCCGTGAAGATCAGGTCGGCGGTGCGAGCGGATCGGCGGGTCGACGACGTGGCTCGCGGCCGTGCTCGCCGCCGGGGCGTCGGGGCCGCCGCCGGTCCGTGTCCCGCACAGGCCCGCAGGACGGCGAGCGTTCCCGGGTTGCAGGCCTGGCACATGCGGACACCCTCCGTCGGTGGCCGGCCCACCGTAGGCCCTGACAGAGTCGTGGTGGTCGGGAGCTTCGCGCTCGCTCCCGGCCCGCAGCGAAAGGACCAGCCTTGAACCTCACTGGCACCATCACCGAGATCTGGCGGTATCCCGTCAAGTCCATGGCCGGGCACACGACGACACGGGCCCACCTGGGCGAGCTCGGCATCGACGCCGACCGTCGCGTCGCCCTTCGGGAGCTCGACACCGGAAAGATCCTGAGCGGCAAGCAGCCCGAGATCGGGCGTCGGCTGCTCGCCCTCACGCCCACCAGCGAGGCCGGGGGGAACCCGACGATCACGATCGGCGACGTCGACCACGACCTCGACCACAGGGAGGACGTCAACACGGCCCTCAGCGCCTACCTCGACCGGCCGGTCGAGCTGGTCGAGGCCGGTGCCGAGCCGGAGGTCTACGAGAGCTACTGGCCCCCCATCGACGGGCTTGTCCTCTCCGACATCACCGTCGACCTGCCCATCGCCATGTCCACCGGCCCCGGCACCTTCGTGGACCTCGCGGCGGTCCACGTCATCACCACCGCCACCATCGACCACCTCCAACGGCTCCACCCCGACACCCTCGTGGACAGTCGACGCTTCCGCCCCAGCCTGGTGGTCGACCTGCCCGAGGCCGAGCCCTTCGACGAGAACCACTGGGAAGGCCGCCAGGCCCTGATCGGTGGGGCGCAGCTCCGGCTCCTCGGGCCGACCCCTCGTTGCATCATGACCACCCTCGAGCAACCCGACCTCGAACCCGCCAAGGAGCTGTTGCGGACGCTCGCCAGCAGCAACCGTCAGAGCGTCGAGGGACTCGGGGACTTCGCCTGCGCCGGTGCCTATGCCGAGGTCGACCAACCCGGCGTCGTCGTGACGGGGACCGAGATCGTGATCAGCTCCACCGGCGACGCCTAGGTCCCGCCTTCCTTCGGTGGCAGGCTCGGCCCCAGGGATCCGGGCGGCGCGTAGCATCGGGCTGTGGACCTCCCGATCGACACCGACGAGCTGACCCGGACGCTGCGACGCTACGACGTGGCCTTCGCGCTCGTGTTCGGGAGCCACGCTCGGGGCGATGCGCGTGAGGACTCCGACGTGGATCTCGCCCTGTGGGGCACCGACGGCCTCGACGTCTGGGCCCTCCGTGGTCAGCTCCCGGACAGCATCGACCTCGTGGATCTCCGGTCGGCGCCGATGTTGCTGGCCGGACGCATTGCGCTGGGTGGCGTGGTGGTGCTCGACGACGATCCGCCGACTCGCGTCCGCTGGCAGGCCGAGACACGCAAGCGTCACCTCGATGAGCGTTGGCGACGCGAGAACTTCCGGCGCGACTTCGTTGCGGCCCATGGTCGACGCTGACCGTCTGCTGTCGATCCTGGCGCGGCTGACCGCTCGGCTGCGCGTCCTCGACGAGTACGCAGATCAGGACCCCGACGACCTCCTCTCCGATCGGGTCCGCATGGGAGACCTCAAGTACACGTTCCAGACGGCCCTGGAGGCGTGCATCGACGCGGCACACCACATCGTCGCATCAGATGGGCTCGGGGAACCGTCGAGCAACGCCGACGCGTTCCGCCTGCTCGCCTCGGCCGGTGTGCTCGACGGTGAGCTGGCCGAGTCGCTTGTGGGAGCTGTCGGCTTCCGGAACGTCCTCGTCCACGGCTACGCGGATGTCGACGACGGCCAGGTCGTGCTGAACCTCGCACGGCGTGATGATCTGCGAGCGATGGTCCGAGCGCTGACGTCGCTGCTCGATCAGGATGATCGGTGATCGCGCCGCCTGGCGGTGCGGCGCCGATCGCTGGGTTCTCGGGAGCGCGCATCGAGCCGGCGGTGACGTCGCTGCCCGGGTCGGTCGAGTTGGTGTGGAGGAGCTCTCCCCGTTCGGTGTGGATGCGTTCCCATCACGCGACAGGGGTGGCCCGTCGTCCTCCGTGCAGGGCAGTCGTGACGGGGCCTCCGAGCTCATCGGTGAACGAGCGCGCACTCGTTCACCGACCACGCTGGGAGGAGCGTCAGACCGGGTTCCCAGGCGTCGTCGGCGCGGCGCGCGTCCCGGGGCCTCGTGCCAAGGACGGTACGGGCTCCGAGGAGCAGCGTTCGGGCACAGGTTCGCGTGGCCTCAGGGCCTCGTCCCAAGAGCGTGCAGGTCCCGAGGGGACGGCCATCGCTCGTGGTCAGGCGGCGGGTGGGGCGCGGGATGCGTCGGGGGTGCCGGTGTGGGGGCGGCCGGTGGTGTGACAGCGTCCCGTGCGGCGGCGGCCGGGTGGGCCCTCGGCTGAGGTGGGGTCCGGGTCGTCGGCTGGTTGAGGCTCGGCCGCGGGACTGGGAGTGCGACTGAAGTAGACGGCGGTGCGGTCGAGTCGTTCGCCGGTGGGCCCGGTGTAGGGGTCGACGTGGGGCATGTCGGTGGCTTTGGGGGGCCGGGCTCGGGTGGCGCCGTGGAGGTGGTTGCCGTACCGGTCGGTGAAGACCACCCCGGCGGGGTCATCGGCGTTGCCGACGATGCCGAGGTGGCCCTGGTGGTGGAGGCGGTGATGGGTCGAGCACAGACAGATCAGATTGGTCGTGACCGTCTCCCCGTTGTCTTCCCAATGGGTGATGTGGTGGATCTGCAGCCAGTAGCTCTGATCGCAGCCCGGCACCCGACAGCCCCGGTCGCGGTGCTCGATGAGCCGGCGGATGCGGCGGGGCACGATGCGCTGGGTGCGCCCCAGGTTCACCGGGGTGCCGTGGTGTTCCCACACCGGTTCTATGTCGCCGTCGCAGGTCAGCGGCGGTGCGGGCATCGGAGTGGAGCCGCTCCCGAGCGGCCTTCAGGGCGCCTTCGACGGCGAGGCCTTCGTCGATGGGCAGACGCATGCGGGCCCACCACGACCCGTCGTCCCCGGTCCCGAACGCCACGCTCCGATCCACCTCCGGGTCGGGGTCGGGCAGCACCGGCTCCTCCGGTGTCGGGTCCGGGGCATCCGACGGGCGGGCCTCGGTATCGAAGCCGTACTCCCTCGTCGCCGCCGCGATCTGGGCCACCGTCGCTGACAGGGCCAGGGCGCACACCGAC
>JBBSMQ010000075.1:0-4786 GCA_038233075.1 Acidimicrobiales bacterium
ATGGGCCTCCCCGAGGACATCCTCAAGCTGACCCGCGGCTTCGACGACGAGGAGTGGGACGCGGTCAAGAGCCGCCTCCGCGAGCGGGGGATCCTCGACGACGACGGCGGTCTGACCGCGGCGGGCAAGGAGCTGCGCCAGCGCATCGAGGACCGCACCGACGCCGCGGCCCTGCCGCCCTGGGCTTGCCTGGGTGACGAGAAGTGCGCCCGGCTGCTCGAGGTGGCGGCGCCGTTCAGCCGGGCCGTGATCAAGAGCGGGGCCTTCGGCGGCGCCGGCGACGAGACCTTCCCCGACGACGAGGGCTGACGGGCCAACCCGTTCTGGCGCGGTCAGGCCGCAGAAGTGCGGCTCCACCGCGCGAGAACGTCACCCGAGGGCCCCGCCATCGCTTCTCGCGCGGTCAGGCCGCAGAAGTGCGGCTCCACCGCGCGAGAACGGTCGGGGCCTACCAGTCGGCGGGGTCGTAGTCCTTCAAGAACTGGCCCCACACGTGGGTGCCGGTGGTGAACCCGGCGATGATCGGGTCAACGATCCGGGCCGCGCCGTCGACGATGTCGAGCGGCGGATGGAACCCGTGCTCGGCCCGCTTCTGCTCGGCGATGGCCTGCGGGTCCTCGTCGCTCACCCACCCGGTGTCGACGCTGTTCATGTGAATGCCGTCGGCGTGGTAGTCCGCCGCTGAGGTGCGGGTCATCATGTTGAGGGCGGCCTTGGCCAGGTTGGTGTGGGGATGCTTGGTGGTCTTGAAGCGCCGGTAGAACTGGCCCTCGACCGCGGAGACGTTGACGATGTGCTTGTCGCGCTCGGGGGTGCGCAGCATCAGCGGCTTGAGCCGGGCGTTGAGGACGTACGGGGCCACCGCGTTCACCAGCTGGGTCTCCAGCAGCTCGATGGTCGACACCTCGTGGAGGGTGAGCCGCCAGGAGTTCCGGTCGCGCCGATCGACCTGTTGGAGGTCCTGGTCGAGGTGACCGTCGGGGAAGAGGTGCCCACGTCGGTCGTGGTCCTCGGGCAGGAGACGGGCCTGCGACAGGAGGGCGGCTCGGGCCGCGGCGTCGAGCTCGTCGCTCCCGGATCCCAGTGCGGGGGCGTCGTCGGTGAGCTCCGCACCCCGCAGCCCGTCGTGGTCGCCGAGCAGGCGGCGCACCTCGGGCGCCATCGTGGCCAGGACTGCGGTCTCCGCCTCCAACATGTGGGCGTAGAACTCCGGCGGCCGACGCACCGTCTGACAGGCGTTGTTGACCACGAAGTCGAGCCGGTCGCGGGTGGCCAGCAGGTGGCGGCAGAGCTCCTCGACGCTGGGTGTGTGGCGCAGGTCGAGGCCGAAGACCTCCAGCCGCTCGGACCACTCCCCCGCGTCGGGCTCAGCGGCGTACCGGGCCGCGGCGTCACGGGGGAAGCGGGTGGTCACGATCAGCGACGCCCCGGCCCGCAGCAGCTTGATGCCGGCCTGGTAGCCGATCTTCACCCGCCCGCCCGTCAGCAGCGCCACCCGACCCGAGAGGTCGGCCGTCTCGGTCCGCTTGGCGAAGTTGCGGGTCGCGCATCGCGGGCACAGCTGGTCGTAGAAGTGGTGCACCGCGTCGTAGTGCTGCTTGCAGACGTAGCAGTGGTGCTCACCGTCCTCGGCGCGCCGGCCGGCACGGGCCTCGGCCTCGTCGGTCACCTCGACCGGCTCGCCGTCGTCGGGGGCGAAGACGTTGGGGGTGGTGAAGACGGGCTTGGCCCGCCGTGAACGGATGCCGGTGGCGTCGAGGACCTCGGACTGGCGCCGGAGCCGGTCCGACTTCTCCTGACGACGCCGGGCCTTGACCCGTTGGCGACGCTGCTCCACGTCAGGGGAGAAGACGGCGCCCGCGGCGCTCAAGAGGCGGACACGCTCGTCCTCGGTCAGCAGGCCCAGCGGCTCCCGGTCGGCGACCAGCTCCTCCAGGATCGCCAGCGCGTCGCGCAGCCGGGCTGCCACCTCGTCGTCGGGCTCCTCCACCGGCCCAGGATGGCGCACCGTTCCCCCCAACCCGAACCGGCGACCAGACCGACACCCCCAGGTGCACGAATGGTCGCCAGTTCGCAGGTGGGGGGTCGGTCAGTCGCCCTGGCCCTCGAGGCGGTCCATGAGACGGGACCGATCGATGATGGCGTCGCTGGTGACCACCCCGCGCAGCCGGCCGCGGGCATCGACCACCGGCAGGTGCTCCACCTCACCGTCGATCATGGCTCGCAGGGCCTGGCCCAGGTTCCAGTCGGGGCGGCCGACGGGGACGTCGCGCCGGGCGACGTCGGCCAGGGTGACGTTGGGCCACTCGTCGGGCTCGATCCCCAGCACGTCGTTCAACAGGACCAGGCCCTGGAACACGCCGTCGCCGTCGACGACCGGCACCGCCTTGCGGCGGGCGAGAGACACGTGTTCCGTGAAGAAGAGCGCGACGCTGTCATCGGAGGAGGCGGTGGCCGGGTCGGTCGAGAGCACCTGCTCGATGGGCAGGTCGGCCCGCTGCTCCATGTGGCCGTCCTTGCGGCGCCGTTGGAAGGCCGACACCGACGACGAGCCCATGAGGAGCTGGGCACCGGTCGCGGCCAGGAGGCCGGGCACGACGAACGACGGTCGACCGGTGGCCTCGGCCACGAACATCACCGCGGCCAGCGGCACCCGATAGCCCGCACCCAGGAAGGCGGCCACGCCCACCACCACCCAGAGGGACTGGTTGTCGGCGTTGACCAGGCCGGCCATGAGCCGACCGGTCAGCGCCCCCTGCACGACCAGGGGGATGAAGAGCCCCGCGACCCCACCACCGCCGACGGTGGACGCGGTCGCCAGGACGCGGACCGTCGCCAGGGCGGCGATGATCCACAGCCCTCGATCCGGGTCGAGGGCGAAGTCGACCGATCTGTAGCCGGGGCCCAGGGCCAGGCTGGGGACGTCGAACCAGAGGTCGGAGACGACCACCAGGACGGCCATGGTCGCCGCGCCTGCCGCGACCCGGGGGATCGGCGACACCTTGGCGCTCAGCCACTTGGCGGCCGAGATCATGGCGGCGAAGGCCTTGGCGCCCAGCCCACAGGTGAGCCCGACCACGGCAGCCACGGCCAGGTCGCCCAGGACCAGGTCGGAGGCACCGGAGGCGGGGAACAGCCGCTCGGTCCCGTTCACGAGCACGAACGACGTGTAGCCGGCGGCCGCACCGACCAGCGCCGGGAGGACCGCCCGGGGGGCCAGGTCGTCCTGGTACGGCACCTCCAAGGCGAACACGGCGCCGGTGGCGGGGGCCTTGAAGATGGCCGCGACTCCCGCAGCCGCCCCGGCGACGAGGGCGGCACGCCGGTCGATGCCCCGCAGCCATCGGCTGAACGGGCCGAACAGCCCGACACCGACCGCCGAGCCCATGTAGACCGACGGGCCCTCCAAGCCACCCGCCCCGCCCAGGCCCAGGGTCGCCAGCGACGCCAGGATCTTGGCCGGCACGTAGCGAAGCGGGAACGGGGCATCCGGGTCCGGCACCGCCTTCACGTACTCATCGGCGGTGGACGGGGTGGCCAGGGGGCCGACGAAGCGCAGCGCCAAAGCGGTCAGCACGAGCCCGAGCCCGGGGAGACCGGCCTTGAGCCACAGCGGCGCCTCCAGCACGCGCTCCAGGCCGACGTCGATCGTCAGGCGCTCGAAGATGGCGACGCTGAGCCCGGTGAGCACCCCGATGGCCGCGGTGAGCAGGACGAGGTCGCGCGAGCGGACCACCAGGGCGCGCAGCTCTCCTACGCCAGCGCCGATGACGCCGCCCTCATCCCCCCCGTCCCCGAAGCCCATCACGGTCGACGCTGCTCCGGGGCGAGACGCTGGCAGGCGGCATCGAGGAGGGCTCGCTCCTCGGGGTCCACGACCGACTTGGCCAGGATCCGCAGCGAGTTGCGCCACCGGTCCCGCACCTGGTCGGCCACGTCGGCGTCGGCCACGCGGTCTCCGTCGAGCCAGGCCAGATCGGCCTCCATCAGGGCGACCTGGTGGGCGACCGCGGTGTGGCGGGCCACCACCAGCGGAAGGCGGTCGGCCTTGGCCGTGGGGTAGTCGGTCCCCGCCACCACGTCGTGGGGCTCCAGGCCGAAGGCCGATCCCAGCAGGGCGACGGTGCGGGCGTCGGGTGAGTTGATGCCGGCCTCGAGGTGGGAGACCGCCACCCGAGAGATGCCGATGCGGTCGGCGAGCTGCTGCTGCGTCCAACCCCGGGCGCTGCGCAGCACCCCGATCCGGCTCGCCAACGAGGTGGACACCGACGGCCGGTCCGGCCGCGTCGGTTCCCAGGTCGTCACGTTCCTAGGGTGCCACGATCGCGCCCTCGCGCCCATTCCACCCCCAGGAGGGGATTACCCGACCGACCTCGGACCCTGCCAACCCAGTTGGCAGACACCGATCGTGCCCGTCGGCCAAACTCCCCCCATGGCAACCCGCGCGCTCATCACCGGCATCACCGGCCAGGACGGCTCCTACCTCGCCGAGCTCCTGCTCGACAAGGGCTATGAGGTCATCGGCATGGTGCGCCGCAGCTCCACGGTGAACTTCGAGCGCATCGCCCACCTCCAGGACCGCATCACCTTCGTGCCCGGCGACCTGCTGGACGAGGTGTCGATGATCCACATCCTCCAGGAGCACCGCCCGGAGGAGGTGTTCAACCTGGCCGCCCAGTCGTTCGTGCAGACCAGCTTCCACCAGCCGGTGCTCACCGGCGAGATCACCGGTCTCGGCGTCACCCGCATCCTCGACGCCGTCCGCATCGTCGACCCCTCGATCCGC
>JBBSMQ010000076.1:0-4109 GCA_038233075.1 Acidimicrobiales bacterium
CACCGCCGAGGCCATCGCCGCTCAGGTCGGCATCGAGACCGTGCTGGCCGAGGTGCTCCCGGCCGACAAGTCGGCCGAGGTCGCCCGCCTCCAGGACCAGGGCAAGGTCGTGGCCATGGTGGGCGACGGCATCAACGATGCCCCCGCCCTCGTCCAGGCCGACCTCGGCATCGCCATCGGGACCGGCACCGATGTGGCCATCGAGTCCTCCGACATCACCCTGCTCTCCGATGACCTCTCCGGGGTCGCCACCGCCATCCGGCTCTCTCGGCGCACCTTCCGGACCATCGGTCAGAACCTCGGGTGGGCGTTCGGGTACAACACCGCCGCCCTCCCGCTGGCCGCGTTCGGCCTCCTCAACCCCATCATCGCCGGCGGCGCCATGGCCTTCTCCAGCGTCTCGGTCGTCACCAACAGCCTCCGCCTCTACCGCTTCCAGAAGAGCTGATCGCCGCCGCCGCCCACCGGCGGTCGCACCGCTGAGCGAGTCATGACCGCCAGCCGACGCCCGCTCCGAGCCCTCCTCCGGTCGAACCCCGAGCTGGGCCGCCTGTTCGCGGCCCACGCCATCTCCCGGGCCGGCGACGCCTTCAACACCGTGGCCCTCGTGGTCCTCGTGTTCGAGCTCACCGGGTCGGGGACCGGCGTGGCCGGCACGGTGGCCTTCGAGGTCCTCCCGGTGCTGGCCTTCGGACCGATCGCCGGGATGCTCGTCGATCGCCGGTCGAGGCGTTCGGTGATGATCGCGGCCGACCTGGCTCGCGCCCTCCTCGTCGCCTCCCTGGCCCTGCTCGGCGGTTCCGTGGCGCTGGCGTTCGCCGTGGCCTTCGGCGTGTCGGCGGCCACGGTCGCGTTCAACCCGGCCGCGTCCTCGTTGCTCCCTGAGGTGGTCGACACCGAGGACCTGGTGGACGCCAACGCGCTGCTGTGGACCGTTGCCATCATCGCCCAGATCGTGCTCGCCCCCACCGCAGGTGCGCTCATCAGCCTGTTCGGCGTCCAGGTCGCCTTCGGCATCAACGCCGCCTCCTACGTCGCCTCCGCGCTCGTGCTGACTGGCTTGCGCGCCGGGCGGATCCCGTCCGCCATGCCCTCGAGAGGGTGGGCCGCCGTCGCCGCCGGGGTCGCCGCAGTCAGGTCTGTGCCCCTCCTCCGACGTCTCGCCGTCGTCCAGCTGCTGGCTTCACTGTCCGCCGGTGCGACCAGCGGGCTGCTTGTCGTGTTCGCCTCTGACGCCCTCGGCGTGGGGCCCACAGGGTTCGGTCTGCTCCTCGCAGCCATCGGGGTAGGCGCCGCCCTCGGTCCGACCGTGCTTCGCACCCGCATCAGGGCCGGAGATCGACGCTGGCTGTTCGGGCCCTTCGCCGCGCGGGGCGGCGTCGACCTGATCCTTGCGGCCACGTCCAACCCGGGCATCGCGGGCGCCGCCCTCGGGCTGTACGGGACCTCGACATCAACGGGCATGGTCGCCTACCAGGCCACGCTCCAGACCGCGGTGCCCGCCGAGACCCGGGGCCGCGCCTTCGCGCTCTACGACGTCGTGTGGAACGCAGCCCGGCTGGTCTCGCTCGGGGCCGGCGGCATCCTGGCCGAGGTCGTCGGCATCCGCGCTGTCTACGTCCTCGGCGGCGCGCTCCTCCTGGCCGCCAGCCTGGTGGGACTCACCACCCCGATCACACCATCACGTGATCCACGGGAGCCGGGCCATCCCACCTGACACCGATCACCCTGGACGGTCCACTTCACGATGGCCGGACACGGGACGACCGCTCACCCGATCGAGGTCCTCCGCCTGTGCCCCCGAGGTTTCCGCCGGGGGTGCCTTCGACCGTCAGGTCGGTACCACGTTCATCAGTCGATCGGCCTGGAGCTGCTGGTTGACCTCGAGCACGACCATCCCGACCACCGTCGCGGTCAGCCAGACCCGCCGAGAAACACCCACGTTCAACCACCGCCCACGGGCGAGACCGGTGACGAGCCTGACCAACACCACGGTCATGGCGACGGCCAGCAGCGGGACCAGGGGGTTCCAGGACCAGGCGGCACCGACGTCACCGTGCACCAGCATGTACGTGGCGCGAGTTCCTCCGCAGAAGGGATCCATGATCCCGACGAAGTGCAGGGGCCCATGCAGGTCCGCGGATGGGAGCCCAGCCACCCGGAGCCAGATCGCGCCCAACACCAGCACCACGAAGATGCCACTCAGCCACGGCGCACCGTCCCGTGACCCCCACTGCACCATGCCGGTCTCGCTCATTCCGCCTCCCAGACGTGCCGATCCGATCGATCATCGAGCCTACGACCTGATGGTCGTAGGAGCGTCCAGTGGCGGCCCTGTCTGCCCGGAGGCGTTGGCTCGATGACCCTCATCAGCCGGGGGCATCCGAGCGACAGTGGGGTCGGTTCGGACGGCGGTGATGGTGCCGAGGGCCCCGTTTGAGGACGTAGGCCTTCCGGTTGTCGGGGGGTGGAGGTGGCGGTTGGGGGCGCGGGCGGTGATCTGGTCGCCGATGGAGAACTGGCGGTCGCCGCTGGCGTGGATCTCCTCGGTTCCGATCTCGCCGTTGGCCCTACGGAGGTGGTGGGCGAGGCGGTTGAGCTGGCGGCGGGTGGCGTTGCGGCGGTCGACCATGGGGTGGTCGGCCCCGTTGCGGTGGCTGTCCCACCAGCGGCCAAGGATGTTCCGGTACATGGTGAGGTCGTCGCCGACGATGTGGAGGTGGCCGGCGGTGGCGAGGTGGTCGAGGGCGTCGTCGATGCGCCCCTCTCGCAGGGCCTGGGCGGCGGCCCGGTCGTTCGGGTCGGTGACGCGGTGGGTGACGGTGAGCTCGGGGTGTGGGTGGGGTGGTATTCGCAGAGGACCCGGAACATTCCGCCCGCCGCGATGGCACCGTGTTGGGCCGGGTCGCCGATGAGCCGCATGGTGGCCCCGGTGCGGTCGGCCATGGTCATGAGGGCGTCGAGGTCCCGGTCCGACAGGGTGGAGGCCTCGTCGACGACGAGGACGGTGCGAGCGTCAAGGGGCAGGTCGTGGGGGTCGTCGTGGGCGAGGTACCAGGCCACCGTCTCGCACTCGATGCCGGTGGCCGCCGCGAGAGTCCGGGCCGCCTCCCCTTTGACGGTGGCGCCGACGAGCCGGTGGCCGGCGGCGGGCCCAGGCCTGGGCGCAGGCGGCGACGGTGGTGGTGGTCTTACCGGCCCCAGCCCGTCCGATGGCGGTCTGGTAGCGGTATCCGTCCCCGCACCACGACTCGACCAGGGCCCGTTGCTCCTCGGCGAGGTGACGATGGTAGGCGAGGGCCGCGCTGAGATCCGCGTCGGGCACGAGGGCGGTACCGCGGTGTGGTCCTCCAACCAGCCCATGGCCCAATCGTTTCCGTCCCGGATCGACCCGAGCACGGCCCCGCTCCACGTACGGGTCGGTCAGCTCGAAGCCCACCTGGCGCACCGGGGGCTCGGGTGGTCAGTGGGCGCGAAGGACAGGGCATCGTTGCTCTCCATGGCCATCTAGGCCGCTGAGCCCTCGCAAGTCGCGCGAGCAACCTCCGGCCGGACCTCAAGGCCACCTCGTGCGGCGGATGCCGGCGCTGGGGCGCTCGCGGCACCGGCCGTCGAGGGTGGCCACCAGGGTTCACAGTCGGACCCACCGTGAACCACCAGGCACGGACAGCGAGACGGGACCCTCAGCGGGACTTGAGCCTCCGCTGACGGATTCGGGTGCACGCCCCGCCGATCGGGGCAGCGAGGTGTCGACCTCGGCTACCAACGATTCGTCGCGGATGTCGCGGTTGCGGCGAGGTCGCCTCGGATGCCGACGTAGCGGCTGAGGGTGAAGGCGGCGTTGGCGTGGCCGAGGAGGCGGCTCACCGATGCCGGGTCCAGGCCGACGTCGAATAGGAGCCAGCAGGCGGCGACGTGGCGGAGGTCGTGAGGGTGCCAGATCGCCGACGTCTCCGACTTCATCGGCCTGCTCGTCGGTCGGGAGCGACGACCGCTCGACGAAGCCGAGCGCCTCGCTCTGGTGGTCTGGCACGGGGCTGTAGCGCACGAGCCACATCGGGTCGTCGGCTCGGGCCAGCCACCGGTTCTTGAACGCGAAGGTCACGAGC
>JBBSMQ010000077.1:0-3245 GCA_038233075.1 Acidimicrobiales bacterium
CATCCGCCACTCACTCTCCTATGGTGGCGTGCCGGCCGAACCGAAGTTCAAGTACCCGCGCCCGGCCAAGCCCGAGATCTTCGTCGTCGCCGACATCTCCGGCTCGGTGGCCAGCTTCGCTCGGTTCACCCTGCACCTCGTCTATGCGATCCAGGGCCAGTTCTCCAAGGTCCGGGCCTTCGTGTTCATCGACGGCGTCGACGAGGTCACCCGCCTGTTCGAGGGTGTGGAAGACATCGCCGAGGCGGTCCACCGAGTCAACACCGAGGCCGACGTCGTCTGGGTCGACGGCCACTCCGACTACGGCCACGCCTTCGAGGTGTTCTGGCAGCGGTGGGGCAAGGAGATCGGCCCCAAGACCACCGTCATCCTCCTCGGCGACGCCCGGAACAACTACCACGCCTCCCAGTCCTGGGTGGTCAAGGAGATGCAGCACCGGGCCCGCCACGTCTACTGGCTCAACCCCGAGCCCAAGAACTATTGGGACACCGGCGACAGCATCGTGGGCGAGTACGCCACCCACTGCGACGGCACCTTCGAGTGCCGCAACCTCCGCCAGCTGGAGCGCTTCATCGACCACCTGGCATAGATTTCGTCGTCGTCAGCGGGCGAGTGACGACGAGGCTCGAAGACCGCCTTGGCGGTTGAGGATCATGGCGGACTCGACCAGGCCGATGTGGGAGAAGGCCTGGGGGAAGTTGCCGAGCATGCGCCCGGCCTTGGGATCCCACTCCTCGGCCAGCAGACCCACGTCGTTGCGCAGCTCGACCAGCCGCTCGTAGAGGGTCTCGGCCTCCTCGACGCGCCCGTTGAGGGCCAGGGCCTGCACCATCCAGAACGAGCACAGGAGGAACACGCCCTCGGTGCCCTCCAGGCCGTCGTCGCAGTGCTCCTGGCGGTAGCGCAGGACGAAGCCGTCCTCGCTCAGCTCGTCGCGGATCGCGTCGATGGTGGCGGTGACGCGCGGGTCGTCGGGCGGGAGGAACCCCACCAGGGGGACGAGCAGCAGGCTGGCGTCGAGGGCGGTGCTGTCGTAGGACTGGACGAACACGCCGCGGTCGTCGACCCCCCGGGTCAGCACCTCGGCGTGGACCTCGTCGCGCAGTGCGGCCCAGCGGTCCACCGGAGCGTCGAGGTCGAACTCCTCGGCCCAACGCAGGGCCCGATCCAGCGCGACCCAGGCCATCACCTTGGAGTGGGTGAAGTGGCGCCGCTCGCCCCGCACCTCCCAGATGCCGTCGTCGGGTTCGCGCCACACCTCGATGAGGCGCTCGACGAGAGACTTGGCCAGGGACCAGGCGTCACCGTCGGGGTCGCCCACACCCGCCGATGCGGCCTGGTGCAGGGCGTCGAGGACCTCACCGAACACGTCGATCTGGAGCTGGCCGTGCGCCGCGTTGCCGATCCGCACCGGGCCCGACCCCTCGTAGCCCGGCAACCACGGGAGCTCCATCTCCGACAGCCGCCGCTCCCCGGCGGGGCCGTACATGATCTGGACCTGGTCCGGTCGTCCGGCCACGGCTCGCAGCAGCCAGCGCCGCCATGCCGCCGCCTCCTCGGTGTAGCCCGCCTCGATCAGGGCCAGGAGGGTGAAGGTGGCGTCGCGCAGCCAGCAGTAGCGGTAGTCCCAGTTGCGCTCGCCGCCCAGCTGCTCGGGCAGGGAGGTGGTGGCGGCGGCCACGATGCCGCCGGTGGGGTCGTAGGTGAGTCCCTTGAGGACGGTGAGCGAGGAGCGGACCACGTCGTCCCAGCGGGGGGACGGCGCGCAACGGTCGCTCCAGCACTCCCACCACTCGGTCGTGCGCCTGATGCTCTCGCCCACGTCCTCGGGTTCCGGGTTGGGGGTCGACGACGGGAACCAGGCCAGCTCGAAGTCCACCGTCTCCCCGGCCGCCACCGTCACCTCGGCCACGTGGCGCCACCCGTCGGGCTCCAGCTCGACGGGAGAGGTCAGGGCCAGGGCGTCGGGACCGGCGACGAAGCGCTGCTGGCCCGCGTGCCGGCGGACCCACGGGACGATGGAGCCGTAGTCGGGCCGCACCACCAGCTCGATGCGCATGGTCACGGAGCCGCTCACCCCCTCGATCCGGCGCACCACCTGCAGCGTCTCGTCCCGGACCGGCATGCAGTCGATGAGGCGCACGACCCCGTCGAGCGTGTGAGAGGTGGTCTCCAGCACCAGTGACCCCGGCCGGTAGGCCCGCTCGACGCGGGTCACGCTCTGGCACGGAGCGATCATCCACCGACCGTGCTCGGGGGAGCCGAGGAGGGCGGCGAAGCAGGCGGGGGAGTCGAAGCGGGGGAACGTCAGCCAGTCGATCGACCCGTCGCGGGCCACCAGCGCGGCCGACTCGGTGTCCGACAGCAGGGCGTAGTCCTCGATGCGTGATGCCACGGACCATTGGTAGCCGGTCGGACCGGCCCGCCACGACCGGTCCCGCGTGAGGCGGTCGCGTCCTGAACGGGGCTCGGGCGCACGGTCGCGGGAGCCAACGGGACGCCGACCGGTCCGGTGCGGGCCCGCCGACCTCGGTGGCGAGTGCCGAGGTCGGCCAGGAGGGCGGTGGTACCGTCTCTCGTCGCGCCCTCGTGTCAGCGCGGCCGGGGCCGATGGGTGACGGCCGCACGGCCCGTGCGACGGCGATGACGTCGGAGGAGAGAGATGATGTCCCTCAGAAGGCCCCGACCCGAGCTCTCGCGTGGCCTCCCCGTGGCCCTGGCGCTGCTCCTCACCCTGGTCCTCGGCGCCCTGTCGCCCGCAGTCGGGGCCCAGGAGCCGGCCGAGCCTCCGGAGCCCGCACCCATGGCCTCTCCCCGCATCGTGGGCGGCGTCCGGTCCGCCCCCGGCGCCTGGCCCTCCCAGGCTGCCCTGGTCGACGCCGGGAACCCCCTCCCGGGGGCGCAGTTCTGTGGGGCGACGGTCATCAGCCGGAGCTGGATCCTGACCGCTGCGCACTGCGTCACCTACGAGGGCAGCGAGGACCCTGTCCCCACCTCGTCCTACGAGGTCCTGACCGGGACCCAGTCGCTCACCGCCGGCTCGGGAACGCGGCACCGCATCGCCGAGGTCAGGGTCCTCTCTGGCTACGACGACTTCTCGTTCAACCGTGATGTGGCCCTGATACGGATCGACTCGGCCACCACCGCACCCAACCAGCGCATCGCCGCGCCGGGCGCCGAAATCACCGGCGCCACCGCCACGGCCACGGGGTGGGGGTCGACCGTCTCCGACGGCGGCCGTCAGA